>CP099650.1:2493757-3117196 GCA_024123915.1 Oxalobacteraceae bacterium OTU3CAMAD1 | reverse complement strand
CGGGGGAAACCAGGTTCTCCGGCATGCCATTGTCCAGGCCAAACTTCGCCTGGAAGATCTGTGTTTCCGGACGCATGGCCAGACGTTTCAGGCCGTCGTCGAATTGTTTCAAGGCTTCCTTCAGACCGGTGTCATCCGACTCGGTCACGGCCTTGACCATGGCGCTGGCCTTCTCGGCGGCGCTGACGGTGTTGCTGGCCTCGCTGGAATCGACTTGCGTCGGCGCGTTAAACCCAGGCAGCGACAAATAAGAGGCCACGGATGCGTTCAGCTCGAAACTTTGCGAATCGTTCGATGGATCAGGCTTTTTGTTCGGGTCGAGCGCGGCCTCTGCAACAACTGCTGCAAACCGGGTGGCGCCACCTATGGCATTTATCATAATCATCATCGACTCCTGTTGGGAGATTCCTCACAGCACAATTCTATCAATAAATTTACCCGCAGGCACCATTTTTAGCGGGTTCCAGCGCTAAATAGTTGATTTTTCACACGAAATAACACTGCTCTGATCGTTAAAATTTATCGCTTTTCGATTGTCATAGTTTCTATTCATAGATGCAAGTTGCAAGGTGCTAGCCGATGTTGTTTTATTGGCCAGTCCACCTTGCGGGATTGGTCAGACCACCGTAGAATTGATTGCAGGAATTGGCAAACTTACATCGCCGTCCTGTGCGCGACCTTCCGCACTACCTTTACGACAGATTTTTGACCAACCACGAGCTCGGCGCTTCCTGCGTCCTCCTCGCGGTGGCACGGCATACGCGAGGTGTGCCGATCGGCGACCGGCAAAGACCGGCGTTGTTGAACTCAATATCTGGAGACAAAATGCACACCTCACTACACAAAGCCGTGGCCGCCGCATGTTTCGCGCTGGCCGCCGGCGCCGCGCACGCGGGCGCCGATCCGCTGCACAACGCCATCATCACCGCCAGCTACAACGGCCAACCCGGCGGCATGCTGGGCGCCGACCACCTGTTCGCCGATGAAGCGGGCAGCAATGTCAGCGGTCTCGATCCGATCGAGCCTGGCACCGAATTCCTCACCAGCGACTTCCTGCTGGGATTCGATTTCGCGCCCGACGGCCGCCTGACCATCTTCAACAACGGCGCCCTCCCCGTCGGCGCCTACAGCGCCACCTTCGATTTCGGCACCACCCTGGCCGCGCCCATCGTCGGCTTCAGCGTGCTCGATGCGGGCATCACCACCGGCATGCCGGTGCTGAACATCGTCAACGGCCACACCATCTCGATCGATCTGTCCGATGTGACGTGGAACGGCGATTTCAGCGCGCTGACCACCCGGATCGCCTTGCAAGGACCGGTGGCGGCGGTGCCTGAACCGGCAACCGCCTGGATGATGATGGCGGGCCTGGCCGGCGTCGGCATGCTGGCCCGCCGTCGCCGCTCCGGTGGCAGCAATACCGGCACGTCGCCACGCTAACAACGCCCTTTTACAAGGAGCTTTACATGAAACTGACTCGCTTCAGGGCCGCGTTACGCCTGTCCTGTTCATTGCCCGTCCTGCTGTCGCTGATGGCCGCAACCGCCGCCGGCGCCGCCGCCATCGATCCCGCGCTGCAAACGGCGCCCGCCGACGGCTTCGCCGGCCAGGCCGGCGGCACCGTCGGCGGTTCCGCTGCGATCCCGTCGCAGATCTACACCGCCACCAATCGCGCCGAGCTGCTGGCGGCGCTGCGGCGCGGCGCCGCCAACCCCAAGATCGTCAAGCTGCGCGGCACCATCGACATGAGCGAAGGCGTTCCGTTCGCGAACACCGGCGACCAGGCCAGCCGGGGGCTGATACGCCTGCCCAGCAACACCACCCTGATCGGCGAAGGCGCCGGCGCCGGCATCGTCAACGGCCATATCGTCGTCGCCGGCGTGTCCCAGGTCATCGTGCGCAACCTGAAGATCGTCAACCCCTGCGATGTCGGTCCGATCTGGGACCCGAACGACGGCGCGCTTGGCAACTGGAATGCGGCCTTCGACGCCATCGGCGTGACCACCTCGGATCACGTCTGGATCGATCACAACACCTTTACCGACGGCGCCATGACCGACGACAAACTGCCGATCGAGAATGGCCAGATCAAGCAGTGCCACGACGGGGCTGTCGACATCACCAAGGCGTCGGACTTGGTGACGGTGTCGTACAACGTCTTCGGCCAGCACCGTAAAAACAACCTGATTGGTTCCAGCGACAACGACCCGGCAGACGCGGGCAAGCTGCGTATCAGCTTTAGCAACAACGTCTTCCGCGACATCGTCAGCCGCGCGCCGCGTGTGCGCTATGGCCAGATCCACATGTTCAACAACTACTTCGTCGGCAGCAAGGCGAACCCGGTCTATCCACACGAATATTCGATCGGCGTGGGCCACGCGTCGCAGATCGTGTCGCACAATAACGTGTTCGACATCGCCGGCGCCGCCGGCGTTCCTGTCCGCTGCGACGATGTCATCGAACCAATAGGCGGCACCGTCCCCGGCGCCTTCAAGGACACCGGGTCGGCGCTCAACGGCGCCACGCTGACCGGATGCTCGGTGCCGAACGGCGTCGCCTTCACGACGCCGTATGCCTATGCGGCGCGTCCGCTGGCGCTGGTCAAGGCCAATGCGCTGGCGCAGTCCGGCGGCGGCAAGCTGTCGACCGCCATCAGCGGCAGCGGCGACGTCACGCCCGACGCCACCGTTACCCTGAACTGCCCGCCGTCGGGCCTTTACTTCTGCGACGACTTCCAGAACGGCGGCACCGCCAACTGGAACCTGTTGCCGGTCGCGGGCGCCAACGGCAGCTTTAGCGTCAAGGCGGAAAGCGTCGGCGCGACCAATCTGGTGATGCAGTACACCGCCGCATCGACCGGCGGCGTGCTGGCGCTGCTCAAGCCAAGCGCGCTGGGCGCCGTGCCATCGGCGGACTACTACGTCGAGGCACGCATCAAGCCGATGACCAACAGCACCACCGGCAACAAGCAGCTGTATCTGATCACCCGCTACAAGGACGCGACCAACTGGTATGGCGGCGGCTTGAATGTGCAGAACAGCACCGCCACTACGCAGGTCGAAATCGCCCGCATGCTGAACGCCACCTTGTCCCGTCCCAAACAGGTGCGCAAGCCCATCGCGATGGATGCGCAGTTCTACACCGTGCGCTTCGAAATGATCGGCACCTCGCTGACGGTCTACCTGGATGGCGAAGCGCTGGGCACCGTCACCGACGCCTCGTTCGCGGAGCGCGGCCTGGTCGGCCTGTACACAACCAACAAGTCGTTCCAGATCGACGACGTGCGCATCGGCGACCCATCGCTCAAGCCCTCGCAGCTGACGCTCAATCCGGCGTCGCTGACCTACATCGCCGAAGTGGGCGACACGCCGCTGACCGTCAACGTCAACGCCGTCAAGCCGGATGGCGCGGCTGACACCTTCAATGCGGTTTCCAGCAAACCGGGCGTGGCCGCCGTCGCCACCAGCGATGGCAAGTTGACCATCACGCCGGTCGGCGCGGGCACCGCGACCATCACCGTCACCAGCGGCTCGGACCCCACGCTGCAGCGGACCATCGCGGCCACCATCAGCCCCCAGTTCGTGCAGCCGTCGCAAGCCTACCCGTTGAACGGCGCCACGCAACCGGCCGCCGCCGCGCCATCGGCCCACGTCGATTCCGCGCTCAAAGTGACCTTCGACAGCCCGCCGACGCTGGGTGCGGGCGGCAGCATCCGCATCTTCCGCAAGGCCGACGACGCGCTGGTCGATGTCATCCGCCTGTCCGGCGAGACCGACATGCTGGGCTACGCCGGCCAGGCGGCGATCCGCAAGGTCAATACCACGCCGATCACCATCAACGGCAACACGGTGACCATCAAACCGCACAGCAACAAGCTTGAATACGGCACGGAATACTATGTCGCCATCTCCAACGGCGTGTTCACCGGCGCCTCGCTGGGCGGCATACCGTTCGTCGGCATCGGCAAACTGGGCGACTGGTCGTTCACCACCCGCACGGCGGGACCGGCGCCGGGCAGCGCCAGCGTGACCGTGGGCGCGGCCGACGACGCCGACTTCAGCACCGTGCAGGCGGCGCTCAATTACGCCATGAAGGACGTGGCGGCCAACGATCCGCTGACAATCACGGTGCGCAACGGCACGTACACGGAACTGCTTTACCTGCGGGGCAAGAACAACGTCACCATCGTCGGCGAAAGCCGCGACGGCGCCGTCATCCAGTACACCAACTACGACAGCCTGAATAGCGGCACCGGCGGCAGCCAGTCGCCCGACAGCTCGGCGACATCCGGCGGCCGTTCGGTGATGCTGGTGGAGGCGGCGGACATCCTGACCATCGACACGCTCACGTTGCGCAACACGACGCTGCGTTCCAGCGCCATCTCGGCGCAGGCGGAGGCGATCTACTTCAACAACGACAGCGGCCGGCTGGTGGCGAAGAACGCCGCCTTCCTCAGCGAGCAGGATACGTTGAACCTGAAGGGCTATGCCTGGTTCTACCGCAGCCTGGTGGCGGGGAATGTGGACTTCATCTGGGGCGGCAGCCGCGCGGCCCTGTTCGAGGAAAGCGAGATCCGCTCCGTTGGCGACACCACCAGCGCCACCGGCGGCGGCTACATCTTGCAGGCGCGCGTGCCCAACGCCACGGACAAGGGCTTCGTCTTCCTTAACAGCCGGTTGACGCACGGTCCCGGTCCGGGCCCCCTGCACGGCGACGTGCCGGACGGCGCCACCTGGCTGGCGCGCAGCCCGGGCGGCACCGCGACGTGGGACAACATCGCCTTCATCAACACGAAGATGGATAGCCATGTTGCCGCAGCCGGTTGGGCAGGCGCTGGCGTCAACGGCCAACCGGCGCCAAATCCGGTCGTGCCGACGGCCGCCAGCGGCTGGCGAGAGTACGGCAGCACCACGTTGGGCGGCGATCCGATCAACCTGGCGGCGCGCGTGGGCGGCTTCCAACTGAGCGCCTCGGATGTCGCCGCCGGTTTCGCCAACCGCGCGCTGGTTTTCGCGGCCTGGAACGGCGGCGCGGGTTGGGACCCGCAACCTTGATAACTACCGAAGGAAGGTCGCAAGCGCCTGGTTGAAGGCTTCAGGCGCTTCGATGTTCGAGATATGGGACGCGGCCAGCGTGACGGTGGCCGCGTCCTTTATCTGTTGCTGCATGAAGGCGGCGTCAGTTGTGGTCGTCACCGGGTCTTGCGATCCGGCGATGATCAAGGTCGCGTTGGGTATCGTGTGGATTTGATCGCGCAGATCGGCCACGGCCAGCGCTTCGCAGCAGGCGGCGTAGCCGTCCGCACTGCCCTGCCGGATGGTCTCGACCAGCGCCGCCACCTGCTCGGGCTCGCGGGCGATGAAATCCGGCGTGAACCAGCGGCCGGCCGCGCCATCGGCGATGCCGGCCAATCCCTCTTCGCGCGACGTCCGTGCGCGCTGTCCCCAGCCATCCGCCGTGCCGACGCGCGCGGCGGAATTGGCGATCACCAGCTTGTCCATTCTGTCATACGCATACACACCGAGCCACTGCGCGGTCAAGCCGCCCATCGACAGCCCGCAAAAGTGCGCATGGCTGATACTCAGATAGTCCATCAGCGCCAGCACGTCGCCGCCCAGCTGCGCCAGCGTGTACGGGCCGGCGGGACTGGACGAGCGGCCATGTCCGCGCGTGTCGTAACGGATCACGTGATAGTGCTTGCCGAATTCGCGCGCCTGCGCGTCCCACATCTCCAGTGTCGTGCCGAGCGAATTGGAGAAGATCAGCGCCGGCAGGCCCGGCAAGCCCTCGGTTTCGTAATGGATTCCATTTGCGACCGGCATGGGCTACCCCTGGTCGCCGCCACCGACCGGCAAAACCGTGCCGGTGATGTACGACGCTTCGTCCGACGCCAGGAACAGGATCGCATTGACTTGCTCCGCGATGCTGCCATAGCGGTGCATCCAGCTGCTGGCGATGGTCTGGTCGACGATGCCCTGGTACCAGCGCTGTTCCTGTTCGCTCAAAGGCTGCGGATTGCGCGGCACCTTGCGCGGCGGCGCCTCCGTGCCGCCGGTGGCCACCGCGTTGACGCGGATGCCGTCCTGCGCATGTTCCATCGCCAGCGCCGCCGTCATCGCGTTGACGCCGCCCTTGGAGGCGGAGTAAGGCACGCGATAAATACCGGTGGTGGCGATCGACGACACGTTGACGATGGCGCCGCGCTGCCGCCCCACCATATGCGGCAGCGCTGCGCGGCACGACCACATCGTCGGAAACAGCGAGCGGCGGATCTCGGCCTCGATTTGCTCGGGCGCGTATTCCTGGAAAGGCTTGGCCCAGATGGTGCCGCCCACATTGTTGATCAACACATCGACCGCGCTAAACGCCGCCAGCGCGGCGGCCACCATGTTTTCCGCGCCCTCCCACGTTTCCAGGTCGACGTTGACGGCGACCGCCTTCGCGCCGTCTGCGCGCACCTCAGCCAGCACCTCTTCGATCAGTTGCGAGCGGTCGGCCAACACCAGTTGTGCGCCCTCCTGCGCCAGCGCCAGCGCAACGCCGCGCCCGATCCCCTGCGCCGCGCCGGTGACGATCACCGTGCGGCCTTCGAAACGTCGCGCGCGCGTCATGCCGCCACCTCGCTGCTGGCCGAGAATTTCTCGAAGTAGAAGTTGGCCGGTGTGACGCCGCACTCGCCCAGCCAGCGCTTGACCGCGTCGACCATCGGTACGGGTCCGCACAGGTAGACATCGACATCGCCGCCATTGAGCCATTCCTCGTCCACATGCTGCGTGACGTAGCCTTTGCGCGGATGCGCGCTTTCCGGCGCCGCCACGCAGGTGCGGTAGGTGAATTGCGGATGCGCGGCGGCGATGCGTTCGAGCGCCTCCAGCCCGACCAAATCCACATCGTTGGTCACGCCGAACACCATGCGCACCGGCTGGGTGAAGCCAGACGCCGCCAGCACCGCCAGCATCGACAGGAACGGCGCGATGCCGGTGCCACCGGCCAGCAGCAGCAAGGGCCGCGCCACCTCGCGCAGATAGAAGCTACCATACGGCCCGGAGAAGCTGATCGCCTGCCCGGCCGTGGCCTGGTGCGACAGGAACTCGCTCATACGGCCGTTCGGCACATTGCGAACGACGAAATCGACCTGCCGACCGCCCGGTGGGGAGCTGAAGGAATAGGAACGCGTCAGCGTGGTGCCCGGCACGTCGACATTGACGTATTGGCCGGACAGGAAGTCCAGGCTGGCCGCCGCATCCAGTTTGATAGAGAAGCCGATGGTGGTGCTGGAAAGCTGCTTCACCTCACCGAGGTTGCCGGTGTAGCGCGACACGCCCGTCTTGCAGGCGGCCGACGTGGCCGGGATGCGCACCACGCAGTCCGACGTCGGCTTCATCTGGCACGCCAGCACGTGGCCCTTCGCCGCGTCTTCCGGCTCCAGCGCGTCCTCGATATAGCTCGATTCCGGCATGTCGTAGCGGCCGGACTCGCAGAAGCCACGGCAGGTGCCGCAGGCGCCGTCGCGGCAATCCAGCGGAATGTTGACCTTCTGCCGGTAGGCCGCGTCGGCCAGCTTTTCATTCTCGTTGCATGAAATGAAGCGGGTCACCCCGTCCTCGAACTGCAGGGCGATGTTGTAGCTCATCGTCGTCTCCTGGTGTTATAAGTGGTAGATGTCGATCACCTGGTTGATGTAATCGTTTTTGAGCACCACGTACTTATTGAGTATCAGCGGGCGCTCGCCGGAAAAATCGATGACGTAGCGCGACATGCCGAAGTAGCTGAAGTCCGTCTTGTAACGATGGCTCAGCGTGTGCCAGTTGAAGCGCACCGTGTAGCGGCCATCCTCGCAGGACTCGATTTCCACGTTGGCGATATTGTGGCTGGTGCGGGTGTCCGGCATCGTGGCGCTGGAGCGCTCGGTCTTGATGCGGAACACGCGGTCCTCCAGGCCCTGGCGGGTCGGATAGTAGATCAGCGAGATCTCGCGCTGCGGATCGCTGACCAATTCATCGTCGTCGTCCCACGCCGGCATCCAGAACTGCGCGTCCGGGTGGTAGCATTCCAGCCACTCGTCCCACTGCTTGTCGTCCAGCAGACGGCTTTCCTTGTAGAGGAAGGCGCTGATTTTGTCGATCATGCCGCCTCTCCTTCGGCCTTGATCGCCTTTTTCATCACGTCCAGCCAATAACGGTGCTGGATTGTGTACAAGCCCTCGTCCTCGGTCTTGACGCCGCTCAGGACGGGCGCCAGGCCGATTTCCCTGGCTGCCGCGTCGGCGCCCTGTACCCAGTGCGTCGAGCCCCGGCACATGTCGTTCCATTCCAGCGCGCGGCCGTTGTAGCCTTGCTGGCAGGCGCGGAATTCCTCCAGATCGTCCGGCGTGGCCATGCCGCTGACGTTGAAGAAGTCCTCGTACTGGCGGATGCGCCGCGCGCGCGCCTCGTCGGATTCGCCCTTCGGCGCGATGCAGTAGATCGTCACCTCGGTCTTGTCGACAGAGATCGGGCGCAGCAAACGGATTTGCGAGCCGAATTGGTCCATCAGGTACACATTCGGGTACAGGCATAAATTGCGCGAGCGCTCGATCATCCAGTCGGCCGTGGCGCCGCCGAACTGCTCGGCGTATTCGGCGCGCTTCGGATAGTTGGGCCGGTCCTGCGGATTGGCCCACTGGGTCCACAACAGCAGGTGGCCATGATCGAAGGCATAGAAGCCGCCACCCTGCTTCCCCCAATTGCCGGCGTCCATGGCGCGGATATTGTCCGGCCGGACTTCGTTCAGGTCCTTGCGGCGGTTGGTGGTGGCCGCATAGTTCCAGTGCACCGCCGAGACGTGATAGCCATCGGCGCCATTCTCTGCCTGCAGTTTCCAGTTGCCCTCGAAGGTGTAGGTGGACGAACCGCGCAACACTTCCAACCCGTCGGCCGACTGGTTGACGATCATGTCGATGATCTTGCCCGCCTCGCCCAGGAACTCGGCCAGCGGCAGCACGTCGTCATTCAGGCTGCCGAACAGGAAGCCCTTGTAGCTCTCGAAACGCGCGACCTTCTTCAGGTCGTGCGAGCCCTCCTTGTTGAAGCAATCCGGATAGCCTGCGCCTTCCGGGTCCTTCACTTTCAGCAGCTTGCCGCTGTTGTTGAAGGTCCAGCCGTGGAACGGGCAGGTGTAGGTGGCCTTGTTGCCGCGTTTGTGGCGGCACAGCTGCGCGCCACGGTGGGTGCAGGCGTTGATGAAGGCATTGAGCTCGCCCTGGCGATTGCGCGCGATGAACACCGGCTGGCGGCCGATGTGCGTCGTGTAGTAATCGTTGTTGTTCGGGATCTGGCTTTCGTGGGCCAGGTAAATCCAGTTACCCTCGAAGATATGCTTCATCTCCAGTTCGAACAGCTCGGGATCGGTGAAGGCGCTGCGATGGAGGCGGTAATCGCCCTTTTCGTGGTCTTCGACCAGATAGTTGTCCAGGTTCTTCGGCCCGGCCTTCTTCTCGACGTGAATCGGAATCATGATCGCATCTCCCCTCAGGCGGCGACGCGCACGCGCTGCACTTCGGCCGCCGGCGCCTGCTGGCGTTCGGCGTACAGGCGGAAATCGAAGTCGATTTCGGAGTACGGCTGATCCAGCCCCTTGGCCGCGATGGCGGCCGGCTCGGTCACCTTGCGCACGGCAGGCACCAGGCCCTCGCGGCTGGCGAAGGCGAAATCGTCCCACAGGAACTCGTCGCCGTCGATGTTGATCTGGGTGGTCAGCTTGCGCTGGCCTTCGGCGCTGATGAAGAAGTGGATGTGCGCGGGGCGGTGGCCGTGGCGGCCCAGTTGATCGAGCAGGCGCTGGGTGGTGCCATCCGGCGGGCAGCTGTAGCCGACCGGCAGGATGCTGCGGAACTGGTAGCGGCCCTCGCCATCGGCGATGATGGTGCGGCGCAGGTTGAACGGCGATTGCGTCTGGTCGAAGAACGAGTAGCCGCCCATCAGGTTACAGTGCCAGACCTCGACCTTGGCGCCGGCGACCGGCACACCCTGCTCGTCGCGCACGGTGCCCTGCATGAACAGGACTTCGGCCTTGTCGCTTTCGGTGCCGTCGTCGAGGCGCGCAAAGCCTTTGCTTTCGGGCGCCCCGGCCACGTACAGCGGGCCTTCGATGGTGCGCGGGGTACCGCCCGCCAGTCCGGCCCTCGCTTCGGCTTCATCGGCGCGGATGTCGAGGAAGCGTTCCAGTCCCAGGCCGGGCGCCAACAGGCCAAGCTCGTTGCGCACGGCCGATTCACGCAGATATTCCAGTCCGCTCCAGAATTCGCTGGACTGGATGTCCATATCTTCGATGGTTTTGCACAGCGCGCTCACCAGGCCGAACACCACCTGTTGCACGCGCGGGTTCACCGGGCCGGTGGCGGTGTCGATGATCCAGCTCTTTACCAGGGTGTCGATTTCGTTATGGGTCATGCTAGTCTCCTTGTTGTGTGATCGTGTAGGTCAGGCGTCGGTGTCGCGGATCGAGGACGGATGGCGGCACATGGGCATTACTTCGATTTGCATATACGGGAACAGCGGCAGCGAGGTCAGTAGCGCGTGCAGTTCGTCGACGCTGTCGACATCGAACATGCTGACGTTGGCGTACTGCCCGGCGATGCGCCACAGGTGGCGCCATTTGCCGCTGCGCTGAAGGCTTTGCGCCAGTTCGCGTTCGGTCTTTTTCAGTTCGTCCGCCTGCGCCGCCGGCATGGCCGGTGGCAGTTGGACATCCATACGGACGTGGAACAGCATATTTGTCTCCTCTAATACATCTAAAAGACCTAGGATCCACGTAGGGCGGATTAGCGAAGCGTAATCCGCCATTACGTGCTCCGTCGGCGGCGCATAGACGGCGGATTACGCCGTTCCGGCTAATCCGCCCTACGTGATCACTTGCGGCGCAAGCGTTCGAGCTTGTCGATGTCGATTTCCACACCCAACCCGGGGCCGGTCGGCACCTGCAACATGAAATCCTTGTACACCAGCGGGGTTCGCAGCAATTCCTCGGTCAGCAGCAGCGGCCCAAACAACTCGGTGCCGGCCGACAGATCGCCAAACGTCGAGAACAGGTGCGCCGAGGCGGCCGTGCCGATAGCGCCTTCCAGCATCGTCCCGCCATACAGGGCGATGCCCGACAACTGCGCCACCGCCGCCACCTGCGCCGCCGGAATCAAACCGCCCGATTGCGCGATCTTGACCGCGAAAACGTCCGCGGCACCGGCGTTGGCCAGCGCCAGCGCATCGTGCGGACCTTGCAACGCCTCGTCGGCCATCAGCGCCACCGCATAGCGCTGCGCCAACCGCGCCATCGCCGCGACGTTTTCCGCCCTCACCGGCTGCTCGATCAGATCGACGCCGCCAGCTTCCAGCGCCGCGATCCCCTCCACCGCTTCAAGCTCGCTCCAGGCCATGTTGACGTCGACCCGCACGCTGACCGCATCGCCCAGCGCCTTCTTGATCGCCAATACGTGGGCCACGTCTTCCCGGACGGCGCGGGCGCCGATCTTCAGCTTGAAAATGCGGTGACGCCTCAACTCCAGCATCATCTGCGCCTCGGCGATGTCCTTGGCGGTGTCGCCGCTGGCCAGGGTCCAGGCCACGGGCAACGCGTCGCGCACCCGGCCACCCAGCAACTCGCTGAGCGGGACGCCGAGCCGGCGTGCCTGCGCGTCCAGCAGCGCGGTTTCGATCGCGCATTTGGCGAAGCGGTTGCCCTGAATGACCTTGCGGATCTTCGCCATCGCCTTCGCCACCTGGCTCGCCTCCATGCCGATCAGCAGCGGCGCGATATGGGTGTCGATATTGACCTTGATGCTCTCCGGGCTCTCCTCGCCGTAATTCAGGCCGCCGATGGTGGTGCCCTCGCCCCAACCCTCGACGCCGTCGGCGCAGCGGACCCGGACCAGCACCAGCGTTTGCGTGTTCATCGTCGCCACCGACAGCTTGTGCGGGCGTATCGTCGGCACGTCGGCGAGGATGACTTCTATGCTCTGGATCATATTTAATTTGTATAATGAGTCGGAATAGGTACACAATATGCCCATCAAACGGGGGCGTCCAACACTGAGTTGGTATGATCTCCATACCCATTAGGTATAAAAGAGGGTTGTTTATGGAGCTACGCCACCTGCGCTATTTCGTCGCCGTCGCCGAGGAGAAGAACTTCACGCGGGCGGCCAAGCGCCTGTTCATCGCCCAGCCTCCGCTAAGCCGGCAAATCCAGCAGCTGGAAGAGGAACTAGGGGTGGAACTGATCGAAAAGGGATCGCGTCCGCTGCGCCTGACCGAGGCCGGGACCTTCTTCCACGCCCACGCGCAGGAGCTGCTAGCCAAGGCGGCCGAGCTCAAAACCATGACGCAACGGGTGGGCAAGATCGACCGCTCGCTGTCGATGGGGTTTGTCGCATCGACCTTGTACGGCCTTCTGCCGGACATCGTGCGGCACTTCCGCGAGCAGTATCCGACGGTGGAAGTGACCTTTCACGAGATGACGACGATGCAGCAGTTGAAGGCACTGAAGGAAGGGATCATCGACGTCGGCTTCGGCCGGGTGAAGAGCGAAGACCCGAATATCCGCCGCATCGTGCTGCGTGAGGAGCGGCTGATCGTCGCGCTGCCGGCTGGGCATCCGCTGGCGCTGTCGGACACCCCTCTCAGCCTGGTGGACCTGTTAATGGAAACGCTGATCGTTTATCCCAAGGCGCCGCGCCCCAGCTTCGCCGACCAGGTGCTGGGCGTGTTCAGCGAACGCTCCATCCTGCCGCACAAGATCATGGAGGTGCGCGAACTGCAGATCGCCATCGGCCTGGTCGCCGCCGGCGAAGGCGTGGCCGTGGTGCCGGACAGTGTACAAGGCATGAAGCGTAACAACGTCGCCTACCGCGCCCTCACCGACCGCCACGCGGTATCTCCGGTGATGTTCAGCGTCCGCAAGATGGACACCTCGGAGGAGTTGCGCAATATGCTCAATACGATTTACGACGTCTACGACCGTTGCGGCATCTCGTATATACGTGAATCGCTATAGCCCGGCCTTCAATCCGGTCATGTCATAGTCACAAGAATGATGTAGCATACCGGGGCGCACGATATCCATGCGGTTTTGCCTACCTCTCACCTGACGACGAATCAACATGACGAAGAAACTGTCCCTGCCCGTACTCGCGATCGCGACCACCTGTTTTGCCCTGCACGCCGGCGCCATCGCCGCGCCGGCCGCCAAGGCCACCAAGGCCACCGCCGCCACCCAGCCCAAGCTGGTCGTCGTACTGGTGGTGGACGGGCTGCCGAATGAACAGGTGCAGCGCTACCGCGACCAATTCGGCGAGGGCGGTTTCCGCCGGCTGCTGGACCAGGGTGCCTCGTTCAGCAACGCGCACCAGGCGCACGGCGTGACGGTCACCGCGATCGGCCATAGCGCCGTGCTGACCGGCGCCTACCCCTACGTCCACGGCATCGTCGGCAACAACTGGATCGACCCGGTGACCAAAAAATCGGTCTACTGCACCGAAGACACCAACTACACCTACATCGGCGAGCACACCGATCCAAGCGACGGCACCGCGCCGACCAAGCTGCGGGTCGACACGCTGGGCGACCAGCTGCGCTACGCAACCGGTGACCGTAGCAAGGTCGTCGCCGTCTCGGGCAAGGATCGCGGCGCGATTCTGCTGGCGGGTAAAACCGGCACCGCGTATATGTACATGGAACAAACCGGCAATTTCGCCAGCAGCACCTTCTATATGAAATCGCACCCGGCTTGGGTGCAGGCGTACCAGGCGACCAAGCCGCAGGACCGCTACTACGGCAAGGCGTGGACGCCGCTGCTGCCGGAAGCGGCATACGCCGGCGACGCCAGCGAGGAACTGACCCCGGCCAAGCCGGGTGGCCACAACCGCCTGCCCTACACTTACTACAGCGAGAGCGGCAAGATCGACGCCGGCTACTACAACAACCTGAAAACCGGTCCGTTCCTCGATCAATTGACACTGGACTTCGCGCAAGCAGCGATCGAGGGCGAAAACCTCGGCCGCAATCCGGCCGGCGTGCCGGATCTGCTGGGCGTCAGCCTGTCGGCGCACGATTATGTGAACCACGCCTTCGGCCCGGAGAGCAAACTGTCGCACGACCATTTGCAGCGGGTAGACCGCATGCTGGCGCAGTTCTTCACCTATCTGGACAAGCGGGTGGGCATGGACAATGTGCTGGTGGTGCTGACGGCCGACCACGGATTCGCCAACACGGCCGAATTCTCGCAATCGCGTCATCTGGATGCGCAGCGCATCAAGGGCGATCAGCTGATGAAGGATCTGGGCAAGCACCTGTCGGATAAATTCGGCGGCGCCAAGCTGCTGACCGTATGGTCCCTGCCTAGCGTGCACCTGGACTACGCGCAGATCGACAAGAGCGGCCTGCGTCGCGAGGACGTGGAAAACGCCGCTACGCAATTCCTGCTGCAGCAAAAAGGCATCGCCGACGTATTTACCCGCACGCAGTTCGAAAGCGGCGCGGTGCAAGGCACGCGCATGGCGACGTTGATGCGCCGCGCGTGGAACCGTGAGGCGTCGGGCGATTTGATCGTGGTCACCAAGCCATACTGGTACTTCGGCTACGGCGACACCGGCACCACGCACGGTTCGCCGTACGCGTATGACACCAATGTGCCGCTTCTGATCATGGGCAAACGCTGGGTCAAGCCTGGTAACTACGGCCAGTACGCGGAAGTGGTCGACATCGCGCCGACCCTGGCCAACATCCTCCGGGTGCGCCCGCCGGCAGGCGCCGAGGGACGGGTGCTGACCGAGACCTTGCGTTAAGCCGCAGGCGGATCACGGCGGATTACGCCGTTCCGGCTAATCCGCCCTACGTGTCTCCGCGACGAATCGGATGCTCAATGTACAACACAATCACGTAGGGCGGATTAGCGCAGCGTAATCCGCCATTTGCGGACCGCCAGCGAATTAATTCAGACTCGCCAGATACTGATTCAAATGCTCGAAATTGAGCGGTTTAGAAAAATGGTGGGTGAACCCGGCCGCAACAGCTTTTCGCGCCGACTCGCTATCGGCCGAACCGCTCAACGCGATGATCGGCAAGGCCTGCGTCCCGGGCATGCGACGTATCGCCCGCACCGCGCCGTAGCCATCCATCCACGGCATCCCCAGATCCATGATGATCGCCTTCGGCATCGCATCGCGCACCGAGTCGCACGCCTCGTAACCATTGTGCGCGGCCGACGTCTCGTAGCCGTGGCACTGTAGCAGCGCCGATAACGACTCCACCACGTCGATATTGTCGTCGACGACCAGTACTTGATTTGCGTTTGCCATGTTTGCCTCGTTATTGATGAGTTCGATGAGCCATCCTAACAATGCCTAAACGCAATGTATGTTCGCTATCACACCCTCGCCGAACGGCCGCGAAATCGAAAATCGGTCGCCAATGGAAGGGCTTCCAGCTATAGTTGCCACTCCTTCCTTTTTGGCCAAAAAAGACATGAATAAATTCGGTTTGCTGCTGGTCGCCTCC
Organism: Oxalobacteraceae bacterium OTU3CAMAD1; assembly: GCA_024123915.1. NCBI lineage: Bacteria > Pseudomonadati > Pseudomonadota > Betaproteobacteria > Burkholderiales > Oxalobacteraceae > Oxalobacteraceae bacterium OTU3CAMAD1. Next base: position 3,101,669 of record CP099650.1, on the reverse strand, counting down.
GGCGTTTTCACCTCTTCCCTCACCGCCTACGCTGCGGCGGCCAGCGCGCCGCGCGCCACCACCGCCACGGGCGTGGTGCAAGGCACGCTGGAGGCCTCCGGCGTGGCATCCTATAAAGGCATCCCGTTCGCCGCGCCGCCGGTGGGCGATTTGCGCTGGAAGGCGCCGCAGCCGGCGCAAAAGTGGAAAGGCGTGCGCAAGGCCGACCATTTCGGCCCGCGCGGCATGCAGCTGCCGCTGTATAGCGACATGGTGTTCCGCTCCGACGGCATGGGCGAGGACTGCCTGTACCTGAACGTCTGGACACCTGCCAAATCCGCGAAAGAAAAGCTGCCGGTGCTGGTGTACTTCTACGGCGGTGGTTTCGCCACCGGCGACGGCTCCGAGCCCCGTTATGACGGCGAGAGCATGGCGGCCAAAGGCATCGTCACCTTGACCGTCAACTACCGCCTCAACGTGTTCGGCTTCCTGGCGCATCCCGAACTAACTGCGGAATCGCCGAACAAGGCATCGGGCAATTACGGCTTGATGGACCAGGCGGCGGCGCTGAAATGGGTGAAGGATAATATCTCGGCCTTCGGCGGCGACCCGTCGCGCGTGACCATCGCCGGCGAATCGGCCGGCTCATTCTCGGTCAGCGCGCAGATGATCAACCCTATGGCCAAGGATTTGATCGCCGGCGCGATCGGCGAGAGCGGCGCCCTGCTTGGCGCGGCGCCGCAGCCGCTGGCGATGGCCGAGAAGATTGGCGCCGCCTTTGCGGAATCGGCAGGCGCGCCGACGCTGGCCGCCTTGCGCGCCATGCCCGCACAGCAGCTGCTGGATGCGACAAAAAAACCGGGAACATGGTTCTTCGCGGTGCAAGACGGCTATGTGCTGCCGAATCTCCCTACTTCCTTGTACGCCGACGGCAAACAGGCGCGCATACCGCTGCTGGCAGGCTGGAATTCGCAAGAAGGCCACTACAAGCAGATCCTGGGCGATAGCGAGCCGACGACCGAGAACTTCGCCGCCGCGCTGCAAAAACTCTACGGCGACCAAGCGGCGGCCGCGCAGCAGGCCTACAGCGGCGACGTCGCCCAAGCGGCAACCGCGCTGGCAAGCGACCGCTTCATCAACTACGGTACCTGGAAGTGGATCGACACGCACGCCCGCACCAGCGGCAAGCCTGTGTATCGTTATTACTACAGCCGCCCACGTCCCGGCGACCAGGGCGCAGCCCACTCGGCCGAAATCGAATACGCCATGGGTAACCTGAACCTGAATAAAGTATATGCGTGGACCGACGAAGACCGCGCACTGTCGACCGTGATGCAAGGCTACTTCGCCAACTTCATCAAGACCGGCAATCCGAATGGCGCGGGCCTGCCGGAATGGCCTCAAGCCAGCAGCGGCGCGGGTTCCCGCGTGATGCACCTGGACGCGACATCGCGCGCCGTCACCGCCAACGACGACGCCCGCTTCCAGTTCCAGGACGCCCAGATGCAAAAAAAACACTGACCAAAACAGGCGGCGGCGAGCACGGTTCACGTAAATAATATAAACCGTATCATCGATTGTATTTTATTGTATCTGCCGGTGATACTTTGAAAACTTGCTATACACTAGTTCCTTTTCTTCTGACAAAGATCAGGAACACAGAATATGCGCAAAACATTCGGCTTCGTCGCCATTTGCTTGACGGTGTCCGCATTCGCGGCGGAACCTTTCGATGACAAGTTCCGCCAGCTGGACGAGGTTCTCCCCAGCGCCAACACCTACCGCACCGCCTCCGGCGCCCCCGGCGCCGCCTACTGGCAGCAGCGCGCGGACTACACCATCCGCGCCACCCTGGACGAAGCCAAACGTTCGCTCACCGGCAGCGAGCAAATCCGCTACCACAACAAGTCCCCCGATACGCTCAGCTACCTGTGGGTGCAGCTGGACCAGAACATCTACAAAAAAGACTCCGATGCGCGCATGATGATGACGCAGCCGTCGCGCGAAGCGTGGACCAAGCCGCCGACGCCGGACGACGGCTACAAGTTCGAAGGTTTGCGCGGTGTGCTGGCGGGCCGTGACTTCGACGGCGGCTTCAAGATCAAGAGCGTGAGCGCCGGCGGCCAGCCGCTGAAGTACGTGATCAACCGCACGATGATGCGCATCGACCTGCCAACGCCATTGAAACCGGGTCAGAGCTACGCCTTCAATATCGACTGGTCCTACAACATCAACGAGCAAAAAGTGCTCGGCGGCCGTTCCGGCTACGAGAGCTTCGAGGAAGACAAGAACGACCTGTTCGAAATCGCCCAATGGTTCCCGCGCATGGCGGCCTATTACGACGTGACGGGCTGGCAGCACAAACAGTTCCTCGGCGCCGGCGAGTTCACGCTGGAATTCGGCGACTACGACGTCCAGTTGACCGTCCCGGCCGACCACGTGGTCGCCTCCACCGGCGACCTGCAAAATCCCGGCGAGGTACTGAGCGCGGCACAGCGCGACCGCCTGTCCAAGGCGAAGACCGCCACCAAGCCGGTACTCATCGTCACCCAGGAAGAAGCGGAGAAGGCGGAGAAATCGGTCAGCACCGCCACCAAGACCTGGCACTACAAGGCCGCCAACGTGCGCGACTTCGCGTGGGCGTCTAGCCGCAAATTCATCTGGGACGCGCAGGGCTACAAAAAGGACGGCAGCAACGTGATGGCGATGTCCTACTATCCGAAGGAAGGCAATCCGTTGTGGGGCCAGTACAGCACCCAGGCCATCATCCACACCATCGAGCAGTACAACAAGTACAGCTTCGACTACCCGTATCCAACGGCGATCTCGGTCAACGGCCCGGTGGGCGGCATGGAATACCCAATGATCTCGTTCAACGGTCCGCGTCCGACCAAGGACAAGAAGACCGGCGCGCTGACCTGGTCGCAGCAGACCAAGTATGGCCTGATCGGCGTGATCATCCACGAGGTGGGCCACAACTACTACCCGATGATCATCAACTCGGACGAGCGCCAGTGGACCTGGATGGATGAAGGCCTGAACACCTTCGTGCAATACCTGGCCGAACAGGCGTGGGAGCAGGACTATCCGTCGCGCCGCGGCGAGCCGCGCAACATCGTTGACTACATGCGCAGCCAGAACCAGGTGCCGATCATGACCAACTCGGAGTCGCTGCTGCAGTTCGGGAACAACGCCTACGCCAAGCCTGCCACCGCGCTCAACATCCTGCGCGAGACCATCCTGGGACGTGAATTGTTCGACTACGCCTTCAAGGAGTACGCCAACCGCTGGAAGTTCAAGCGCCCCACCCCGGCCGATTTCTTCCGCACGATGGAAGACGCCTCCGGCACCGACCTTGACTGGTTCTGGCGCGGCTGGTTCTACACCACCGACGCGGTCGACATCAGTGTCGACGGCATCAGCGAATACGGTGTGAGCACCAAGGACCCGGAAAAGGAAAAGGCCTGGAAGAAGGCGCAGAAGGAGGCGGAGCCGGTTTCGGTGTCGCAGCGCTTGAACAAGGCCATGCCCAAGCGGCTGGACAGCCATCCGGAGCTGAAGGATTTCTACAACGAGCATGACGAGTTCACCGTCACCAACAAGGACCGCAACAGCTACGCGGAAGCGATCGAGAAGCTGGAGCCGTGGGAGAAGAAGCTGCTGGACCAGGGCAAGCACCTGTATCTGGTGGACTTCTCGAACATCGGCGGCCTGGTGATGCCGCTGGTGCTGGAGATTGAACTCAAGAGCGGCAAGAAGTACATCGAGCGCGTTCCCGCCGAAGTGTGGCGCTTCTCGCCGAAGAAGATCACCAAGTTGATCGTCACCGACGAGCCGATGGTCGGTCTGGTGCAGGACCCGTATTGGGAAACCGCCGACATCGACACCAGCAACAACGCCTGGCCGCGCAAGCCGACGCAGTCGCGCGTGGAGCTGTTCAAGACCGAACGTGACCGCAATAACCTGATGCGCGACTTTAATACGCCGCTCAAGGGCAAGGACGACAAGTCGGGCAAGGAAACCGGCGACAAGGACGCGGCGGGCGAATGACGCTGCGCGCCTTACGCACGTTGGCCGCCGCCGTGATGGCACTCGCCTGCACGGCGGCCGGCGCCCATAATTTTCACATGGGCATAGCCGATATCAGCTACAACGACCGTACCGGCAACACGGAGATCGTGCACACCTACACGTCGCACGATGTTTCCACCTTGCTCGCCAATCTGTACGGCCGCAGTTTCGACCTGGGCCAGGCGGACAGCGAACAGCCGCTGCGCCGCTACGTCGAAAAGCAGTTCCAGCTCGCCGGTCCGGATAACAAACGCCTGCCGCTGCAATGGGTGGGCGTGAAGGCCGACGCCGACAGCGTCGTCATCCTCCAGGAAATCGCCGGCACGAAACTCAAACCCCGCACTCGCATTCACAACGCCCTGCTGATAGACTTCCTGCCTTCGCAAAAGAACACAGTGAACCTGCAAACAGATGGCGTCATCCAAACCCTCATTTTCGATCAAGACAGCATCGATCAAACCGCCCGTTAAGCGGCTCATGCCCCTGGCGCTGGCGGCGATCGCCTTCCACTCACCCGTCCACGCCGACGACCTGCTGCAAAGGGTGACCATCGACGGCTCGCGCGCCAACCAGCTTGGCCTGGCCGATGCCGCCAGCTCGGGCAGCGTGTCGCAAAAGGAGCTGGCCGCGCGCACCGTCTACCGCCCCGGCGAACTGCTGGAAGCGATGCCCGGCCTGATCGTCAGCCAGCATAGCGGCGAAGGCAAGGCCAATCAGTTCTACCTGCGCGGCTTCAATCTGGATCACGGCACCGACCTGCGCACCACGGTCGACGACATGCCCGTCAACCAGCGCAGCCACGCGCATGGCCAGGGCTGGACCGATCTCAATTTCCTGATACCGGAACTGGCGGTGCGGCTCGATTACAAAAAAGGCCCCTACTCCGCCGAGGAAGGCGACTTCGCTTCCGCAGGCACGGCGTCCGTGGTGTACGCCAACCGGCTGACGCAAGGCCTGGCCAGCGTGTCGGCCGGCCAGAACGGCTATGGCCGCGCGCTGCTCGCCGACTCCGTCGAACTGCCGCGCGGCAGCCTGCTGTACGCGCTGGAAGTGCTGCACAACGACGGCCCGTACGAAAACCCGGATAACTACCAAAAGCTCAACGCGGTGCTGCGCTACAGCGAAGGCTACGCCAATAACGGCTTCAACGTCAGCCTGATGGCCTACCGCACTGACTGGAGCGCCACCGACCAGATTCCGCAGCGCGCGGTGCGGGATGGCCACATTGGCCGCTACGGCGCCATCGATCCCACCGACGGCGGCGAGGCGCACCGCTACAGCCTCTCGGGCGCGTGGCGCCGTACGACGCAGGACAGCTCCTCCAAGGTCAACGCCTACGTCATCGCCAATCAGCTGGATCTGTTCTCCAACTTCACCTACTTCATGGACGATCCGGTGCGGGGCGACCAGTTCGCGCAGCCGGACAAGCGCGTCACCAGCGGCCTGAATGCGAGCCATAGCTGGCACCAGCACGGCGATGGCTGGAACAGCGAAACCACCATCGGCCTGCAACTGCAAAACGACAATATCTTCAACGGTTTGTATAACACGCAGGCGCGCCAACGCGTTTCCACCACGCGCCAGGACCACATCGTCGAGTCCAGCGCCGGGCTGTTCGTCGAGAACAGCACGCGCTGGAACGACGCATGGCGCACCGTGGCCGGCGCGCGTATCGACGGCTACCGCTTCGATGTCTCCAGCGACCTGGCGGCCAATTCCGGCACCGCGAACGACCACTTGGTGAGCCCCAGCTTGAGCGTTATCTATGGGCCTTGGAAAACGGCCGAGCTGTACGCCAATATCGGCACTGGCTTCCACAGCAACGACGCGCGCGGCGCCACCATCACCATCGATCCGAAGACCGGACTGGCGACCGGCAAGGTCTCGCCGCTGGTGCGTTCGCGGGGCATGGAACTGGGCGCGCGCACCACCTGGCTGCCAGGCCTGCAATCGTCGCTGTCGCTGTATCGTCTGGATTTCGATTCCGAGCTGACCTTTGTCGGCGACGCCGGCACCACCGAGGCGGGTCCGCCGAGCCGCCGCTACGGCGTGGAATTCTCGAACTACTACAAGCCGCTGAAATGGCTGTCGGTCGATCTGGATTTGGCCTATGCACGGGCGCGCACGCGCGGCGACGCGCCGGACGGCAACGGCATCGCCGGTGCGATCGAAGGCACCGGCCAGTTGGCGGTGACGGTCGACGACGGCGGGCCGTTTTCCGGCTCGCTGAAGCTGCGCTATTTCGGTCCACGTCCGCTGATCGAGGACAACAGCGTACGTTCCAATTCCAGCATGACCCTGAACGGCCGGATCGGCTGGAAGATCGACAAGGACCTGTCGCTGGAACTTGAGGCGTTCAACCTGACCAACCGCCGCGATTCCGCCATCGACTACTACTACGCGTCGCAATTGAAGGGCGAAGCGGAGCCGGTGACCGACATCCACTTCCACCCCATCGAATCGCGCTCGCTGCGGGCGACACTGATCAAGACGTTCTAATCAGCCCGCGCGTTCGTTCAGCATCGGGAATCCGCGCTGGTGCCACACCGGATAGGCTGGCGAGACCTCGCTGGCCGCTTCCAGCAACGCGTTCTGCTCCGCGCTCAAACGCCAGCCGGTGGCGCCGATGTTATCGATCAATTGCTGCTCGTCGCGGGCGCCGATGATGACGCTGGAGATGGTCTTCTTCCCCAACAGCCAGTTCAGCGCCACCTGCGGCACCGTCTTGCCGGTTTGTTCGGCCACCACGTCCAGCGCGTCGACAATGCGGAACAGGCGCTCTTCCTCGAAATGCGGGCCGGTGCCGGCGATGTCGTGCGCGCGGGTGCCCGGCCTTGCCGGCTGTCCGCGCCGGATCTTCCCGGTCAGCTTGCCCCAGCCCAGCGGGCTCCAGACCATCGCGCCGAGGCCCTGGTCTTCGGCCAGTGGCATCAGCTCCCATTCATAGTCGCGATTCAGCAGCGAGTAGTAGATCTGGTGCGCGACGTGGCGCGGATAGCCATAGCGGTCCGACACCGCCAGCGATTTCATCATGTGCCAGCCGGAGAAATTGGAGCCGCCGATGTAACGCACCTTGCCTTCGCGGACCAGTTGGTCCAGGGTGGACAGCGTCTCTTCGACCGGGGTGTTGTTGTCCTGGCCGTGCAGCTGCAGCAGGTCGATGTGCTCGACGCCAAGGCGTTGCAGGCACTTGTCGACGGAATCGATCAGATGCTGGCGGGAGGAGCCGAAATCATTGGCGCCATCGCCGGCGGGGAAAGTGACTTTGGTGGAGATGAGCAGGCGGTTGCGCTTGCCCTTGATGGCTTGCCCGAGCACTTCCTCCGCCAGGCCGTCGGAATAGACGTCGGCGGTATCGAACATCGACACGCCGTGTTCAAGGCATACATCGATCAGGCGCGAAGCGCCGCCGGCATCGGTGTTGCCCCAGGCTTTGAAGAAGTCGTTGCCGCCTCCAAAAGTCGCCGTGCCAAAACTGAGCTCCGGCACGCGCAAACCTGATTTTCCCAAACGATTGTGATTCATGGCTACCCTCCAGAACATTGGTTCTCGATTGTAGCCCGTACAAAAAAAACACGTAGGGCGGATTAGCGTAGCGTAATCGGCCATGCATGCGCCACGTTGACGCATGCATGGCCGATTACGGCGTTCCGCCTAATCCGCCCTACGTGGTTATACGGTCAAGCCACTTCTACGGTCAGAACTCTTCCCACTCCCCGCTCGACGTCGCGGCGGCGGTGGTCTTGGCCTTCTGCGTCGGCGATGCCAATGGCTTGGCGGCCGCCTTCACAACCGGCTTCGGAGGCAGCTTCTTCGCCACTGGCGCGCTGCGCGCGACAGGACGTGCCGGCGGCGGCGTGTAGCCAACCTGCTGCGCGCCGATCGTGAACGCGCTGACCACACGTTCCAGTGCATCCGCCTGATCGCGCAGGGTCTGCGCGGCGGCGGCGGTCTGCTCGACCAGGGCCGAATTCTGCTGCGTGGTCTCGTCCATCTGCGTGATCGACTGGTGCACCTGGGCGATGCCGTCGTTCTGTTCCTGCGTGGCGGCGCTGATTTCGCCGACGATGTCGGTCACCTGCTTGATGCTGGAGACGACTTCGTTCATCGTCGAACCGGCCTGCTCGACCAGCTTGGTGCCGGAACCGACTTTCTCGACCGAGTCGTCGATCAGCGCCTTGATCTCTTTTGCCGCCGCCGCCGAGCGCTGCGCCAGATTGCGCACTTCGGTGGCAACGACCGCGAAACCACGGCCCTGTTCACCGGCGCGCGCCGCTTCGACCGCCGCGTTCAGCGCCAGGATATTGGTCTGGAAGGCGATGCCGTCGATGACCGAGATGATGTCGACGATCTTGCGCGACGATTCGTTGATCGAGCCCATGGTCACGACGACTTGTTCGACCACGCTGCCGCCCTGCGCCGCGACGTCGGAGGCAGAACGTGCCAGCTGGTTGGCCTGGCGCGCGTTGTCGGCGTTCTGGCCGACGGTGGACGTCAATTGCTCCATGCTGGCTGCTGTTTCCTCGAGCGAGGCCGCCTGCGACGAGGTGCGGTTCGACAGGTCGCCGGTACCCGACGCGATCTGCTGCGAGGCCGTACCGACCGCGCTGGTGGCGGCGCGCACGGTGTCGATCACGCCGGCGATCTGCTCCAGCAGCTTGTTGAAGGCGACGGCGGTGTGGCCGATTTCATCCATGCGCTGGACCGGGATTTTCTGGGTCAGGTCCAGCGACTGGCTGACGTTGACCAGGGTGCTGCGGATGCTTTCAAGGCTGTTCCTGATGATGCTGTACAGTTGCCACGCGAGCGCGCCTGTCACCAGCAGGCCAAGCACGATCACCGACAGCATCAGGCGGAACGCGAAGGTGTAGGCGGCGGTGCTCTCGGTGCGGATATCGTCACTCAGCTTGTTGTTATAGGCGATGTGGTCGTCGAATCCTTTTTTCAGTGCGCCGGCCGTCAAAGCCAGCGGCGTGCCGGGCATCAGCGTGGCGCGCACCGCATCCATGTCGCCGGAGTGGGCGCCGGCCAGGAACGGAATCAGCGCCTGGCGGTAGGCGGCCATGTTGGCCTTGTCCGCCTCGAGCAGTTTGCGGTCGGTTTCATCGAAGATGCGCTCTTTTTCGTAGGTCGCGATGACCGTGTCGAACTTCGCGTGGGCGTCGTTGTACGCCTTGTCCAGCGCCGTTTTATCCGGAAGATTCGAGAACACGGAGAGACGGTAGCCGGCCAGCCGGCTATCGGCGAGGTAGCCTTTGGCTTCGTTCAGGCCCGCGATGCTGGGGACTAAACGGGTTTGCACCAGGTCCAGCCGCGCTTGGGCGCGCGACAATTGATTCAGGCCGGTGAAGCCGACAAAGATCAGCGCCAGTAGCGCCAATGACAGGGTCAGAATCAAGCGCTTGGTAATAGTCATGGTGACTTTTCTCATAGAAGTGTTAAAAGATTCGATTGTTGCTCGGCTACATTCAAGTATACCGGAACCCTATTACCACACGACAACAATGAGGAAATTTACGCTGCGCCGCAACCAAAACGCAACGCATGCATCCATTAAGTGACGCATTGCGTTGCGCTTGTTGCAAGGAAGATTAGTCAGAAAACCACAAACCCGTGCGTGCCGTCGCGTCCGAGCTGTTCGACCAGCCCGAACTCCCAATCGAGATAGGCCTGCATCGCCTCGTCCTGATTGTCTGTGCCCTCGTAGGGGCGGCGATAGCGGTCGATCAGCGGCGACGCCAGGCGCGTCGGCCCCTCCTCCAGCGGCAGCCCGGCGGCTGCCCATGCCGTCGTCCCGCCGGTAAGTACATACACCGGCAGATCGGTCATCGCGCGGACGTCGCCGGCCACGTAGCGCGCCAGCAGGCTGCTGCCGCAGGTGAGCACATAGCGTTTGGCGCCGGGCGAAAGCTTCGCTACGACAGCCGGCAATTCGGAGCGCAGCGCGAACCATGCGCCGGGAATATGACGCTTTTGATAATTGACCCCGGACGTAAAGTCGAGCAGCACCGTCTCCTCCGGCGCGTCGGCGAGCCATTGCGCAAGCGCCTCCGCGCCGATTTCGCGTACTTCGGGATGTGGCGGAAGTTCGTCGGTCCACGCCTCCGTCACGTTGAAGTCGGTGGCTTGCAGACCGTCGATCACATAGACCTCGTGGTTCATCTGCGCCAGCCAGTGCGCGGTGAGGTTGGCGCGCACGCCGTCGCTGTCGGCCAGCACGATGCGGGCGCCGCGCACCGGCGCAAACTGTTCGGTCTCCTGCACCAGTTGACCGCCCGGTGCGGAGCGAAAGCCAGGCAGGCGGCCGTCGCGGAATTCCGCCGGACCGCGCACGTCGAACAGATAGGTGGTGCGGGTGGCGTCGGCCCGCAGTTGATCGAGCCCCGCGCGATCGAGGCGGCGCACACCTGTGCGGTCGGCCAGCGATCTGGCGTCGTCGGCGGCCGTCAGCCGGTTCGTATCGGACGCCGGCGGATAGCTTCGCGACTGGCCGTGTTCCAGTTTTTGGCGGGCCAATGTCCAGCCGATGGTGCCGTTGCGCAGTGCAGCAACCGGATTCGGAATTCCGGCGTTGATTAGCGATTGTGTACCGATGATGCTGCGGGTCCGGCCGGCGCAGTTGACGATAATTTGTGTCTTCGGGTTCGGCGCCAGCTCGCGCGCGCGCAGCGCCAGCTCGGCGCCTGGAACGCTGAAACTGCCCGGGATGCTCATGGTCTGGTACTCGTCGTAGCGGCGCGCATCGAGGATGACGATATCTTTACCGCCGTCGATCAGCGCCTTCACCTCCGGCGCCGACAGCGATGGCGTGTGGTTCCTGGCCTCCACCAACTCGCCGAAGGCTTTGCTGGGCACATTCACGTCGCGGAACAACTCGCCGCCGGCGGCCTGCCAGCCGGCGACGCCGCCGGCGAGCAGCGAAACGTCGGTGTAGCCCAATTGGCGCAGACGGCTGGCGGCGGATACGGCCAGGCCCTCGCCGCCATCCAGCACGACGATGTGCACATCGCGGCGCGGCAGCTTGGCGTAGGCATCCAGCTCGATGCGGCCGTACGGCAGGTTGGCGGCGAACAGCGGGTGCGCCTGCGCGTGCGGATCCTCCTCACGCACGTCGAGCAGCGCGATCTCGCGTCGCGCCAGCAGGTCTTCGCGCACTTGCTGCGGGCTGCGGTAAGGGAAGCCAAGCAGGCCGGTTTGAAGCAGGTTTTTAGTCATGGCTTTCGAATTCCTTGGATTGTGTGTGGCGATCAGGCGGCATTGGCGTAGCCGGAGCGGAAAGGCTTGACCGCGCCCTCCGGCGTGAACACGCTGCGATCGACTGCGCCGATGTCGGCGCCGTAGACGTGGATGCCGATCGAGATGCGGTCGTCGTAGGCGTTGAAGACCTGGTGGATGTCGCCCAGCGTTGGCGATACGGCCGTCACCACGCCCGTTTCGAGCCGCTGCGGCTCGCCCACTTTTTCGAGCAGGCCGTCGGCGCGGCGGCGGTAGTCCTGCGAGATCTCGGCGCCGCGCAGCAGGCCGATCAGGCCCCATACCGTGTGGTTGTGGATCGGCGTCGACTGGCCCGGTCCCCAGACGAAGCTCACCACCGAGAACCGCGCCGCCGGATCTCGATACAGCAGATATTGGCGGTAGTACTGCGGGTCGGGCAGCGCGGCCTGCTGCGGCAGCCAATCGTCATGGGCGATCAGTTCGCGCAGCAGTTTGGAGCCCTGCGCGACGATGCGCGTTTCGTCCGTTTCGTAGCCCTGCCCCAGCAGGGAGTCCAGCGCCTCGACGAAATGCCGCAGGCGGGCCGGCGTTTCAAAACCTGGTGATGCACTCATTTAAGTCTCCTCATCTAAGTCACCCCTGTCAGGCGGCCTGGCGGCGTGCGGCGGTGTTGCGGTTTTCCGGAACGTCCAGCCCGAGGTTGCCGCGCAAGGTGGTGTGCCCGTAGTCCAGGCGGAACAGGCCGCGCTGCTGCAGCACCGGCACCACCTCGGCGACAAACGCGTCGAGCTGGCGTGGCAGCGATTCAAACAGTATAAACCCGTCGGCGGCGCCGCCATCGAACCAGTGCTGGATCGCGTTGGCCACCTGTACGCCGGTGCCGACAAACTCCTTGCGCGGGCTGGCGTAGCGCAGCGCGGTCTCGCGCAAAGTCAGGTTTTCGTCGCGCGCGGTGCGGATGATGCGCTCGGAAGCGCTGCGATTGCTCTCAGCGCCGTATTGGGCGATGTCCGGGAATGGTCCGTCGAGCGGGTACTGCGTCAGGTCGTGTTCGTTAAACGAGCGCGCCAGCGCCACCAGCGCATCCTCGATGCGGACCAGCGCCACCGCTTCCTGGTAGAGGCGTTGCGCATCCTCCTCGGTTTTGCCGACGATGGCGCGCAGCGCCGGCAACACCGCCAGCTTGCCGGCCGGACGGCCGAAGGCGGCGGCGCGCTTCTTGATGTCCGCGTAGTAGGCCTGCGACGATTCGAAGTTCGATCCCTCGGTGAAGAAGGCCTCCGCGTGACGCGCCGAGAAATTGCGTCCGTCCTCGGAAGCGCCGGCCTGGAAAATCACAGGCTGCCCTTGCGGCGAACGGCTGATGTTCAAAGGACCGCGCACCGAGAAGAACTCGCCCTGGTGGTGCAGCGTGTGCAATTTTTCGGGATCGATGAATTGGCCGCTGGCCTTGTCGTGCACCAGCGCGTCATCCTCCCACGAATCCCACAGCCCCTGCACGGTTTGCAGATGCTCGGCGGCGATGCGGTAGCGCACCTCGTGCGGCGGGTGCGTAGGCTTGCCGTAGTTCTCGGCGCTGCCCGATAGCCAGGACGTGACCACGTTCCAGCCGGCGCGACCCTTGCTGATATGGTCCAGCGACGCGAACTGGCGGGCGACCGTGTATGGCTCGCTGTAGCTGACCGTCAGCGTGCCCACCAGGCCGATGTTCTTCGTGGCGGTTGCCAGCGCCGAGAGGATGGTCAGCGGCTCGAAGCGGTTCAGGTAGTGCGGGCTGGATTTCTCGGTGATGTGGACGCTGTCGGCCACGAACAGGAAATCGAACTTGCCCTCCTCCGCCAGCTTGGCCTGGCGCAGGTAGAAATCGATATTGGTGCTGGCGGTCGGATCGGCATCGGGATGGCGCCAGTCGCCCCAACCTGGGCCGACGCCGTGCAGGATGAATCCGAGTTTGAGTTGACGCGATGGTTGGGATGTAGTCATGACGGTGCTCCTGATATGGGATGAAAAAGGGAGTTAAGCCGGCCGGAAAAGTGTGTTGTCGACCAGCCGGCTGGCATCGACCCGGCGCGGGAACAGCTTCGCTTCAAAAAATGTATCGGCCACCTGCTGCAGCTGCGTGATGATCTGCTGATCGACCGGGCGTAGCTGCGGGCGGTCGCGATCGACCACCAACTTGACCACATCGGCCGGCAAACCGGTCAAGCGCTGGAACACTTCAGCGTACTCCTTGGGGTGCGCGTTGGCCCAGGTGTTGGAGAGCGCCAGGCGACGCAGCACGTCGGCCAACGCGGCGCGCTTGCCCGGATCGGCCAGCGCGGCATTCGACGCGGCGATCACGCCGATGCCGGAATTGATGCCCACGCCATCGCGCAACACCCGCGCGCCATGAATCTCGGCGTTGGCCTGGTAGGTGCCGAAGGTGGCCCAGGCTTCGATCTTCCCGCTGGAGAAGGCGACGGCGGCGTCGCTCGGCAGCAGAAAGCCAGTGGTGACATCGTCCGGCTTGAGGCCCGCCTCGCGAAGCGCGCCAAACAGCAGATAATGCGCGACGCTGCCGCGCGCCGAAGAGACAATGACGTTGCGGCCTTTAAGATCGGCCACCGACTTGATAGGCGATCCGGCGGGTACCAGTATCGCCACACCGGTCGGCGACGACACGCTGGCCGCGACCACCTTGACGCGCGCACCTCCCGCCGCCGCCGCAAGGGCTGGCGTGTCGGCCGCCATCGCCGTATCGACATCGCCCGACACCACCGCCTCGAACAGCGGCGCGGCGCCCTGGAAGCTGGCCCACTGGATCTTGTAAGGCACGTCGGTGAGCACCCCGGCCGCTTCCGCCTTGGTGCGCAGCAGCTTGACCTGGTCGCCCAACACCACAGTCACTTTGGACAGGTCGACGGGAGCGCCGGTGCTTGCCGCTTCGCCGGCATCGCCTGCCTTGCCGCAGGCGCCCAGCAGCGCCGCCGCCGGCAGCATCGCCAGCAAACGCCGGATGCGATTGGGATCAGAAGTCATAAGTGACCTTGCCATAGTAGTAGGCGCCGCTCGGCGCGAATGGCGCGGGGCCGTAGACAAAGCCGCTGCTGCCGGAATTGGCGTCGCCCGGGCCGTTGCGATCCGGTTTGGTGTCGAATAGGTTGGCCGCGCCGACCACCAGCTTGGCGCGCTTGGTGACGGCATAGCTGACATCGAGGTCGGTCAGCCATTTGGCGCCGAAGTGATAGTCCTTGGTTCGATCGGCGGTGGTCTGCCACGTGGAGGAATCGTAGCGGGTGGTTTGCAGGTTCGCCTCCACCGGCCCGATGAACCAGCGCGCCGACAATATCAGCTTGGTCTTGGGGGTTGCGGTCAGGTCGCCGATGCCGCCGCCGGCCGAGTAGCCGAACCACACCGAGCTGCCGCCCGGATTGGCGCCCAGTCCCGTGATCTCCGATGGCGTAGCCTTGATATTGGTAATCTTGGTGCGATTCCAGTTGACCGCCGCGCCCCAACGCACCAGGCCATAGCTGCCGTAGTCGCTGGTGATGTCGGCTACCAGGTCGGTGCCGCGCGTGCGGGTATCGACGCCGTTGGCGAAGTACTGCACCCACTCGGTGCCGGTCAGCCCACCGGCCACCAGGGTCGGCGCGAAGGCGGGTCCGAACATGTAGCCGGTGCGGATGATGCGATCCTTGACCTTGACCTGGTAGCCATCCAGTGTGATGTTGATGTTATCGGCAGGCTTGAGTACCAGGCCGATGCCGAAGTTGACCGACTTCTCGGGATCGAGATCGCGCGCGCCGAACTGGCGGGCCAAAGCCGAATCGTTGCGTAGCAGCTTGGACAAGCTGGGTTCCACCACCCCGGTGACCGGGTTGATGTTGGTGCGGTTGTCTGTCTGCGAGTAGCCCGATTGCGTCAGCGAAGGCGCGCGAAACCCGGAACCAACCGTGCCGCGTACCGCGAACGTCGGCGAGAAGTCGTAGCGGCTGTTGATCTTGCCGCTGGCGGTGTTGCCCGCGCTGTCGTTGTAATGCTCCGCGCGCACCGCGCCATCGACGAACAGGTTCTCTATCGGATAGAAACCGATGTCGTTGTAGATCGCCAGCACCGTGCGCTGGATGCTGGTCGCGTCGGCAGGCGACAACGCCACGCCGGCCTGCGCACCGACGGCGGCCGGCTTGCCGACATTCGGATTGCCCTCCTGGTCGCCGGGTTTGAAGATGTAGCCGCCGTTGATGTACCCCAGCGGATCGCCGGCATAGGTGGTGAAGCGCTCGACGCGCTGTTCCAGGCCCCACGACCACTGCAACGGCTTTTTCAGGCCGATGTCGAATGCGCGCGTGAAGTCCTCGTTGGTGGTCCATTGTTCGAACTGATAGACGGCCAGGTTATCGAAGCTGGTCGGCGACGTCGGCCCCAACGAGGGATTCAAGGTCAGGTTGCTGTATTGGCGGGCGCGGTTCTTGCCGTAGCCGGTGCTGATATCCCAGTTCCAGCCGGCGGTTCGCCCGCGCGCGCCGGCGTTCAACTGGAAGTCGAAGGCGCTCATATTATTCAGCGCGAAGTAGCCGTCCGGGTAGACCTGCGCTATCGTCGCCAGCCCGTTTGGACGACGGAAGTTATTGCCCGCCACCGTGTTGCGTGTGCCGGCAGTACCGAACGCGTACAGCGTGATGTCCTTGTTGAACGGCTTCTCGGCGTTGAAGGCCAGATCGTAGGCTTCGATTCCCGGATCGCCGTTGTGCGCGCCGTCGCGGTTCCAGGTCGCGTTCTTGGGATTCGACGCGGGTGAATAAGCGACCAGGTTCTTCGACGGGAAGTTGTTCCAGGACTGGCCGCGCTTGCGCAGCGCGGTCGCGATGTGGACAAAACCGTCGTCGCCCAACGCGAAGCCGACGCCGCCCTCCAGTTTTTTGTTGGACAGGTCGCCAGCGCCGCTCTTCAACTCTCCATAGCTGGCCGAAATCTGGCCGCCGTGGTTACCCGTCTTAAGGATGACGTTGACCACCCCGGCGACCGCGTCCGAGCCGTATTGTGCGGCAGCGCTGTCCTTGAGCACTTCGATATGGTCGATGGCGCTGAGTGGAATGGTATCGAGATCGATCGCGTTCACACCGCTGGTGTCGCCGCCGCCGTTGGTCAGCAGCGCCGAGTTGTGACGACGTTTGCCGTTGACCAGTACCAGCGTGTAGGCCGGTCCCAGGCCACGGTTGCTGACCGGCCGCACCACCGAGTTGACGCCCGCCTGGTTGGTCCCGAAGTTAAACGACGGCAGTAGCCGTCCCAGCGCCTCGGCCAGCTCCGCGCGGCCGGTGTGGATCAATTGCTCGCCGCTGATCACGTCGATCGGCGCCGGGCTGTCCGCCACGGTGCGCGCCTCGCCGCGCACGCCGGTGGTGACCACCACGTCCTGCACCTGCCCCACGCTGGTCTGCGCCAACGCGCCGGCGCCTCCCAGCAGGCCGGTCGTCAGCAGCGCCAGGCGCAGAGCCTTCAGTTTTGGTTGATTGTTCTTATAGTGCTGCATGCGTTGATTCCCTATGTCGTTGCGGTTATTTTGGTCAGGCCAGGTACTTGGCAAAGCTGCGGTCCCAGATTGGTTTGACGTCGATGCGGCGCGCCAGCAGGCCGGCATCGGAAAACACATCGGCCACCTGCTGCTGCGACTTGATCGCCGCGTCGTCCACGCCCACAAGCTTGTAGGGCTGGCTGCGCTGGGTGGCCTGGTTGAGGAAGACCTGCGGCGACACGCCGGCGATCCGCCCGCTCTTGGCCGCCCAAGGCTTTGGATTGCGGTTGATCCATTCATAGACCTTGGCCAAGCGCTGAAGGTAGTCGCCGATGGCGGCGTGCTTGAGCGGATCGGCGATCGCCTGCGGCGACGTACTGATGACATAGTTACCTGACAGGTAGCCGTCGGCGGTGCGCAGCACGCGCGCGCCCTCCTGGCTTTTGGCCAGTTCCACCACCAGGCCATAGATCACCCACGCATCGAGCTGCCCGCTTTTAAAGGCCGCGAAGGCGTCCTGAGGCGGCAGCGCCACCGGCTGGATGTCCTTGAACCCAAGGCCGTTTTCTTTCAACAGCTGCAGCAGGAAGTAGTGCGAGGTGGTCGACCGCGCATAGCCGATGCGCTTGCCCTTGAATTGGGCCGGATCGGTGATGGACGAGTTTTTCGGCACCAGCACCACCTGGTTGTTGACGTCCCCGCGCAGCACGGCGATCACCTTCAGCGGCGTGCCGCTGGCGGCGGCGAAGATCGGCGGGATTTCGCTCATGGAGCCGAAATCCAGGGAGCCCGACGCCAATGCTTCGACGATAAGGTTCCCGGCCGCGAATTCGGCCAACGCCGTCTTGTACGGGATGGCGGCCACGCCCGCCTCGTTGAAGTAGTAGGAGTCGCCACCCTTGTACGTACCTACCCGCAGCGTGGTATCGCGCAGTTGCGCGGCCGCAGCGCGGGTGGCGTTGCTCCAGCCGCCCAGCAGCGCGGCCAGTCCGGCGCCGGCGCCCAATCGCGCGCTCCGGCGCAGAAATTGACGGCGAGTGTCGCCCTTCGAAGTGATCGAATCCATTTTTCAGCCTCTGTAATGTGTGTGTTTAGGGCGCGGGCGCTTCCGAGACCAGCGCGATGCGGGCATATCCGGCATCGTTCAGCGCTCCCATCGTCTTGACGATGCGGCCGTAAGCCAGCGCCTGGTCGCCGCGCAGGTGGATGCGGCGTTCCTTGTCGCCGGCCGCTTCCTGCGCCATCAGCTGCAGCAGCGTGTCCGGCGTGGCGGCGGTCTGGTTGACGAAGACCGTGCCGCTGGCGTCGATGCTGACGACGATCGGCGGCTTGGGCTCCTCCAGCGGCTTGGCGCTCGAAGTCGGCAGATCGACCTTGACGCCGGCCGTCATCATCGGCGCCGCCACCATGAACACGATCAGCAGCACCAGCATGACATCGACCAGCGGCGTGACGTTGATGTCGCTGACCGGACCAGGGCGGTGGGCCGGGCCTGAGGATAAACGGACGCCCATATCAGGCTCCCTGCGCCGCCAGCGGCGTGACGTTGCGCGCGGCGCGGTCAGCCTTGGCCGGCGCCGCGTCGATAGTCTCCACCAGTGCCTCCCCCGCTTCCAGTTGGCGCGACAGCTGCACCTCCACCAGTCCGACCAGGGTGGAAAGGCGTGCGGCGTAACTGTTCAAGTCACCGGATGCGCGGTTGTAGGCGACGACGGCGGGAATCGCGGCCACCAGGCCTAGCGCGGTGGCGAACAAGGCCTCGGCGATCCCCGGCGCCACCACGGCCAGGCTGGTGCTGTTACTGGCGGCGATGCCCTGGAACGCGTTCATGATGCCCCAGACGGTGCCGAACAGGCCGACGAAAGGCGCGACCGAACCGACTGTCGCCAGTATCGACAAGCCCTTTTGCAGCTCCTCCACCTCGACGTTGCTGCTGATCTGCCCCACGCGGTTGATGCGCTCCTTCAGGCTGTCGCGTCCCGCCGCATCGACATGCAGATGCTGGCGATGGCTGGTGTTCCACTCGTCGACGATGGCGTGATAGATGCGGGCGAACGGGTCCTGCGTATTCTGTTTGAGCTCCTGCGCCAGCCGTGTTAGCGAGCGCTGTCCGGCCAATGCGCCGGTCCAGGCGATGGCATTGCGGCGCAGACGCGAAAAGCGCAGCAGCTTGTCGATGATGACGCCCCAGCTGGCGAGCGACGCCAGCACCAGCACCACCATGATGGATTTAACGATAAAGTCTGCCTGTTCGAACAGCTGCAACGGCGACAGATGAGCAACAGACTGGGCGACAACTTGGGTAGCACTCATGGCGTTTTCCTTGACTAGTTAATTTTGAAGACGATGTTCCCGGCCAGCAGATACGTGCTGCCACCCAGATCGGGCAACCGGGGGAATGGCGCCGCGCGCCGAATCGCGTCGCGCGCCGCCTCGTCCAGCGCTTCCACGCCGGACGACTGGATATCGAAGGAGATCAGCGCGCCCTGCGGGTTGAGGGTCAGGCGGTAAGCGACCTTGCCCTGCTGGCGGCGCATCTTCGCCTCGCGCGGATAATCGGTGTTGCTGTTGATACGGGCGTAGACCTGGTTCACATAATCGGTCGGAATGCCTTCGGTGCTGATCTGCTTCGGTGCGGCGGCCACCGGCGCCGGAGCCGGCGGTTGTGGCGGTGCCGGCTCCACCGGTTTCACCGGGCCTATGGGCGCGGCCTGCACCGGCGGCGCGGGCGGCGTATAGGTCTCGGCTTTGTCGGCGGATGTCTCCACCGTCTTCGGCGTCGGCAAAGGCTGGGCCACCGGTTTGGGCGGCGCCAGTTGCACCGGTTTTTCCTTCACCGGCTCCGGTTTGGGCGGCGCCAGTTCCTTCTTGGGCTCCGGCTGCAACCGAATCAGCTCCACCACCGGCGGCGCCACCGGAGGTTTGACGACAGCGCTGGAAAAGCTCCAGATGGCCAGCAGCGCCGCACCATGCACCAGCACCGTGCCGGCGGCGCCGGGACTGCGCAGCCAACCCGCCGGTTTCGCGGCCGCCGTGTGCAGATAGGACGTGGCGAATCCCACACTCGGCGAATCTGCACCCCCTTGGTCCGCCCGGTATGCGTCGTTCAATGACAATGTGGCGCTAGACATGATGGTCCTCCTTGATTAGTCGAACAGGTCCGGCTCTTCGCGGGTGATCACGTCCCACAGCGGCTGGAAGCTGAACCAGCCCCCGGCGTCGGAACCGATCTGGCCGGCCGTGTGCAGCGCCACCTCGTGCGGGATCGGCTTGGTCGGCCCGGCCGCCTCGGACAACAACTGCGCCTGGGCGGCATTCTCGAACGCGATGTAGCGCCACACAGCCGACTCCACGGACGCGCCAACCGTCAGCAAGCCATGGTTCTGCAGGATCACCGCCTTGCGCTGGCCCAAGGTGGCGGCGATGCGTTCGCCCTCACTCGAATCGAGCACCACGCCGCTGAAGTCCGAAAAGATCGCGTGGTCCTGGTAGAACGCGCAGGAATCCTGGGTCAGCGGGTCGAGCAACCTGCCCTGCGCGGCGAACGCCTTGCCATACAGGCCGTGCGAATGGGCGGCGGCGATGACGTCCGGCCGCGCCTTGTGCAGCTCCGAGTGGATCGCGAACGCGGCGCGGTTCAGCAGGCCGTCGCCCTCGACCACCTTGCCGTCGTGGCTGACCAGGATCAGGTCCGATACGCGTATGTGGCCGAAGTAGACGCCGGCCGGATTGACCCAGAAGTGGTCCGGAAATTCCGGGTCGCGCGCGGTGATGTGTCCCGCGCCGCCCATGTCGTAGCCATAGCGCGCGAACAGGCGGAAGGAGACGGCCAGCCGCTCCTTGCGATACTGTCGCTGGGCCTCGATGGTCGGTGGCGGCGGCGGCTCGGCGAAGATGATGGCCCCATTCGCGTCGCGCGGCGCGGCGTAGATCGCCGGACGCGGTGTGTTTTTGCCGACCTGGCGCAGGTGGGGCCGCGACAGCGGCGCCGAGTA
This sequence comes from Oxalobacteraceae bacterium OTU3CAMAD1, assembly GCA_024123915.1. Classification (NCBI taxonomy): domain Bacteria; kingdom Pseudomonadati; phylum Pseudomonadota; class Betaproteobacteria; order Burkholderiales; family Oxalobacteraceae; species Oxalobacteraceae bacterium OTU3CAMAD1. The sequence continues at coordinate 3,080,915 of CP099650.1, read as the reverse complement.
CAGTGGTGATGAGCTGCTCATGATGGTTCCTTGTAGGTTCAGTAGCCGCGCGCGGTGTCGACCACGTCGGTCAATGGTTCGCCGCTGCGGAAGCGGTCCAGGTTCAGCACGAACTTGTCGATCAGCGCCGGCACGATCTGGTCGGTGCTGGGCGAAATATGAGGCGACAGGCGCACGCGCGGATGGCCGTAGAACGCGTGGCCGGCCGGCAGCGGCTCGGGATCGGTGACGTCCAGCGTCGCCAGCGCCACCTTGCCTTCGTTGAGCGCGTCGAGCAGCGCCTGGTGGTCGACCAGATTGCCGCGCGCGATATTAATCAGATGCAGACCGGGCCTGGCATGGGCCAGCGCGGCGCGGCTGATGGCGTGGCGCGTTTCGGCGGTCGATGGCGCCGCCAGCACCAGGTGGTCCGAACGCGCCAGCAGTTGATCCAGCGAGTCGACCCGCTCGACGCCTTCGACACCGAATGCCGCGTCGGAGCGGCGCAGCGCCACCACCTTGATGCCCAGCGCGAGCGCCCGCTGCGCCAGCGCCCGGCCGATCGAACCGAAGCCGTAGAGGCCCAACGTGGTCCCCTGCACCAGGCCAAGCGACAGGCGGCGCCAGTCGCTGGCCTGCTCCAGCCAGATATCCGGAATCTGCTTGGCGGCCGTGAAGATCGCCGCCAGCACGTATTCCGCGATCGCCACCGAGGCGGTGCCGCGCGCCGAGGTGACCACAGGTCCGTCGAACAGCCAATCGGGGTAGTAGTCGATGCCGACCGACGCCAGTTGCACCCAGCGCACCTCGCTCCACCCCGCCGGCGCTGGTGTTTGCAACAGCGTCTGGCCTTTCGGCGCGGGCAGCGCGAACAGGACGTCCGCGCCCTGCGGCAGCGCGGTCAGCGGACCGGGCGGCACATCGCGCACGGCGAGGCCGGTACGCTGGGCCAGCAGCGCGTTGACCTTGGGGTCGAACTGGCTGGCGACGATAATGTCGCCGTTCTTCAAGCTGGTCGTTTGGCTCATCGACTACTCCGTATCAGGCGGCCAGGCGGGAAGGCTGGCCGGCTTGCTGCGCTTCGCGCCCGGCGACCGCCGCGCGCACCAGGGGAATCAACTCGCGGCCGTACTGCAGGGCGTCCTGGATCGGATCGAAGCCACGGATCAGGAAAGTGGTCACGCCCAGTTCCCAGTACTTGAGCAACGCATCGCGCACCTGTTCCGGCGTACCCACCAAGCCGGTGGAATTGCCGGCCGCCTTGGTCAGCGCCGCGATGCCGGTCCACAGGCGCTCGTCGACCACCCTGCCCTGCGCGGCGGTGTCGAGCAGGCGCTGGGAGCCTGCGTTCTGCGGCTGCTGCGGGCGCTGGCTGAAGAAGGTATTGCCTTTGACCCGCTCCGTGGCGGTGGCCAGGATCGCGTCCGCCTTGGCCCAGGCCTGGTCCTCGGTCGCGGCCAGCACGGGGCGCAGCGACAGGCTGAAACGGATCTTGTCGGCGCGGCCATGCTTGGCGGCGGCGGCTCGCACCCGTGCGATAGTCTCCGCCACCTGGGCCAGCGATTCGCCCCACAGCGCATAGACGTCGGCGTGCTTGCCGGCGACCTCGATGGCCGCCTCGGACGATCCGCCGAAGTAGACCGGGATGTGCTGGTTGTTCAGTGGACGCACGCCGGCGTTTTGGCCTTTGAAGCGGTAGATCGGGCCTTCATGGTCGAACGGTCCCTCCGAGGTCCAGGTTTTGCGGACCACGTCCAGGTATTCGTCGGTGCGCTGGTAGCGCTGGTCGTGATCGAGGAAGTCGCCGTCGCGCTGTTGTTCGGTGTCGTCGCCGCCGCTGATGACGTGTACCGCCAGGCGGCCGTCGCTGAAGTGGTCCAGCGTCGCGAACTGGCGCGCCGCCAGGGTCGGCGACACGAAGCCGGGGCGATGGGCCAGCAGGATGCCCAGTTTCTGCGTCTGAGAAGCGATATAGGAGGCGACCTGGAAGCCGTCCACCGACGCGCTGCTGTGGGCCACCAGCACGCGGTCGAAACCGGCGTATTCGTGGGCGCGGGCCACCGCTCCCAGGAAGCTCTTGTTGACAACGGAACCCTGCGGCAGCACGGTTTCGGAGACTTCCTGGGTGGCGCTAAAGCCGATGAATTCGATGCTCATGATGCTTCCTTTGCAGTGATGGATGAAATACCGGCCACGCCGGACGAGGAGGTTTTCTTTGCGGCGTGGGCGGCGAAAGCCGCCTTGCCGCTGTTGACTAAAATGGTGTCGTTCTGCGGCGTGTGGATACGGCTGCACAGCACATCGCGGTAGTGGCGCTGCAGCGCGTTGGCGCGCGACAGGCCGGGGTTTCCGCTCAACTCAATCGCTTTTTCCACCACCTGGATCGCCTGGTTGGTGACCAGGTATTTGATGCGGAAGGCATCCGATGCCGGCACCGCGCCGTTGGCGGCGGCCTCAATCAGCACGCGGTTGGAGAACAGCCAGGCATCCAGCTGTCCCAACGCCTCCTGGAAGCGCGGCAAGGTCGAAAGCGGCGCGCCAAGGTTGGCCGGAACGCGTTCTTCCAGCCAGGTTGCCAGCCAGTCGCGGGCCGCGCGGGCGACCGCATCGTAGATGGCCGACAGCAGCACCGACATCCACAGCAGCAGCGAGGCATCCAGATCCGGGGCGGCGCCGGCCGGCGCCACTTCCACCGCATGATCGAGCGGCACCAGCACATCGTCGAACACCACCTCATGGCTGCCGGTGGCGCGCATGCCCAGGTGATCCCAGTTTTCGATGACGGTGATGCCCGGCGTGTCGCGCCGCACCAGCCAGCTGCCGACCAGCGGCTCCGGATCGTCGCTACGGGCCCAAACGCCCAGCCAGGTCAGGCGCGGTATTCCGGTCGAATAGATTTTGCGGCCGCTGATGCGCCAGCCCTCCGGCGTGCGCCGCGCGGTGGTCGCGGGCAGGCCGCCGCGCGCGGGCGTGCCCAGTTCCGGCTCCACGCGCAGCGCGTTAATCAGCGCGCCATCGCGCAGGGTCTCTTCGACGACACGCTGCAGCAGGTGCGGGGGCCACTTCGACTGCCGGCCCGACGCATGGTGCAGATACTGCATCGTCAGCACCAGCGCTGTGGATGGCTCGCCGCGCGCCACGGCGGCCACCACGCGCGCGGTCTGCGCAAGGTTGGCGCCAAGGCCGCCGAGGGCGCGCGGCACTGTCAGGCCGAGCAAACCAAGTTCGTGCAGGCGTTCGAAATTTTGGTGCGGGAAGCTGGCGTCGCGATCATGCCGTTCGGCGGTGGCCGCGAATTCGGCGCTCAGGCCCTCCAGCAGCGCGGCGAATTCGGGGCTATCCAGCTGATGGGCGGGATCGATGACTGGCAGGCGGAGGACGGATGTGGTCATGATCAGATCGAGAAGTTACTGAAGTTGAACGGAGTGTGGACCGGTACCTGCAGCTCCGGCTCGCGCACCGGCGATGGAGCATCGGTTTCCACGCCCAGCAATTGCAGCAGCTGGGCGCGAACCCGCTGGAATTCCGGCCGCTCGGCGCTGCGGGGACGCGGCTGGGTGATCGCGATGTCGGAGACGATGCGGCCCTTTTCCAGTACCAGCACGCGGTCGGCCAGCAACACCGCCTCGTCGACGTCGTGCGTCACCAGCAGCACCGACGGCCGGTGCTGGCGCCACAGCGCCAGGATCAGCTGGTGCATCCGGATGCGGGTCAACGCGTCCAGCGCGGCAAACGGCTCGTCGAGCAGCAGCAACTGCGGTTCGCGCACCAGCGCCCGTGCCAGCGCCACGCGCTGCGCTTCGCCGCCGGACAGCGTCGCCGGCCAGGCGTTCTCCCGATGGTCCAGTCCAACCTCGGCCAGCGCCCGGCGTGCGCGTTCGCGCGGCTGGTCGATCTTCAGTCCCAATGTGACGTTGCGCCAGGCGCGCTTCCACGGCATCAGGCGCGGCTCCTGGAACACGGCGGCCCGTGCTTGCGGAACCTCCAGTGTGCCGGAGGTGATCCGATCCAGTCCGGCCAGTGCCCGCAGCAGCGTGGTCTTGCCGGAGCCGCTGCGGCCCAGCAGCGCGACGAACTCGCCGGCGCGGATGTCGAGATTGAGCTGGTCGAGGATGACGTTGGGGCCGAAGTGCTTGCTCAGCAGGCGTGCCTGCACCGGAGTGCGCGGCGGGACCGGCGCTTCCGGACGGAAGCTGGAGGCGCCGTCGTTGCGTGCGGCGATCCCCGCGCCGGGGCGGTCGAGTTGTATGGTTTGCATGCTCAGTCCTTGATGAAGGTCGGACGCCAGGCCAGCGCATAGTGTTCGATGGCGCGCACCAGCAGATCGGTGGCGAGGCCCAGCAGGCTATAGACCAGCAGGCAGACGACGATGACGTCGGTGCGCATGAAGTCGCGGGCGTTGTTAATCAGGTAGCCCAGGCCCGCCGTAGCGTTGATCTGCTCCACCGCCACCAGCGACAGCCAGCTGACACCCAGCGAGTAGCGCAGGCCTACCAGGAAGGATGGCAAGGCGCCGGGCAGGATCACATGGACGATCAGTTGCGGGTAGCTCAGGCCGAACAGGCGCGCCGCCTCCACCAGCTTGGAATCGATGCCGCGTATGCCGCTGTACAGCGTCAAGTACATCGGGAAGGTGGTGGCGAAGGCGATCAGCGCGATCTTGGTGAACTCTCCGATGCCGAACCACAGGATGAACAGCGGGACCAGGCCGAGGAACGGCAAGGTGCGCGCCATCTGCATCGTCGAATCGACCGCCACCTCGCCCTGGCGCGACAGGCCGGCGATCAGCGCCAGCGCGGTGCCCAAGGTGAGCGACACCGACAGGCCGGTGAGAACGCGGTGCAGCGACACCCACACGTTGCTGCCCATTTCACCGGATGCGATCAACTCGCCCAGCGTGACAAAGATCTGCGACGGCGCCGCCAGCACCCGCTCCGGCAGGAAGCCGGTGCGCGAAGCCACTTCCCACAGCGCGAGCAGCACCAGCGGGCTGGCCGCGCGCCGCAACACGGAGAGCAGAACGGAAGGCTTGGTTTTGGCAGGCGCCGCATCAGGAGCTGATGCGGGCGCCGATACTGGTGCTGTCGCGCCGCCGTAGGCAGGAGTTGAAACCGACATGTCTTTGCGTCCCTATGCTGAGGATTCGAAGGCTTTGCGAGCCGTTGAAATCTAGTATAGGTAGCAAATGATTATGTCAAAACTAATTGTTTCGACTATTGATATATGATTTTCAGGAATAATTACAAACTAGCGCGCGGCCACCTTGGGTACCGCCTTCAGCGGCGCCTCGGCGAACGCGTGCTGCACCGCCTGCGCGAAGAAATCGATCGCATGCTGCACCGGGCCTGGCTGCAAAGGCTGCACCAGCCAGATATCCAGCACCGGCTTGAAGTCCACCACGTTGACGATATCGAGCTGCGATCGGTGGCGGCTGCGCTCCAGTATGGGGCGCGGCATCAGCCCCAGTCCCAGTCCGCTGGCCGCCAGTCCGAGTTGCAGATCGGTGCCGAAGGTCTCGAGATTGATCTTGAACGACAGCCCCTGCTCCATCAACGCGCGCGCCAGCCCGGCACGGAAGCCGCAACCGTCCGGATTGAGCACCCAGCCGGTACTGAAAATGTCGCGCAGCTTGTAACTGCGCTTGGGCATGGCGCCCTTCTGCGCGACGATCACCAGCTCGATGCGGCCAAGCGTACGCCCGCGCAGCCCTTCGGGCAACACCTTCGTGGCCGGGAACAGCGCCACGGCGGCGTCGATCTCCGCGTTGGCGACCCGTTCGACCAGTTGTGAACCCCACCCCGACGTCACCTCCGTATGTAAGCCGTCGAAGGTGCGGTTAAGCTTTTGCAGAGTATCGAGCAGCACTACGTCGCCGATGGTTTGAATGACGCCGATGCGGAACACGCCGGTGGGCGCCTGGTCCACCTGCACCAGGTCGCGCAGGCGGTCGACTTCCAGCAGCACTTTGCCGCACTGCTCGAACACCTGTTTGCCCATCAGGCTGGGTTTGGGCGGCTTGACGCTGCGGTCGAGCAGCTCCACGCCCAGCTCCTGTTCCAGGTTCTGCACGCGGCGCGTGACCGCCGACTGGGTCAACCCCAACGTTTCGGCGGCGGCGCTGACCGATTGGCTGCGCACCACCGCCACGAACGCACTGATGTCATCTATTTTCATGTAAGTATTGGCGTAAGTATCGATGTAAGTATCGAATTAGCCCTGCAAAAACAGACGCCATATTAACCCCTAATCAGAACTTGTAGTTCGCCCTGACATAGTAATAGCCGCCATTGAACGGTATCTGCGCGGCCGCCGTATCGTACTGGTAGACGCCCAGATAACGGCTAGCGGGTGGCACCTTGGTCGGATACACGTCGAACAAATTGGTCGCGCCGGCGGCCAGTTGTAGTTTTTTCGTCACCGCGTAGCGGACTTCCAGGTCTGTCAGCGTCTTCGGCTTGTTTTCTATATGGTTGAACACCGTCGTCGAGTAGATATTCGGTCCAGAATAGAATGTCGCCTCGGTCGCGGTCTTGCCGTAACGGGTGGCGTGCAGGCTCACGCTCCAGTCGTCCAGTGTCCAGACGCCGCCGATAATCAGCTTGTTCTTGGGCGTGGCCGTGGTCAGGTAGCCGACCTGCTGGGCGTTGAGCAAGGTCTGTCCATTGCCGTCGTTGGCGACCTTGGTCACCTTACTGGTGTTGATGTTGGCGCTGAAGTCCCAGTCGACGCGGCCCAGGCTTCCCAGGTTGGTTGGATAGCCCGCGACGAAGTCCACTCCTTGAGTGCGGGTATCGACACCGTTCGCGTAGTAGCTGGCGCTCACCGACGACAAGCCACTCGGTAAGCTGATGCCGGCCGCCGTTAGCGCGTCAATGGCCGCTTGGCCGGTGTACGTGCCACCCTGGACGATACGGTCGCGGATCAGGATGCGGTAGGCATCGACCGTCACATGCAGATTTTCTATCGGCTCGGCGACCAGGCCCAGATTAAAACTGCGCGACTTTTCCGGACGCAGCGCCAAAGCGCCCAGTTTGCGGGCCGCCTCCGAATTGACAGCCAACTGGCCGCCGGCCGTGGTGGGCGAGACGGCCAGGCTGGTGTAATTAGCCTGCGCCAGCGATGGCGCACGGAAGCCGGTGCTGGCGGTACCCCGCACCGCGAAGCGCGGATTGAACTCATAGCGCGTCGAGACCTTGGCGTTGCGGGTGCTGCCGGCGTCGCTGTAGTGTTCATAGCGGCCGGCCAGTTCGGCCTCCCACTGGCTGGTCAGCTTGGTCGAAAAATCGACATAGGCGGCGCCGATATTGCGTGAGTGCTTGCCGGCACTGACAGGAGAGAGCCCGGGCAAAGCCTGCGAGCCGCTGCCGAAGTAGGACGCCTCGTCGCCCGCCCCCACCTCGTAAGTCTCCCGGCGAAACTCGGCGCCCAGCGCCACGCTCAACGTCGAAGGCAGAAAACCGGTATCCAGCGAGCGCGCCAGATCCGCGTTGACGCTTTGCTGGCTATTCTTGTACTGCGCCAGATGGAAGCTGGTGGGCGTGGCGCCGGTGGCAGCGTATAAATCGGTGTTGGCGGAATCGACCATGTTGATTTTGACGTTGTCGATGCCGTAGCTGGCGCTCAGGTCCCAGCGCCACCCCGCCAGATCGGTACCTTTGATACCGGCGGTCAGCGCGGCATCGGTCTCGTTGCTGGTTTCGATGGGACTGAAACCGTTGGGATACACCTGCGGCAAGCGCGATGGCAGCCGGTAGTTCTGATAGCTGCCGCCCGTGCGGTGGGCGGCGGTACCGAAGGCATACAGCTCGACATCCTTGTTGACCACGACGCCGGCGTTGGCGCCAAACGATTCGCGGCGGATCTGCGGATCGCCAAGTGTGCGGTTGACGAAGGTGCCGGTGCGCTCGTCGGCGCCGCTGCGCATGCTGTGTTCATGCCGCCGGTATTCCGCGCTTAGGTGCAAGAAGCCGTCCGCGCCAAGCGGCAAACCGATATCGGCCGCGCCGCCCAGTGTGAAGCCGTCATGTTTGTAGTATTCGCCGGCCGTGGCGGTCACGCTGCCACCCTGGCTTGACGACTTGAGTATGACGTTGATCACGCCGGCGATGGCGTCCGAGCCGTATTGCGCCGCCGCGCCGTCACGCAGCACCTCGATATGGTCGACGGCGCTGACCGGTATCAGGTCGATATCGACCGGCGTGGCGCCCTGCTGCGAGCCGGCATCCGCCGTGATGTTGGCCGACGTGTGGCGGCGCTTACCGTTCACCAGCAGCAGAACGTGATTGGGACTGAGGCCGCGCAAGGTCAACGCGCTGGTCAGGTTGGCGGCGTCGCCGGTTTGGGCCAGCCGGTTGATCGACGGCAGCAGCTTGACCAGCGCGTCGCGTAGATCGGTCTGGCCGGTGCGCTGCAAATCCTTGGCGCTGATCACATCGATGGGACTGAGGCTTTCCCCGGCCGACCTTTGAATATCGCGGGTGCCGGTGACGACGACATCCTGCACGATGGCGGCGGCCAGCGCCGCCGTTTCGGGTTGGGCTTCGGCTGCCATGGCGGGTGACGCGGCCGCGTACAACAACGAAATGGCCAATGCTACGGGACGAAGGCGTGGTCGGATCGATGACGGTTGATTCATGCGGTTCAGCTCCTGGAGGATATAAAAAGTTATGGCTTGACGCGGGCGGCGACCAGGTCGATCTCCACCAGGGCGCCAGGCAGCGGCAGCGCGGCGACCTGCAAGGCGGTACGGGCCGGCTTGGCCGGCTGCGCGGCGGTACCGAAGAATTGGCCGAAGGAGGTATTCAAGCCGTTGAAATCGAGCTTGTTATCCAGCTTCGGATCGCCCACAAGGAACACCCGCAGCGAGACGACATCGCCGAAGGTCAGGCCTTCTGCCGCCAGCGCGGCCTGCAGCTTGCGCAGCACCGACGCGGTCTGCGTCTCGGTACTGCCATAGGCGGCCGGCGTTCCCTTCGGCGCGGCGGTGTCGGCGACGTCCGGCAGCACGCCGCTGAAATAGATGGTTTCCGCGTTTGCCGGCACCGTGACGGCGACCGAGATAGGGAAATTGGAATTGGGGATGGGCGTGCGCTTGATCTGCTGCGCTTGCGCGGCGGCGCTGGACAACAACAGGCTTGCGAATAGTACTTTTGCGGTGGTTTTCATGGTGTGCTCTCTCTAGTGAAAAAAATCAGGCTGCGCGCTTGGCGACGGTGGCGCCGGCGGCTACGCGGTGTGCGATGGCGGCGATCGCATGGTGGGCCGACAGCGCGGCACCCTCCTGCCAGGCGCCAATCTGGCTCAGGTACTCGCCGGCGAAGTGGACGCGCCCTTCCGGCTTATTCAGCAATGTGTATTCCTTTTCCGCCGGCGTGGCCCAATGCACCCACGACCCGAGGCTGTACGGCACCTTGTGCCAGGCCACGCTGACGGGGCGCTGCAGTTCGGCGCCCCGTCCCGGATGCACGCGGTCGATAACGCCGCGCGAAGAAGCGAATTGCGCCGCAAGGGTTTTGGCGGTAAAGTCGCGCGCGGCCTGGCCGATGTTGTAGCAACCAACCAGCACGCCGCTGGCCTTATGAAAACCGCCGCTGGGATACCAGATCAGCCCTGTCTCGTGCTTGACGATGGAAATGCCGCCGTAGATATGGGTATCCGTCTCCCAGAAGCGGCGCGACTGCCAGGCGATCTTGCTGGCGGTGTCGTAGTGGACGCCGGAGATCGCGGCTTTCACCTCCGGCGAGAAGTTGGTGTCGACCAGCGCCAGCACCGGCAAAGGGAAAGTCGTGATGGCGAAATCGGCCGACAATACCTGCGCCTTGCCGCTGGCGCGGTCGCGCACCGTGACATCGACGCCGGTCGGCTTGTTGCGAATGGCCTTGACCTCGGTGTTCAGCCTCACGACATCCTTCAGCCGTTCGTGGAACGCATGCGGGATGCGGTCCATGCCGCCGACCGGTTGCAGCATCGTCGGTTGGAAGATCAGCAGTTCGTCGAAAATCAGCGACGTCCACAGATCCGGGTCGAGCAAGGCCTCCAGCGATAGCGGTTCCTGGCGTTCGCCCACCTGCTCCGCCGATCCCGGAAAGACCTTATAGCCGGAACGCTCGGTGCCCTTGAACTCCGCCTTCGGCGTCAGGTCGCCATAGACCTTGAGGAATTCGACCAGCCGCGCGCGGTCGTCTGTACTCAGCTCCTGATCCAGCGCGCCGCGATTGACCGACTTGGCCAACAGCTCGGAGATATGGCCGCGCGCGTCGTTGATGGCGCGCCGCAGCTGGATCGGCTGGCCGCCTTTGGCCGCATCGGGCAGAAAATAGGCGCTGCGGCTGGTGTTGACCTCCGCCTCCAGCTCGACGCCGAACTCGCGGCAGTATCCGAGGATGGTCTGGTGATGGCTGGGCAAACGCGCCGGCCCCGCGTTGAAATAGTGGTCCGGCTCGAATTCGGCGGTCTGCGCGGTACCATCATCGTACTCGATGCGGGTGCCGTTACGGATGGTCCAATTACGGCCGCCGACGCGGTCACGCGCTTCCACCACCTGCACCTCGTAGCCCGCTTTACGCAATTCGTAGGCCGACACCAGGCCGGCGATGCCCGCACCCAGCACAAGGACGCGCAAGCCTTTTCCCGAGCCGGGCGTCAACTGCAAGCCGGCGGTTTGGCGGGCAGCCGCGATCGCCGGCGCGCCCAATCCCAGGGTCGTCATCGCGGCGGTTGCGGCGGCGTAGCCGCTGGTCGCAGCAAGTTGCACGAGGAAGGTCCGACGCGATACTGTCATAAATCAGCTCCACAAATTGGTCAAGTTGGAGCGATCTTATGACGCGGATAATTATGTAGAAACTAATTGTTTATCATATTCAAATATGAATTTTGAGAATAATGTATTTACGCGGACGATATCTGCTGGCACTATATCCAAACGCGAAACCATTCGTTCCGGCGCCTGCCACAGGCGACCTACAATCGAAAGATAACCAACTTCCGGAGCCTTCATGTTCACCCCGCGCCGCCGTACCGTGCTATCCCTGTTTGCGCTGACATCCTTGCTGCCACTGGCTTCCTTGCCTGCGATGGCGCAAAAACCGTCGACGCTGCGCATCGGCTATCAGAAGTCATCCACCCTGCTCACCATCCTCAAGGTGCGCGGCCAACTGGAACAGGATCTCGCGCCGCTGGGCGTCAAAGTCAGTTGGCATGAGTTCTCCAGCGGCCTGCCGCTGCTGGAGGCGCTCAATGTCGGCGGCGTGGATTTGAGCGCGGACGTGGCGGACACCGTGCCCGTCTTTGCGCAGGCGGCCGGCGCGCAGCTAACCTATTTTGCGCAGGAGTCGCCGTCACCATCTGCACAGGCGATCGTCGTGCGCGCCGACGCGCCGTATGCGACGGTGGCTGATTTAAAGGGGAAGAAGATCGCGCTGACTAAGGCGGCCGGCAGCCACTATCTGCTGATCGCGGCGCTGGACAAGGCGGGCTTGCGTTTCAAGGATATCGAACCTGCGTATCTGACACCGGCCGATGGCCGCGCGGCGTTCGAGCGTGGCAGTGTCGCAGCGTGGGTGACCTGGGACCCGTACCTGGCCGGCGTGCAGCGGCAGTCGTCGGTGAAGATTTTGGCGGACGGCCGCAATATCGCCGACTACCAGCGCTACTATCTGGCCGCGACCAGCTATGCGGAGGCGCGTTCGGATGTTCTGGCGGTGGTTTTTGAGGCCTTGCGCAAGACCGGGAAGTGGGTCAAGCAGTCGCCGAAGGAGGCGTCCGAGCTCCTGGCGCCGGCGTGGGGCTTGGATGCGAAGACGGTGGAACTGGCCAATAGCCGGCGCAGCTACGATGTGCGGCTGGTGCAGAAGGATGCGCTGGGGGAGCAGCAGCGGATTGCGGATGCGTTTTACGGCGAGAGCCTGCTGCCGCGCAAGCTGGATGCGACGGCCGTGCCGCTGTGGCGCGGCGCTAAATAGCGCGGAGACACGTAGGGCGGATTAGGCGGAACGCCGTAATCGGCCATCTGTGGGCCGTCGACGGCGCACGCATTGGCCGATTACGCTTCGCTAATCCGCCCTACGTGATCCCCGGATAACCCGCCGCCTCTGCCTCCGTTTGAAGCTGAAGAATGCGTTCGTAATCGGCATCGCCACGATATTCAAAGCCGCTGATACTCAACACTTCCATCAACTCCCGCAACCTCGCACCGGGCCGCAACAAAGCCCCGCGCAGCCGCAGCACCAACTCCTGCTCCACAGCGCCACCCGCAACCAAAGGCAACCCAGGCGACGCCACCGAATACCGCAACACCTTCAGCCCCCTCATCGCCCCGGAATCCTCCCGCGTCAGATACCCCCAGGTGACACAATCGACCGCCGCGATATCGGCCGCGCCCTGGCGCACCATGCGCACGCTGGCGGCATGGCTACCCGACTGAATCACCCTGCCGAAAAACCGCCCGCCCCGCGCCAGCGGCGCCACCGCATGGCGCAGCACATTCATCCCGCTATTGGAGTTCAAATCATTGACCACCGCGACCATCCCGACCGCATCGGCCAGCACATCGACCTCCGCCCCCTCGCGCACCACGATCACGCTCGAATAATCGCTACCCGAACACCCGGCGAAATCGTAGCAAGGCGTGGCGACCAATGTCACCTCGCCGCGCAACTGGGTCATATAGGGATAACCGCAAGTCTGGCTAAGCAGCAGATCACGCCGCCGCCAAAACGCCGGCAAGTCCGAAGGCGATTCCAGCGACACCGCCTGCCCGGTCTCCTCCGCAAGGGTCACCAGCAAGTCCTCATACGCCTGCCCAAGCCGCGCGGAGACGTTGTACATCGGCAGAGCGGCTATCCAGGTCATTTGGCTAATCCGGCATATGGGGATGAACCGGCGCGTCGATCGCGCCGAAACCAAAGCGGCGCATCAACCGTCCGTAACCCTGGACATGAAAGCCGCCACTGCGCGTATTGTAAGCCAGTTGCCGCGCCTTGTAGACACGCGGCAGCAAATACCACGGCACTGAAGGCAGGTCGTGATGAACCAGGTGCAGGTTATTATTCAGGAACAGCACGCGCCAAACAAAGCCGGCTTCGTTGAGCACGATGCGCTGCTTGTGATCCGCCGCCGGCCGGTGTTCATAGTAGGAACGCACCATCGCCAGCGATTGTGCCGGATACGAGATCGCCAACAAATAGTACAGCGGCTCGACGCCGAAGGCCGACCGCACCCACCACAACATCGCCGCCAGCATGACGAGATGCCCGAGCCACATCGGCACGTTGCGCCAGTCGCCGCGCAACGGCTCGCGCACCGCCTCGACCCAAGCGCCGGTGACAGCCAGCGCGGGTCCGACGAGCATTCGTCCCCAAAAGGTCTTGTTAAACCAGTGCAGCGCGCGCAAAGGCTTGCTCATGGCCGCCCACCGCGCGGGGGCGACGTAATTGCTCTCGGTGTCCAGCGCCGGCATCGTCAAATGAAAGTCGTTGTGGTGGCGAAGATGGCTATCCCGGTACAACCCATACGGATACCAGACCGCCAGCGGCAGATAGCCGAACAGGCGGTTCACCGCCGGCCAACGGGTGGGATGGCCGTGTATCAGCTCGTGCTGCAACGACATGTACCAGGCGCACCACCAGATCATCAGCAGCGTGGCGGGCACCGCGCCGATTTCACGCCAAAATGCAAGCGTCAGCAACCAGCCGCCGTGGATGACGGCGATCAGCATCCAGGTCGGCCACTCGCCCAGCCATAGCAAGCGGCCCCGTTCCGCAGCGACCTCGCCGCGCTGACGCGCATCGATATACTCGGAGGGCCGCTGCTTCAACATCAGAATCTCGCTTTTACGCGCAGTCCCACGGTGCGGGGACGCGCCATGTACACCAGATTGCCGGGTTGGATGGCGATGTTGTTGGGTACGACGTCGCTCACCTTGGCGCCGTTGGTCAGGTTGGTGCCGAACAGGCCGACCTCGTAGGCGCCGGTCTTGTACGTTACCGTGGCGTTGACCGTGTTCGACGACGGAATGCGCGCATAACTGCCCTGCTCCGGCGCGAAGTTGGTGTAGGCGTCGCCGCGATACGCATAGCTGGCGGAGATGCCCACTTCGTCCGAACCGCGCACGGGAATGCTGTAGCTGGCGGTCGCGGTGGCCGACAAGCGAGGCGCGTACGGCACGCGGCTACCTTCGGGGATGTTCTGCGCCGCGATGCCGGTGACCACGGTCCGCGTGGCGTAGGCTTGGTTGTACGCAGCGCTCAACCCCACCGATGCGCGGCGCGTCAGCTTGAAGGCTGTTTCCAGCTCCAGGCCTTCGCTACGGATCTTTCCGGCGTTTTGCGTGAAGTAGTAGGTGCAAGGCAGGCGGTTGAAGACCTGCACGTCCTTCCATTCGATCACATAGGCGCTGGCGTTGAAGGTCATGCGGTGGTTGAGCAGCGTGTTTTTCGAGCCGACCTCGTAGTTCCAGAGGCTATCCGGTTCAAAAGTGGTCGGCGCGTTGATGCCGCAGAAGTTGAAAGGCACCGGCTGGTTGTTGCCGCCATAGCGGAAGCCCTTGCCCGCCGAGGCGTAGAGTGTGTGGTCCGGGTCGAGACGGTAGGCGGCAACGAAGCGCGGATTGGCACCTTTCGACGTCGCGCTGCTGTTGCTGAGTGTCGGCTGCCCGACCGGCGCGGCCGGCGTGGCGCCGACCAAATTCCCGAACAGGCCGCTGAAACGCAGATCGAAGTCCTGCGTGCCACGGAACAGCCGAACACCGGCCGTCAAGTCCAGCTTTTCCCAGACGGTGTAAGTCGCTTCGGCGAACAACGCCGCCTGGCGCGATTTGGTGTTCTGCGCACCCGAGAAGAAATCGTCCGGATTGAAAGCCAGTTCATTGATCTGCGAGTTATAGCCCGGGAAGTTGCGGGTCGCGGCGTAACGCGCATCGAAACCGACCGTCGGCTCATCCTGCAGCGTATTTCGTTTGCCCTTCTCGAAGAAGGCGCCGGCGGTCCACTTGAACGGCCCTTCGCCCTTGGAATTGACGCGGAACTCCTGCGCAAAGTCCTCGACCTTGTTACCGATCGTGTAGGCGGCCTGCATCAGCGGATTTTGTCCGCCGAAGATGAACGCTGTCGCCGGATACTGGGCCGATGTCACGTACAGCGTGTCGCGATGCAGGTAGGAAGTCGAGGAAACCAGCTGCGCGCCGCCCAAATCGTAATTGACGCCGACGTTATACAGCTGCAGTTTGTCGTTGCTGGTCTGCGGGATGAGGGCAAAGGTGGTGTAAGGCGCCAGATCGCCGTAGGCGTCGTTGACGCCAGCCTTGACATTGGAGGCGGTGACGCTGGCGTCGATCACCAGGTCGCGCGAGGCCTTCAAGCGCACTGCGGCCCTGCCCTGGTTGGTGGAGACCGCGTTGGTGATGGCACCGTTATATTGGTTGCGGATATAGCCGGAGTCGTTGCCCGTATAGGCGGTCAGGCGAAGTGCCAGCACATCGCTTTTCAGTGGCAGGTTGACCATGCCGCGCAGGTTGTGATTTGCACCACCAAATTTGGAGGTACTGGAGCCCACCGCCTCCACAGAGCCGAATAAGTCGGTCAAATCGGGTTTCTGGGTGATCTGGCGGACCGCGCCCGCCATCGCGCCGGCGCCGAACAGTGTTCCCTGCGGGCCTTGCAACACCTCGATGCGCTCCAGGTCCAGCACCTTCAGGTCCGGATTGGACGATTTCAGTGTCACCGGCATGTCGTCGATGTACACCGCGACCAGCGACGCATCCTGCACCTCGGATGGGACGATGCCCCGCACGACCAAGCCGCGCATTGTGATGTTGTTGATGCCCGGCCCCTGCTCCTGGACCGACATCGCCGGCACCAGGCTGGCGATATCTGTCAGATTACCGAGGCCATATTTGGTCAGATTGTCCGGCTTGAGCACCGTGATCGCCGCCGGCACCTGCTGCACGTCGACCGCGCTGGCGGAACGCGTCGCGGTGACCTCCACTTTTTCTATCCGGTCGCCATCCTGCGGCGGCGCTGATGTCTGCGCCTGAGCGCCAGCGATGACGCCAACCGACAACACGGCCGCGACCCGATAATCCCTCTTCCCCATCATTTTTCCTTTTTAAGCAGGCTATACCATGAGAAAACAGTATATAGACCCTAAAAAGACTGGGAAAGGAAGATAAACGAGCTTGCTTAGAAGAAAATTGGAAAAGAAAGTAGCTGTGCGCCAACGTGGTACACCGCACAGCCGGAGTTTTGTGGCGAGGCCACAATAAGACCCATGGATACTTCAAAAGCCCCCAAACATACGCCCGCCGCGCGCGCCCTACATCGCCAGATGATGGCGGTTCAGCGAACCATGTCCGCGCCGACGGTGGAGGAATCGATGCTGGCGTCCAAATGGGCGATGGCCTGGTACTCTCTGGTGCAGCGCAAGCTGGATCAACTCCAGCATGCGCCGAGGTACCTGCACTAAGAAGTTTGAAGCGAAGAAGTACGGATAGAGAAGCTGTTACGCGGCGACGTAGCAACCGCCGGCACGACGTTCCATGCCGCCGCGATCCAGAACGGTCACGGTGCCGCGACGGTATTCGATCAAACCTTCTTCCTGCAGCTTGCCCGCCGAGCAGGTGATGCTCTCGCGGCGCACGCCCAGCATATTGGCGATCATCTCCTGCGTCACTTTCAGTTCATTGGAAGTGGAGCGGTCCAGGCGTTCCAGCAGCCAGCGGCACAGGCGCTGCTCGATGCTGCCGTGACGAACACCGGCCACCGTTTGCGCCAGTTGGGCGAACAGCGCGCTGGTATGGCGCATCAGCTGCTGCGCAAGGGCGCCACCGCTGAAGAAGGCTTCGCGCAGCACGGCCGATTTGATGCGGTAGCCGTAACCGGCGCTCTGCACCACCGCCGAGCAGTTGGCGCGTTCGGTTTCGTACATCGACACGCCAACCACGCCTTCACGGCCAACGACCGCGATCTCGGTCGCGCCGCCGTCTTCGGTCACATATTGCAGCGAGACGATGGCGTTGGTCGGGAAGAAGGCGTATTCCATCTTGTCGCCGAAGTCGAACAAGTGTTTGCCGGCGGTCAGAGGCACCAGTTCGAGGTGGTCGAACAGGCTAACCAGCTCCTCACGCGACAGGGCCCGCAGCAGTTCGTTCTGCTGTGCGCCGACGATGCTGATGGCAGGCGACGGGGCAGCGGCAGGGGTAACTGCGTGCATTGCCAGTACTGCGTTGCCGGTAGCGGTGTTGTGAGTAGCTTGTTGCATGGCGAGCCTCTTATAGTGTGTTTTATTCCGGTAGATCGTTGCCGACCTGATGGATACACTATATCCCCGCTATGTGCGCTAGCTCATAGGAGCGCGTAGGAAGCATATGTAGGCTAGGAACATAGCACTTTGTCATCCCAGTCCTACGCAGTCTCTCTTGTATTCCTACCCTGCCCCAAGTGGGGTTTAAAACGCCCCGACGTAGTTCTCCGCCAGCGCCGTGGCCATCGCGCGCGAAGTGACGATATTCTCCAGCTCCGCGCGCTGCATCTCGCGCTCGAACGGCGTGGACTCCGCGAAGGAATGCAGCAGCCGGGTCATCGTCCATGAAAAATATTCCGCGCGCCAAATGCGCTTGAGCGCATCGTCGGTGTAGCTTGCAAGCCTCTCGTCGCTGCCCTTCTTGTAGAACTGCTCCAGCCCGCGCGCCAGCAGCTTGACGTCGGAGACGGCCAGGTTCATGCCCTTGGCGCCCGTCGGCGGCACGATGTGCGCCGAATCGCCGGCCAGGAACAACCGGCCCGATTGCATCGGCGTCGACACGAAGCTGCGCATGCCGATGATATTTTTCTGGAAGATCTTCCCCTCGTTGAGCTTCCAGCCGTCGTGGTTTTCCAGGCGCGCATGCAGCTCCGCCCAGATCTGATCGTCCGACCAGTTGTCGACGTGGTCCGATGGGTCGCACTGGAAGTACAGCCGCTGCACCGTCGGCGATCGGGTGCTCACCAGCGCGAAGCCGCGTTCATGCTGCGCGTAGATCAGTTCCTCGGACGACGGCGCCGATTCGACCAGGATGCCGAACCAGCCGAAGGGATAGATGCGCTGGAAGTTCTTGCGCTGCTCCTGCGCCGGCATCGCCGGGCGGCTGACGCCATGATAGCCGTCGCAACCGATCACGAAATCCGCCTCGATGGAACGCGCCTCGCCGCCGTGCATGAAGGTGGCCGACGGCGTTTGCGTGTCGACGCCGTGCAGCGCCACCTCGCTTACTTCAAACAGGATCTGGCCTTCGGCGGCCAGGCGCGCCGCCACCAGGTCCTTGATCACCTCGTGCTGCGGATAGACGGTGATGGCCTTGCCGGTCAGACCCGTCAGGTCGATGCGATGGCGCTTGCCGCCGAAAGCCAGCTCGAAGCCGTGGTGCAGCGCGCCCTGGCCGCGCATGCGTTCACCGACGCCGGAGTCGTTCAGGATATCCATGGTGCCCTGTTCCAGCACGCCGGCGCGGATGGTGGCCTCGATGTCGGCGCGGGAGCGGGTTTCGACGATGATCGACTCGATGCCGTCGAGGTGCAGCAAATGGGATAACAGCAGGCCGGCCGGGCCGGCGCCGATGATGGCTACTTGGGTACGCATGGTTGTCTCCGATATGGTTATAAGTGCATGCCGCCATCGTAGCGCCGCCCCGCTCTAAAAAAAATGGATGAAACGGCATAAAACTTGTACTATTTCGACAAACATCGGATTCCAGACCATGCCCTCCCCAGCCAAAGAACCACTCGCCGAGATACCAAAGTTTGCCCTCTACGGCGAGCAAACCCGCACGGAGAACGCTGAATTCGTCCACATAGAGCTGATCGAGACGCGCAGCCGCATGTACGACTGGCATATCGATAACCACACCCATCCCGGGATGTTTCAGGTACTTTTTTTATTCGGCGGCGAAGTGCGCGCCAGCGTCAACGACGCGTTGTGGGAGCGGCGCGGCCCGGCCGTGCTGACCATCCATCCGTCGGTGGTGCACGGCTTCGACTTTTCGCCCGAGGCGCAGGGTTACGTGCTGACGGTGGACCAGAATGTGATTTTCTCGGGGGCCGACAACCAGGGCGATTTGTATTCCACCCTGTTCGTCGAGCCGCTGGCCATCGATCTGGCGGAGCTGCCGGAGGTGCGCACGCGCCTGGAGGCGCTGCTTCAGCAATTGCTGGCGGAGGCGGCCTGGCCGCAATACGGCCACACGCTGATGCTGGAGTGGCTGGCGCGCGCCGCCCTGCTGTTGCTGGTGCGCGTGCAGGCCGACCACCGCTTCGCCGACCAGTCGGGCCGGGGCGACTTTGAGTTGTTCAGCCGCTTCAGGGCGGAAGTGGAACGTCATTTCAAGGAGCAGTGGCAGGTTGGCCAGTATGCCGACGTGCTCAAGGCGTCGCCGGTGCGCCTGAACCGCCTGTGCCTCAAGCTGTCCGGCAAATCCGCGTTCGACATCACGCAGGACAGGTTGATGCTGGAGGCGTGCCGCAAGCTGACCTACGTCCCGGCCAGCATCGCCAGCATCGCCTATGAGCTGGGCTTTCAGGATCCGGCGTACTTCAGCCGCCTGTTCAAAAAACGCATGGGCCTCACGCCCAAGGAATTCCGCAAGAATGACTAAAGCAAGGCGTTTAACTCCACCTGCATCTTGATCAGCGCCGGCAGGCAGCGTTCCACCATCTGGTCGAGCGGCATGCGCGCCGCGTGGACGCTGATGTTCATGGCCGCCACCACGTCGCCGCGAAAATTTTTCAACGGGACGGCCATCGTGCGCAGTCCCAGCTCCAGCTCCTGGTCCACCAGCGCGTAGCCCTGCGCCCGGGCGCGCGCGATTTCCAGCGCCAACCGCTCCTTGCTGACGATCGTATGCTCGGTGATCTGCTCCGGCCGCACGCGGGCCAGAAAAGCGTCCAGCTGGTCCTGCGGCAGGCTGGCCAACAGCACGCGGCCATTCGCGGTGCACCAAGCCGGCACCCGGGTCCCGGGCTGCAGGGTGGCGGACACCAACTGTCCGGCGCTGACCGCCGCCACGCACACCAATTGATCGTGATCGAGCACGCCGACCGATGCGGCCTCCCCCACCGAATACGCAAGCCGGTACAACAGCGGCTGCGCCAGACGCGGAAGGCGCGCCGAATGCAGGTAGGACTGGCCGAGCCGCAGCACCATCGGCGTCAGCGAGAACAGCTTGTTTTCATGCCGCATATAACCCAAATGCGTGAGCGTGATCAGGTAGCGACGCGCCGCGGCGCGTGTCAGGCCGGTGCGCTCGGCCACTTCGGCGATGCTCAGGCGGCCGCGCTCCTGGTCGAACGCCTCGATCACCTGCAAGCCTTTTTCGAGGCCGGCGATCATATCGCGCTTGGCTGGAACGTCGTTTTCGGTGCTCATGACAGAGAAAAATGTGGATTTGGGCGATATTCGCACAAATTGTGCGTATAGCGAATATAACACGCCCATGGTGGCTTGTGATGGCAGGCCCGCTTTCGTACCATCAGCTGCAGAACAAACCTACTTCAGGAGACCTGCAGTGAAATTCGATGCTATCGCGCCCGGCGTCTATCCGGAGCTGATTTACCCGGAATATAAATCCACCCTTAAACGCGGCCCGGTGCAGCCCGCACTGCGCATCGTCGCGCCGGTCCCGGTAACGCAAAACATCGCACCGTCGCCGCGCATCCTGCTGCCGAACGATATGGACCTGACCGCGCACGGCGAATCGGAACCGCTGGGCGAGAAGATCGTCGTCACCGGCCGCGTGCTCGATGAAGACGGCAAACCGGTACGCAACTCACTGCTGGAAGTCTGGCAGTGCAACGCGGCCGGCCGCTATCGCCACAAGCGCGATCAGCACGACGCGCCGCTGGACCCCAACTTCAACGGCTGGGGCAAGATGATGACCGACGACGATGGCCGCTACCGCTTCGTCACCATCAAACCGGGCCCGTACCCATGGGGTAACCACGACAAGGCCTGGCGCCCGGCGCACATCCACTTCTCGCTGTTCGGGAACGTGTACGCACAGCGCCTGGTCACGCAGATGTACTTCCCCAGCGATCCGCTGTTCGACTACGATCCGATCTTCCAGAGCATTCCGGACCTGGCCGCGCGCCAGCGACTGATCTCGCGCTTCAGCCTTGAGCACACGGTCGGCGCCGAAATGCTGGGCTATGAATTCGACATCGTGCTGCGCGGCCGCGACGCCACGCCAACCGGCATCTGAGGGGAACCGACATGACCAATCCAGCAAAACCTATCACCACATCGCAGACCATCGGCCCGTTTTCGCACGCGGCATGGCAATGGGCGGTGGACCTCAGCGACGCCGCCAAACCGGTCGACGTCATCACCATCAGCGGCACCATCTACGATGGCGACGGCGTGGCGATCAACGACGCGCAGATCGAAGCATGGCAGCCAGCGGCAACCGACGCGGAAGCATCTCAGCCGTTGGCCGGCTTCCGCCGCGTGCCAAGCGGCGAACAGGGCGAGTTTACTTTGCGCCTGTCGGCCATCCCGCAGGCGCCGGGCCTGCCGCTGGCCTATATCACCGTGTTCGCGCGCGGTTTGGTTAAGCACCAGTTCACCGCCGTTTTCCTGGAAGACGACGCCGGAATCGCGGAATCGGCGATACTTGAGCAAATTCCGGCGGCGCGCCGCCCCACCCTGCTCGCGGTCAAAACCGCCGATGGCCAGTACCGCTGGAACATCCACATGCAGGGCGCGCAGGAAACCGCCTTCTTCGACTATGTTTGAACCAGAACTGGAGCAGCAGTGAGTGTATCGATTTTCGACAGCTTCCTGACCACCACCGACATGATCGCCGTGTTCGACGACGCGGCCATCGTGCAGGCGATGTTCCGTTTCGAGGAAGCGCTGGCGCAGGCCCAGGCCGATGAAGGCATGATGGATCCGTCGGCGGCGCGCGCCATTGCCGGCGTCTGCAACGCGCAGCTCTATGACATCCCCGCCATCATCAACGCCGGCCGCCGCGCCGGCAGCCTTGCCATCCCGCTGGTCAAGGAACTGACCAAGACAGTGGCGCTATACGACGCGGAGGCCGCCGGCAAGGTCCATTGGGGCAGCACCAGCCAGGACGTCATCGACACCGCCATGGTGCTGGCCACACGGGACGCGCTGCAACTGCTGGACGACGGCCTGCACGACCTGACCGGCCATCTGCTGGAACTGGCGGAGCGGCATCTGGCGACGC
The DNA here is from genome assembly GCA_024123915.1 of Oxalobacteraceae bacterium OTU3CAMAD1. Lineage (NCBI taxonomy): Bacteria > Pseudomonadati > Pseudomonadota > Betaproteobacteria > Burkholderiales > Oxalobacteraceae > Oxalobacteraceae bacterium OTU3CAMAD1. Next base: position 3,058,723 of record CP099650.1, on the reverse strand, counting down.
CGGTGCTGGCCCGCACCCTGATGCAGCCGGCCCAGGTGACCAGCTTCGGCTTCAAACTGACCGGCTGGCTGGCCCCCCTAGTGCGTGCGCGCCTGCGCCTGCGCGAAAGCGCGTCGCGCGCGCTGCAACTGCAATTGGGCGGCGCCGTCGGCACGCTGGCGGTGATGGGAGAACAAGGTCCTGCTGTCGCCAACCGTGTCGCCGCCGCGCTGAAACTCAAGGTGGCCGATGCGGCCTGGCACACCCAGCGCGACGAGTGGGTACGTTTGGGGCTGGAGGTGGCGGTGTTGTCCGGTAGCCTGGGCAAGATCGCCACGGACCTGAGCCTGATGGCGCAAGGCGAAATCGCCGAAATGGCCGAACCGTCCGGCAATGGACGCGGCGGATCGTCGGCCATGCCGCACAAGCGCAACCCGGTATCGGCGATGATCGCGCTGGCCGCCGCCACGCGCACGCCGCAGCACGCGGCGGCGCTGTTGGCCAGCATGGGTCAGCAACATGAGCGGGGCCTGGGTAACTGGCAGGCGGAACTCGCCGAGTGGCCCAACCTGTTCCTGAGCGCCCACGGCGCGCTGCAAGCACTGAACGACGCCTTCGCCGGCCTGCACATCGACGGCGCGCGCATGCTGCGCAATATCGATTCGCTGCAAGGATTGGTGTTCGCCGAGGCGGCATCTGTCTATCTGGCGGCCACCATCGGCAAGCAGGCGGCCCACACGCTGCTGGAAAAAATGACCGGCGAGGCGCTGTCCAGCCAGCGCCACCTCGCCGACGTACTGGAGGAAGCGGTGAAACAGGACGACAAGCTGCGCGCCAACGTCGATGCGGCGCATCTGCGCACGCTGTTCGATCCTGTCGCCGCCACCGCGCCCGCACAGCGGCTTGCGCAACGACAGCTGCAAAGCCTGCGTGGCGATATCGCCACGCTCAACCAAAAGTGAAGACACCATGAGCTACGATCCCATCGACCACGACTTCGAACGTGGCCTGAACAACCGCCGCGCCATCCTGGGCGACGCGTGGGTGGACCGGTCCCTCGGCAACGCCAACAACTTCAACGCCGATTTCCAGAACCTGATCACGCGCTTCGCCTGGAACGAGATTTGGGGACGTCCGGGCCTGGAACAGAAAACCCGCCGCGCCATCGTCCTCTCCATCACCATCGCCCTGGGGCGCTGGGAGGAGTTCGACCTGCACGTGCGCGCCGCGCTGCTGGGCGACGAAGCCAATCGCCTGACGCCGGACGAATTGAAGGAAGTGCTGATTCAATCGGCCATTTACGCGGGTGTGCCTGCCGCGAACACCGCCTTCACGCACGCGCTGGTGATCCTGCGCGAAGTCGGCCCGCAGATCGGCTACGAACTCGAACCTGCCGCGCCCACCAACGCCAGCCACCCCGGCGTCGGCCGCGAAGGTAGCACCCAAGCCAAGCCATCGCTGCACTACACCGTGCGCGAACCGCGCAACGGCAAGGCGCCGCGCCACACCGTGGTGCTGAGCCACGCCATCGGCTGCGACCTGACGATGTGGGACGGGCTGGCGAACCAGCTGGCGGAAGATAGCCGCGTCATCGCCTACGATCACCGTGGCCATGGCAGCTCGGAGTCGCCGGCGGGCGCGTACACCATGGCCGATCTGGCCGACGACGCGGCCGCGCTACTGCGCGAGCTCGATACGGGGCCTGTTGTGTGGGTGGGTTTGTCGATGGGCGGCATGGTCGGCCAGGAGCTGGCGTTGCGCCATCCTTCGCTGGTGCGCTCGCTGGTGCTGGCCAATACCACGTCGGGTTATCCGCAAGCCGCGCGCGACGCCTGGAAGCAGCGCATCGCCACCGTGAACGAGAGCGGCATCGAAGCGATAGCCGATGCCGTCATGGGGCGCTACTTCCACGATGGCTTCCGCGCCGATCATGCGGCGACCGTCGCCCGCTTCCGCCGCCGCGTGGTCTCGACCGACACGGTCGGCTACACCGGCTGCTGCAACGCGGTCGGCACGGTCGACACGACCGCGCGTCTGGCGGCGATCCAGGCTCCAACCCTGGTGATCGCGGGCGAGCTGGATCAGGGAACGCCGATCGACATGTCGCAAACGCTGGTGGACGGCATCGCAGGCGCGAAGCTGGAGATACTGAAGGAAGCCTCGCACCTAAGCTACATCGAGCAACCGCAAGCGTTCAGCCAAACGGTCCGCTCGTTCATCGCGGACCTCTAGACTGACCGGGGAGGCGCCTTAGAATCTATGGTGTATCCCGACACCATAAAAATTCACCGACGTCGCAGCCTTGCGCTGCGACGCATCGGCATACAGGAACGTCCGCGTCGACAGGTTGTACTCATACCCGACCCCGATCTGTTTGGTCGGCACGACGCCATCGGGCGTCTTGCGGCCATAACCGGCCAACAGCGTTCCAGGGCCGATATCCAGATTCGCCCCCACCACCCAAGCCTTGGTCACCGAATTAAAAGCCACGGTGCGATCCTGGTCCTGGCTCTGATAAGAAGCCATCAGCTTCAGATCGCGCCTTGGCTGAACCGAGGCCGCCACCGACCACAAACGGGTTTCGGCGGCATTCCGTTCCGATGCCAGCATCGCCCCGAACATGCCCGCCTTGTACACCAACGTGGCCGAATATGGATTGCTGTTCAATTTCGAATTGGCAGGATACTGCGGAGCCGCTGCCGTTCCGCGCCCGATCAGCACCGGATTGCCAAGCGCCTCCTTGCTGGCGACGGTGACATTGAGCTGCAACCCCGCCAAAACCGGCGAATTATAGAACACCGCATTTGAAAAACGATTCGCCGACGACCCGGCCGGATCGAGCGGCTGGCTGTTGTAGCCCGCCACCATCAAGTCGGTCTCAAAGCCGGCGGTGCTGGGCGTGCCGCGAAACGGCTCGAATGCAACGTTCGAGTCCTGGTAAGCGGTCAAGCCGCGCCCGATCCGCACCGTACCGAAATCGCCCTGAAGACCGACGCGGCTCTGCCCCTGGAACAGCGGACGCGATACCCCTTCGACGGTCCCGATATCCGGATCGTAGCGTATCTCCAGCTGGAACAAAGCTTTCAAGCCGTTGCCCAGATCCTCCACGCCCCTGAAACCAAGCCGGTTGTTATCGCGCCGTCCCTCGGTCAACGCGCCGCCGGTCTTCTTCGACACGCCCAGATCGATGTTGCCATACACGGTAACCCCGGACTGTGCCTGCGCAGCGCCGCCAGCCGCCAACATCGCCAGCGCAAAAAACGATTTCTTCATGCTTTTTCCTTTCCATTTAAAACCGCGTGCGCCCGCTCGCGATCGATATCCTTCTCCCATACCGCCACCACCACCGTCGCCACGCAATTGCCGATCAAATTACCGGCTGCGCGCGCGATGCCGATGAACCAATCGACCGACAGCACCAGCACCAGGCCGACCACCGGAATGGCGGGTATCGCCGTCAGCGTGGCGGCCAGGATCACGATGGCGGAACCGGGTACGCCATGCGCGCCTTTGGAAGTGATCAACGCGATCGCCAGGATGGACACCAGGTCACCCGTCGCCAGCGGCGTGTTGGTGGCCTGCGCGATGAAAACGGCGGCCAGCGTCAGGTAGATCGAGAACGCATCCAGGTTGAAGGAGTAGCCGGTGGGGATAACCAGTCCCACGGTGGAATCCTTGATGCCCATGAACTTCAGTTTGCGCATCACCTGCGGCAGCACGCTGTCGGAGGAAGCGGTGCCCAGCACGATCAGCAGTTCCTCGCGCAGGTAGCCGATCAACTTGAAGATGTTGAAACCGGCCGCCCGCAAAATGGCACCGAGGATGACGAACACGAAGATGATCACTGCCCCGTAGAACAGCAGCACCAGCATGGCCAGCTGCTTGAGCGAGCCGATGCCGTATTTGCCGACCGTGAAGGCGATCGCGCCGAACACGCCGATCGGCGCCAGCTTGATGATGAAGGACATGCACTTGAAGAAGGCGGTGGCCAGGCCGTCGATCAAGGTCGCCACCGGCTGCGCCTTCTCGCCAATGAGCGACAGCGCGCAGCCGAATATAATGGAGAACAACAGCACCTGCAGCACGTCGCCGGAAGTGAAGGCGCTGACAACGGTGGTGGGAATCAGCTTGAGCATGAATTCGGCCAGACCGGCCTTGCGCACGCCTTCCGCGTTATCGACATAGCTGGTCAGCGAGCTGGCGTCGAGCGTGGTGGCATCGATGTTCATGCCCGCTCCCGGGTGGAAGACATAAGCCAGCACGATGCCCAGCAACAGGGCGATCGTCGTCACCACTTCGAAATAGATCAGGGCCTTCAGTCCCACCCGTCCGACCTTGCGTAATTCGCCCGCGCCGTGGATGCCCTGCACCACCACACAAAACACGATCATCGGCACGATCATCTTGATTAATTTGATGAACCCATCGCCCAGCGGCTTGAGACTCCGACCGATATCCGGGTAGAACACCGCCAGCAATATGCCCGCGCACATTGCGACGATGATCTGGCCAAACAGTGATTTGAAAAACCGCATTGCAATCCCTCCCTAGTTATTCAACACGCACAAAAAATACCTTTGGTTTCTTTTCTCAAGCCCGTTCGATCTCTGATAATTGTTTTTCACTTCTTAATTCATTGAAAATTGTTTTTCATCCAGCGTCAACATTTTCCTGTCGCTTGCATCGAAATATGCGCGGCGTAGTCGCATTCCGCCGACAACCGCAAACGCCGTGGCGGTGTATATTGGCGCTGCGGCGGGTGATCCTTACGCGCTTATCCCTGGAATGCGATCAATGACAAAAAAAACTCCTTTCATAGACAGCCTCTCGACGACGATCAAGCAGCATCTGGATCAGCTGCCGCAGGCCGAAAAGCGCCTGGCGAATGTGATATTGGAGTCGCCCGGCCAGCTGGCCAGCTATTCGGCTTCTGAGGTGACGCGTATGGCGGGGGTATCCAACGCGACGATGACGCGACTGGTCCATCGGCTGGGCTATGAAAATTACGACCAGATGCGCCGCCTGGCGCGCGAAGGCAAGGACTGGGGTTCGCCGCTGTATCTGATGGATCGCCGCGAATCGGACGAGGGAGGAAAGGATGGCGGTCCGTTCGACCGCCATGTGTCGGCCAGCGTGCAAAACATCCAGCGCACTTTCGCGGGCATGTCGGCGACACAGGTGGGCGAAGTCGGCACCGCGATCGCCAAGGCGCGGCAGGTGCGCGTGTTCGGCCAACGAAACAACTATTTTTTTGCCGCGTATCTGCGCTGGCAGTTCATCCAGTTTCGCAGCAACGTGTATCTACTTCCGGTATCAGGGGAAACGATGGCGGAGTATCTGGTTGGGCTGCAGCCGAACGATATTTTCATCGTGTTCGGACTACGCAGGCGCACGCCCGGACTGGGAGCGCTGATCGCCGCCGTGGGGCGGGCAGGCGTGAAGACGGTGCTGATCACCGATTCGTCGAATCACAGCGACCTTGGCGCCACCTGGGTGTTGAAGTGCGATACGGTCAGCGCCACCCCGCTGGATAATCATGCGGCGGTGATGGCGCTGTGCCATGTGCTGGCGTCGCAATTGATCGACAAGACCGGCCAGGCCGGCCGCCAGCGCCTCATTAAGATCGAAGAGCTGCATGCGCAACTGAACGAATTGTGACCCTCGTGGCGGCTCTTGGCGGATTACGCTGCGCTAATCCGCCCTACGTGGATCAGCAACGAATCACACGCCCGGGTCGCGCACTTTATCGACCTTGTCGAACTCCACGTTGAAGAAGGAGCCGCCGGTGGCCTCGGCCTTGCGGATATAAACCGTTTGCACAATATCACGGGTGCCGGCATCGATGCTGACCGGACCGCGCACGCTGGTCCACTCCATGCCCTTCATCGCCGCCAGCAGCTTGTCACCGTTGCTGTCGCCCGCGGTCTTCTTGAGCGCCGCATACAGCAGATGCATGCCGTCATACGCGCCGACCGAATGGAAGTTGGGCCGCATCCCCTTGTTCGCCTTGCCGAACGCCTCGACATACGCCTTGTTCTCCGCAGACGGATGCGCGGCCGAATAATGATGGCTGCTGACCACACCCGCCGCGGCCGGTCCGATGCTGGCCATCAGGTCGTCGTCCAATACATCCCCGGTGCAGATCAAACGAATGCCGGCGCCGGCCAGACCGCGCTCGGTGAACTGCTTGAGCACGGCCGCGCCCTCGCCCGAAGGCACGAACACAAACAACGCGTCCGGCTTCAAGTCCTTCACCTTGGCCAGGAACGGCGCGTAATCGGGATTGCGCAACGGCGCGCGCAGGCTCTCGACCACTTTGCCGCCACCCTCGTTGAAGTCCTTGACGAATACCTTCTCGGCGTCCAGCCCGGGACCGTAGTCGCTCACCAGGGTCACCACGGTCTTCATCTTGTTCTTGGCGGCCCACTGCGCCATCGGCGCGGTCACCTGCGCGAGCGTGAATCCGGTGCGCACGATATACGGCGAGTGTTGCGGAATGACCGACGTCGCGGCGGCCATCACGATCATCGGCACCTTGGCCTGCGTCGCCACCGGCGCGGCGGCGAAGGCCAGCGGCGTCAGGCCGAAGCCGGCCAGCACCTGCACCTTGTCGCGCGAGACCAGTTCCTGTGCCAAACGCTTGGTGACATCCGGCGCCACCCCGCCGTCGTCCTTGAGGATGATTTCGATCTGCCGCCCGGCGACGGTGGAGCCGTTCTGCTGCATGAACAGCTTGACGGCCGCCTCGATCTGGCGGCCGGTGGAAGCGAACGGTCCGGACATCGGCACGATCAGACCCACCTTCAACGGCTCGGCGGCTGCGGCGACGGCCGGCAGCACGCCGGCGGACAAGGCGGCAGCGCCCAGCAGGATGTGACGGCGATGCGTATTGATATTCTCTGACATGGTGTCTCCTTCTTGTTTTTTATAGGTCGAGCACGAGGGTGGGGCTTTTGGAACGGGAACAGCAAGGGGTGAACTGGTCGTTGGCCGCCTGTTCTTCTTCGGTCAAATACAAATCGCGATGATCCGGCACGCCTTCGATCACGCGTGTCAGGCAAGTGCCGCACACGCCCTGCTCGCAGGAAGCCGCCACAAACACGCCGGCGTCGCGCAGCACCTGCATCACGGTGATCCCGGCGGGAACAGTGTAACTCGCGCCGGTGGACGATAGCTTGACTTCGAAGGCCTGGTCGCCACCGGTATCAACGGCTGCCGCGCCGAAGTACTCAAGGTGCAGCTGCGCCTCAGGCCACTTCTGCGCAGCGGCAGTCGCCTTCACGTAGTCGATAAAGCCTGCCGGACCGCAAAAATAGATGTGGGTGTCGCGATCCAATCCTGCCAGCAGCGCGGCCAGATCCAGCTTTTGCTCGGACGCGCCGCTATCGTAGTGAAAGTGCACCAGCTCGGCGAAGGGTGAAGCGGCGATGCGCTCGCGGAAGGCCGTACGCTCGGGCGAACGCGCGCAGTAGTGCATCTCGAAGTCCGCACCTTGGGCCGACAGCGCTTCCGCCATCGCCAGCACCGGTGTCACGCCGATGCCGCCGGCCAGCAGCAGGCTGCGTTTGGCCTCCACCAGCGGGAAGTGATTTTTCGGCGCGCTGATGGTCAGCGCCGCCCCGGCATGGATATTCTCGTGCATGCCTTGCGATCCGCCGCGCGACGCCGGATCGCGCAACACGCCGATCAGGTAGCGGTGGGTTTCGTGCGGCGGATTGCACAGCGAGTACTGACGCACCAGATTCGGCCCCACATGCACGTCGATGTGCGAACCGGCGCTGAAGGCCGGCAGCGGCGATCCATCCGCGCTGACCAGCTCATAGCTGCAAATATCCTCCGCCTCGCTGATGCGGCGCTCGACACGGACGTTCAGCAAGCCGGCGCTCATGCCGCCTGCTCCGGCGTCCGTGGCGCATTCTCCTTCTCCATCCACTGATCCAGAAGACGGCGCGACTGCACGCCGCCGGCGTCGATATTCAGCATCAGCAGCTTGCGATCGGGATGGCGCAGGATGTTCTGCTGCTGCAGCTCCAGCATCTCCTGGTCTTCGGCGAAGATCTTGCCCTGCCCTTCGCGTATGGTCGCCGTCAATTCCTTGTCCTCCGGCTTGAAGTTGCGCGCCATGCCCCAGAAGTACCAGTGCGACGTTTCCGTCTCCGGCGTGATGAAGTCGACCACGATGCTGGACGCCTTGAACTTCGGATCGGCGTCGTAGCCGCCATTGCCGGCGTGTGCCACGCCCACCTCGATCATCACGTGCGACGGCGGCGTGAAGCGGCAAACCTGCCAGCGGTCGACCGGCACATCGTCGGCCAGGCCGTTGCCGCGCAGGGCCGCGCGCCAGAACGGCGGCGCCATGATGTTTTCCATATAGCGGCTGGTGATGACTTCCTCGCCCTCGACGCGGGTGTTGACCGGCGCCTCGTCGATCTCCTTCTGGCCGATGCTCGACGCGTGCACATAGGTCTCGTGCGTCAGGTCCATCAGGTTGTCGATCATCAGGCGGTATTCGCATTGGATGTGATACAAGCCACCGCCGTAAGCCCATTCCGGATTGTCAGCCCATTCCAGATGGTGGATCAGGGCCGGATCGGCCAGTTCCTTGTCGCCGGTCCAGACCCAGATGAAGCCATAGCGCTCCTCCACCGGATAGCTGCGGATGCAGGGGAAGCCGCGCACACGCTGGCCGGGCATGCTGATGACCTTACCGTCGCAGCCCATCTCCAGGCCGTGGTAGCCGCACACCAGCTGCCCCTCGCGCACGAAGCCCAGCGACAGCGGCGCGCCGCGATGCGGACAAAAATCCTCCACCGCCGCCACTTTGCCCTCGGCGCCACGGTAGAAAACGATTTTTTCGCCGCAGATCTGGCGGCCCAAGGGTTTGGTTTCAATCTCGTCGGGCGTGCAAGCCACGTACCAGGTGTTTTTTGGGTACATCTTGTCTCCTTGTTGGTTTTCAGCTTAACATTCAGTGTACTGAATATCGTAAAGTATAGACCGGAAAACGCGGAAGTAAACACCCAGGCCCAATTCTTTTCGTATTGCGCCGCACAAGCAGAGATACGCCATGCCAGAAACCGAAAGCACTTTGACCAATTTATACGAACATCCCGGGCACTTGCTGCGCCGCGCGCAGCAGATATCGGTGTCGATTTTCTACGACGAGATGGGCGGCGAACTGACGCCGGTGCAGTACGCGATGCTGCGCAACCTGGCCGGCAATCCGGGCATCGACCAGGTCTCGCTGTCGTCCAGCAGCGGCATCGACACCTCCACCGGTGCGACCGTGTGCGCGCGGCTGGAGGAAAAAGGTCTGCTGGAACGCAAGGTCATTCCGACCAACCGCCGCCAGCGCGCGCTGACCATTACCCGCGCGGGACAACAGCTGCTGGACGATATGATCCCTGGCGCGCAACGCCTGCGCCGCCGTCTTCTGGCGCCGCTGAGCAGCGAGGAGCAGCTGAAGTTCATGGAATTGTTGACAAAGCTGGTGCAGGAGAACAATGAGCAAAGCCGGGCGCCGTTGACTGTACCCTCCGGCGCATCGGCATCGAGCGCGGCGGCTTCGCCCCCGGAGCTGCCGTTCACGTAGATATCGGTCGTTCAAAGATTGCTACCACTTTCTCTACGGATTTCCCCCCGAATAAAAGATCAGGTAAAACGACCTGTACCAAACGCCAGCCCTCCAGGCCCTCTCTGTTCAGGGTCGGCGTAAGGTCGGGCAGCTGAGGCGTTTTGAGGCTGGATAAAAAACCTTGCTTCCACTCAATGTCCAGAGTCTTGTATTCGTAAGTTTGCATAGATAACGATTCCTGGTATTCAAGGTTCTTGACAGCAACTCCAAATGCTCCGGCCAGCGCCTTCTTCGATTGCAGCGAAGCCGTGGCCTCCTTCTCGATTCGCTGCACCGTTCGCAGGTTTAGACCTGACTTACTTGCCAGTTCCTCCTGCGACCAGAACTTCTCTGACCTAAGTTGCTTAACTAACGCGGAGTTGATATTCATTTTTGTGCTATTCAAGGACATTGTTTATGAGAGGCATTTGCATAATTCCTGAAACCTTCAGAAACCGCCACGAATCAGTTACGGCAAAAACACGGCAAACATGCGACAACGTTATGACAGTTGCATAATTTCGTCTAGTTTCTGCTGAGGAGACGTCCGCTTCTGACCGTTCGCCGTCAAATTCCACCGAGGTGGGCACTAAGTAGACCATCGGAACTTTCGATATCTAAAACGTCCATTATGGATTCCAGTTCAGTGCCAAAATGCTCGCGCCCTTCGGTATCCTCGCCCTCAACCAGTTTTAGCGAGCGTTGGAATTCGGTGAGAACCCATAGCTTTGTTGGATTGGCCTCAATCCCACTTATCAATCGACCCAGCAAGTCGTTGAGAACCGTTGACAGGCGAGCCTTCTCTGCAGCCGTATTTTCTCCGGGAAGGGAAGCAAACTTTTCTACCGCTTTCAAGATGTGTAACTTTATCACCGTCGATTCATCAACCTCGATAGGCGCATCAATAACTTCGGACAGCGGGTCATAATTCATACGGGGACTTTAACTTTCTATTCTTGGTGGGTAGCGGCTTGGGCAAGCCGGAGTCGTAAAATTACTTTTTTTACAAGTATAAACTCTATTCGGAAATTCAGATGGTCAAAGCGCATTTGCACAATTAGTCGGCGAACAGCTCCACGATCAGTGAACGCAGCCACGCGTTGGCGCCGTCCTTGGCGAACTTGCGGTGCCAATATTGCTTCAGATCGAATCGCGGTATCTCCATCGGCGGTTCCATCAACTTGATGGCGGCGAACTGCGCGAAGCTCTCCCCCACCGCGCGCGGCACCGTCGCCACCAGGTCGCCGGCCGAGATCAAAAACGGAATCGACATGAAGTGCGGCGTCTCCAGCACCACGCGGCGACGTATCCGCCGGCGTATCAGGAACTGCTCGAACAATTCCTGGCTGCGGCCTTCGGCGCGTATCACCGCGTGGCCCATCTCCAGGAACTGCTTCATGCTCAGCGTCCGGCGGCGCTGATGATGCACGGAGCTGAGGAGACAAACGAATGAGTGCGAGAACAAGCGCTGCTGGAAAAAATTCCGGTTCTTCAGATCCGGAAAATAGCCGACCGCCAGGTCGACATCGCCCTGCTCCAGCGCCAGCGCCAACTCGCGCGGCGGCATCGTCACGGAACAGATGCTGGCGCCCGGGGCGTCCCGCCTCAAGCGGTCGAGCAACCTTGGTAAAAAAGTCATCTCGCCGATATCCGACAGCGCCACCGTGAATTTGCGCTCGGTGGTGGCGGGATCGAACTGCACGCTGGCCAGCACCCCGGTCTCGAGCCGCTGCAGGATATCCCTGGTGGGACTGACCAAAGCCAGTGCGCGCGGCGTCGGCTCCATCCCGTGCGCCGTACGGATGAACAGAGGATCGCCAAGGGCCTTGCGCAATTTATTCAGCGCCACGCTGACGGCCGGCTGGCTCATACCAAGCTTGCGCGCCGCGCCGCTGACACTGCGCTCCTCATGGATGGCCAGCGCCACCGGCAACAGGTTCAGATCGAATGCCGCCATGTTTTTGTCTCCCACCTCAATTTGAAAATCGCATAAACATTATGCAGTAAATTCTATTTTCAAATACGACTACTTGCGTGATCATAGCCTCACAACAAAGCCGTAAAACAACCACAACGGAGACAACCATGTATCGCATTCGACTTGCGCTGGCGGGCGCCCTGCTATCCATCTCTTTGCACAGTCATGCGGCGGAAACGCAGCCGGTGCGCATCGGCGTCATCACCTCGCTGAGCGGTGTGGCAGCGCCTAGCGGCGAGCAAATGAAGGCCGGTATCGATACCTGGCTGCGCATGAACGGCGACACCGTCGCCGGCAGGAAGCTGGAAGTCATTTACAAGGACGATACGGGCGCCCAGGCCGATGTCGCCAAGCGCCTGGCGACCGAATTAATCAGCCGCGACAAAGTCGACATCCTCGCAGGTTTCGTTTTCACGCCCAACGCCATGTCGGCGGCCGCCGTGGCGGACCGCGCAAAGAAACCGATGGTGGTCATGAATGCCGCCGCGTCGACCATTACCACCCGATCGCCGTACATCACGCGCACCTCCTACACCATCGCACAGTCGGTCAAGCCGCTGGCCGAATGGGCTTACAAGACCGGCTCGCGCCGCGTGTTCTCCATCGTCGCGGACTACGCGCCGGGGCATGACGCGCACACCTGGTTCAGCAGCAGCTTCACCGCGCTTGGTGGCACCATCGTCGACAGCGTCAAAGTGCCGCTGACCACCATCGACTTCAGCGCCTACCTGCAACGCATCAAGGACGCCAAGCCGGACGCCATCCACGTCTTCCTGCCCAACGGCCAGCCCATGGTCTCGTTCATGAAGGCTTACAAAGAGAAAGGGCTGGATAAAGCCGGTATCCGCTTCCTTGGCGGCGAAGGCTGGGCCGACGAAGACGTGTTGAACGCCGCCGGCGAGGCGATGAACGGTATCTACACCGCCGGTTTCTACTCGTCGTTCCGTCCCGGCGCCGACAACGCCGCCTTCACGGCGGCATTCGCCAAGACCGTCAACGGCCGTTTCAAGCCCAACTTCCAGGCCGCATCCGCCTATGACGGCATGGCCTTGATCGCTGCCACCCTGACCCGCACCAAAGGCAACGCCGACGGCCCTACTTTCATGGCCGCGCTAAAAGGCTATAAGGCCGCAAGCCCGCGCGGCACGGTCAGCATCGACGACAAAACCAACGACATCGTCCAGACGATCTACATACGCCGCATCGACAAGCTGGCCGACGGCCGCTACGGCGCCGTCGAGATAGACCGCTACGACGGCGTGCGCGATCCCGCCAAACCCAACTAAATCAATCCACAGGAGTAAAGTCATGTTCCCTCTGAATCAATGGTACGTCGCGGGCTTCGCGTGGGAGTTGCAGGACAAACCACTGGCGCGCACGCTACTCAATCAGCCCATCGTTTTGTTCCGCACCGCCGCCGGCGAGATCGCCGCGTTGGAGGATCGCTGCTGCCACCGCAGCGTCCCACTCTCCTGCGGTTCCATCGACGGCGGCGGCATCCGCTGCGGCTACCACGGCCTGCTGTATGCGCCCAGCGGCGTCTGCATCGAGATTCCGGGCCAGGTGAAAATCCCCGGCAAGGCCAAGGTCAAGGCCTATACGTCGGCGGTACGCAACCAGGTGATCTGGATCTGGTTCGGCGCCGATGCCGACAGCCAGCCGCCGAGCCCTCCACCCGAGGTGCCCGCGCACGACGATCCGCGCTACCGCTACAAGGGCGGCGCCTTCCACTACCAGGCGCCGTATCAGCTAATCCACGACAACCTGCTGGACCTCAGCCACGTCGGCTACGTGCACGGCAAAACCATCGGCGGCAACGCCCGCACCCACATGGAAGCGCCGACCACGGTGACTTCCGAGGGCGACAATGTGCGCGTGGTGCGATGGATGAAAGCCTCGCAGCCGCCGGCCACCTACTCCGCCGCCTGGCCGTTCAAGGGCGCGATCGACCGTTGGCAGGAGATCGACTTCAAAGGTAGCCATTTGCAGATCTTCACCGGCGCCGTCGATGCCGGCGCCGAACCGCTCGACGATCCGCTGCGCGGCGGTTTCCATATGCGCGGCTTCCACGGCATCACGCCGGAGACGGACACCACCTCGCACTACTTCTGGACCATGGCCAGCTCCGCCCATCCAGACCAGCCGGACAACGCGGAACTGGTCTACCGCCAGACCGAGCAAACCTTCGAGGAGGACCGCGTGATCATCGAGGCGCAGTATCGCAACATGCAGCAGTTCTCCGATGCGCCGATGGTGGACATCCATGTCGACGCCGGGGCCAATCGCGCCCGCCGCATCATCGCGCTGCACATCGCCGAACAGGCGTGACAAGGATGGAAGCGATCATCACTTCGATCGAGGACTGCGGGGACGTCCGCATCTTCGAACTGCGCGCCGCCGACGCCTCAATGCTCCCGCGATACGAAGCTGGGGCACATATCGACGTCACCCTTGGCAATGGCATGACACGGCAATACTCGCTATGCTGCCGCCAGCCCTCAAGCGACAGCTACCGAATTGCAGTCAGGCGCGATCCGAACTCGCGCGGCGGCTCCGAGTGGTTGCATCAGCAGGCTGCCGAAGGCCGTACGCTAACGCTAGGCCAGCCGCGCAATGCCTTCTCGCTGCGGCCTTCGACAGGCATGCACCTGCTGTTCGCCGGCGGCATCGGCATCACGCCACTGCTGTCGATGGCTTACGCGTTGCAGCGCGCCGGCCGGCCTTTCCAGCTGGCGTACTTCGTTCGCGGCGAAGAAGCGATTGCCTTCATGGATGAATTGGAGAACGGCCCACTGGCCGCCCACGTCGTCGTGGTCGCGGGCCTGACGCCACAGGACAACGCGGCCCGAATGGAGGCCATGATGCGGGCCGCACCTGTATCGGAAACCACAGTCTACACATGCGGTCCCGCCCCGTTCATGGACGCAGTCATCGCTTTGGGCGCGGCGCGCTTCGGGGCCAATTCGGTACACAAGGAATCGTTCGGCGCTCCATCGCCGGCTGCGGGAGAGGCGCCTTTCACCTTGCGGCTGGTGCGCTCCGGGCGCGACGTAGACGTCCGCGCCGGTAGCAGTGCGCTCGCGTGCCTGCACGATGCCGGCATCGCGATCGACTGCTCGTGCGAAGTCGGCGTCTGCGGCACCTGCCGCACCGTTGTACTGGACGGCCGGCCCGAACATCTCGACTCGGTGTTGAGCGACGCGGAAAAGCAGGCCAATGCCTGCTTCATGCCGTGCGTTTCGCGATCGCTTACGCCAGTGTTGTATCTCGACCTCTAATCGCATTTCCTCCTGTCAAGCAAACACCTGTTGCGCTAACATGGTTTGTACCGGAACACCGGAAAACAATCCATAACAAGACAGGAGACAACATGAAATCATCCACCCTCGTCCCTTCGCTGGCGGTCATCATGCTGGCCGCCGCGCTGCCGGCGTTCGCGCAGAACGCATCCAAGGCGGAAGTGATCGCACTGGTCGACAAGGCCGTCGCCAACATCGAGAAAAAGGGCGCGGAAGAAGCCTGCAAGGACTTTGCCGATCCCAAGGGAGGCTACATCCAGGGCGAGTTGTACGTCTTCGTCCAGGACGAGAAAATGAAGATGACCTGCCACGCCGCCAATCCGAAAATGAACGGCAAGGACATGTCGGAACTGAAGGACGCCAACGGCAAGCGCTTCACCAAGGATATGCTCGACGTCGCGATGTCGAACAAACCAGGTTGGGTCGATTACACCTGGGTCAATCCGGTGACCAAGGCCCTGGAACCAAAGACCTCCTACATCCGACTGGCGGCCGGCAAGTACACCGTCGGCGTCGGCATCTACAAGAAATAAGAATAACCCGCAAGGCCGACCGGGGTCGGACCCATGCGGGTCCGACCCCTAAGAGGTGACGCAAGCGCATAGGTGAAAGCACACAGGGTGCCTTCTCGCTTTAGGCCACCGACACCAGCTTATCGAGCTTGTCGCCGTCGGCCAGCAGGCTGGCGCTGTCCGAGTCATGAACGATGCGGCCGCGATCGAGCACGATGGCGCGCTTGGTCAGCGACAGCGCCAGACGCGCATGCTGCTCCACCACGATCACTGACATGCCCTCCTCCTCCACCAGCTTGCGGATCACCCGCACCAGCTCCTGCACGATGATCGGCGCCAGGCCCTCCATCGGCTCGTCCAGCAGCAGGATGCGCGGATTGGTCATCAGCGCGCGCGCGATCGCCACCATCTGTTGCTCGCCGCCGGACAACTGGTTGCCCATGTTGGTGCGGCGCTCGAACAGGCGCGGGAAGATCTGATACACCTTCTGCAAATTCCACGGACCCGGACGGGCGACCACGGTCAAGTGCTCCTCCACCGTCAGCGACGGGAACATATGGCGTTCCTGCGGCACCCAGCCCAGGCCCGAGCGCGAGCGCTTGTGCGTCGGCATGCGCGCGATGTCGTTGCCGTCCCAGCGGATGCCGCCGCCGTGCAGCCGAGTCAATCCCATCAACGTCACCAGCAGGCTGGTTTTGCCCACGCCATTGCGGCCCAACAGCGCCAGGCTGTCGCCTTCATTCATCGTAAAAGACACATCTTCCAGCACGATAGACTCGCCGTAGCCGGCGGTGACTTTATCGAGCGCCAGTAACTCACGCATGTTCGGCCTCCCCCAGATACACTTCCTTCACTCGCGGGTCCGCCGCGATTTCCTCCGGCGTGCCCTCGGTCAGCACCTTCCCGCCCACCATGACCGTGATGCGGTCGGCGAAGCGGAACACCAGCCCCATATCGTGTTCGATGAAGAGCACCGTCACATCGCGCGGCAGTTGCGTCAGCACTTCGAACAGCTCCTTGCTTTCGGCCGAAGGGATGCCGGCCGCAGGTTCGTCCAGCAGCAGGATGCGCGGCTTGGTCGCCAGCGCAAGCGCTATCTCCACCAGCCGCTGTTTGCCGTAGGCCATGCTGCGGGTGATGCTGTTGGCCTGGTCGGTCAGTTTCAAGGTGGCCAGCAGCTCCATCGCCTCGTCGATGACGTCCGAATGGTTTTCCACCGTCTTGTACCAAACCGACTGCAAGCCGCGACGCTCGCTGATGGCCAGCGCCACCGATTCCAGCACCGTCATCCCCGCGAACAGGGTGTTGAGCTGGAAGGTGCGCGTCATGCCGCGATGTACCCGCTCGTGCTGCGGCAGATTGGTGATGTCTTCGCCGCCCAGATAAACCTTGCCGCTGCTGGGCATGAAGCCGCCGGTCAGCAGATTGATGAAGGTGGTTTTGCCGGCGCCGTTAGGGCCGATGAGCGCGTGGCGCGCGCCCGGCTCGAAGGTCAACGTCACATCGCTGTTGGCGACGAATCCGCCCCAGCGCTTGCTCAGGCCTTCGGTGCGCAGTGTGGTGTCCTGGCTCATGCCTGCTCCTTACGGGATGGTTTGAAACGCTGGGCGATCTTCTCCAGGCCACCCAGGATGCCGCCGCGCGCGAACAGCACGATGAGCACCAGCAGCAGGCCGATATAGAACTGCCAGTAGGCCGGATTCAGGCCGGCGATATAGTCCTGCGCCACCATGAACACGGCGGCGCCGATCAGCGCGCCGTAAAGGCGCCCGGTCCCGCCCAGCACCAGCATGATCAGCAGTTCGGCCGAGCGCGGGAAGCCCAGCGCATCGAGTCCGACAAACTGCGTCGTCTGCGCCAGCAGCGCGCCGGCCACGCCGGCGATGGCAGCGGCGGCGGTGAAGATGGCGATCAGGCGGCGATTGACGTTGACGCCCAGCGAAGGCATGCGGCGCACGCCTTCACGGATGCCGATCAGGCTCAAACCGAACGGTGACTTGACCACGCGGCGGAGCACCACGAACAGAATGAACAGCACAGCAAAGCTGTACCAGAAGGCCACCGTTCCGTTCAAATCGAATTCGAACACACCGAACAGCTTACCGACCATCATGCCGGACAGGCCATCGACGCCGCCGGTGATAAAGGACGCCTTGTTGGCCGCTTCGTGCAGCATCAGGCAGATGCCCATGGTGACCATCAACCGCGTCAAATCCTGGCCGCGCACGACGAGGAACGATGTGACGAAGCCGAACACGCCCGCCACCACCGCGCCGGCCAGCAGGCCGCTCAGCGGCTCGCCCCAGCCATGCACCGCCAGCAAACCGGCGGTGTAGGCGCCCAGGCCGAAGAAGGCTGCATGTCCCAGCGAGACGATGCCGGCGTAGCCCAGGATCAGATCCAGCGACAGCGCGAACAAGCCGATGATCATGATCTGGCTGATCAGCACCAGATAGCCGGGGAAGAAGAAGTACGCGGCCACCGGCATCAGCCAGAAGACGATTTCCAGCGGCTTCCAGCGGTCGTTCGGCAGGTTCAGTTGGCGTTTCTGTAGTGGCGTCATGACGGTCTTTGCGATGGGAGCAGTTGCGGTTTCGGTAAAGGCGTTCATGCTTTCCTCCGCACCAGGCCAGCGGGGAAGACGATCAACAGCACCACCATCAGCGCGTAGATGACGAAGGCGCCGATTTCAGGCACATAGTATTTGCCGGCGACGTCGAACACGCCCAGTATCAGCGCTGCCAGCAACGGCCCCTTGATGGTGCCGGCGCCGCCCACCGCCACGACGAGCAGGAAGTAGACCATGTATTTGATCGGGAAGGTCGGATCGAGGCCCAGCACGTCGATGCCAAGGCCGCCACCCAGGCCGGCCAGGCCGGAACCCAGCGCGAAGGTCAGGCTGAACACCAGGCTGACGTTGATGCCAAGGCCCGCCGACGCGGTTTGATTGTCGACCGAAGCGCGGATCTGCGCGCCGAAGCGGGTGCGCTCGATCAGCAGTCCAAGCGCGATGGTGATCAATACCACGATACCGATCAGGAACAGCCTGTAGGCGCCCACATCGAGGCCAAACAGCGATACCTGTCCATGCAGCCAGGCCGGCAAGGTGACCGGCTGCTGCGTTGGTCCGAAGAAGAAGGTGGCAGCGGCCACGGACATGAAGGTCAGGCCGATGGAGAACAGCACCTGATCGAGGTGACTGGCCTTGTACAGGCGGCGATACAGCGTCCGCTCCAGCACCAGCCCCACCACGGCGGAGGCGATGAACGCCAGCGGCAGCGACGCCAGGAACGGCACGCCAAGGCGTGACAGCAGCATCACGCTGACATACCCGCCCAGCATGGCGAACGCGCCGTGGGCCAGGTTAATAAAGTTCATCATCCCCATCGTGACCGACAGGCCGACGCTGATGAGGAAAAGGAGGCTGCCATAGGCGATGCCGTCAAACAGCACGCCGGCGAGATTTCCTAGCATGGCTGCCTCC
This sequence comes from Oxalobacteraceae bacterium OTU3CAMAD1, assembly GCA_024123915.1. NCBI lineage: Bacteria > Pseudomonadati > Pseudomonadota > Betaproteobacteria > Burkholderiales > Oxalobacteraceae > Oxalobacteraceae bacterium OTU3CAMAD1. Next base: position 3,039,858 of record CP099650.1, on the reverse strand, counting down.
GGCGATACGCAAGGCGCTCATTGACGCCGTTTTTTTGCTTGTTCATTTTGTCTCCTGCACTTGGAATTACATTAAATCACAGCGGCTTTACACCCTTTCGATGATCATCGCGATGCCCTGCCCCACGCCGATGCACATGGTGCACAGCGCGTAGCGGCCGCCGCTGCGATGGAGCTGATAGGTGGCGGTGGTGACCAGGCGCGCGCCGCTCATGCCCAGCGGATGGCCCAGGGCGATCGCGCCACCGTTGGGGTTCACACGCGGATCGTCGGCATTCAAACCCAGTTCGCGCAGCACGGCCAGGCCTTGTGCGGCGAATGCTTCGTTCAATTCGATCAGGTCCATCTGTTCCAGGGTCAGCCCGGTCTGGCGCAGCAGCTTTTGCACCGCCGGTACCGGGCCGATGCCCATCACGCGTGGCGCCACGCCGGCGGTGGCCATGCCGACGATGCGCGCGAGCGGCTTGAGGCCGTGCTTTTGCATGGCGTCGCCACTGGCGATCAACAGCGCGCAGGCGCCGTCGTTGATGCCGGAGGCGTTACCGGCGGTGACGCTGCCTTCGGGACGCACCACGCCTTTCAGCTTGGCCAGCGCTTCCATGGTCGTCGCGCGCGGATGCTCGTCCTGCGCGAAGACGACAGGGTCCCCTTTCTTCTGCGGGATCGACACCGGCACGATCTCGCGCTCGAAAACGCCAGCGGCGATCGCGGTCGCGGCCCGCTCCTGGCTCGCCAACGCGAACGCATCCTGGTCCAAGCGGCTGACGCTGAAATCCTGGGCGACGTTTTCCGCCGTCTCCGGCATCGTGTCGGTGCCGTAGGCTTCCTTTATCTTCTTGTTGACGAAGCGCCAGCCCATCGTCGTATCCTGCAGCGAGGCGCTGCGCGAGAAAGCCGAATCGGCCTTGCCCATTACGAAAGGCGCGCGCGTCATCGATTCGACGCCGCCGGCGATCATCAGGCAGGCGTCGCCGGCCTGGATCGCGCGCGCGGCCGTGCCCACGGCATCCATGCCGGAGCCGCAAAGACGGTTCAAGGTGGTGCCGGGCACCTGCTCCGGCAGCCCGGCCAGCAGCGCCGACATGCGCGCGACGTTGCGGTTATCCTCGCCCGCCTGGTTGGCGCAGCCGTAGATCACGTCGTCCACCTGGTCCCACTGCACGCCTGGATTGCGCTTCATCAGTTCGCGCAGCGGCACCGCGCCCAGGTCGTCGGCACGCACGTCCTTCAGCGCGCCGCCGTAACGGCCGATCGGGGTGCGGATCGCGTCGCAGATATATGCTTCGTTCATTTTTCGATCCTCGTATTAAATTCTGTTGTTGGCGATGGCTGGCGGCAGCAGCTTGGTGCCGGTGGCGGCCTGCAACTCTTCAAAGGTCAATCCGGGCGCCATCTCGCGCACCGCCAGACCGTCGGGCGTCACATCCAGCACGGCCATGTCAGTATAGATGCGGTTGACGCAGGCGACGCCCGTCAGCGGATAGGTGCACTGGTCGACGATCTTGCTCTCGCCGGTCTTGGTCAGATGGTCCATCATCACGAACACCTGCTTGGCGCCGATCGCCAGATCCATCGCACCGCCGACGGCCGGTATCGCATCCGGCGCGCCGGTATGCCAGTTGGCCAGGTCGCCGTGCTCGGACACCTGGAAGGCGCCCAGCACGCAGACGTCCAGATGGCCGCCACGCATCATCGCGAAAGAATCGCCATGGTGAAAGTAGGCTCCCCCTGTCAGCAGGGTGACCGGCTGCTTGCCGGCGTTGATCAGGTCTTCATCCTCTTCGCCCGGCGCGGGCGCTGGTCCCATGCCCAGCAGGCCGTTCTCGCTGTGCAGGAATACCTCGCGCTCGGACGGCAGGTAATTGGCGACCTTGGTCGGCAAGCCGATGCCCAGGTTGACGTAGGCGCCTTCGGGAATGTCCTGCGCCACGCGGGCCGCGATCTGGTCGCGGCTATATCGGTTATTAATGTTACTCACGCCGCCTCCTGCACCACGCGTTGAACGAAGATACCCGGCGTGACGATCACTTCGGGATCGAGTTCGCCCAGCGGCACCACCTTGCGCACCTGCGCGATCGCCACCTTGGCCGCCATCGCCATGATCGGGCCGAAGTTGCGCGCGGTCTTGCGGTAGACCAGATTACCCCAACGATCGCCCTGCAGCGCCTTGATCAGCGCGAAGTCGGCGTGGATCGGCGACTCCAGCACGTAATGGCGGCCGTCGATCAGGCGCGTCTCCTTGCCCTCGGCCAGCAGCGTGCCGTAGCCGGTCGGCGTGAAGAAGCCACCGATGCCGGCGCCGGCGGCGCGGATGCGCTCCGCCAGATTCCCCTGCGGCGTCAATTCCAGCTCGATCTCGCCGGCGCGGTACAACGCGTCGAAGTGCTGGGAGTCGGCCTGGCGCGGGAACGAGCAGATGATCTTGCGCACCCGTTTGGCCTTGAGCAGCGCGGCCAGTCCGGTTTCACCATTGCCGGCGTTGTTGTTGACGATGGTGAGTTCGCGCGCGCCCTGCGCGATCAGCGCGTCGATCAGCGCCGATGGCATGCCCGCGTTGCCGAAGCCGCCGATCATGACGGTCGCGCCGTCGTGGATGTCGGCCACCGCGCGCTCCAGTGATTCAAAAGTTTTATCGATCATATCTTTGCCTTGATGATTCGTCGCCTGCTTGTCGTTTTACTTATGTGTTTTATTTTTCGTCTTGTGCGATAATCGAACTAATGATTGATTACCGCACAGCCAGTGTAGAACTTGCGCATGCCGTGGTCAAGAAAAAACGCCAATTAAATCCACCGTCTGCATTAAAATCACGCCATGTCAAAAGCCACCACCACCGAAACCCGCGCCGCCGAAGCGGATGATGAGCGCGAACCGACCATCGCCGAGCAGATCGACGCGATGACCGATCCCAGTTTCATGACTTCCCTCGCCCGCGGCCTGGCCGTGGTGCAGGCCTTCAGCGATTCGCGCAAGCCGCAGACCATCGCCAACATCAGCCAGAAAACCGGCATCCCGCGCGCGGCGGTACGCCGCTGCCTGCACACGCTGCGCGAACTGGGTTATGTGGACGCCGAGCTGAATAATTTTTCGCTGCGTCCCAAGGTGCTCACGCTTGGCTACTCCTACCTGTCGTCGACGCCGTTGACGGTGTCGGCCCAGCCCTACCTGAACGACATCAGCCGCACGCTCAATGAATCGAGTTCGATGGCGGTGTTGGAGGACGGCGAGGTGCTGTACGTCGCGCGTGCGTCCACCTCGCGGGTGATGTCGGTGGCGCTCAACACGGGCAGCCGTTTGCCGGCCTATTGCACCTCGCTGGGCCGCGTGATGCTCGCGCATCTGCCGCCCGCTGAGCTGGAGCAGTATCTGGCCAAGACCAAGCTGCGTGCGATGACCGAGAACACGGTCGTCAACCAGAAGCGCCTGCGCGAAATCCTGGCCGACGTACGGCGGGACGGCTATGCGATCAACGACGAGGAGCTGGAACTGGGCCTGCGTTCGATCGCGGTACCGGTGCGCGGCGCCTCCGGCCAGGTGCTGGCGGCGCTGAACGTGGGCGCGCAAGCGGCCCGGGTCAGCGTCAAGCAGCTGGAGAAGGAGTTCCTGCCGGTGCTGCTGCGCGGTGCGCAGGAGTTGGCGATTCTGCTGCCGTAATTTGTCCGGAAGCCGGTGGTGACGCCGGCATGGCGGATTACGCTGCGCTAATCCGCCCTACGTGTCTCCGCGATTGATCGCCCGCCGCGTGCCACATTACGGGCCTTCACGATTGAATAGCGGCCAACGCATACCACGGTTCCACGTAGGGCGGATTAGGCGGAACGCCGTAATCCGCCACGAGCCGCCAATGCCGCGTCAGAAGCTGTGACGTAAGCCGCCCATCACACCATTCTGCGTCTTGCCCACGCCAACGGTGCCGCCGGCATCCAGCGCGATCGCCGACAAACCGCTGTTTTTCATGCGGCCGATGCCGCCATACACGGCGGTCCGCTTCGAGAAGTAGTAAGTCAAGCGCGCCACCAGCATGGTCGCATCCGCGCTGCTGTTCTTCACGTCGCGCTTGGCCACCTGCGCATCCAGCGTGGTCAATGGCGTGACCGGATAGCTCGCCCCCAGGAAGTACAGATCCGACTCCGTCAGCCCCGTCACCGCGCGCGTGGTGCGATCCACCACGCCGGCGCCGATCTTGCCCTCGCCGACCTTGAAGTAGCCGTTGACGGTGATGCGCTTGTCGCTGTTGTCGCTGCTCGTCAGGCCGGCGGCAGCACCGGTGTTCCCGTACAGGATGTCGTACGACGCATTCAGGCCGTAAGCAGGTAACTCGTAGCCGAACAACGCGGTGACCTGGCGGCAGGCCTTCGAATTGCCCGCGACCTCGCCGGCGCAGCCGGTGGCCGCTGGACCGCCGGCGGCCGACGTATCGCGCCCGGTGCTATAGGTGGCGCCCACCACGAAGTTATTGAAGTTGCCCAGGTATCCAATGGCGTTGTCGCTGCGCGCGTTCGGCAGATACGGATCGATACTGCCGATCGCGAACAGGTTCGGACCCATCACGTCGGCCTTCTGGCCGGCGATGTAAGTCATGTTGATCTGGCGTCCCAGGGTCACGGTGCCGAAGGCGCCTTTCAACCCCACCGATGCCTGGCGGCCGAACAGGCGGTTGCCCTGCTGGCTGGTGCCGGTATCGAGCGCCAGGCCCGATTCCAGCGTGAAGACCACCTGCAGCCCGCCGCCCAGATCCTCGACGCCGCGGAAGCCGATGCGCGACGGGAAGGAGCCCGTCAGCGAAGGCATCTTGGTCACGGAATCGCCGGCGGCATTGACGTTGGTTACGTGAACCAGGCCGGTGTCGAGCAGGCCATACACGGTCACGTTGGATTGCGCCATCGCTGCGGATGCGCCCATGCCTGCCAGAAGCGCCACGGCGCAACGGATACTGTTTTTCATTACTGTCTCCTGTTATTTTATTGGATGTGCGATTATCGAACAATAGGTTGTTAATCGCACATAAATTGGATACTATGATTGTGGCGGGACGTTGTCAAGAAAGAGAACGGGTGCGATGACTCCACAAAACGACACTAAAATGGTCGCGACATGGCGCTTCGCATCGCCCCACATAGACAAAAACAGAACCAGACAGGAGACCGGCATGACGATGAAAAAATTTGTAAATATTGCGACACTTGCGACAGTTGCGGCCATCACCCTGGCCGCCGTGCCGCTGGCGCGCGCGCAGGACACCATCAAGGTCGGCGTGATCGCCGCGTTCTCCGGCCCCTTCGCCGACTACGGCAAGCAAATGGAAGGCGGCATCAAAGCCTACATGGCGCAGAACGGCGCCACGGTCGCCGGCAAGAAGATCGAGATCATCGTCAAGGACACCACCGGCCCGTCGCCGGAAATCGCCAAGCGCCTGGCGCAGGAGCTGGTGGTGCGCGACAAGGTCGACTTCCTGGCCGGCTTCGGCCTGACGCCGGAGGCGTTGGCGGTGGCGCCGATCGCCGAACAGGCCAAGAAGCCGATGATCATCATGAACGCGGCCACGTCGATCATCACCACCAAATCCAACTACATCGCCCGCTTTTCCATGACGCTGCCGCAAGTCTCGGCGCCGATGGCAACGTGGGCGGTGAAGAACAATATCAAGAAGGTCGTCACCCTGGTGGCGGACTACGGTCCCGGCATCGATGCCGAGGCCGCGTTCAAGAATGAACTGGTCAAGGGCGGCGGGACGGTCACCGAATCGATCCGCGTCCCGCTGCGCAATCCGGAGTTCGCACCCTACATACAGCGCATCAAGGACGCCAAGCCGGATGCGGTGTTCATCTTCGTGCCAGCCGGCGAGCAAAGCATCGCCTTCATGAAGGGCTATCGCGAACGCGGCCTGGCCGAAGCGGGCATCAAGGTCATCGCCACCGGCGATCTGACCGACGATCACGTGCTGCCGGCGATGGGCGATTCCACCTTGGGCGTGATCACCACCTTCCACTATTCGGCCGCGCACAAGTCGCCGGAGAACGCCGCCTTCCTGAAGAGTTTTGCGGCCACCAACCCGAATGGCGGCCGCCCGAACTTCATGGCCGTGGCGGCGTATGACGGCATGGCCGCGATCTATGAAGTGGTCCGCAAGCTGAATGGCAAAATCGACGGCGACAAGGCGATGGAGGTCCTCAAGACCATCAAGCTCAATAGCCCGCGCGGCCCGATCTCGATCGATCCGCAAACCCGCGATATCGTGCAGACGGTCTATGTGCGCAAAGTCGAAAAGATCGGCAATGAGGTCTACAACGTGGAGTTCGACCAGTTCGCCAATCAGAAGGACCCGGGTAAATAAAGCAGCGCCGGTAAAGCAAGATACCATCTGAACCACGTAGGGCGGATTAGGCGGAACGCCGTAATCGGCCATCCATGAGCCACTGGCGGCGCATGCATGGCCGATTACGCTCCGCTAATCCGCCCTACGTGCTCCCCGGCGGCGGCATGGCCGCGAGTATCACTGCAGCCAACATAGCGCCGGCGAGCAGCACTGATTCTATTTGCAGCAGGCCGGTAATACGCGTCATGGCCCCCGTCCGTCCGGCAGCCGCACCGGGGAAGCCGATGAATTTATTGTAGCCACCCGCCGCGACGGCCAGCGCCACCAGCAGCAGCTTGACCGCCAGCGTTGTCTCGTAAGCGCCCGTTCCCACCTGCGCCCACGTGCCGAACACCCGCCACGCGTTGTAGACACCACTGGCCGCGATGCCAGCCAGCGCGAACGTCGCCGCATCGGACAATAGTTCGAGATAGCGCGCCGGTGCGCTCGATTTCGATGATGCCAGCGGCAATACCAGCCAGCCCGCCACCGCCACCGCCCCCACCCACACGCAGATCAGCAGCAGATGCAGCCACTCGACCAACACGCCGGCGCTGAACAAGCCGTGTTCCGCCGCATGGCTGTTGCCCGCACGGCTGAAGGCGAAACCGCCCAATAGAACAAGCGAGATCCAGTCGCGTCCCGCCAGCCGCCGGCCGAACCAATATAGCGCGATGACCAGCAACAGACAGATGCCGCCCGCCGCGCCGATACGGCCATAGGCGCTGCGCGACAGCAGCATCGAGAACGCATCCGCCGCCTCGCCCAGCGGCACGTCGGCCATCGCGGCGGCGGCGGCCCACAAAGCGGCGCAGCTGGCCAGCAGTCCCACAAATGCCGCGATGGGCATCGATTTATCCAGCGACGCGCGCGCCTTCTGCGCCCATGCCTGTTCGCCGGCCTGGCCGCCAGCGCGCAGCCAGCGGCCCGCCAATACCGCCGCCAGCATCCATGCCAGGGCGAGATTGAGCAGCAGCGCGCCGGCCGTCTGCAGTGTCGCCGTGGCGGTCAACTCACTTCACCGAAAAATTGTACTGGCCGTTGCGGCGATGGCCGTCCGGGCCGACCGCCACCCAGCGCACGATGTAGCCGCCGGATTTGAGCGCGGGCAGATCGAGCTTCAACAGCCGCTTGTTGGCCGCGTCGACCGCCGCCTTGCCGATATCCGGAACAGCCTTGCCGGTCGCATCCTGCAGAACTATGGAGCTGAACGCCGGCTCCACGTCCTCATTGAAGGTCAGCGTGATCGCGCCGGGTGCCTTGTCCAGCTGCGCGTTGGCGGCGGGCTCCGACAGCTGCATGGTGGCGTGCGCCATGGCCAGCGGACTTGCCAGCGTGGCGGCGCCCAGGACGACGCTCAAAACCACGGATTGGAGACGGTGCATGATGATTCCTTTTCAATGAAGATGGGGTAGACATGACGTTCACTTTACAAGCTTCCCCCATAGGAAGGTCAAGCCTTTTCTGGCCGCGAAATCACACTCGACAGGAATGCAAAAAAACGCCGCCCCATTCGGTAGTTTGTGCCGAAACAGCGGCCCGCGCCGCGACTTCCTAGCGTTCTTCTCGCGGTGCTGGCGCGGCCCGCGCGGCCTGGGTTAGCATGGCTGCTCGCCGCCCCCGAATCAGCGGCATGTGAAAAGGAGTTACCGTGACAGACCAACTATCCGCGACGGCGGTCAGCTATCGCCGCATCACCGACAACGACGCCGAGGCGGCGCACCGCCTGTCGCTGTCGGTGCGCTGGCCGCACCGACTGGACGACTGGCGCTTCATGCTGCGCCTTGGCGCCGGCTTCGTCGCCGAGGACGGCGACGGCATCGTCGGCACCGCCATGTGCTGGAGCCACGGCACCGAGTTCGCATCGCTCGGCATGGTCATCGTCGACGCCGCGCGCCAGGGCCAGGGCATCGGCCGCAAGCTGATGTCGATGGTGATGAATGAACTGGGCAACCGCAACGTGCTGCTGCACGCGACCGAAGCGGGCAAACCGCTGTACGAAAAAATGGGATTCAGGCAGACCGGCGAAATCCACCAGCATCAGGGCACGGTGTTCAAATCGCCGCTGATGCCGCTGCAGCCGGGCGAGCGCATACGCCCACTCGGCTCGCGCGATGGCGCCCGCCTGGCCGCGCTGGGCGCGCGCGCCGCCGGCATGCCGCGCAATACCGTGCTGGCGGCGATGCAGGACGTCGCCGAAACCGTCGTCATCGACCGCTACGACGAAGTGATCGGCTGCGCCATGCTGCGCCGCTTCGGCCACGGTTACGCCATCGGCCCGGTGATCGCGCCCGATATCGACCGCGCCAAGGCCTTGATCAGCCATTGGACCGGCACCTACGGCGGCGCCTTCCTGCGCATCGACGTCACCGGCTGGAGCGGCCTGAGTCCCTGGCTGAACGAACTCGGTCTGGTGCAGGTCGACAGCGTGGTGGCGATGGTGCGCGGCGAGGCGCCGCTGTCCGACGCCGGCGTGCGGCAGTTCGCCGTCATCAGCCAGGCGCTCGCCTGACGGCCTGGCGACGGCGCGGCAGAAAATGCTGCGCCGGCAAAAAATACGCAACGAACGCGTGCCCGGCGGGGCCGGTTCCGCAAGCACCCGCTGACACAACGGTCCTAACATGGAGTCATACCACCACATGGATTTCATCATGACCGACACCTCCCTGGCCGACCTGGACCGCCAACACCTGATACACCCCGTCTCGAACTTCCGCGCACATGAAAAGCGCGGCCCGACCATCCTGGCCTCCGGCCGGGGCGCGTGGCTGCGCGACGACCAGGGACGCGAACTGCTGGACGCCTTCTCCGGCCTGTGGTGCGTTAACACCGGCTACGGCCAAGAGAGCATCGTCGCGGCGGCGACGGAGCAGATGCGGCGCCTGCCCTACGCCACCGGCTACTTCAGCTTCTCGTCCGAACCGGCCATCGAGCTGGCTGCGCGGCTGGTCGAACTGGCGCCGGCGTCGCTGCGGCATGTGTACTTCACCATGGGGGGATCGGACGCGATCGATGCCGCGCTGCGCTACATCAGCTACTACAACAACTCCAGGGGCCAGCCGCAACGCGACCAGTTCATCTCGCTGCAGCGCGGCTATCACGGCTCGTCCTCGATCGGCGCCGGCCTGACCGCGCTGCCCGTGTTCCACCGCCACTTCAATCTGCCGCAACCCAACCAGCACTACCTGCCGTCGCCTTACGCCTATCGCAGCCCGGTCGGCGACGATCCGCAGGCGCTGATCGCGGCCTCGGTCGCGGACCTGCGCGCCAAGGTCGCGGAACTGGGCGCGGACCGCGTCGCCGCCTTCTTCTGCGAGCCGATACAGGGCTCGGGCGGGGTGGTGGTGCCGCCCAAGGGCTGGCTCAAGGCGATGGCAGACGCCTGCCGCGAACTGGGCATCCTGTTCGTGGTCGACGAGGTGATCACCGGCTTTGGCCGCACCGGCCCCCTTTTCGCCTGCGCGGCGGAAGACGTCGAGCCGGACATGATGACACTGGCCAAAGGCCTGACCGCCGGCTACGCGCCGATGGGCGCCCTGATGATGTCGGACGCGATCTACCAGTCCATCGCCGACGGCGCCGGTCCCGACATCGTGGTCGGCCACGGCCAGACCTACTCCGCCCACCCGGTGAGCGCGGCCATCGGACTGGAGGTGATGCGCCTGTACCACGAGGGCGGACTGCTGGCCAACGGCGCGGCGCAAACACCGCTGTTCGAGGGCGGCCTGCGCGCACTGCTCGACCATCCGCTGGTGGGCGACGCCCGCAGCCGGGGGCTGCTCGGCGCGCTGGAACTGGTGGCCGACAAGGGCAGCAAACGCCAGTTCGACCCGGCGCTGCGCCTGCACGAGCGGATCACGGCGGCGGCCTATGAAAACCGTTTGATCTTCCGCGCCTTCGGCGACAACATCCTCGGCTTCGCGCCGGCGCTATGCTACACCGCCGACGAATTCGCGATCATGTTCGAGCGCCTCAAGAACACGCTGGACCAGGTGCTGGAACAGCCGGACGTGCGCCGGGCGATGGCCTGACGCCGGCCGCTGTTCCCGCTAAAACCATCATGCTACAATCAAGCCGGAAGCCACCCCAAGGCTGCCGGCCGAACAAGGGAGATCATGTTAGAAGGCGCGTTTAAACTGGATCGCATCGACATCCGCATCCTGTCCCACCTGCAGCAGAGTGGCCGGATTGCCAACGTTGATCTGGCCGATGCCGTCGGCCTGTCGCCCAGTCCTTGCCTGATCCGCGTCAAGCGGCTGGAAAAGGCCGGCTATGTCACAGGCTACGGCGCCCACATCGAGCTGGAAAAGATCGGCAACGTGCAGCTGGTGTTCACCCAGGTCACGCTGTCGGACCACCGCCGCGAGGACTTCACCAAGTTCGAGGCGGCCGTGCGCAAGATCGACGAGGTGGTCGAGTGCCACCTGGTCAGCGGCGGTTTCGACTACCTGCTGAAGTTCGTCACCACCGGCGTGGTGCACTACCAGACCATCATCGAAGGATTGCTCGACCAGCATATCGGCATCGAGAAATACTTCAGTTACATCGTCATCAAATCGCCGTTCACCAAGGGCTACTACCCTGTCGACAAGCTGTTCACGCAGAGCTCCTGACCGCCCGAAAGCGGCGCGGCATATTCTGCCGCCGCCGCGCGATATTCGCAATTTCCCCCGCTTCGCCCGGCCCTCAACGGCCCCCTCCTCCGGCGCTCCGCCGCTACCATGGTCCTCAGTCCACCACACCGAGTGCATATCCATGACCTATCCAAATTTAACGTTGACGCTGGAGCGGAGCGACCTGCTTTGCGAGGGTAACTACGTCGATGGCGCCTGGCGGCCCGGCCGCGCCGGTTCGCGTTACGCGGTCGTCAATCCGGCGGACGGCCTGGCCTTCGCCGAGGTGCCCGACAGCGATGAAGCCGACGCGCGCGACGCCGCCGACAGCGCGGCGCTAGCCTTCGAAGGCTGGCGTGCGCGCACCGCCCGCGAGCGCGCGGCGCTGCTCAAGCGCTGGCACGCCCTGATCCTGGCCAACAAGGAAGACCTGGCGCGCCTGATCTCGCGCGAACAGGGCAAACCGCTGGCCGAGGCGCGCGGCGAGGTGCTTTACGGCGCCTCCTACGTCGAATGGTTCGCCGAGGAAGCCGTTCGCGCATACGGCGACATCATCCCTGAGCCGGCGCGCGGCCGCAAACTGATGGTGGTCAAGGAGCCGGCAGGCGTCGTCGCCGCCATCACACCCTGGAACTTCCCGCTGGCGATGATCGCCCGCAAAATCGCCCCGGCGCTGGCCGCCGGCTGCACGGTGGTCGCCAAGCCGGCCGAGGATACGCCGTTGACGGCCCTCGCGCTGGTGGCCTTGGCGCACGAAGCGGGCATCCCGCCAGGCGTGCTGAATATCGTCACCGCCTCGCGCGAGCACACACCGGCCGTCGTCGGCACCTGGCTGCGGGACGCGCGCGTACGCAAGATCACCTTCACCGGTTCCACCGCCGTCGGCAAAAGCCTGGCGCGCGACTCGGCCGCCACGCTCAAGAAACTCTCGCTGGAACTGGGCGGCAACGCCCCCTTCATCGTCTTCGACGACGCCAATCTCGAAGATGCCGTCGACGGGCTGATGGTGGCCAAATTCCGCAACGGCGGCCAAACCTGCGTCAGCCCGAACCGGGTCTACGTGCAGGATGGCGTCTACGCGCGCTTCGCCGAGTTGCTGACGGCGCGCGTGTCGGCGCTGGTGGTCGGCCCCGCGTCCGATCCGGCCTCGCAAATCGGTCCGATGATCAACCGCCGCGCCCTCGACAAGATCGCGGCCCACGTCGCCGACGCCGTGGAGCGCGGGGCCGAAGTGCTGTGCGGCGGCCGCCAGCCTGCGGGCGTCGGCTCCCAGGCATCCACCTACTACGCGCCCACCGTGCTGGCCGGCGCCAGCCACGACATGCTGCTGGCGCACGAGGAGACCTTCGGTCCGGTGGTGGCGCTGTTCCGCTTCGCCACCGAGGACGAAGTGGTCGCCGCCGCCAACGACACGCCGTTCGGCCTGGCCGCGTACTTCTACGCGCGCGACGTCTCGCGCGTCTGGCGCGTGGCCGACCGCCTGGAGACGGGCATCGTCGGCATCAACGAAGGCGCGCTGGCGGCGGAATCGGCGCCGTTCGGCGGCGTCAAGGAATCCGGCTATGGCCGCGAGGGATCGCGCTATGGGCTCGACGACTACATGCACACCAAATATCTCTGTCTTGGAGGACTAAAGCAATGACCATGGAAACCTACCCGATCGAAATCGACTTCCCCGACCTCACGCCTTACGCGGAGGGCAATACCGGCGTCCCGTATGTCTACACCTACGACAGCGGCGCTCCTGGCCCGCACACGATGATCAACGCCCTCACCCACGGCAACGAGGTGTCCGGTGCGATCGCCGTCAAGGCACTGATCGACAGCGGCCTGCGTCCACGGCGCGGCCGGCTGGCGCTATCGTTCGCCAATATCGACGCCTATCTGCGCTTCGATCCGGAGCGGCCGGACGCCTCGCGCTTCGTCGACCAGGACCTGAACCGGGTCTGGATGCCGTCCACGCTCGACGACATGACGCTGGATTCGTCGGAGCTGCGCCGCGCCCGCGCCCTGCGCCCGCTGGTCGACCAGGTCGATTTTCTGCTGGACCTGCACTCGATGCACGAGCGTAGCGCGCCGCTGACGGTGAGCGGCCCGCTGCAAAAAGGCATAGACATGGCGATCAAGCTTGGGGTACCGGAACACATCATCAGCGACGAGGGTCATCCCGAGGGCCGCCGCATGCGCGACTACGGCCAGTTCGGCGATCCGGCCAAGCCGCACACCGCGCTGCTGGTGGAAAGCGGCCAGCATTGGGAGGCGGCCGGCGTCGACGTGGCACGCAACTGCTGCGCGCGATTCCTGCTTTTGTGCGGCAACCTGGACGCCACCGATATCCCGCCGGGCTGGCTCAAACCGCACCCGCCGTCGCAAAAGGTGATCCGCGTGACAGAACCGGTGGTCGCCAGCGGCACCGATTTCCGCTTCGCCGGCGCATACACCGGCCTGGAAACCTTCGCCGACGCCGGCACCATCATCGGCTGGGATGGCGGGACGCCCGTGCGCACACCCTATCCAAACTGCGTGCTGGTCATGCCGTCGCTGCGCCAGTTGCGCGCCGGTGTCACAGTGGTGCGCCTCGGCCAACTACTCGATTAACCCAAAAGGAGATTAAACCATGCAAAGCAATTCCGTTATCCGCTTCAGCGACATCGCGCCCGAGGTCACATCGCAGCATCCGGACGAGGCCAATCGCATCAAGGGCAATCCGCTGCGCATCGCCCGCGAATACTTCGCCAACGACACGCACGGCGTGCGCGCCGGCACCTGGGAAGCCGGCGAAGGCATCTACCGCATCGCGCTGGGCGCCGACAAGCACGAGCTGTTTCACATTCTGACCGGCCGCGTGATCATTTCGGAACCCGACGGCGGCAATCCGCGCCAGTTCCTGGCCGGCGACACTGGCGTCATCCCACCGGGGTTCAAGGGCATCTTCGAGATCGTCGAAGCGGCCAGTAAATTCTGGGTGGTCACGGAGCTGAAGGACTCCGCGACCGCCTGACATTAGAAGTAGCGCACCCAGGCCTGTTTGGAGGTGCGCTTGAAGTTTGCAAAGGCCTTACACGGCACGTACAACACCGGCATCAACGCAACTGCGACCACCCACACCGGCCACAGGGAATCGACGCCAAAACGGGTGCCGTGATTGGCGCCGAACATCATGACCAGCGCCTTCTGCATGTACAGCAACAGCAACAGATGGAACAGGTAATAGAACATCGGCGCGCCGCCGAAGGTCGCGAAAGCGCGGGTCAACCAATTATCGTGCGGTTCCAGCCACGCCAGCACCAGCATTCCGGTCCCTATCGTCATCAGCACGAAATCCAGCGACGGCGGATACTTGGTGAAGTTCAGGAAGGACATCAGTGTCTGGACCGCCGTCTCGCCTTGCACCCAGGGCAGCTCCTCGCCGTAGATATTAAACCCGCGCAGCACCAGCAACAGCAGCAAGGCGCCGCCGCCGATCAGACGCAGTAGCTGGCGGCGGCGCTCCGGCGCCATTGCCCGCGCATACAGCGGACCGGCCGCATAGCCCAGCAGGATCACGCCTATCCAGGGCAGCAGCGGATAAGTGACCTTGACCTTGACCGCGCCGTCGGCGACCAGGAAGCCGCGATGCAGCAGCAAGGTCCAGGCGTCGTAGGCGATGCTGCCCGGTTCAAAGCTGATCCAGGTCAGCGCGTTGTGGCCGGCCACGATCAGCGCGCCGACCGCGCCCAGCAACTTGAGCGGCAACTTGTGCACCAGCGCCAGGAAGATCATCGCCAGTCCGATCACCCAGATCACCTGCAGATACATCACCGGCTGCGGGAACTTGCCGACCCAGGCGAAATTGACCACCACCAGTTCCAGCACCATCAGCAGCAACCCGCGCTTGAACAGGAAGCCGGTGGCATCGCGCGGACCGGCTGCCGGATGCGCGTACAGCCATGCCGACAGGCCGGTCAGAAACACAAACATCGGCGCGCAAAAGTGCGCCACCGCGCGGGTGAAAAACAGGTCCGGCGGCATGCTGTCGACGGTCATCGGATCGCTGATCGGCACGTGCAGATAGATCGCTTCGCGCACATGGTCGAACAACATGATCAACATCACCAGGCCGCGCAGCACGTCGATCACGGCGATGCGCGACTTGACCAGTTGCGCCGCCGGGTCCAGGACTGCGGCCTGGGGCGGCTTGACCCGGTCCGGGTAGCCCGGTTTGAAAGTGCTGGTGTGGTCCATAGTCGATTCTCTGTAAGGTTGAAAAGAAGTCCGGCGGCCACCATCGCTCCGCCACCATGTCAATATTGTACGGAGCGGCTACGGGTTTTTCTGCTTTGTTATCCGCCGCCGATGACGTTTCGGCGCCTATGTAAGCCGCGCGACGGCATTTTCTACGGCCGGCAATCTATGCTGATCCGCCCATGGAAAACCGCCGCTTGTGCGCTGGCGGCCACGCGAAACGCGACAATTCCGCGACATAAATATGATGTAATAACATTCATGACCAAGCTCAGAGGCGCATCGATGAATTCCACGCTTTCCCCGCACCAGAATCCCGCCTCCCCCCTGTCCCGCCGCGACATGCTGCGCCGTCTCGCCACCGGCGGCGTGATGTTGTCGGCATCCGGCCTTCTGTCGGCGGCGCCGGCCCCGCGCAAAGGCGGCCAGCTGACCATCGCCACCCAGTCCAGCTCCACGGCCGACACGCTCGATCCGGCGCGCGGCGCGCTGTCGACCGACTATCTGCGCGCGCATATGTTCTTCAGTGGCCTGACCACGCTCGACGTGCACCTGGCGCCGCAAATGGCGCTGGCCGAGGAGATGGCCACCGACGACGCGATCACGTGGACGGTCCGCCTGCGCAAGGGCGTGGTCTTCCACGATGGCAAAGCGCTGACCTCCGCCGACGTGGTCTATTCGCTCAAACGCCATAGCGATACGGCCATCGGCTCCAAGGTGCGCGGCGTGGCGCAGCAGTTCGCGTCGGTGCGCGCGATCGATCCGCTGGTGGTGGAGATCACGCTGACCGGCGCCAACGCCGACCTGCCGGTGATCCTGGCGACCTCGCACTTCGTCATCATCCAGGACGGCACCACCAGCTTCACCACCGCCAACGGCACCGGCGCCTTCCGCTGCAAGGAGTTCACGCCCGGCGTACGCACCATCGGCGTGCGCAATGAAAACTACTGGAGACCGGGCCTGCCCTACCTCGACGAGGTGGCGCTGTTCGGCATACCGGATGAATCGGCGCGCATCAACGCGCTGCTGTCCGGCGATGTCGATTGGGTCAACGAAGTCAATCCGCGCTCGACCAAACGGATCAACGGCGAACCCGGCTACATGGTCCTGGAAAGCCAATCCGGCCTTTACACCGACCTGGTGATCCGCCAAAACCTGGGCTTCGGCCGCCATCCCGATTTCACGCTCGGCATGAAATATCTGATCGACCGCGAGCAGATGAAGCGCGCCGCCTTCCGTGGCTATGCCGTCATCGGCAACGACCAGCCGCTGGCGCCGAGCAACCGCTTCTACTTCGCCGGCCTGCCGCAGCGGCCCTACGATCCGGACCGCGCCCGCTACCACCTGACGCGCGCCGGCGCGTTGGGCCAGACCTTGCCGCTGGTGGCCTCGGTGGCCGCCGCGGGTTCCGTCGACATGGCGATGCTGATGCAGCAATCGGCCATGAAGGCGGGGCTGAAGCTGACGGTCAAGCGCATCTCGGCGGACGGATACTGGTCGAACCACTGGATGAAATCCCCGATGGGCTTCGGGAACATCAACCCGCGTCCTAGCGCGGACATGCTGTTCACGCAGTTCTTCAAGTCGGACGCGCCGTGGAACGAATCGGGCTGGCAAAACGAGCAGTTCGACCAGCTGCTGTTATTGGCGCGCGCCGAAACCGACGAGGCAAAACGCAAGCAGTTTTATGCCGACATGCAGGTGCTCGTGCACCAGAAGTGCGGCATAGGCATCCCGCTGTTCATCAATAATCTGGAAGCCTTCAGCAGCAAGGTGCGCGGCGCCTCCTCGCATCCCCTGGGGTCCTTCATGGGCTATACCTGCGCCGAGCAGGTCTGGCTGGAGGCATAAACGAAAAGCGGCGCCCGAGGCGCCGCTTGAAATAGTCCGCAAGCGGTCCGTTACAGGCCGACCAGTCCTGCCAGGCCGCCGATGTCGCTGATTTCCTGGTATTTGTAGAACGGCGTCCCGGGCTCGTGGCCGCGATTGACGAAGGCCTTATCCTTGATGCCGATGTCGTTGGCCGACATCAGGTCGTAGCGCATCGACGACGACACGTGCAGGAAGTCTTCCGGCTTCGCATCCAGTTGATCGATCATGTACTCGAACGCGGTCAGGCGCGGCTTGTAGGCCTTGGCCTGCTGCGCGCTGTAGACGCGGTGGAACGGCACGCCCAGGTTCTTCACGTTGTGCACCAGTTGCGCGTCCATCGCGTTCGACAGAATCACCAGCGGGATTTTGTCGGCGATCTTGGCCAGGCCTTCGGTCACGTCCGGGTGCGGTCCCCAGGTCGGGACGGCGGCGTAGATCTCGGCCACGTCGGACTCCCGGAACGGCACCTTCCAGCGGTTGGCGGTGCGCAGCACGGAGTTATAAACCACTTCGTAGTACGGCTTCCAGTCGCCCAGCACCTCATCGTAGCGGAAGGCCGAGAAATCCCTGCAGAACTGATCCATGTCGTCGGCGCTGATACGGTCGGCGAACAACTTGCGCGCCATCGGCGACATCTGGAAGTAGATCAAGGTGCCGTAGCAATCGAAGCTGATGTATTTCGGTCTGAAGGTGATGCTCATGGTTGCCCTTTCGTTGATGATGGTCTGATATCGCGACATATCCATGATATCCAACCTGGCGCCGCCAGAGGTGCCGACTATGCCCTCGCCCGCGCAGCAAAACGGCTTTTATGCGGGCCGAATCAGCACGATTTGCCGCGTGGCGCCCGCGATAACCGCAGCTAATACCGCCGGCTCTCTTTATACTGTAACCTCCATAGAGCACCACGGGGAACGTATTCATGAGTGTATTGTACCGATCGGACGCCGCCCGCACGCAGGTCTGGGCGCGCTTTTTCGCCACCCGGGCGCCGGATATCGATTTCCGCACCTGGCCTGACAATACTGGGGATTTGAATGACGTCGAGTACCTGGTCTCGTGGCAGGCAGGCACGGAATTCCTGGCGTCGATGCCCAACCTGAAGGTGCTGTTCGCCTCGGGCGCCGGCATCGATCATATCGATTTCAGCGCCGTGCCGGAACACGTGACGGTGGTGCGCATGGTCGAGCCGGGCATTGTCAACGGCATGATCGAGTACACAACCATGTCGGTGCTGGCCTTGCACCGTAATCTGCTCGACTACGCGGACATGCAGTCACGTGCCGAATGGCGGCCGATTCCGGTAATGCCGGCGTCGACGCGCACGGTCGGCGTGATGGGACTGGGCGTGCTGGGACAGGCGGTGTTGGAGCGGCTCGGCGTTTTCGGCTTCCGCCGGGTGGGCTGGAACCGCTCGCGAAAAAACCTCGACGGCGTAGAATGCTTCGCCGGCGACGGCAGCTTGTCCGAATTTTTGAGCCGTTGCGACGTGCTGATTTGCCTGCTGCCGCTGACCGACGCCACGCGCGGCATCCTCGGCGCACAATTGATGTCCCGGCTGCCGCGCGGCGCGGCGCTGATCAACACCGCACGCGGTCCGCATCTGGACCACGACGCGCTGCTGTCGGCGCTGGATTCCGGCCATTTATCGCGCGCCATCCTCGACGTCACAGATCCGGAGCCCCTGCCGGAAGATCACGCACTGTGGCGCCATCCCCGCGTGTTGATCACACCGCACATCGCCAGCATGACGCAGCCAGATACGGCGGCCCCGGTGCTACTGGCGAACCTGCGCCGGCACATGGCCGGCGAGCCGCTGCAAGACGTCGTCGACCGGCAGCGCGGGTACTAGTGCCACCAACCGAAACCTCATCTAAAACACGTAGGGCGGATTAGCGTAGCGTAATCGGCCATGCATGCGCTGCCGACGGCGCATGCATGGCCGATTACGGCGTTCCGCCTAATCCGCCCTACGTGTTTCCGGGGTCATTTCACGTCGAAGGTGGTGCTGACGCGTGTCTTCTTGTCCGCCATCGTCAACAGCGCCGACACTTTTCCGGCTTTGGCGGCGCCAGGCGCCTTCGCTTCCAGCTTATTGCCGCCAGCCGGCTTGAGCGCGAACTCCTGCTTACCCGCCGCAGTCGCCAACGTCACCTTCCCCGTCACTTCGGCACTCGGCATATCGTCGCCATCATCCTGCAGATACAATTCGACCTGATCGCCCTTCACCACCAGCTCCAGCCAGGTTTCACCGACAGCCTGCACAAGCCCGCCATGATGCGCTACCGGCGTTCCGTGCGCAGCTGCATAACCACTTGTCAGCGCGGCCACCGCAAGCACCATTGTGCCCAAGATCTTCTTCATCGTCGCTCCCTCCATGTCATTCAGGTTTATGTGCCAGCACGAACGACAATGTCGCCAGATACTCGCTGCTGTCAAACTTAGCCGGCTGCTCGGAAGGCCCCCGATAGATCGCCGCGATCACGTTCAGCCCCTGATTGCGTACTTTAATGGTGACGGTGCCATCGGCGCCCGACAACACCGGTTCCGCGTCGGGATCGTTCACCATGTCCTGCAACACCTGCGCGCCGGCCAGCGGCTTACCCTTGAACAGTACCCGCAGCTTGATCGGCTCCCCCAGCATCGCCGGCAGCGCCGCCTCCACCGGAACGATCTGCAAAATCTGATTCGGCAAAGGTCCCAGCGGCTTGCTCAACGGTTTACGCAGATGCACCGCATATTTGTAGGTATGCTCGCTGATGATGTACTTGGGGATCTCGTCCCTGCCCTTTTTATGGAAGACGCCATCCGGCGTCTTGGTCCACGTGCCGTTATCCAGAACCGCCGTCACGACCGCCGGCTGATTATCCAGATTGACCAACACCAGCCGGCCATCCGGCTGCAACGAGGTCTCGACCGGCTTGCCCTCGGCGTCATACCCGCCGACGCTGGTCACCTGCGGCAGCCGCTTGAGCGAATCCAGATCGTCGGCGCCCACGCCGTACAAGAACGCCAGTTGTGTGGCGCGCTGAGCGAACCAGATGCCGTGCGCATGGGCCGGCGCCACAGCGACAACAGCGGCGAACAAGGCAGCCGTGCAAACCGCGCAGGCCATTTTTTTCAATGTCATCATGCTGGCGATGCTCCTATTCAGAATTTGTAGTGCAGGTTCAAGGTCGCGGTGCGATCGGTGCCAGGCGATACCCACAGCTGGCTATACGAACTTGCGTAGTACTGTTTGTCGAACAGGTTATCGACGTTCAGCGACAGGCGTAGCTTCTTGGTCGGCGACCAGGACGAGATCAACCTGGCCGTGGTGTAAGCGGGCAGCTTGAAATTGCTGGAGACAGCCACGTCGCCCAAGCGCTCGCCCACGTAATTGAGTCCTCCACCGATGGTCGCCTTGCCACCGGCGACGTCGAACGCCTGCGTCAGCACGATGGTGGCGCTCTGCCTCGGCACGTTCGGGAAACGGCTGCCGGTGCGGATCGTGTTATCGCCCTTGGTCACGGTGGCGTCGGTGTACGCGTAGGCCGCCGATAGTCGCAGGTTGCGCGCGATCTCGCCCGACAGATCCAACTCGATGCCCTTGCTGCCCACCTCACCGGCGGAGATCGAGAAGTCGGTGTTCGCCGGATTGGTGGTCAGCACATTCTCCTTGGTGATCTTGTAGACGGCCAGCGTTCCGGTCAGCTTGCCGTCGGCCGACTCCAGCTTCGAGCCTACTTCATAGGATTTGCTCTCCTCAGGCGCGAAGGCCTGGTTGTCGATGCTGATGCCGCTGTTGGGACGGAAGCCCTTCGAGGCGGTCGCGTACAACGACAGCACCGGCAATGGCTGATACACCAAGCCGGCGCGGGGGCTGGTGGCGCTCAGCGACTGCTTGTTCGACGCGCCGTTGCGGAAGTTCGTCACCGTCTGGTCGTAGCTGTCCCAGCGCACGCCCAGCAACGCCTTCCATTGGGCGGTCAGGTCGATCTGGTCCTGCGCGTAGACGGCGTGCGCACGCTGTTCCTCCTTGGTGTTGATCGACATCGTCATCACGTCGGAGACGCCGCCGTAGACGGGATTGTAGATATCGATCGCGTAGGGGAAAGCGGCGCTCGGATTGCGGCGCAGCTGGATGCGGCGGTCATTGAATTTGTAAGCATCGACGCCGACCAGCACATTATTCGTCACCGGCCCTGTGTCGAACTTGCCGACGACCTCGATGCGGCCGGAAGCGTCGATGGCCGTGTAATCGCGGCTGCGGTGCTGGCGGCGCACGGTGCGGCCGTCTGCCTGCAGCGCGCTCGCTTCGCTGGACGCGCCTTTCAACTCGCTGTCCCGGTACGAGACGCCGGTTTGCAGCTTCCAGCGTTCATTGAATTCATGTTCGACGAAGACCTGGTGGCCCAGCGATTTCACGACCGTCGGTCCGTCCGCCGGCTCGCCGAGGAAGCGCGAATTCGGGATCAGCCCCAGCACCCCTCCAACCGCCAGCACGCCCCGGTCGAACGGCACGCGCTGCTCGCTGGCCTCGACCTCATAGGAAACGCGGGTATGGTCGCCGATCAGCCAGATAAATGACGGCGACAGGAACGAGCGTTCGGTTTCGATGGTGTCGCGGAAGCTGTCGCCCTTCTCGTAGGCGCCATTCAAGCGATAAGCCAGGTTCTCGCTGATCGGACCTGTCAGGTCGAGCGCGGTGCGGTAGGTCTGGTGGCTTGCAATCGAAACGTCCAGTTCATACGAAGGTTCGAAGCGTGGCTTCTTGGTCGTGATGTTGACGGTGCCGCCAGGTTCGCCGCGCCCGTACAGGGCCGACGCGGGTCCTTTGAGCACCTCCACGCTGGCGGTGCCGGCCGAGTCGCGCAGGCCGTTGTAGCCACGGCTGGAGCTGAAACCGTTGACCAGGTAGTCCGAGCCGAAATTGGGATCGCCGGTGAAGCCGCGCATCGCGTAGCTGTCCCACAGGCCGCCCAGGTTACTCTGGCGCGAGATGCCGCTGGTCAGATCGAGCGCGCTGGCCAGATTGGTCACGCCGACATCGCGCAGCAGGTCGGCCGTCAGTACGCGCACGCTTTGCGGCAGGTCCTTGAGCAGGGTATCGGTCTTGGTCGCGCCGGTCGCCGACAGCGCGCGGTAGTTCTGGCGCGAGCCGCTCACCACCACCACTTCCCTGCCGGCCGGCGAATCGGCCTGCCCCGCGCCCTCCGCCGACACATCTACGACAGCGTCGGCGGCGCCGGGATCGGCATCCGCCGCAAGGGAAGACAGCGGATAAGTCGCGGCCAGGAACAGGGCCAAGGTACAGTGACGAGTGGGATACATGACGAACTCCTGGTAAGGTGTGGAGGTACTTGTTTATGCGTCTACTGAGTTCGATTACAACATGCGCACCCCACCGGTTTGTCCTGTAATCACCTTGTCACAAAACAGAAATATTTGTTTTGCCGCCTGCAATCAGCACAGCTTGCTGACCTGAAGCCACCCGCACCGCCACGGTGCCGCGCGCGCCGCGATGCGCCAAAGCGGCGCGGCCCGGCGCCCGTTATTGGCGCATGAAATCGACCAGCACCGTCTTGTAGCGCAGGTTCGCCTCGTACGATTGCCGGCCCAGATCCTTGCCCATGCCCGAGCGTTTGAAGCCTCCGGTCGGCAGCACGTAATCGTCGCTGCGGCCGTAGCGGTTGATCCACACGGTGCCCGCCTCCAGCTCGCGCGCGCAGCGCAGCGCGCGGCCGATATCGGCGGTGTGCACGCCGGCCGCCAGTCCGTATGCCGGATGATCGCCCAGCGCCAGCGCCTCGTCGTCGTCGTCGAATACCTGCACCGTCATCACCGGCCCGAAGATCTCGTCGCGCACCGCCTCCATGTCCGACCCGACGCCCGTCAGTATCGTCGGCTGATAATAGCCACCCTCGCCTTCGACCTCCGCCAGCCCGCCGCCGGCGGCGATATTGGCGCCCGCCTCCACCGCGCGCCGCACCACGCCATCGATGCGCAGCGCGTCCTTGCGGCTGATAATAGGCGACAGTGTGGTGTCGCCGCTCCACGTGTGGCCGGGCCGCAGCGCCTTGAACGCCGCCGCGATGCCATCCACCAGTTGGTCGGCGACGCCGCGCTGCACAATCAGGCGCGATCCGGCCACGCACACCTGTCCGGCGTTGCCGGTGATGGCGCCGGCGACCATCTTCGCCACCCGGTCCAGATCCGGCGCGTCGGCGAACACCAGCTGCGGACTTTTACCGCCCAGCTCCAAGGTCACGGGCTTGGTGCCGCTCTCCGCGCATGCAGCCATGATAGCCGAGCCGGTACGGGTGGAACCAGTAAAAGTCACCTTGGAGATGCGCGGATGACGCACCAGCGCATCACCTGTGGTGCGGCCGTCGCCCTGGATTACATTGAATATCCCGGCAGGCATGCCGGCGGCGATCGCCAGCTCCGCCAGGCGGATCGCGGAAAACGGCGTCAACTCGGACGGCTTGAGCACCACCGCGTTGCCGGCGGCCAGCGCCGGCCCTATCTTCCAGGAGGCCATCACCAGCGGGAAGTTCCACGGCGCGATGGCGCCGATCACACCATACGGCTCGGCGATGGTCATGCCCAGCGCGTCGCTGCGCGTGGCCGCCACGTCGCCACCCACCTTGTCGGCGAACTCCGCGAAGAAACGCAGTCCTTCGGCGGTGAACGGAATATCCCAGGCCACGGCGTTGGCGATCGGACGGGTAGAACCCACCGCCTCCAACGCGGCCAAATGCGCCACATCGGCCTCGATCAAATCGGCCCAACGCCGCATGATGCGGGCTCGCTCGCGCGGCGCCTGGCGCGCCCAGTTACTTTTTTTGAAAGCTTGCCATGCGTTTTGCACGGCCATATCCACCACATCGGCATCGGCCACCGGCAGGCCGGCATAGACATGGTTATCGGAAGGTCGGCGCACATCCAGGTCGAGCGCCGCCCCTTGGCCCGCCACATGGACGCCGCCGATGAAATGAGAACTGGAGACCTTCACCAGGTCCGGATTGAAGCTGTGCATAGGGCGTATCCTTTTGATAAGTGGAATAAAAACTGCATAACCCCATGCTAAGCGCGGGAGCGCAGCATTTAATGCCGCCGGTCCGGCCGTGGATGGCGCAAGCTTGTGTAGTTTTGGGCGCAGCCGCCGTTCCTGCTGCGAGGCGCGAGAAGGGACGGCGGCGCTGCTCGAGGGGTGCGGGAGGCGCAGCAATCTGTGCTGCCGACGGCGGGCAAAACCGCGCATTCTGTCTCCCCGGCGCGAAAATTCAGGATATTGCGCAGGCGTGGCTATGGTGTAATGGTTTTAACAAAACGTCCAACCAAGGATAGATGCATGAAGCTTGAATCGTACTGGCTCGACACGGCGCCACGGTTTCTCGGCGCCGCCAACGGACCTGTCCCTCCAAGGGCGGACGTTGTCGTCGTTGGCGGCGGCTTTACCGGGCTGTCGGCGGCGCTGGAGCTGGCCAGGCGCGGCGCGTCGGTGATCCTGCTCGAAGCGGGCCGCATCGCCGGCGAGGCGTCGGGGCGCAACGGCGGCCAATGCAATACCGGCCTGGCGCACGACTACGCGGACCTGTCGACCCGCCTTGGCGAGGGCCGCGCCCGCGCCTACTACGAAGCCTACGACGCGGCCGTCGTCACGGTCGAAGAGATCATCGCCGCCGAAGCGATCGATTGCGACTTCCAGCGCTGCGGCAAACTCAAACTGGCGGCCAAGCCGGAACACTACGAGAAGCTGGTGCGGGTTCACGAGCGCCTGCGCACCAGCGTCGATCCGAACGTCGAACTGGTGACGCCGGAGCGCATGAGCGACGAAATCGGTTCCAGCGGTTTTTACGGCGGCCTGCTACAGCGACAGGGCGCGCAGATGCATATGGGTAAATTCGGCGTCGGATTGGGGCAGGCGGCGGTGCGTGCCGGCGCCCGGGTCTACGAGAACGCGGCGGTGCAGGCCATCGAGCGCACCACCGGCGGCTTCCGGCTCAAGTCCGCGCGCGGCGACATCGAGGCCGCGCAGGTGTTTCTGGCCACCGGCAATTCCAGCCTGGGGCCGTTCGGCTACTTCCGCCGGCGCCTGGTATCGGTCGGCAGCTTCATCATCGCCACCGCGCCGCTGTCGCCACAGTTGATCAACGAGATCACGCCGACCCGCCGCAACTACGTCACCACCAAAAACATCGGCAACTACTTCCGCCTCACGCCGGACAACCGCCTGCTGTTCGGCGGGCGCGCGCGCTTCGCGCTGTCGAACCCGAAATCGGACACCAAGAGCGGCCGCATACTGGCCGACACCATGGTGCGCCTGTTCCCGCAGCTGGCCAACACCGGCATCGACTACTGCTGGGGAGGACTGGTGGACATGACGGCCGACCGCCTGCCGCGCGCGGGCGAACACGAAGGCATGTTCTACTCGCTGGGCTACAGCGGCCATGGCGTGCAGATGTCGGTGCACATGGGCCGCCAGATGGCCGACATCATGGCCGGCAAAAAAGAGAGCAATCCGTGGCGCGACCTGGACTGGCCGGCGATCCCCGGCTACTCCGGCAAGCCGTGGTTCCTGCCGATGGTCGGGGCGTGGTACAAGCTGCAAGACATCCTGCACTGAGGCGCGACGATGAATACCACCATAGTCAAACTCCTCCTCAGCCGCCTCGGCATCGGCGCCCTCACCTTGCTGATCGTCTCGATCGTCGTCTTCGGCATCACCAACCTGCTGCCCGGCGACGCCGCCCAGGAGTCGCTGGGCCAGGCCGCGACTCCGGAAGCGGTGGCCGCGCTGCGCGTGCAGTTCGGCCTCGATCAGCCGGCGCCGCAGCGCTATGCGCACTGGCTGATCCAGATGCTGAAGGGCGATGCCGGCGTCTCACTGGTGAACGGCCAGGCGATTTCCGCGCTGATCGGCGACCGTCTGCCAAGCTCCCTGGTATTGGCCGGCGCCACGGCTGTGGTCTCGGTGCCGCTGGCGCTGTCGCTGGGCATACTGTCGGCGATGTTTCGCGGCTCGCGCTTCGACCGGGGCATGAACATGCTGGCCGTGTCCCTCGTGTCGGTGCCGGAATTCCTGATCGCCACCTTGGCGGTGCTGCTGTTCGCGGTCAAGCTGCGCTGGCTGTCGGCGCTGTCGCACACGGCGGACATCGAGACACTGGGCCAGTTCCTGCGGGCCTACGCCATGCCGGTCTTCACGCTGTGCTGCGTGATCGTGGCGCAGATGGCGCGCATGACGCGCGCCGCCGTCATCGACCAGTTACGCTCGCCCTACGTCGAAATGGCGCGGCTCAAGGGCGCGCGTCCCGTGCGCATCGTGTTGATGCACGCGCTGCCGAACGCCATCGGCCCGATCGCCAACGCCGTGGCACTAAGCCTGTCGTACCTGCTCGGCGGCGTGCTGATTGTCGAAAGTATCTTCAACTACCCCGGCATCGCCAACCTGATGATCGACGCCGTCACCACCCGCGACATTCCGCTGGTGCAGGCCTGCGCGATGATCTTCTGCGGCGCCTATTTGCTGCTGGTGATGCTGGCCGATATCTGCGCCATCCTGTCCAACCCGAGGTTACGCAATCTATGAGCAGCTCCACCCTTGCCTCCTTCCCGTTTGTCCGCGCGGTCGCCGGCGCCTGGTCGACCATGTCGCCGGCCGCCCTGCTCGGCCTGGCCATCGTGGTCTTCTGGCTGATCGTCACGCTGGCCGGTCCATCGCTGTCGCCGCACGACGCCTCGGCCATCGTCGACCCGGACGTCTTCGGCTCCATCAGCTGGCAGTTCCCGCTCGGTACCGACTACCTTGGCCGCGACATGTTGAGCCGCATCCTGTACGGCGCCCGCTACACGGTGGCGCTGGCGCTGGCGGCGACCGTGCTGGCCAGCGCCACCGGCACGCTGCTCGGCCTCTACGCGGCGGTCGCCGGCGGCTGGTTCGACGCCTCCCTGAGCCGCGCCCTGGACGCGCTGATCTCCATCCCCAGCAAAATGTTCGCGCTGATGATGGTGGCGTCGTTCGGTTCCTCGGTGCCGCTGCTGATCATCACCGCCGCCCTGGGCTTCATGCCGGGGGCCTACCGCATTGCCCGCGCGCTGGCCGTCAACGTGCAGGCGCTCGACTTCGTACAGGCGGCCAAGGCGCGCGGCGAAGGCATGGCCTATATCGGCTGCGTCGAGATCCTGCCGAACATGATCCGTCCGGTGCTGGCCGACTTCGGCCTGCGCTTCGTGTTCACCGTGCTGCTGTTGTCCGGCCTCTCGTTCCTGAGCCTCGGCGTGCAGCCGCCGGACGCCGACTGGGGGTCGCTGGTGCGCGAGAACATTGGCGGCCTCAGTGAAGGCGCGCCGGCCGTGCTGATGCCGGCGCTGGCCATCGCCAGCCTGACCATCGGCGTCAACCTGCTGATCGATAACCTGCGCGGCAAACGGAGGGACGCACGATGAAGCCATTGGTACAAGTGGAAGGCCTGCGGGTGGTGGCGCGCAACGACGCCGGCATCGAATTCCCCATCGTCAAGGGCGTCGATTTCGCCATCAATGAAGGAGAGGTGTTGGCCCTGATCGGCGAATCCGGTTCCGGCAAGACCACCATCGCGCTGTCGCTGATGGGCTATGCGCGCAACGGCTGCCGCATCGCCGGGGGCAGCGTGCGGATCGGCGACAAGCAAGTGCTGGAGCTCGACGACGCCGGCCTGTCCGGCCTGCGCGGACGCACAGTCGCCTACATCGCGCAAAGCGCGGCGTCGTCTTTCAATCCTTCGCGCACCCTGATGGACCAGGTGGTCGAAAGCGCCGCCATCCACCGCACGCTGACCCGAGCCAAGGCAGAAGCCAAGGCGGTGGAGCTGTTCCGCGCCCTGGCGCTGCCGGATCCGGAGCATATCGGCGCGCGCTATCCGCACCAGGTGTCGGGCGGCCAGCTGCAACGGGTGATGGCGGCGATGGCCTTCATCACCGACCCGGCGCTGGTGATCCTCGACGAGCCGACCACCGCGCTGGACGTGACGACGCAGATCGAAGTGCTGCGCGCCTTCCGCAACGTGGTGCGCCAGCTCGGCACCACGGCGGTGTATGTGTCGCACGACCTAGCGGTGGTGGCGCAGATGGCCGACCGCATCGTCGTGCTGCGCGACGGCGAGATCCGCGAGAACGGCGAAACCGCGCAAGTGCTGGAGGCGCCGGCCCACGACTACACCCGCTGCCTGCTGGCGGCGGCCGAACCGGTGGAACGCGATATCGGCGTCATCGCGTCCGAGCCGGTGCGCATGCCGGTGCCGCTGCTGCAAATTCGCGGCCTCTGCGCCGGCTACGGCCCGATCGGCCGCGACGGCCTGCCCGCCAAGCGCATCCTGACCGACATCGACCTGACCATCGAACGCGGCGCCACGGTCGGCGTCATCGGCGAATCCGGCTCCGGCAAAACTACCTTAGCGCGGGTGGTGGCCGGCATGGTGCCCAGCGCGCGCGGACAGGTACTGCTGGACAACGCGCCGCTGCCCGACGGCAGTCATGGCAGGACGCGCGAACAGCACCAGCGGGTGCAGTTCGTGTTCCAGAACGCCGACACGGCGCTCAACCCGGCTCATAGCATCGGCGCCATCCTGGCGCGTCCATTGAGCTTTTATCTGCATCTGCGCGGCGACGCACGCCGCAAACGCGTGCTACAGCTGCTGGACCTGGTCAAGCTACCGGCTTCCATCGCCGATCGCCTGCCGGGCGAACTGTCCGGCGGCCAGAAACAGCGCATCAACCTGGCGCGCGCGCTGGCGGCCGGGCCGGATTTGATCCTGTGCGACGAAATCACGTCCGCGCTCGACACCGTCGTCGCCGCCGCCATCCTCGACCTGATGGCGGAACTGCGGCGGGAATTGAAGGTGTCTTACATGTTCATCAGCCACGACATCAACACCGTGCGCGCCATCTGCGACGAGATCGTGGTGCTGTACGCCGGCCAGAAGGTCGAATCGCGGCCACGCGCGGCGTTGGGCGACGCGCCCTTCCACCCCTACACGCATTTGCTGGTATCGTCGGTGCCGAAGCTGGAGATGGGCTGGCTCGACACCGTCTGCGCGCGCGGCGCCGCCCATCTTCCTACGCTTGCTCCGCTGCCGGCCGTCCCGGACGCCGCCTT
Organism: Oxalobacteraceae bacterium OTU3CAMAD1; assembly: GCA_024123915.1. NCBI lineage: Bacteria > Pseudomonadati > Pseudomonadota > Betaproteobacteria > Burkholderiales > Oxalobacteraceae > Oxalobacteraceae bacterium OTU3CAMAD1. Next base: position 3,010,674 of record CP099650.1, on the reverse strand, counting down.
GTGCGGCTTCCTGCCGCGCTGCGGCGTGCGTATCGATGGTTTGTGCAACCGCCTGCCGCCGCCACGCCAGCAACTGCCCAATGGCGGCGAGATACTCTGCCATCACACGCCCGCCGCGCTGATCCCGCTGCAAGCGCCCCTACAACGTTTTGAGGAAGTCGCATGAATCCACGCTTTGTCCGGCTGGCGGAAACCGTCCGCGCGCCGGTTCACTTCTACATCGACGGACGCCCCGCGCAGGCGCTGCACGGCGACACGCTGCTGGTCGCCATCATGAGCGTCGCCCGCACCTTGCGCAGTTCCGAATTCGACGACGGGCGCCGCGCCGGTTTTTGCCTGATGGGCGCCTGCCAGGATTGCTGGGTATGGACCGAGCAGGGCGACCGTCTGCGCGCCTGCTCGACCGAGGTGCGCGACGGCCTGCGCATCGTCACACGGAACACGGAGGCGGCATGGCTCAACCAGGCGTAATCATCATCGGCGCCGGCCCGGCCGGCGTACGCGCGGCCGAGGAACTGGTGGCCGCCGGCCTGCGTCCCATCGTCATCGACGAGGGTCGGCGCGACGGCGGCCAAATTTATCGCCGGCAGCCGGAACATTTCACCCGCAGCTATGAGTCGCTGTACGGCAGCGAAGCCGCGCGCGCGCAAGCCGTGCACCGAAGCTTCGACGCCCTGCGCGACAAGATCGACTACCGGCCCGAGACGCTGGCGTGGAATATCTCCGAAGGCCACCTGCACGTGGTCAGCGACCACCGCACCGAAAAGCTGCCCTATTCGGCGCTGGTGGTCTGCTCCGGCGCCACCGACCGCCTGATGCCTGTGCCGGGATGGGAGCTGTCCGGCGTGTTCAGTCTCGGCGCGTCGCAGATCGCCCTTAAATCGCAAGGCTGTTCCATCGGCGGCCGGGTGGTATTCCTCGGCAGCGGCCCGTTGCTGTACCTGGTGGCGATGCAGTACCTGAAGGCCGGCGCCAACATCGCCGCCGTGCTGGATACCTCGCGCCTGCGCCACCAGATCGCCGCTCTGCCCAAGCTGCTGGCGCGCCCGCGACTGCTGCAACAGGGTTTGTCGTACATCGCGGCGCTGCGCAAGGCCGGCGTGCCGGTGCTGTCCGGGATAACGCCGGTTTCCATCGGCGGTAGCGCGGAAGAAGGCGTCACCGGGCTTTCCTACCGGGACGCCGGCGGCGCGGCGCATACATTGGCGTGCGACGCCATCGCGCTGGGCTATCACCTGCGCCCGGAAACCCAGTTGGCCGACTTGGCCGGCTGCGCCTTCCGCTACGACGACGAGACACGCCAGTGGTTCCCGCAGGTCAGCATGGAAGGCCGCAGCTCCGTGGCCAACGTCTACCTGGCCGGCGACGGCGCCCGCATCCTCGGCGCCGAGGGCGCGGAGAACGCCGGGCGTCTGGCCGCACTGTCCGCGCTGGCCGACCTTGGCCACGCCACGGACGCCGGCCGCGTCGCCGCGCTGGGCCGCGAACAAGCCAGGATGGAATCGTTCCGCCGCGGTCTGGTGCAGGCCTTCCCGTGGCCGGCAACGCAAGCCGCCGCCCTGCCCGACGACACCATCGTCTGCCGCTGCGAATGCATCACCGCCGGTGAATTGCGCCGCGTCGTCAACGACATGGGCGCGCACGAGGCCAACCGCGCCAAGGCCTTCAGCCGCGTGGGGATGGGACGCTGCCAGGGGCGCTACTGCGCCAACGCCGGCGCCGAGATCATAGCGCACGCCGCCGGCGTGCCGCTGGAGCGGGTCGGACGGCTGCGCGGCCAGGCGCCTGTCAAACCATTATCCTTCCGGACCCGCGAGGAGCAGAGTTAAATGAGCAATCCAACACAGGCCGACGTCCTGATCATCGGCGGCGGCATCATGGGCGCCTCCACCGCCTTCTTCCTGCGCCAGCGCGGCGTCTCCGTCATTCTGCTGGAGCGCTGGCTGGTGGGCCAGCAGGCAAGCGGGGTCAATTTCGGCAACGTGCGCCGGCAGGGACGTTTCCTGTCGCAGCTGCCGCTGGCCAACCGCGCGCACCGGGTGTGGCTGCGACTTCCAGAACTACTGGGCGAGGACGCGGAACTGGTCCGCGCCGGCCACCTGCGCTGTGCCTACGGCCAGGAAGGCGCGGACCGGATGGAGGTCTACGCCCGCGAGGCGCGCGACTACGGCCTCAATCTGGAACTGCTGTCGACCGCCGCGATGCGCAGCCGTTATCCCTTCCTAGGGCCGGAGGTGATCGCCGGCTCGCTGTCGGCGGAGGACGGCCATGCCAATCCCCGTCTCGCGGCACCGGCGTTCGGCCGGGCGGCGGCGCGGGCCGGGGCGCACATCCACGAGAATACCGAGGTCAAGTCGCTGTCGAAGGACGGCGTGGATTTTCGCGCCGTTTGCGCCGACGGCCGCGAGTTCACCGCGCCCGTGATGCTGGTCTCCAGCGGCGCCTGGGGAGCGAAGATGTCCGCCCAGTTCAACGAGCCGGTGCCGCTGGTGGTGCGCGGCCCGCAGATGGCGGTGACCGAGCCCATGCCCTACATCGTTGGACCGTCGATCGGCGTCGCCGCCACCACTTTGGAAGAGACGCTGTACTTCCGCCAGGTCAAGCGCGGGAACATCGTCATGGGCGGCTGCGGGCGCTCCAATTCGACCACGGAGCCGCGCACCGCGCCGGTGCTGCCAGAGCACACGCTCACGCAGTTCAAGCAGATGGCGCGCCTGGCGCCGGTGGTGACGAAACTGAATATCATCCGCGTATGGAGTGGCGTGGAAGGCTATATGCCGGACGACCTGCCGGTGATGGGTCCCAGCGCGACCACGCCGGGGCTGCACTACGCCTTCGGTTTTTGCGGCGCCGGCTTCCAGATCGGACCCGGTGTCGGCGAAACGATGGCCGAGTTGATCGCCACCGGCGCCACCGACACGCCGATCGCCCCGTTCAGCATCGCGCGCTATGCCACCCCGGCCCAGGCGCCGGTCGCGCAAGCCGCGGCGTAACCTTAGCGGAAAAACAAGCAAGGATCTCTCAAATATTTTTTGCGCCTTTTGTCATCCGAATCGGCATCCCATGCGTTATAGCAGTGCAGGACAACGCAATCGGTGCCATTTGATCAACGTCGCACTATCAATAAATGAGACATCATGCAAGCATATCAAAACGCCAACGAAGCGGATTTCCGCTGCCAACATACGATTAATCCCAACCTGACGCAGGCCGTGCGCTATTGGGCTAGTGAGTTCGACGTGCCGCCATCGAAGCTGCTCGAAGTGGTCCGCGAAGTGGGCCGCAACCTGCTCGAAGTGCGCAAACGCCTGTCGACCTAAGTCGGACAGCGACTATTCACCGAAAAGCCAGCGCGCGCAGCCAACGTGCGCGCCAGCTCAGCGTGAAGGCTACCGCCATCGCGCCGGCCGCCGACAGCAGCATCCACAACACGGTCCCGAAACTCGGGCCGTGGCCCCACAGGCAAAGCGCGTACGCGCAGGCCAGCACACACGCCGCCCACCAGCGCCAGCGCCGCAGCACATGCGCGGCCGGCGGGGTTTGGTCGGCATTGCCCGGCAGCGCGCGCCAGTGCCCCTCCTGCGACAGCGCCAGCCAGGCGAATGCCACATACGACATCGCCGCCGCGCCCAGCATGGTCAGCGACTCAAGCACCTTGTATCCTCCCGACCTTTAGCCTCCTGACCGCCATCAGCGCCAGCAAAGCGGTACCCATCAATCCCAAGTCCATGCCGGCGACGGCAAACTGGCTTTGCGCCAATGCCTTGAGCACATGCTCGCCAGTCGTGGCCCAATTCGAGCCCACCGCCAGCACAGCTAACCCGGCGATGGCCCACAACTGCTCGCGCCACGCGCAAGCCCGCCGCCACCAGGCGTGACAAAACGCCAGTACCCACACCACATAGAACACGCGGATTTCCATCCCCGCGCGATCCACTCCCGCGTAGCCTGCGTCCGCCGGCAGCAAACGATTGGCGACAAAAAAGGCCAAGGTCGCCAGCAAAATACCGGTCACGCTGCCGATGGTCAGGCCTTCCACGATCGCCACCCCGGCCAGTCCATGCTTCGCATGACGGGCACGCCGCCCTTCCAGCCAGAATAAAAAACCGGTGGCTATCATCACACAACCGGATATGCCGCCAAAAAAGTACAGCCAGCGCAACGTCCAACGCTCGAAGCGGACGAAGTGCAAACCCGAGAAAAAGCGCTGCACCGTCATCACCGGTCCGGCCTCGAAGCGCGCGAGCACTTCGCCGGTGGTGGCGTCGAAATAGATCTGGTCGAGGTTCATCGTCATGTCGTGCGCATAAGAGCGGCGCAATTCGACGTAGCTGTTGGCGTCGCCCGGATTCCACACCCGCACAAAATACGGCTGGCCGCCCCGCCACTCCCGCTCCGCGCGTTCGCGCATGGCGTCCAGCGACGCCAGGGTCCCTGGCGCCTTCGCCGGTTTGCGGGTGTAGCGCCCGTAGGCCTCCGCCGTGAACGCCGCCTTGTCCTTCGCGGTACTGCCATAGGCGCCGTAATACGATTGCGGAAAATAGATCGTCATGAAGATGACAAGGCCCGACAGGGCGATCGCGAAATGGAACGGCAACGCCAGCACCCCGGTCAGATTGTGCAGGTCCAGGGCACTGCGCTGCCAGCGCTTGCGCGGACGGAAGGTGAAAAACTGGGCGATGATTTTCTTGTGGACGATCACGCCTGACACCAGCATCACCAGCATCGTCATCGCAGCCACGCCGACCAGCCACTTGCCGATTTCCATCCAGTTCAGATGCAGGTGATAATGGAACGGCACGATAAAGCCAGTGGCGCCGGCAGATCCCTGCGGCGGCAGAAAGGCGTAGCTGGACGGGTCGAGCAGACGGGCATGTTCCACTCCGTCGGCGCCGCGATAGGAGAACTCCATCACCGGCGCGCGCGCGGTGGGCAGATCGACGCGCCACTGCCGCGCGCCGGCCGGCACGCTGGGCAGCACCGCTTGCGCGATGCGGTCCAGCGAAGGCGCCGTCGTCGCCTCCCGGACCTCGAGGCGCGTATCGGGCAGCATCCAGCGATCGATCTCGTTACTGAAGACGCTCAATGTCCCCATCCAGAAGATGGCGAACAACAGCGCGCCGATCGTCACGCCTGCCCACGTGTGCAGCGCCGCCATCGATTTGGTGAAGGTATCGCCCATCCCCGCCCCTCAGGCCAGCAAGCGCCATAGCGCCCACATGACGGCCGCGCCGCAGCAAAAGGCCAGCCACAGGCGGCCCACATGACGCACGCTGAAGCCCCACAGCAGCAACGCCAGATACAGCACAAACCCGAGCATCGCCGCCAGCGCCACAGCCTCCGAGCGCGCCATGCCTGCGCGGGACAGCGCCACCGCGCCGACGGCCACCGTTAACGCCGTCAACGCATAGCCACCGCCGACCGCGCCCAGCACACGCAGCGCTGTGACGGCGGCGCGCGGCATAAGGCCGGGACGCTGGTCGGACATATCAGAATCGCAGCGCGTAGCCGAGGCTCACGGTGCGTCCGCGACCCGCGAAGTAGCGCCTCGGCTCCACCAGCGCGCTTTGCGAGTAGTACGTGATGTAACTCCGGTCGAACAGGTTGGCCATCGACATGCGCAGTTCGCCATTTTTCCCGAGCTTGTAGTTGGCGCTCGCATCGACCAGCGTGTAGCCGCCGAACTCCTTGGCCGGATCGTCGAACGACTGGCTGAACGCGTGCTGCGCCTGCACGAAGGTCGAGAACTTGCCGTTCCAGTCCGCGCTCCAGGTGGCGATCAGGCGATTCGGCGCCACGTTCAGGCCATCCAGCTTGGCGTCGAGCGTACCGTTTTCGTCGCTGTCGTAACGACCCTTGGTGTAGGCGTAGGACAGCTTGGCGCGTTGCGCCTTGGTGAAGCGGTGGCCCAGGCTCAGGTCCACGCCCTCGATGCGCGTCTTCTCGCGCGCCATCATGAAGGCGCCGTTGATCGGCACCACGCGCGTGCCGAAATCGGAATCGGAGCGGAACAGGCTTGCATCCAGATCCCAGGCGCCGCTGTGATAGCGTCCGCCCACTTCCACGCTCTTGGTGAGGATCGGCTGCAGGTCGCGCATGTTGGCCACGCTTTGGCCGACGGTGTTAATCGAGCGGAGCACGCGGCCGATATCCGGCATGCCGAAGCCCTCCGAGTAGCTGGTGAACAGCGACACGTCCTTGACCGGATTCCACACCAGACCCGCGTTCATCAGCGTCTCGTTGAAATCGATGGTGCCGCCCTGGACCAGCACGCGCCGGTACTGCGCCAGCGTGCGATAAGTGTCGATCTCCAGATCGGCCTTCTCCTTGCGCACGCCGGCGTGCATCGTCAGCGTATCGAGCAGTTTGTATTCACCCTGCAGGAACAAGGACAGGTTGCGGTATTCGGATTGCGGCACGTAGGTGCGGCTGGTCAGATACAGGTCCTGCTTGCCCTTGTCGAACAGCGTGTCGAAACCGACGGTCAGCTTCAGGCGGCCGTTGAGCAGATCGTCGCGGCTCAGCCCCACTTTGCTGCCGTACTTGGAGGCGACCGAGCGCGATTGATCGTACAGCGTGCCGGTTGGCGCGATCAGCGGGTCCTGGAAGGTCGCCGAGATATCCGCGCCGAACAGGCCCTCGAACTCCTGGTTGAACACCATCGCCGACAGCTCCATGCCCGCCAGGTTGGCGTGGCGGTAGCTCAGGCTCGAGGTCCACACGTCGTTCCACGGCGCCGTGCCGGGCGGCGTGCCCTCGATGGAGGTGGTGGGAATGCCGCGCACGCGGTCCCCCGCCACGGCCAGGTAGCCGGCCTTGGATTTGATCTTGTAGCGGTTGACCGAAACCTGCAGGCGCTGGTCGTCGTCGATCCAGTAGCCCAGCTTCGCCAGCACATCGTAGGTGCGCGAGTCCATCAGATCGCCCTGCGTGTTGTCGGTGCCGATCGAACGGCCCTTGCCGTCCAGGTACAGGCCCTGGTCCTCGTAGGACAGGGCGAACAGGTATTCGAACTTGTCGTTGCGGCCATCGAGGCGATAGGCGGTCTTGTAGCTGGCCGTCTCCGAGCCCACATCGCTGGTCGGCAGTGTGGTCTGCACGTCGATCGACTGGTTGAACGCGCCCTTCTCCGGGCGCTTGGTGATGATGTTGATGGTACCGCCGGTCGCGCCCAGTCCATTGATCGCGTTCGCGCCCTGCACCACCTCGATCCTCTCCACCATCGAAAAGTCGATCGTGTGCGCCTCGCGGCCGGTCGGCCGCATCGGGTTCGATTGCGGCACGCCGTCGACCAGCAACAGCGGCGTGCGGCCGCGCAGCGTCTCGCCGGAGCCGTTCATCTTGCCGCGACTCGGCGTATAGGAAGGCAGCACGCTGCTCAACACATCGGAGGAATTGCCCGATATCGCCATCTGGCGCTCGATCTCCTCCTGCTTGATGATGACCACCGTTTGCGGCGCCTGGTTGGTGGCGATATTGGAGCGCGAAGCCGACACCAGCACCGCCGGCACGGCGGCGTCGTCAACCGCCTTCGCGGCGACTTGGGCGGAGGTGTGCGGCGCCGACAAGGCGGCGACCACGGCGATGATGGCGCCCGGCAAGCGCGCGCGCGGATACAACGTGGGATTCAGGGATTTCACAGGGCTTGGCTCTCCGGTACATGGAACCACCCGTACCGACCAACATGGGTCAAGAAGAAATCCGAGGAAATCGCCGGCGATCGGTGGGCAGATGGTGTGCTGGCTAGCGCCGGGAAACGCGCGTGGCTTGCAAATAAGAATGATTACCATTATCAGGAAATCTTTCTGTTTGGTCAAGCGCCCGATTTGCAGCCATAAGTGCGGTAATACACGGTAGAGCGCCCGAATCGCTGCCACCATTGTGAAACCCGATACTATTTATTTAACATCATGCAGCCACACCCTAGCTCCAGTCCGGCGGACTTCCGCTTCCAGACCACCATCAATCCTAAGCTCACACAAGCGGTGCGCTACTGGGCCGACGAATTCGATGTCCCGCCGGCCAAGTTGCTCGAAGTGGTGCGCGAAGTGGGCCGCAACGTCTACGAAGTGAGGCGACGGTTGTCCGCATAGATTTATAAAAGCACAACCCACATTCAATTAGGTTAAAATTCCAAGTGGAAATATTCATTAACCAATTGCAGGGACGTGCATGTTTGCCGATGGCGACACACCGGTTTTTCTTACCCGTTTAGGCCTTACTTCCGATACTGACAAGCAAGCAGTGCGGCGGGCCTATTCGCACGAACTCAAACAGATCGACCAGGAAACCGACGCCGCGAGCTTCCAAGCGTTGCGCGAAGCCTATGATGCCGCGCTGGCGTGGCTCGATCGAGGGCCGGTTGGCAATGTCAATAATGCGACCGTGCCCGACTTTCGTCCCCGCCAAGCGGCGGTCAGGTTTCGCTCTGCACCACCATCATCCATCCAACTGCAGCAAAATCCAGAAGACGCGGCGCAACTTGCAGCGGCTGTATTCGCGAACTTCGAGGACGTATGTGGCCGGCTGTCGACTAGCCTGCACGCACAAGAAGAATTTTATTGGGAAGCCGCGTTAGAACGGCATCGCACAGACAGCCGGTTAATCAACCTGGAGGCACGAACAATGTTCGAAAGTCTGCTGGCGAGGCGCCTCGCGGCGGGATGGGCACCGGGAAATAAAACGTTGCTGGTCGCTGCCGCCAAACTGTTCGGATGGATGGCTGACAGACGCGCTCTAAGACTGCTCGGTCATTCAGGCTTTCTAGTAAATCAGGCGCTCGAAGAATACCTGATGTATGCGGCACAGCCCGCAGACGAAATACTGGTTCAGGGCGAAATACTCCAACGTCTGAGCGATCAGGAAACTCCTGACGACCTACAACTCGGCATAGACATGCCATTTTTGGAACTTATGCTATTGCGCTTCCCCACATGGTTACCAATGGTGGTGGATGAGCGCACCATCAACGTGTGGCGGCGCATCCACTTGGCCAATTTCGGCATGAAAATAGGTGTCGAAAAAGATCGCCACGCGAAGCTTATAGAAAGATACAGACAGCCGGCCTTGAGCCTGCGTGAAATTTGTCTCACATTATTATTAATGGTTGCGGCCTTCGTGGCGCTCCTGCTGATCCGCACTCCAACTAGCTAAACGACAAAGGAGAAGTCGAGGCCGCGAACAATATGCATTCTTCCGGCGTTCCCGAATTTGAGAGCGAGATCAGGTCAACAAAAAAGTTCCTTTAGCGCCACCTTCACCGACAACATAAGCGTTTCGAACCTTCATTGAGTAGGCGATGGCACCCCTTGCGGCGCCTTGCCTCCATGCGGGACCAGCCAGCCGCTGTCGGACAGCCAGTCGGACAGGCGATCCGGCCAATGCACATCCGACAGCCTCTCCGAACGCTGCCCCATGTTGAACGCGTGGTCCGTGTCCGCATACATATGCAGCTCCGCTGAAACGCCCGCCGCCACCAGTTGCTGATACAGCGCCACCGCCGGCGGGCCGCAGCACTTGTCTGCCGATCCGGCGACGATGAAGGCCGGCGGCGCGTTTTGCACCGCCTTCGCCGGCACGCCCAGCGGCCCCGGATACACCAGCACCTGGAAGTCGGGCCGCCCGCTTTGCTTGTCGACCGCATCCTGTTTGGCGCCCGCCGACACCGGCGGAGCCGGATTGTCGGCCACCAGCGACACCAGCTCCCCGCCGGCCGAGAATCCCATCACGCCAAGCCGGTTCGGATCGACGCCGAATTCCGCCGCGTGCGCCCTCACCCACCGCACCGCGCGCCGCAGATCGGCGGCGGCGTCGTTCTCGATGCTGTAGCTGGAGCCCTGGTCGCGCGCCAGCCGGTACTTCAGCACGAAGGCCGTCACGCCCACGCGGTTCAGCGACTTCGCCGCCACCATGCCTTCGTTCATCCACACCAGCATGCGATGCCCGCCGCCGGGCGCGATGATGACGGCCGCGCCGTTGGCGTGGCGCGCGTCGGCCTTTACCACCGTCAGCGACGGATCGTGGATGTTGCTGACGTAGGTGTTCTGCACCGTCTCCGGCTCGCCATGGCGCTTTTCCGATCCAGGCGCGCCGTCCGGCCAAAGCATATGCGTTTGCTGCGCGCCGGCCTGCGCGCAGACAGCCACCAGCAGCGCCAATACCGCACGGCCTACACGTTTAAGCGCCATTCAAGCCTCCGGTCGCGTACAGCGCGCGGTGGGTCAGGATGAACAGCGTGCGTCCGCCCTCGCCGCCGAAAATCAATTGCAGCGGGCGCTCAGGCACGTCGATGCGGCCGATCTCCTTGCCGTAGGGCGCATAGACGAAGATCTGGCCGTTGGCCACATACACATTGCCCGCCGCGTCCACGGCGGCGCTCTCGCCGCCGCGATTGGCCGCCAGTTTAAGATCGGTGATGCCGCCACCAGTGCCGATCACGCCACTGAAGGTGCGGTTCTCGGAGCCGTTGGTGAACACCACGCGGCCATTGCGGCCGGCCGACACCAGGCCATGGGTATCGAGGGAATCCGAGAAGCGCCAGCCCAGATGGTTCGGCTGCCCCTGCTGGAACATGCGGTAAGCCGGCAGCACCAGCGTGCCGTCCGGCGACACATACTCGCGTTTTTTCGGCAGCGCGACGTCGCGCGCGAACATCTCTGCCAAGGTGGTGAACTCGTACGTCTCGGGATTGAGCTGGTCGCGGAATTCGCCGTTCTGCCAGAAATTTACCGGCACCACGGTCTTGGCGCCGGCATGCGCCTTCACCGGGGTCGGCTTGATCACCGTGACCTCGCCGGCCGGTCGGTCCGGATGGAAGGAATACACCGTGCCCTCGAAGCCATGCGAGGACAGCACCATCAACGCCCCGCTGTTGTCGATGGCCAGATTGATCGGATCGAGCGGCGCGTCGCGCACCACCACCAAGCCCTTGTCCTTCGACCAGCTGTAGATGCGCTGGAAGCGGCGGTCCACGAAATACAGCTTGCCCTTGGCATCGACCACGCCACCGGCGATCGAATAAAAGCCCTCTTCCAGCTTCTCCACTTTGACCGGGTTGGCCGGCGGCGCCACCGGGTTGGCGACGATGTCCAGCATCGCGAATTCGCGTTCGCGCACTTCCAGCTTGTGCGTAACGTCCAGCAACGCGTTCTCGAACGGGAATTTACTGGCGCGCAGATAGGTGTCGCAGCCATTGGCGTCGCAGGTGGCGTAGCCGCTCTCGCCGTTGACGTGCACATTGCGGAAGCGGATATCGCTCGAATTGGTCATCTTCACGGCGGCCGGCGCCGGCTTGATCGAACGGGTGACGCGATAGGCGTGATAGTTCGCGAACAGGATGTTGCGCGAATTGCGGATCTCCAGCGACACCGCGTCCATGCCGTCGCGTACCTCCTGCTCCGTTTGCGGCGCCAGGAACTCCCAGTTTTCCACGTTATCGAGGACGATCTCGGCGCGCACATGGTGCTCGGCGGAGAGCTCGTAGACGCGGCCCGGCGTCTTGGTGTCGGAGACGTAGAAGCCGGCCTGCGAGAAGGTGCTCGGCGACCAGACCGCGACGAAGGTGCCGCCACCGCCGTCGGTCACCCAGATGCTCGGATACTGGCGGTCCCAGTGCGCGGTCGGATCGAAGTCTGCGCGCTTTTGATACGGATCGCGGCGCACGCCATCATAAAGACGCGTCCCGTGGCCGCCCTGGATGCGGATGTCGTCGACCAGCGACTGCTCGCCGGCTTTCCACAGCAGGCCGACCGCGCGCGGATTGACTTCGCCGGTCGCCAGGCCGAAGCCGGAGACGATGGCGTCGCCGCCCTTGGCGCTTTCCAGCAGCGCCTTCGGTCCGTCCACGCCGGCGTACAGCGGCGAGCCGTTCGGCAGAACCAGTTGCGTCAGGCCCGGATGCAGCGCCACGATCACGGTGTCCGGCTTCATGCGGATCGTATCGTTGACGATGTAAAAGCCCAGCGGCAGGTACACCACGCGGTTGTTGTCGATGGCCTTCTGGATGGCCGCCGTATCGTCGGTCTGGCCGTCGCCCTTGGCGCCGAGGGCGCGGGCGTTGGCCCATTGCGTGGTCGGCGGCAGCGCGCGCAGCACGCGCTTGGGCGCGGCCGGCATGGCGCTCAACGGCGCGATCCTGGAATTGGTGCCGAACTTGCCGGTGCTGCCCACGCCCGGCAGCATCAAGCCGTAGTTGAATTCACCCACGCGGTAAATCGGGCCGGGCGCGGCGATCTTCTTGCCGCTGTCGCGGAACTGCGCGAATACCGGCGTATTGCGCGCGACCGCATTGTCGAAACCGACCTGGGTGTAGACGTTGTCCTCGTTCGAAATGATGATCGCGGCCCTGGACACGTTCTCGAAGCGCACATCCTTACCCCACAACCAATCGCCGTAGCCGCGATCGATCTCGATGCCCACCTTGGTATTGCGGATGGAGACGTTGATCATCGTCAGGCCGGCTTCGTGTTCGCGGATGGCCGCGTCGCGCTGGCCCTCGAAGGTCGAATCCATCAGCGTGAACTGCCAGGCCGGCGAAGTCTTCTCCGACAGGATGCCGTAGCGCCCACCGTAGAACTTCAGGTTGAAGCCCTCGTTGCCGACCTGGTAGATGCCGGCCAGTCCCGAGCCAATGTGGAAGTCGATGTGGCTCAGGTTCGAATGCTGCGCGGTGCGCAAGCGTACGGCGGCCGCCGCCGGGTTGCCGTCGCCGATTTCAAAATCGACATTGCTCATCGCCGAATAGAAGGTCGACGAATTCGCGTCGCGCACGGTCTCGCTGAACGGCACCGCGCTCACCACGGGAACCGGCACCTTGCCGACCGTGTATTGGTCGCCGCCGGTGAACACCACCATGTTGGCGACGCCTTTTTGGAATCCGGGCGTGCGCTCGCCCAGCACCAGCACCGGCCGTGTGGCGCCGACGCCATACAGGCGCACCGCCAGCGGGATCAGGATGGTGCGCGTAATGCGGTAGCGGCCCGACGGCAGGAACACCACGCCGCCCTCGCCCTTGTTGGCGGCGCTGTCGACGGCCTTCTGGATCGCCGCCGTGTCGTCGGTGCGCCCGTCGCCGGTGGCCTGGACTTTGACGGCCAACGCGTCGTCCGGCATGGTCTGATAGACGGAAACCGACGCCGGAGGTCCAGCTTTAGATGCGGCCTGCGCACCACTCATCGGGACGGCCAGCATCGCCACGGTCGCCATCAGCAACCGCGTTAAAGATAATTTCATTTGCTTAGTCCTTAGATAAAGATCGATAGGAGCAACACGAAAATCAGCCCGAAGACGCCAACCAGCGTCTCCATCAACGTCCACGAGCGGAAGGTGTCCTTCAGCGACAGGCCGAAGTATTCCTTGAACATCCAGAATCCGGAATCGTTCACGTGGCTGCACATCAAACTGCCGGCGCCGATCGCCAGCACCATCAAGCTCGGATCGATGCCCGAACTTTCCACCAGCGGCGCGACGATGCCGGCAGCCGTCAGTCCCGCCACCGTGGCCGAGCCAAGGCAGATACGTATCAGGGTGGCCACCAGCCAGCCCAATACCAGCGGCGGCACCGGCAGGCCGCCCAGCTGCCTGCCCAACTCCCCGCTCACGCCGGAATCGACCAGCACCTGCTTCAGCGCGCCCGCCCCTGCGATCACCAACAGAATGGGCGCGATGTCGCGCAAAGCGTCCTGCGCGCCGGCCATCAGCGCCGGCAGACTTTTACCGCGCGCCAGACCAAGCGTCACCAGCGCCACGGCCAGCGCGATCAGCATCACGATCATCGGGTTGGCCATGAAGTTGATGACCGACTTCAGCGCCGCGTCCTCGGTTGGCACCATGGTCAGCGCGGTGGCGGCGGCCAGCAGCCAGACCGGCAGCAGCGCCGTGGCGAAGCTGTTGAAGACACCAGGCAGCTGCGCCTCCTCCAGCAACCCGGCGCGGAACATCGGCGCCGGCTCGCTGTGAATGCGCTTTAAGGTCATCGCAAAGATCGGACCGGCGATGATTAGCGTCGGTATGGCGACGATCATCCCGTAGAACAAGGTGCGGCCCATATCGGCATGGAACTGCGCCACCAGCGCGGTCGGCGATGGATGCGGCGGCAGGAAGCCATGCGCGATCGACAGCCCGGCCAGCAGCGGTATCGCCAGCGCCACCGCAGGCCGACCGCTCTGATACACCAGCGAGAAAACCAGCGGCACCAGCAGCACGAAACCGACGTTGTAATAAAGGGGAATCCCGGCGACGAAGCCGGTCAGTGTCAGCGCTACCGGCATGCGCGCCGAACCGAATACGCTTATCAGGTAACTGGCGATGCGCTGGGCGGCGCCGCTGTCGGCGATCAGCTTACCGAACACCGCGCCCAGGCAGACAATGACGATCAGCGATCCAAGCAGGTCGCCGATCCCCTTGTCGATCGATTTGGGGATGGTATCCAGCGGCATGCCGAGCAACAGCGCCGCCGCCAGCGCGGCCACCACGAACGCCAGCAGCGGCTGCACTTTGCCCCAGGCGATCAAAAGGGTCAGCAGGCCGACGGACAAGCCGACGGCCAGCATGCCCCAGACGGCTGGCGTGACGCCGAACAGCGCCGCCAACGGACTGGTAATGTTCATGACGGCGCCCTCGGGTTGAGGTTAGAAGTTGTAGCGAACGCCGACGCGGTAGACGCGGCCCAGCACATCGTACAGCTGCGGGTTGATACCGTAGCTAAGGTTGGCCTGGGGAGCTGGCGCCGGATCGACGTTGCCGATATTATCGATCTTGAAGTAGGCGGTGGTTTTGTCACCCAGCTTGTACGTGCCACCCAGATCGACGTAGAACGCGCCCTTCATCTTGTTGTCGAAGATGGTCGGGTGGATCGTCGTCGAGACTGGGCAATTGGTCTGGCACTCGATGTACTCGTTGCTGTATACGCCTTTGCTGATCCAACGCTCGGTCAGGGTCAGGCTGTACTTGTCGGTATCCCACGACTGCGAGGCCAAGCCCTTCCACTTGGGCGTCGCGCCCAGGTTGGCGCCCGCGCCTTCCGAAGGAATCGTGCCGACGACGCCTGGGTCGGTCAGGAAGCTGATGTTACGGGTGACCAGCGCACGCAAGGTGAGGCGGCCCGGGATGCCCAGTCCCTTCAGATTCATGCGGTAGGCGCCTTCCAGGTCATAGCCCTTCACGCGCAGCGACGCCAGGTTGAACGCCTGCACCGTCACGTAGTTATTGGTCGCCACAGGGCTGTTGAGCACCATCGCGCCGCAGATCTCCTGATTACCGGCCACGCACAGATCGACCTCCTGCTGCGCGGTCAGCGCCGAGATCACGCCTTCGACCTTGATGTCGAAGTAATCGATGGAGGCGCTGAAGCCCGGCGCCCACGATGGCTGCGTCAACACGATACCGGCGGTGTTGTTGCGGGCGATCTCCGGACGCAGACGGGTGTTCCCCACGGTGCGCTGCTGGATCGCGATCGTGTTGCCCTGGTACGCGACCACGTTGTTGACCACCACCTGCGCCGCATACAGCTCGCTCAGATTCGGTGCGCGCACGTCTTTAGATGTCACCGCGCGCAGGCGCAGGCCGTCGATGCCGGTCTTCCAGTTGGCGCCCAGCTTCCAGCTTTCCACATGGCCCGAGGTGCTGTATTTGGTGTGGCGGTCGGCCAGATTGAGGTTGGCTTCACCCCAGGTGGCGGACTTCAGCACCGGCACGTTGAACTCCACATACGCTTCCTTGACATTGTATGTGCCTTGGGCGTTGTGGTAGTTACCGGCGTACCAGTTGTTACCGACGGTGGTGTTCAGCAGCGGGTCGGCTGGATATTGGGCGGTGTTCTGGCTGTCCGGGAAGATGCCGTTGCCGTACGGGTCGCCGGTGACCTTATAGTGTTCGCGGCGGTATTCGGCGCCGGTGGCCACGGCGATCGGACCTGCCCACGACTCGAACGCCTCGCCGCTGAAGTTGACGCTGGCGACATCCTGGGTCTGGCGGGTGTGCTGGCGCGGACCGTTTTCCGGCGCGATGTAATTCCAGGTGGCCGCGTCGACCGGGTTGTTGCCGATGATGTTGAGCGGCTTGCAGCCGGATGCGGCGGCGATTGGATTGCGGCAGACGATAGTGCCGTCAGGCCCGCGCACGGCGTCGATGGCGGCGTTGTAGCGGGCGTTCAGCGTCATGTCGTTGACGATGATGTCGGTCTTGTTGGCGCCATGTTCGGCGTAGGCGTCATACGACCATTCCTTGCCCATCAACTGGAACTTGCCGGTGCCGCCGACGACCACGCGCTCCATCTGGCGCGTCGGGTGGACGTTGATATTTTCCGGGAAGATGGCGTTGGCCGTTCCGTACTGGAAGCTGGTGATGTTATTGGCAGCGCAAGCGGCGGCGATCGACGCCGGCAGGTAGGGATTGCTGCACTGGATAGTCAGGTTGGCGTTTTTGGCGGCGCCGGGATTCGGCGAGAAGGCCGACTTCACCTTGCCGAAATTGGCCGTCATGTAGATCTCATGATCCGGGTTGATGTCGAAGCCGACGCGCGTATAGGCCACCTGGCGCGTCAGGTCCATCGCCAGGTTGGTGCCGGCGCCGACGCTGCCGCTCAAGTCACCGCCGACGCACAGCGGATTGATACAGCCGGTCACCGCCCCGGTGCCGGTCGGCACGCCGTTGGAACCGTAGTTGAACTGGTAAGGCTGGCCGTTCGCGCCGAAGGCGGTGCCCTGCAGCGGGCCGTTGGTGATCAGGCCATACTTGGCGTACTGGTACTGCTGCGCGTGCAGCACCGAATAGTACTGCGGCTTGCCGTCGTTGGTCTGCGACAGCGGACGGACCTGGAAGGCCGGATTCTGATACCACGTGCGGCCGTTCGGACCAACCTCGCCGAAGCCCGGCGACTCGATGCCCTTCTGGCGGCCGTATTCGCCGCTGACCTGCACGTGCAGGCGGTCGTCCATGAAGGACTTGCCCCACGCGGCCTGCAAGGTGCCGTTCTTGTCGTCGTGGTAGGTGGTCATGCCGCCCTGCACATTGGCCTTGAAACCCTGGAAGCGCTTGTCGGTGATGAAGTTGACGACGCCGCCGATGGCGTCCGAGCCATACGACGCCGAGGCGCCGCCGGTCACCACGTCCACGCGCTTGATCAGCAGTTGCGGGAACTGGCTGACGTCCGTCACGCCGGTGACGTTGGCGCCGACCACGCGCTGGCCGTCCAGCAGTGTCAGCGTGCGGATCGCGCCCAGGCCGCGCAAACTCAGCGAGCTTAAACCCTGGACACCGCTGCTGGTGCTGTTGGTGCTGGTGGTGCGGCCGGTGCTGCCTTGCAGCGCTGGCAGTTCGGCGATGCTGTTGAAGATATTCGGCTGCGCGCCCTTGGCCAGGTCGTCGGCGCTCAAGGTGGTGGTCGGTGTCGGCTGCGTGAAGCCGCGCGCGGCGATGCGCGAACCGGACACGGTAACCACATTCTCCACCGGCGCCGCCGCTTCCGGCGCGGCAGGGGCTTGGGCTTGGGCCGCCGCCGGAGCGGTGTCCTGCGCTGTGGCGACCTGCGCGTCGGCGCCGGCCGGCGGGGTTTGGGTTTGAGCTTGAGCCTCGGTCTGGGCTTGCGCCTGGACCTGGGCTTGGGCCTGGGCTGATAAGGCGATCCAGCTGCAAGCGCTGGCGACGGCCAGGCGCATGATGGTGTTACGTGTAGGTGTAGTCATTTTAGTCTCCGGTTCTTGGTCTGTAGTTGTTTGCGCGCGGTACTGCTGACGGTCCGCTGCGTTTTGCTGCCTTTTGCTGCGTTTTGCTTCCCCCGTATTCCGTTACTCCAATCCGTCGCCCCTGGACGCGGCCCTGCCTTCGCTGGCCAGTATCTGTGCGACCAGTTGCGCCGGCGGCGCCGTGATGGCCAAGGTGATTCCGGCCTCGTCGGCCTGTAGCGGTTGCAGATCCTTGAATTGGCTGTCCAGCAGCGACGACGGCATGTAATGCCCGACGCGCGCCTGCATGCGGTCGGCGATCAGTTCGCGCGCGCCGCTCAGATGGGCGAAACGCAGCGCCGGATCGGC
Organism: Oxalobacteraceae bacterium OTU3CAMAD1; assembly: GCA_024123915.1. Classification (NCBI taxonomy): domain Bacteria; kingdom Pseudomonadati; phylum Pseudomonadota; class Betaproteobacteria; order Burkholderiales; family Oxalobacteraceae; species Oxalobacteraceae bacterium OTU3CAMAD1. The sequence goes on along the minus strand of CP099650.1, from coordinate 2,992,645 downwards.
CGCCCGCAGCAGGTCGCGATAGCGACGCTTCAGCGACGAGCAGGACAGCACCAGGCCGACGCCGGCCAGACGCGCCTCGCCCACCTTCGCCTGCAGCGCCAGCAGCCAATCGGCGCGGTCGTCGTCGGTCAGCGGCTGTCCGGCCGACATCTTCGCGACGTTGGCCGCCGGATGGAACTGGTCGCCCTCGACGAACGGGACGCCTTGGGCCGTCGCCAGCGCCTGGCCGATCGTGCTCTTGCCGCAGCCGCTCACGCCCATGACGACCCAGCGTATCGCGCTGTCCTGCGGGCTGCCGGAACTTTCCATCCATCTCTCCAAGTTGAAGTTAGCGCTATCATTTCAGTTCTGAGTTATGCGCCCTAGATCGGGGCGCGGACTCTTGTCTGAATTGGGAATTTATCCGGGGATGTCGGCCAACATCAAGTTAGCGTTATCATCGGTAGGTGAACTTTAGCGCAACAGAGGATTTTGTAAAGGATTATTATTATTGCATCGCAGCACGCGGCGACCGTCGAAAGGTACGGCGACACCTGCTAAACAGCTCGCGGCAGTGCAACATGGACGTGGCGGACCCGCAACAGCCGGGTCAGCCGTGCGATCAGCCGCTCAACGGATAAACTTGTACCGCGAGGCCTCTTCCGCCAGCAAGCTCTCATCCTTGCCGCGCAGCCGGCCCATGTTGCGGCGATGCGCCGGCTCGGCGATGACCCTGTTGATCACCGGCTCCAGCACTCCGCGCTCGCTCAGGTAGGCGGCGGCGCTGTCCGGCCCTTCCCGATCCGCCAGTTCGATGCCGGTTTTGACGATTTCCGACGACACCAGATCGGGACGAAAAGTGTGGCTACTGGACATGATAATCTCCTTCAACAAGACAGGTATTGTGCGCTTGTTGCACCAGTCCGGTGCGTGCGTTCTCTCACTTTGGGCATTTTAGCCACATCATTTTTTACTATGGGTTTGTCATCGCGGCGTCATACCGGCGAAGAACAAATCGGCCGCCCGTGTCACCATTTGCTGGATCTCCTTGAGCGCCAGCTGCGGCGGGTCTTGCTGGAAAATCCGGGCGGTCACCTCGGCCGTCACCAGCGCCGTGTACTGCAGCGCCGCCACCCGCGCGTCGGCGCGCCGGATCTCGCCGCGCTCCATGGCCGCCTCCAGCACCGACGCCAGGGCCGTGATCGATTCGCTCGGCCCGGCGTCGTAGAACAGCTGCCCCACGTCCGAGCGTCCCGCCTCGGCCACCACCATGCGATAGACGGCCACCGCCTTCTTATCGTTGGTCAGCACGTGCAGCATGCGCTCGCCGAAGTGGATCAGCGCCATCTCCAGCGCGGTGCGGCCGACCACATTGGCCGCCAGCTCGCGCGTCGCGTCGAACAGCTGCGTCGTGGCGACAGTCCTGACGACGGCGCCGAACAACTCCTCCTTCGACGGGAAGTATCCGTATAGCGTCGCCTTCGAACCACCCAGGCGCTTGGCCAGCTCGTTCATCGACGCGCCTTCGTAGCCCGCCTCCTGGAACAGCTTCGCCGCCGCCTCGATGATCGCCTGGCGGCGCGCCTCCGTACGTACTTTCATGCAAACCCCATATCCGAACCTGAAGGTACATTTTAGGGTATGGTCAGCACTAACAACAGACTCAACAGTCACCCGGGACGCCGGTTCCCTGATCGATTATTCGAGGTTTTCGTGATGGGCGGACGCGCCCTTCTTCCAGTACGCCGAAATCCGCGCAGCCTCGCGCGAAAAGCCCTTGTCGACAAACAGGATATCGCGCACCTGTTTGGCCATCTGCGCCTCGCCCGCGCACCAGATAAAGCCGTCGCCCTCGGGCAGCTGCATGGCGCGGAACGCCTCGACGATATCGTCCGGTGTCGGCACCAGCTGCACGCGCAGGCGCGCGGCGCTGGCGAACTTCAGCGCCGCGGCTTCCTCGCCGGTCACCAGCACCAGCACGTCGGCGGACGCCGGCAACTCGTCCAGGCGGCGGCGGATCGCCGGCAAGGCGGTGGCGTCGCCCGCCAGGATCTGCCAGGTGTAGTCGGCCGGGATGATCATCGATCCCTTCGGGCCGCCGATGACGGCCTGCTGGCCGACCCGCGCCTGGCGCGCCCAATCGGTCATATGGCCCTCGGTGTGCAGCGCGAATTCGAGGGTCAGCTCGCGGGCGTCGCGGTCGTAATGGCGCGGCGTATAGTCGCGCATCACGCGCTCGCCGGCGGCGTCGTGCAGGATAAATTTAACGTGATCGTCATACGACAAAGAGACGAAATCGTGCAGGCTCTCGCCTTTGAATGTTACGCTAACGAAATTCGGCGCCAGTTGCTTCACATCGCTGACCGTGACTTCGCGCGGCTTGAGTTCGTGACGAACACGCTGGATACGTTTATCATTCATGCAAATCACCTTTTAGTTGACAATGTCCTCCAATCTACAGAAACAAGTTAACGTTGTCAACCAATTTGGCAGCGGTCCGGCCGAGGCCGTTTTCGACTCGATCCACACGCTCATGCACATGTACCGGTCGATGCAGCTGCGCAGCCTGCGCGACACCGGGCACGAGCTCACGCACATGGAATACAAGGTGTTGGGCTTTTTCGCCAGGCATCCTGGCGCCAGCCAGAGCGAGCTGGTGGCGCACTCGGGGCGCGACAAGGCGCAGCTGGCGCGCCTGATGCGCGGGTTGCGCGACAAGAAGCTGCTTGACGCGCAGGTCGATGAAAACGACCGACGCAGCGCGCGATTACGGCTAACTGAAGAAGGTTTAACGGTAATCCAGGGTTTGCAGGCGCTGGGAGCGGAGGTATCGAACCTTGCCGTCACCGGCATGAGCGACGAAGAATGCGCGCAGCTGCTGTCACTATTGCAGCGCGTGCGAACGAACCTTGAACGCGCCGAACCTGCGGAGACACGTAGGGCGGATTAGCGGGCGGGGCCCGCCAATCCGCCCCGAGGCCCATCGAAGAGGCGGCCTACTGCCCTAGGCCTTAGAGCGCGCAGCGCGTAATCGGCCATGCATGCGCAGCCACCGGCAAGGCATCGAAGCGACTGCAGCAAGGCCAGGGTCACATCTGTCATTCGGACACGCCCCCAGCCATAAGAGGTTCGGCGCGCAGCAACGGATACGGGTTGATCGCACCACCGAGGTCGTACACGCCGTAGTGCAAATGCGGCGGCGTGCTTTGCGCATTGCCCGTATTGCCAACAAAGCCCAACACCCGGCCAGCCTCGATGTGCATGCCCGCCTCGACGTTCGCATAGCGATCGAGGTGGGCGTAGTAATGCCGCTGGCCGCCCGGCCCCATCACCCACACTACCCGGCCACCGAGGTTGTTGGTGCCGACCTTTAGGATTATGCCCTCGGTGCTCGACAGCACGCGGGTGCCGCGCTCGGCGAAAATGTCGATGCCTTCATGTTTGCGGTCCGTGCCGCGAGCGCCCCCCCAGGTGTCGCGCAGCGCAACCGCTTGCACGCCCTCGACCGGCATCGCCAGTTGCCCGGGCTTGGGCATCGCCGCCAGGCGCATCGGATAGAGCGCCCGTTCAATGGCTGGCTCCAGCAAACCGTGGCCGAGAATGAGGACGACGGCAATCACGAGCGCGCGCAGGAAAATTCGCATATCAGTTCCGGTGTGGTCGGTGAATACCAACCAGATGGGGACGGAACGGTGCATTCCCAGACTTGACGCAACGGCTTGCAAACCCGCCGGCAGAAAGGACGGCAAGCTTACGCAAACTTCAGTTCAGCTCTCTGGATCATAGTAGAACTCACGAAGTTCCTGTGCACAACGGCAGGCTGAAGCAAGCCTGGCCGCCCAATCGACAGCGGCTGCCCTGGACGGGAGCTCAAGTACGCAAAATCCTCCGTCGAATTCTTTGGTTTGCCGATAGGTCTCGTCGGTGCAGCTCCCATCAGCTGCGACCATCAGCGAGGCGACTTCACTATTGATGCCCCCGGCAAAAACATAAACGCCGGCAGCCTTGGCATCTCGGATCACCTTACGCGACGCCTCGGAAACAGCCGCCATGTCTTCGTCAGGAACATCCATCGCACTCGCTGGAAAGGAGATAAGAAATTTAGTCATGGTTAGTCACCTGATTTTTTCTCGGGAGACCATCATACAGGGCGGTTCCCCCGCCAGAGCGGACATTTGCTGCACGCAACGCATCAGATTCATGCGCCGTCGCTGTGGGCAAGCACGGGCTGCGCAGCGCGGAACGCCTCGCTTGCCTCTGCGTGCCACGGAAAATATCCATTCTTGGAGGGCCACACAATTTGATAAAGAGGAAAGGAATTCCCTTCGTAATACCAGCGGCAGAAGCCCACATGTTCATGATATTCGGCTTCGGGCACCTTGACGAACACGCATGAGTTTCCGTTAAGAAGCTCATCGGTGGGCGCTGACAGATCAACAATGGCCCCGTCGTTCAATCCAGCAAGTGCAAGATTCAATATTTGGTGTGCCACCTCCGGTCTCAGCCCAAAGATGATGAACTCCGGGTGCTTATACGAATGGTAGTTCCCGACACTGAACGAAAAGCCTGGGAGACCCTCCTCGGCTAATACGTTCACGCAATGCCACCCGAACGCCTCTATATCGTCGAGCACTTTTTTCTCTTGCGTGTCACTTGCGGTTTTGCGAACCATATTTTTACCTGATCAACACCGCCAGCCCGCCGAGGCGGTTCGTTCCGACCTGCATCACGATGCCTTCCATACCCTATTTGAACGAGTAAGCCAGCGCAGTGAAGAACTGACGCCCGCGCGGATCGGTATAACTGGGATCGTAACCGACAGAAAAACTGAACAACTGGTTCGAGCGCGGCGGATTCTTGTCGAGCAGGTTCTTGATACCGGCCCGTAGCCTCAGCGCCGTCGAAATTTGGTACGCGCCGGTCAGGTCGAGCAAGGAATAGGAGTCGACGCGATGGACCGACCCATCGGCCAGCAAGTTTTGGTCACGATAGCCGCTCAGGAAGGTTTGCTGCAGTGTCATGCTGAGCGGGCCACGGTCGTAGTCCAGGCTCACCGTATGACGCCACCGCTGGATTACCTGGTCGTTGGTGTACACGCCCAGCGCGCTGAGATCGGGGCCGTCGGCCGCCTCGCGCGTTTTGTAGTCGAACACATAAGTGCCGTTGAGCGTGACACCCAATCTGCCCAGGCCGGTGGCCGGCGAGCGCCAGTTGAAGCCCAGGTCGACGCCCGAGGTTTCCAGCGCGCCGATATTGCGCAGCCGCGAATCGATCGACAGGATCGGGCCAGGTATACCTGGCAGTTCCGGGTCGGGCTCGCCGCGGATGATGAAGGCGGCATTGCGCACCGGATCGGTGAAGTAAGACCCTTCCGGAGAGACAATCACATCTGTTTTCTTGATGCGCCAATAGTCCAGTGTTGCCGTGAGGTCGCGACGCGGTTCGAGCACGAGGCCCAGCGAATACTGCTTCGACTCCTCCGGGCGCAGCTGCGGCGAGCCACCCCTGAGCTTATCCGGTTGCAGGCCGCAGTAATCGGGATTTTCGGTATTATCGATGGCCCCGACCTTGATGCAGCCGAGCGGGTCGTTGTAGATGCCGTTGGCCTGGCCCAGCCGCACAGGGCTGTACAGGTCGGCAAGCGACGGCGCGCGAAAGCCGGTGCCATACGAGCCGCGCACCACCAACTGCTTCATCGGATTCCAACGCACGCCGACCTTCGGATTGGTCGTCGAGCCCACGTCGTTGTAGCGGTCATGGCGCAACGCCAACTGGGCCTCCAGGCTGGTCAGCAAAGGCAGGTTGAACTCGGCATACGCGGCCTTGACGTTGCGTCCGCCCGAAAACGGCGTGGCCGTGCCTTCGCCGCGAATTTCCCCCGCCATCAGCAATGCAGACGGCGTAAACGCCATTTTTTCGCGCCGGTACTCAACGCCGATCGCAACGGCAGCGCTGCCGCCAGCCATCTCGAACAGGTCGCGCGTGGCCTTGACATCGAACGAATCGGTCGTGCCGCGCGAGTGGCGCGCCAGATCGTTGACCTTGGCGGCGGCCAGCAGGGCCCGCCCTTCAGGACCGGAGGGTCCGAAAGGATTGATGATGCCGGACGCGAAAGCGTTATCGAACATCGTCGTCTGGACGTACCCATCGACATACTGGTCGTCGACCTTGTTGACACTGTGATTGAGCGCCATGTCGTAATCCCAGCCCAGCGCTATCCCCTTGCCGCCGAGCACCAAGCGCGTGGCAGTGGCATCGATGTCGTTGGTTCGTGGTCCGCCTTCGCTCAGGCGCATATTGACGTTGAGCGGTGTTTTATTGGTTGTCACTAGCGCATGTGGATAGTACTGTCCTGCCAGGGGATAAATCTCGCCGGAGATGGTCAATGCGCTGATGCGGTAGGTGGTCGACGTTTTGTTGAGGAGCAATTCGCCGTACAGGGTTGTGTCCTTGTCGAGCGCGAACTGGCCACGCGCAAGCAGCGACACGCGTTTCGAATCCGGGAAGAGCTCGGTGTCTTGCATGTAATCGTACATGCACGCAGCCGCGCCGACGAAGCTCTCCGGCGCGTAGACGGTTGCCGGCGGATTGCAGGCCGGCGCACTTGGATTCATCCGGGGGCCGGTCGCGCTGGTGCCGTTGGCGCGCGTGCGGCGGAAGTTCGCGGGAAACGTATTCGAACTGCCCGAATCGAGATTGATATCGGGCTGGTAGGCCGAACCGATCCAGCTGCGCTGCGACGAGCGCAGGCTGCCCGTATCCTGGTAATCGAGCACGCCCATCACGTTGTAGCGATCGGTCGCCAGATTACCGATGCCGCCCGACAAAGTTGCCATCGCCTTGCGCGCGCCGCCGTGCTGGGTGTCGGCATAGTAGGCGCTGGCGTCGGCGCCTTCGTAATTGCGCCGTGTAATGAAGTTGATCACGCCGCCGATCGCATCCGTCCCATAGATGGCCGAGGCGCCGTCCTTGAGCACTTCGACCCGGTCGATCGCCGCCGACGGAATCGCGTTCAGGTCGACGCCGGCGTTGCCGCCCGGCGAGGCAAAGTTGGCCAGGCGCCGGCCGTTAAGCAATACGAGCGTTGACGACACGCCGATACCGCGCAGGTTGGCGCCGTTGAAACCACGCTGTCCGGCAATGTCGCTGAAACTGGCGCCATCGGTCAGCGCGGCCGCGTTGGCGGACACCTTCGACAGCAGTTCAGCCGCCGTGGTGGTCCCACTTTTCTCGATGTCGGCACGGGTAATTAACTGCACCGGCAACGCGGTTTCGGCATTGAGGCGCTTGATCGAAGAGCCGGTTATTTCAACTTTTGGCATTGGTTGCGCATCTTGCGCGGCGGCCGGAACGCCCAGCGTGGCCAGCAAACCGGCCGTGGCCGTGCGGCCAAAGGCCTCCAGTATTCGTACGGCGATACACTTTGGAACCGGCCGGTTCCCGCGCTCATATGGCATTCAATTCCCTCCCAGGTAATTATCGTTTTAAATATTCCGTGTTCGCCACGGGCGGCGCCAATCAGCGCGCCCCTCAGTACCAGTCCGCAGGAAACAGCGCGCCGGAGGTGACGTCCAGCTGTTTATACAGCGGTACGCCTGTCCAGTCCGTGATATTAAAAACTGTATTCGAGTCCGCCAGCTTTTTCACTTCGACATTGGGGACTGTCAGGGGTGTTTTGGATTTGCATACACTTGGCGGAACGGAGGGACGAACAAAATACACCGCACTTTCCGTTGTCGTCGAAGGGTTGGTGACCCGCTTGGCTGTAACCGGATTCCCGTTGCCATTTCCTTGGACCAGCAATGCAGTCTCGACGCTTATGCCGATGCCGCGCGCGGTCATATTGCCGCTGGAGGATGCGGGCAGCACGCCGCCGATGCATCCGAAGGTGCCGCCCGGCGTTGTCGTTGGCGCCACTATTCTTGAAATAAAGGTGATAAAGCGCCCCATGCGATCGCGGCTATCGAAATGGGAATCGAAAATCATACTTGCCAACGCCGGCGGTGCGATAAAACCGCCTTGCAAACTCAAGGGATTTGGGTCGAAAGTGATGTCCTTGGAGTAAGGATCGAGCATCGACGCTTCCGACGTGGCAGATTTATAGAGTGCGGAATAATCGAACTGTCCTAGCACTGCTAGCCCCGCGCTGGTGCCGCCGACAGGGACATTTTTCTGCATCAATGTCTTTAACGTCTGTTCGAGGGCCGTACCTTTCCAAAAACGGATGTAATCACTCTGATCGCCACCCGCGATAAACACGACGTTGGCCTTAGCCAGGATGGCATTGACGGCCGGGCTATTCGCCGCATTCACACTCGGAATCACCAGCGTCTCCACCGATGTCAGGCCCAGGGAGGCGCCGCCCACCCACATGTCAGCGATTGTATTAGAGGTCGACAGCGTCTCATCGCTATAAAATATGTAGGGGTTATATGCCTCTGTTCCGGTGGCCCGAATGACCACAAATCTTCCCCCGGTACCTGGTCCGATGCCTGCCCGTTGGATCAGCCATCGGAAGGCGGGATCTACGTCGGGCCCTCCACCCATCAGTACAAATGATGGCGTCGGCAGGACCGATGGTGCTGTCACAACGGCATTCACATCACCCGTTGCGAAATAGGAATAGAGTGCGATTGGTTTCGCCGGTTCGAATTTTGCTCCAGCATATACAGGACCGGCAAAAAAAACCGATGCCATTGCGAGTATTATCGCGCCTTGATTTGAAAAAATCCGGATGATCCACTGGTAGAAAAAGCGTGTCAACATTTTCGAACTCCGGTAGCGATCGTTGAGGAACTGGCCACTCTGCGGGAACAACTATGAAGTACTGGGATCTAACAACGACGCCGCTTGAGAACGGCCGAGACTAACAACAACCCACCCAGCATCATCGCAAAGACAGGTGATTCAGGCACGGGAGAAACACCAACGGACAGCGTGCCGTAGTTCCACCTGCCCTCCGGTTCGTCAAACGCAAGGTCCTTGAATCCGTCATGAAACTCGACGCGCAAAATGCCATCGGCACCCACTGCAAAAATCTGTCCCAGGTCGCCCAGGTTCTGGAAGCCCGCGTAGTCTGCTGTCCCGTCAAAATCATCGCCATCGCCGGGCGTGAAAGTGACGCCTGTGCCCAGGGAATCGCTGAAGGTGATTTGCATTTCGGACAAGTAGCTGCCGACATAACTCGTCACGTTCACATCCCACTTGAGGCTGGTAATTGAAGCTCCTGACCCAACGTAAAAGTCCCACACCACATTACTCGCGGAACCTCTTTCGTCAAAATTCGGGATGTCGTCCGTATGTATCAGCAGTTGGTACGGAACAGGACTGGTCCCCTCTGCTTTCGCGAAGCCGAAACCCATTGCCGCAGTCACAATCACCAGCGCCATCAGGCGCCGCACATAATTTAACCTTGGCATGATTTTTCCCCGTAAATAAATACGATCAAACGCAGAAGACTGGGTACACAACGCGTAGTAATTGTATAACTAACTTGTGCCGTCAAATCGTTCGATGTAAAAAAAACATGGGTTCGCGTCACACTTTATTGGCTCGGCACGTCCCATCCTCCCGCCAGCGCCTTGTACACCGCCACCAGCGTCGTGGCCGCTCCCGCCTGCGACTGCGCCAGCCTGTCGCGCGCCGCCAGCAGCTCGCGCTCGGCGTCCAGCACCGTCAGGAAGTCGGTCGAGCCGACCGCGAAACGCTCACGCGCAATCAGCGCGGCCTGCTCCGACGACTGCGCCGACTCATACAGCAACGCGGCCTGACGCTGGCTGCGCGTGTACGACGCCAGCGCGCCCTCTGTCTCTTCCAGCGCCGTCAGCACCGCGCGCTCGTACGCGATCATCGCGCCATCGTTGCGCGCGTCGGCGGCGGCGATCTGCGCGCGGATACGCCCGAAGTCCAGCAGATTCCACGTCAGCTGCGCGCCCAGGTTGTAGACATAGGCCGGCCCCTTCGCCAGTTCGCTCAGATGCTGCGCATTCTGTCCCAACGTCCCCCCAAGCACGATCTGCGGGAACAGCGCGCTGCGCGCCACGCCCCCCTGCGCCGCCGCCGCGCTGACCTGCGCCTCGGCCAACTGGATGTCGGGACGGCGCCGCAGCATCGCCGCCGGCGATCCGATCGCCGACAACTCGACCGCCTGCAAGCCCGGCAAAGGCTTGACCGGCTCCAGCTCCGCGTCGAGCGCCGTCGGCTGCTGGCCGCACAGCACCGCGATGCGGTAGCGGGTGCGTATCAGCGCCGATTCCAGCGCCGGGATATTGGCCGCCGTCGATTTGACCAGCGCCCGCGCGCGTTCGCTGTCGAGCGCCGTGCCACGGCCAACATCGAGCCGCGCGTCGACCAGCTTGAGCGCCTCGTTCTGCGTCTCCAGCGAGGAGACGGCGACCCGCAACTGCTCCTGCAGGCCGCGCAGGTCGAAGTAGTTGCGCGCCACCTCGGCCGCCACGCTCACCTGCGCCGCCCGCACGCCGGCCGCGCCGACCAGCACATTGGCCTCGGCGGCGCGACGGGCGTCGCCCAGGCGGCCGAACAAATCGGCCTCCCAGCTGACATCCAGCCCGGCGGAGTAGTTGTTGTTGGTGCTGACGACACCCGCGTCATTCGGTCCCCTGATGCGCGCGGCGCCCGCGCTCACGCCAATGCTGGGCAACAGATTGGCGTCGGCGAAGCGGTTCAGCGCGCGCGCCTCGCGCAGGCTCGCTGCGGCCGAACGCACGTCGGTGTTGGCCGCCAGCGCGCGCTCCACCAGGCTGTCCAGCAAGGGATCGTTGAAGCCGCGCCAGAACTGGCTGACCGGCTCCTCGGCCCTGGCGCTGGCCGGCGTGTTGGTGAAGCCGGCGCCCAGCACCGGTTCGAAATGCTTGGCGGGCGGCGCGCTCGAACAGGCGGCCAGCGCCAGCGCAACAGCGACGGCCAGACCGGCCGGACGCAGGGATGCCATGCGGCGCGACGTCATCATAAGTCCTCCTTGCGTGGTTCGTGCGCGGAAGGCGCAGGCTTCACGACATGCGGTGCGCCCGGCGCCCCCGCAGGACCGGCATCATCGACACCGGCATGGAACGGATGCGCGGCGGCGTCGATTTCGCGCCGCAGTTCTTCCGCATGCGCGCGACGCTTCTCGGTGCCCTTGCGCAGCAGCGCGTAGAACACCGGCGTCAGGAAAATCCCGAACAAGGTCACGCCGACCATGCCGGAGAACACCGCGATCCCCATCGCGCGGCGCATCTCGCTGCCCGCGCCGCTGCCGAGGATCAGCGGTATCACGCCGGCGCAGAAGGCAATCGACGTCATCAAAATCGGCCGCAGACGCAAATGGCAGGCCTCGATCACCGCGTCCACCATCGGCTTGCCCTGCTCTTCCAGCTCCTTGGCGAATTCCACGATCAAAATCGCGTTCTTGCACGCCAGGCCGACCAGCACCACCAGCGCCACCTGTGTGAACAGATTCAAATCCCCCGCCTGCCCAAACGGCGGGAAGTGCGACAGCCACACACCGAACAACGCCGACAAAATACACATCGGCACGATCATGATGATGGCCAGCGGCAGGCTCCAGCTCTCGTACTGCGCCGTCAGCACCAGCACCACCAGCACCACAGACAGGAACAGCACCGCGCCCAGGGTCGGTATCTTGATGTCCAGCCCCGGCAAGGTCACGGAACGCGTCAGCCGGTCCTGGTAAGCCAGGTCGGTCCACTCGTACGACATGCCGCGCGGGAGGCTCTTGACCAGGCGCTCGATCTCCGCCTCCGACTGTCCGCTGGAGAAGCCCGGGTTGGCGGCGCCGTTGATGTCCGCCGAAGGGAAGCCGTTATAGCGCGTCACCCGGGTCGGACCGAAGGTCGGATTGACCTGCATGACGGAACCCAGCGGCACCATCTGTCCGGCCGAATTGCGCGTCTCCAGCCGCGCAATGCTGTCGGCGCGGGAGCGGAACGGCGCGTCGGCCTGCACCACCACCTGGTAGGTCTTGCCGAAGCGGGTGAAGTCGTTCACGTACAGCGAGCCCAGATTGATCTGCAAGGTGTCGTAGATGTCCTGCAGCGGCACGCCCATCTGCTTGGCCTTGGTGCGGTCGACGTCCGCGAACAGCTGCGGCACGTTGATGTCGTAGGTCGAATAAGGCGTGCCGATGCTCGATTTTTGATTGCCGTAGATCTGACCGAGCACGCCCCAGACGGCGCCATACAGCGCCTGCTCACCCTGGCTGCCGCGATCCTGCACCTGCACCTTGAAGCCGCCCGCGTTACCCAGGCCGTCAACGGCCGGCGGCGGCACCACGAACATGCGCGCGCCCTGTATCTGCTGGATCGCGCCATTGACCTTGCCGAGGATCGCGTCCTTCGACAGGTCGCCGGAGGTGCGCTTGTCGAACGGCGCCAGGCCGAAGAAGACGATGCCCTCGTTCGGCGAGGCCGAGAAACCTGCGATCGACAATCCCGGGAAGGCGATCGAATCGGTGATGCCCGGCACCTTGAGCGCGATGTCGCTCATGTCGCGGATCACCTTCTCTGTGCGCGCCAGCGAGGAGCCGGCCGGCAGCTGCGCCACGCCGATCAGATACTGTTTGTCCGGCGCCGGCACGAAACCACTCGGAATGCGCGTAAACAGCAGCCCTGTCAGCACCAGCAGCACGCCGTACACCACCAGCACCAGCGACTTGCGCCCCAGCAGACCGGTCACGCCCCGGCTGTAAGCCGCGCTGCGGCGCTGGAACATGCAGTTAAACCAGTGGAAGAAGCGGCCGAACACCTTGTCCATGCCGCGCGAGAGGCGGTCCTTGGGCGCGTCGTGCGGCCGCAGGAGCAGCGCCGCCAGCGCCGGCGACAACGTCAGCGAATTGAACGCCGAGATCACCGTCGAAATGGCGATGGTCGCGGCGAACTGCTTGTAGAACTGGCCGGACAGGCCGGGTACGAACGTCAGCGGAATAAACACCGCGCACAGCACCAGCGCGATGGCGATGATCGGGCCACTGACCTCGTTCATCGCCTTGACCGTGGCGGCGTGCGGCGTAAGGCCATCGGCGATGTTGCGCTCGACGTTTTCCACCACCACGATGGCGTCATCGACGACGATACCGATCGCCAGCACCAGCCCGAAAAGCGTCAGCGTGTTGATCGAATACCCCAGCAACAGCAGCACCGCGAAGGTGCCGACGATGGACACCGGCACCGCCAGCAGCGGAATCACCGAGGCGCGCCACGTTTGCAGGAAGATGATCACCACCAGCACCACCAGCAGCACCGCCTCGATCAGCGTGTGCACCACTTTCTCGATCGACGTCTGCACGAAGCGCGTCGGATCGTAGACGATGTCGTAGTCGACACCCTTGGGGAAGTTGGCCTTCAGGCGCGCCATCGTCGCCCGCACGTCGTCCGACAGCTGCAGCGCGTTCGATCCCGGCGCCTGGAAGATGGCGATCGCCGCCGCCTCCTTATTGTTCAGCAGACTACGCAGCGAATAAGTACTGGCGCTCATCTCGACGCGGCCGATATCCTTGATGCGCACCACCGCGCCGTTGGCCGGATCGCTGCGCACGATGATGTTGGAAAAATCCTCTTCCGTGATCAGGCGGCCCTGCGCGTTGACCTGCAACTGGAAATCCGTGTCGTCCGGCGACGGCGGCGAGCCGACCACGCCGGCCGCCACCTGCGCGTTCTGCTCGCGGATCGACGCGACCACGTCGCCCGCGGTCATGCCGCGCGCCGCCAGTTGCTGGGGATTGAGCCACACGCGCATCGCGTAATCGCCCGCGCCAAATTGCAGCACCGATCCCATGCCCGGTATGCGCAGCAAATCGTCGCGCACGTTCAGGTTGGCGTAGTTGCGCAGATAGAGCGCGTCGTGGCTGTTGTCGGGACTGACCATGTGCACCACCATGGTCAGGTTGGGCGACTGCTTCTCGGTCGTCACGCCGATGGTGCGAACGATCTCCGGCAGCCGTGGCAAGGCGCGGTTGATGCGGTTCTGCACCGCCGTCTCGGCCTGCTCCGGCACCGTGCCGATCTTGAACGTCACGGTCAGCGCCATGCTGCCGTCGGCCGTTGCGCGGCTTTCGAAGTACAGCATGTTTTCCAGGCCGTTGATCTGCTCCTCCAGCGGCGCGGCCACGGTTTCCGAAATCACGCGCGGATTAGCGCCCGGGAACTGGGCGCGCACGACGATCTGCGGCGGCGCCACTTCCGGATACTCCGAAATCGGCAGCTGGAAAATGGCCAGCACGCCGACCAGGAAAATGAACAGCGAAAGAACGGTGGCGAAGCGCGGACGATCAATGAAAAACCGTGAGATATCCATGCGTGCGCCCCTCAGCTCTTGGCGGTGGCGGGAGCGGCCGGCGCGGCCGGAGCGCCAGGGGGCGGCGCCGGAATCGGCACGCCCTTGTCGTCGACCTTGAGCTGCTGCGGCGTGACGGGGGCGCCGGGCATGGCGCGCAGCAGGCCGTCGACGATCACCAGTTCGCCGGGTTTGACGCCGGTGACGGCGCGCATGCCGCCTATCAGCGCGCCGGTCTTGACCTCGCGCTGGTCGACGATGTTGTTCTTGCCGACGATGAGCACCACCTTGCGCGTCTGGTCGGTGCTGATGGCGCGGTCCAGCACCATCGTCGCCGTGTACTTGCCGCTGCCGACCAGTTGCAGGCGCGCGAACAACCCCGGCGTGTACAAGCCGTCCTTGTTGTCGAACACGGCGCGCCCGCGCATCGAGGCGGTGGCCGGATTGAGGCGATTGTCGACGAAGTCCATCTTGCCCGCGTGCGGGAAGCCCTCCTCGTTGGCCAGGCCCAGTCGCACCTCGTTGGGCGTGTCGCGCGACGAGCCGCGCGAGCCTTCGCGCGCCGAGCGCATATATTTCAGGTAGATCGCCTCGCTGGCGTCGAAGTAGGCGTAGACACGGTCGCTCGACACCACCGTCGTCAGCACCGGGTCGCCGACGCTGACCAGATTACCCTCGGTGATGTTGGCGCGCGAGGTGCGGCCCGTGACCGGCGCCGTGATGTTGGTGAATTCGAGATTGAGCCTGGCCTGCGACAGCGCCGCCTCGGCCGCCTTGACGTTGGCCTGGGCGCTCGCCAGCGCCGCGCGCAGTTGATCGATTTCCTGCTGGCTGACGCCACGCACCGACACCAGCTTTTCCGCGCGCGCCAACTCGGTCCTGTTCAATTCACCCTGGGTTTTCGCGGCCAGCAGTTGGGCCTCCAGCCGCGCCGCCTCGGCGGCGAACGGACGCGGATCGATGGTGAACAGCCGCTCGCCCTTCTTGACCACCTGGCCCTCGCGGAAATGCACCTTGGTCAGCATCCCGGCCACGCGGGAGCGTATGTCGACCGTGTCCGGCGCTTCCAGCCTGGCCGTGAACTCGTCGAACTCCTGCACCTCGCGCTGGACCACCGGCGCCACCGACACAGGCGGCGGACCGCCGGCATGCTGGCCGCCGTCGTCGCCCTTCCCGCAGGCCGCCAAGGTCAGCACGAGGCCGCACATGAAGGAATTTTTCGCCCAGCCCGAGCGTGACAGTACGGCCAGAATTTCCATCGTTGACTCCCAATAACGGTGACAAGCGGTAAGTTGCTGGTTGATACTAAATTAAGTGACTGAATTCTGACAAAAAAATATTGGCTTGTCATTAACTTTAACCGCCAAAGGGACTACAGCGTTCGGAAAAAGCCGAAAAGCCCGTCATTTCGCCTCCTACCGGGCACCAAGCGCCAGTCCTACACCACAGCTCATCCCCCGTGACAAAATATTCGTCACACTTCACGTGCGGAGCGATCATGCAAGTTCCTTTGAAAAGACTGTCCGAGCAAGTCATAGTGATCACCGGCGCCACCAGCGGCATCGGCCTGACGACGGCGCGCATGGCGGCCGACGGCGGCGCCAGCCTGGTGGTGGCCGCGCGCAACGCCGAGGCCCTCAACCAGCGGGCCGAGGAGCTGGGCGCGCGCGGCGCGCAGGCGCTGGCCGTGCCCACCGACGTCGGTGTCCGCGACGAGGTCGCCAAGCTGGGCCAGGCCGCCATCGACCGCTTCGGCCGCATCGACACCTGGGTCAACAATGCCGGTGTCTCCATCTTCGGCCGTCACGAGGACGTCACCGACGAAGACCGGCAGCGCCTGTTCCAGACCAATTTCTGGGGCGTGGTGCACGGTTCGCTCGAGGCGCTGCGCCGCATGAAGCGCGACGGTGGCGCCTTGATCAACGTCGGCAGCGAGGTGTCCGACCGCGCAATACCGCTGCAGGGGATCTACTCGGCCTCCAAGCATGCCGTGAAGGGGTTCACCGACTCGCTGCGCATGGAGATCGAAAAGGACGGGGTGCCGATCTCGGTCACCCTGATCAAGCCGGCCGCCATCGACACCATGCTGACCGTGCACGCCAAGAACTACCTGCAACACGAGCCGCGCCTGCCGCCGCCGCTGTACGCGCCGGAGGTCGTCGCCGGCGCCATCCTGCACGCCGCCCAGCACCCGCAGCGCGACGTCTACGTGGGAGGCGCCGCGAAGATGATCGCGGTCGGCAGCTTTCACATGCCGCGCCTTTTCGACCGTTATATGAAGGCGACCATGTTCAAGCAGCAGCAATCGGACCGCCCGGCCCTGCCCGACCGGCGCGACACCTTATACGCGCCCGACAGCCACGAGTTGCAGCAGCGGCTGGGCACCCGGTACAGCCGCGTTCACGAGCGCTCGCCCTACACCGCGATCGCCCTGCGTTCCGGCCCGCTGACGACCGCGCTGCTGTTCGGCGGCGCGGCGTTCGCCGCGTGGAAGCTGCTGGCGCGCGCGCCGCGCTGACATCCCTGGTTGAGATAGGAGAAAAAATATGGCACAAAACGGTCCCGTGCACCTGAAAATCTACCGCTACGACCCGGACACCGGAGAGCCGCCGCGCATGCAGGACTACACTGTGCAGGCCGGCTACAAGGGCACGATGGTGCTCGACCTGCTCATGCAGATCAAAAGCGACATCGACGACAGCCTGTCGTTCCGGCGCTCCTGCCGCGAGGGCGTATGCGGCTCGGACGCGATGAACATCAACGGCAAGAACGGCCTGGCCTGCGTGGCGCCGATCGCGACGACGCGCCAGCCCATCGTGCTGCGGCCGCTGCCGGGCGTGCCGGTGGTGCGGGACCTGATCGTCGATCTGAGCGAATTCTGGAAGCAGTACCACTCGATCAAGCCCTACCTGGTCAATCACGATCCGCCAACCGATCGCGAGCGCTTGCAGTCGCCTGAAGACCGCGAAAAACTCAACGGATTGTACGAGTGCATCCTGTGCGCCTGCTGCTCCACCGCCTGCCCCACCTTCTGGTGGAATCCGGACCGTTTCGTCGGCCCGGCCGGGCTGCTGCAGGCCTACCGCTTCATCGCCGACACGCGCGACAGCATCCCGTCGGAACGGCTCGATGACCTGAGCGACGCCTACCGCCTGTTCCGCTGCCGCACGATCATGAACTGCACCGACGTCTGTCCGAAGGAACTCAATCCGGCGGCCGCGATCAGCGAAATCCGCGATCTGCTGGTGCGGCGTATGATTTAGCGTGTGCGAAGGGGGAGGAATTTGACGCAGATCAATTTTTTTTGATTTGAGACTTGCTAGGCTACCCATACCTTGCCTCAGATCCTAGCTATGTTGCCGTCCACCTCAGCCGTACCCCGCTCCGAACAGACCAGCACTGGCTTGTCTTCCACCTGCCGCGAATGTCCCACACGCGAGCATTGCCTGCCGGCTGGTCTCGATTCCTCGGAACTGCACAGCTTTGAACACACGGTCGCGCGCCGCCAACACCTCAAGCGGCACGAACGGCTTTATCGGCGCGGCATGCCGCTCGAACATCTATATATCGTATCAAGCGGCCAGATCAAAACCGAACGGCCGATGCCGGATGGCCGCCCGCAGGTGCTCGGTTTTTACCTGCCGGGACAATTGCTCGGTCTGGACGCGCTGTCGTCGCACGCTTACTGCTGCGACGCCGTCGCGCTGTGCGACAGCACGGTGTGCGCGATCTCGTACGCGATGCTCACCAGCCTGATACAGCAGCGCAGCACGCTGCTGCTGCGTTTTCACGCGCTGTTCGGCACCGAGCTGGCACGCCAGCAAACCAACATGCTATTGCTCGGTAACGCCAAGGCGCCGCAGCGGCTGGCCGCTTTTTTAATGGACCTGGCGTCCAGCCACCAAGCGCCGGCGCCACCGGCGCCGGCGTTCGAACTGCGCATGTCGCGCGACGACATCGCATCCCACCTCGGGCTCGCGCTGGAAAGCGTGAGCCGTCAACTGACGCAGTTTCGCGCGGCCGGCCTGCTGGAAGTCCAGAACCGCCGCATCGAGTTACTCGATGCCGATGCGCTGCGGGCGATCGCTATTTCTTCATAGGAGGCGGCATGTCTTATAAAACCATCCTGGTCCACATAGACCGCTCCATCCGCACGGAACCCGCCGCCTACGGACTTTCGCTCTCGCGGACGATGTCCAGGAAGGCGGCCACCAGCTTGCTGCTTTCGTTGTTGCGCGTGACCGCCACCACGGTGGTGCTGGCGTGGATATCGCGCACCGGTATGAAGGCGACGTCGTTGCGCTTATTGTCGGCGATCGAACGCCCCACCAAGGTCGCGCCCAGCCCCGCGCTCACCAGCGCCAGCGCCGTGTAAATCTCCACCGCGCCATGCGCCACCGTTGGCTCGGCGCCGCCGGCGGCCTTCAATATCGCCACGATCTGCTGCCCGAAGGGGCTGAGCGGATCTTTCGGATACAGGATGAACGGCACCTCGGCCAGCGCCGCCGCCGTCACCGATTTGCGCCGCGCCAACGGATGGTGGATCGGCAGCGCCGCCACCAGCGGATCATCCAGCTTGACCGCGTGCGTCAAATCGTCCGGCGCCTCGAAGTCGCCGATGAAACGCGACAATCCGACATCGATGCGGTTTTGCCGCAGTTGCGCCGGCTGGTATTCGGACAAGGCCTCCACCAGATCGAGCTGCACCTCCGGATAGGCGGCGCGGAACCGGCGTATCACGCGCGGCAGTAGCGAGAACGTGGACGAACGCGTGAAACCGATCGAGAGCGAACCACCACTGCCGCTGGCGATGCCGCGCGCCTCGCTATCGAGCCGCGACATCTGCAGCAGCAGCTCTTTCGCGCGCGGATAGAAGAACTTACCGAGGTCCGTCAGCGCCATCGGCCGCCGCGAGCGGTCGAACAACTCTCCCCCCAACTGCGACTCCAATTGCGCCAGCTGCATGCTGATGGCGGTCGGCGCAACGAACAGTCGCTCGGCAGCGTTGGCCGCGCTGCCCGCCTCCACCACCTCGCAAAAGTAGCGCATCGTCTTCAGGGTCATATTCATTTTTTTTGATCCAAGGCTCAAAAATCGATGTTTGATATCTAAATCACTTTATATAAAACTCCTTGCAAGGTCAACACAACCATAACCACAAGGAGACACCCCATGAACCCGACCAGTCCCGATACCCTGCGCGGATTGCGCGAACTCGGCGCCGCCACCGTGCACGAAGCCCAAGGCGGCAAAGGCGCCCTCGACAGCGGCATGAAACCCATCGACGCCGCCATGCGCGTCGCCGGCCCGGCCTTCACGGTGGACGCCCGTCCCGCCGACAACCTGATGCTGCACTACGCCATGCTCAAGGCACGGCCGGGCGACGTGCTGGTGGTCGACGCCAAGGGCTTCCTCGAAGCCGGCGTGTGGGGCGACGTCTTCACCGAACAGGCCATGAAGATGGGCCTTGCCGGATTGGTCATCAACGGCGCCGTGCGCGACGCCGCCGCCATCATCGCGGCGGGCTTTCCCGTCTTCGCGCGCGGTCTGTCGATCAAGGGCACGGGCAAGCATCAGCCGGGCCGCATCAATGTCCCCGTGATCATCGGCGACGTGCAAATCCAACCCGGCGACATCGTCATCGGCGACCAGGACGGCCTGGTGGTCGTGGCGCGCGAAGAAGCCGACGCGGTGCTGGCGGCGGGCCGCGCCCGCGAAGAGAAGGAAGCGGCCTACCGCGAGCAGATCAGAAACGGCGCCACGACCGTCGATCTGCTGGACCTGGCCGAGACGTTGCAGCGCCTGAATCTGCGCTAACCCATAGCGCAATCCCCAAAAAACACAAAACCAGGAGACATCATGCATAGCAAATCCATTACGGTGGAGGACACCGCTCGGCCAACGAAATACCGCTGGTTCGTCGCCGCGCTGTTCTTCGTCATCTACACCATCGCCGCCGCCGACCGCGCCAATCTTGGCGTCGCGCTGCCGTTCCTGCGCAAGGAGTTCGCGATGACCAATACCGAGGCGGGTGGCCTGGTCAGCCTGTTCCTGATCGCCTACGGACTGGCGCAGCTGCCGTCGGCCTGGCTGCTGTCGCGCTTCGGCATCCGCAAGGTGTTCACGATCTCGATGATATTGACGTCGATCGCCACCGGCCTGACCGGCATGGTCAGCTCGCTGCTGGCATTGAAGGTGTGCCGCCTTGCGCTGGGCGTGGCGGAGGGACCGCTGCCGATCGGCGTCACCTCCACCATCAACAACTGGTTCCCCGCGCGTGAAAAAGGCACGGCCACCGGCATCTTCCTGTCGTCGGTTAAATTCGGGCCGGTGATCACGCCCATCCTCGGCGCCGCCATCATCGCCGCGTGGGGCTGGAAGGAAGTGTTCATCCTGTTCGCCATTCCCGGCATTCTGCTGTCGGTGCTGTGGTATTTTTTGGTCGCCAACCAGCCGTCGGAGAGCCGCTTCGTCAACAGCGCGGAGCTGGCGCGCATCACCGAGGACGGTGGCGGCAAAAATAGCCGCAGCCAGGGCGCCGCTTCCAGACCGATTCCATGGCTCGACAAACTGATACGCGTGCGCGACGAAAAGGTGTTGGACACCACCGGCGGCGTGCTCAAATCGTGGAACATCATCGGCTGCGCGCTGGGTTACTGCTGCCAGCTGGGCATCTCCAGTGTGCTGCTGGCATGGATACCGACCTATCTGCTGACGGTGAAGAATTTCTCGGTGATGAATATGGGCTTTGTCGCGGCGGCCCCGTGGGTGGGCGCGGTGGTCGGCAACATCCTCGGCGGCCTGTTCGCCGACCGGGTGCTCGATAAACGCCGCAAACCGGGCATGCTGATTTCGGCGGCGTCCACCGCCGTCATGATGTATGTGCTGATCAACGCGCCGGCCGACCCGGTCACCTACGGTTTCCTGCTGTTCCTGACCGGCATCTTGCTGAGCATCGGCTACTCGGCGTACATGGTGTATCCGATGGCGTTCGTCTCGAAGGAGAAATTCCCCACCGCGAACGCGGTGGTGAACATGGGCGGACAACTGGGCGGCGCGGCCACGCCGTGGATCGTCGGCATGCTGCTCGATAGCCTGGGCTGGGACTATGTGTTCGGCTTCATGGCCGCGATATCGTGCCTCACCTTCCTGGTGGTGTTGACGATCTCCGAACCCCTTAAACTGAGGTAAATCACGTGGGGCGGATTAGGCGGAACGCCGTAATCGGCCATCCATGCGCCGTCGGCGGCTCGCCGATGGCCGATTACGCTTCGCTAATCCGCCCTACGTGGCTCCGCAACGGATCGGGCAATGCAGCATTGGTATCATCGTATTTTGATGACGACCTTGCCCTTCGACCGGCCGGTTTCGACGTAGGCCAGCGCCTCCTTGGTCTCGTCGAACGGGAACACCCGGTCGACCACCGGGCGGATGGCGCCGGCGTCGATCAGGTCCGCGATCTGCCGCAGCTGCTCGCCGCTGGCGCGCATGAACAGGAAGGAGTAGCTGACGCCGGCCGCCTTGGCCTTGCTGCGGATGCCGTAACTGAGCATGCGCATGACCAGCCCCACCAGCGCGTTCACGCCGTGCGCCTTGGCGAAGTCCGGGTCCGGCGGGCCGGCGATACCAATGACTTTGCCGCCCGGTTTGAGCACGCTCAACGATTTTTTCTGCGTCACGCCGCCCTGCGAATCGAGCACCAGATCGTAGTCGCGCAGCCGCAGCGCGAAATCGTCCTTCTTGTAGTCGATGACGATGTCGGCGCCCAGCTGTTTCAGCATGGGCGCGTTGGCCGCGCTGGCGGTCGTGGCGACGGTGGCGCCCAGATGCTTGGCCAGCTGGATGGCGACCGTCCCCACACCGCCGGTGCCGGCGTGTATCAGTACCTTCTGGCCCTTTTTCAGCCGGCCTTTTTCGACCAGCGCCTGCCACGCCGTCAGGGCCACCAGCGGCATCGCCGCAGCCTGCTCCATCGTCAAGGTCTTCGGCTTGAGCGCCAGCGAGTCCTCCTTGATCGTGATGAATTCGGCGAACGTGCCGATACGGTCGTCGTCGGGCCGCGCATACACCTCGTCGCCGACGTTGAAGCGGCGCACGCCAGCACCCACGCGCACCACCACGCCGGCCATGTCGTTGCCCAGGATGAGCGGCAGGCGATATGGCAGCAGCAGCTTGAATGCTCCGTCGCGGATTTTCAGGTCCAGCGGATTGACGCTGGCCGCGTGGATCTGCACCAGCACGTCGTCGGCGCGCAGCTCGGGCTCTGGCATCTCGCTGGCGCGCACGACATCGGCTTTGCCGTAACGGTCAATAATAAATGCCTTCATGTCTCTCTCCGGTGATCGTTCTTATTCCAGCACGGCGGCGACGGGGCCGACCGGCGGCTGCGAGTCGAGCTTCATATCCTTGCGGATGGCCGCCTCCACCAGCGCGGCCGGCGCGAACCGGCGCAACGCCCGCAAACGCCCGGCCACCGCGCCAGCCGTGTAGCGCACCTTCGGACGCGCGTCGCGCGCCGCCTTCAGCACCGTCTCGGCCACCACCTGCGGACGGTCGGACTTCGCCATCGATTCCTTCAC
Organism: Oxalobacteraceae bacterium OTU3CAMAD1; assembly: GCA_024123915.1. NCBI lineage: Bacteria > Pseudomonadati > Pseudomonadota > Betaproteobacteria > Burkholderiales > Oxalobacteraceae > Oxalobacteraceae bacterium OTU3CAMAD1. Next base: position 2,969,798 of record CP099650.1, on the reverse strand, counting down.
GAAGTCCGCCAGCGAGGCGCGCAGCGCGCGGTACTCCGGCAGTTGGGCGTCGGCCTGCAACTGGTTGGCGTCGAACGGCGTATTCACGTACGCCGGCTCGATCAGCGAGACCCGCACACCCTGGGTGCGCAACTCCTGGTCCATCGACTCCGAATAGGCTTCGACCGCGTGCTTGGTGGCGCAGTACAGCGCCGCATACGGTATCGCCACGAGTCCGAGCACGGAACTGATATTCAGGATGCGCCCCTCGCGCTGCCGGCGCATGTGCGGCAACACCGCGCGCGTCATCCGCACCAGGCCGAAGAAGTTCGTGTCGAAGATGGCCTGCGCCTGCGCCATGCTGCTCTCCTGAGCCGCCGCCGGCGCCACGCCGAAACCGGCGTTGTTGACCAGCAGGTCGATGCGGCCGTGGCGGCGCATCACCTCGGCCACCAGGTCCGCCACCGATTCGTCGCTGGTGACGTCCAGCGCCAGCATCTCGAAGCCGCGCTGCGATGTCGATGTGCCTTTGCGGCTGGTGCCGTAGACCGTATAACCGGCTTGGGCCAGCAACTCGGCCGTTGCCTCGCCGATTCCCGACGAGGCGCCGGTAACGATTGCAATCTTATTGTTCATGGTGATGCCCTCATTGTGATCCCATTCGCGGGAGTTGGTACTAAAATAAAATATGACGATCATCATATTATGGTTTAAAAAAAACGGCCGGGACGGCCGCCGCCTGGTGGGCAACCTTTAATCGCCCACCGGTGAAAAATACTTGAGCGCCGCTTCGCGCAGTGATTTCGCCAGCGCCGGATCGTCCACCGCCCTGGCCAGCACCACCGTGCCGACCATCGTGCTGATCCTCACCATCGCCTCGTCGTGCGCGCTGCGATCGCCGCCTTCCGGTATTTCGCGCGCCACGATATCGATCAACTGCTGGATGTGGCGCGTGGCCACGTGCCGCACTTCCGGCGCCTGGCGGTGCATCTCCGATCCCAGCGCGGAGACCGCGCAACCGCGTTCGACGCCGTTCAAATGCTCGTCCGACAAATAGGCTTCCGCCAGCGACTGCAAGGCCTGCCCCTCCGGCGCGGCTTTCAACAGCTGGTCCGTCCAGGCCAGGGCTTCAGCGCGCGCGCGGTCTGCCGCTTCGGCCAGCAGCGCTTCGCGCGAGGCGAAGTGCGCGTAGAAGCCGCCGTGCGTCAGCCCGGCTTCCTTCATGATATCCGCCACGCCGGTGCCGTCGTAGCCGCTGCGGCGGATCGCCCGCGAAGCGACTTCCACGATGCGCTCGTGCGTCACTTCCTTGCGGGCCTGCGTGGCGCGCAACTGTGGCGTCTTGGCTTTCGCCGGGGGGCTGGTCGATTTATCCTTCTGCATGACGATCATCATATACCATTTTTCGGCAACGCGCCAACCCGCGTTATTTTGACGAATTACCCTTGCACAGGCGGCAACACGAAGTCGGGATACTTCTCGCGCAGCGCGTCGAGCTCCGACAGGGTGCCCGACAGATGGCGGCGCACGGCGTTGCGCGCCTGCTCCGAATCACCTGCGGCGATGGCGCCGGCGATCTCACCGTGATCGTCCAGTATGCGCTGGGCCTTGCTGTTGAGGGGAAGATGCAGGCGGCGCAGGCGATCCAGATTGCCGCTCAGCCGCCGAACCAGATGCCATAAGTCGGCAACGTCGGCCGCCATGTACAAAGTCCGGTGGAATTCCAGGTCGGCGCGGGCGAAGCTTTCCAGGTCGCCGCGCTCGAGGGCCAGGCGCTGGCGCGCCAGCAGGTCGGCCAGTTCGCCGTCCAGGGCCGGCGGACGGCGCCCGCACAACTGGTGCGCGGTCTCCAGCTCCACCGACAGCCGCAGCACGTGCGCCTGGCGCGCCGAGGTCAGGTCGATGGCGCTCACGCGCGTCAGGTGCTGGGGATAGATGTCCACCAGGCGCTCCTCCTCAAGGCGCAGCAGCGCGTCGCGGATCGGCGTGATGGACAGCTTGAAGTAATCGGCCAGTTGCTGCCGCGCGAGCACGGTGCCCGGCTCCAGCACATTGGTGACGATCTTTTCGCGCAAATGTTCAAACACCTGCGCGGTGGCGTTACGTGTGCGATCCAAGGAAAAAGCACCCGGCAGCGATTGCAAAGCCATAGAGGGAGAGACTGGCGTGTGATAAGGGCTCATATATTAACATATCAGCATCACCCTCCGGCCCTGCGGCCCGGCTCACGGCGCCCGGTAAAACTCGATTTCGACGATGGACAACACCCCCTTGGGCGTGGTGTTGGCGCCGGTGTCGACGATCGCCTGGTTGGCCACCTCCGTCATCTTGACCGCGTTGCCCTCCTCGGCCACGCCGTTCAGCTCCACCTTGACCACGCTGCCCCGGCGCGGCTTGAGCGGCAGGGTCACGTAGCCCAGGCTTTTCGGCGTCATGCCGGAGAAAACCACCTCCCCGTCGACCGAGATCCTGAGCGGGTAGCTGCGTTCGCGCCAGCCCGACAGCTTCATCGCGATCTCTTTCAAGGTGGCCGCTTGCGCCAGCCGGTAGGTGATGGACGGCGTGCCCTCCCCCGGTTTGCTGACCCACTTGGTGGTTTCGTCATCGTCGTAGGAGTTGGCGACATCGGCCGCGTTGCTGGCCGCTTCCGCCGATGCCGGTTGCACCGCCACCCGCGTCACCTTGTACGACGGCGTGGCCGGCGTCGGTCCGCGCTCCAGATGCACTGGCAGGTCCGCGCCCGGCAAACGCGTCGACAAGCCGTTCCCCGACGCCGCCGGCAGCGTATCGAGCGCCAGCTCGGCGCCTGTCAGACCGGGCGCGCTGGCGCGCACGACGATCTTGCCGGCCTGCGTGGCGGTGCGGATCAGCACCCGGTTCACGCCCCCCTCGACCGGCAAGGTCCTGGCCAGCACGTGGTTGTTGGGTCCCTGCGCGATGCCGCCGCGCCATTCGGCCGGCCCTTGCAGATCGAAGCTGACCGTGTCCAGCGCGACCGGATTGCGGCGTCCCTGCGCGTCCACCACCTCCACCTGTACCAGCGCCAGGTCGGCGCCATCGGCCTGCAGGCCGGACGGCGACGTGATAGACGTCAGTTTGAGCGCGGCCGGAGCGCCGGCCGTCGACAGCACGGCTTCGCACACCTGTTTGCCGGCGGCGTCGAAGCCCACCGCTTTCAGCTCGCCCGGCTGCCACGCCACGTCGTCGAACGTGAACAAAAAGCGTTCGCTTTGGCGCCCCTGTCCGAGCGGCTTGCCGTTCAAGCGCAGCTCCACCTTGTCCGCGCTGGAGATCACCGTCACCGCCTTGGTGGTGCCGGCGGCGTAGTTCCAATGGCCGACGATATGTGCGCGCGGCTTCTCGACGTCGACCCAGCCGTCCCACATGACCTGGTGCGCGTAGAAGCCGTCCTTCGGTATGCGCATCGCATCGACCTCGCCGCTGCGGCGGTAGTTTTCGGCGCCGCGATGGTGGGTGTTACTGTCCGAGAAAACGATATTGACGCCGCCCGACGACACGCGCGTGCCGGTGCCGGGCCGCTCGCGCCAGTAGTCGTACCAGCGCTTGACGTTCTCGATCGCGTGCGTGTCCTGGTTGCGGTTATAGACGCTGGCGTCCTGGCCCTTGTGCAGCGGGCCGTCGCCGTCCTTGTGGAACGGCGGCGTCAGATTGTCCCAGAACTTGCGGGCGCCCTCGTCGCGTGAATACTCCATCGCCCACATCGGGATGCGCGCGCTCTTGTTCACGTACAGCATCTCGCCGCCATATTCGGCCACCTGCTGCAGGCGCGCGCTGAGCATCTCGCGGCTGCCGGACGCGCGCCCGCCATGGGGGTCGAACTGGTCGCGCAGCGCCTTCATCTCCAGCATGTGCGGCTCGCTAACGCCACGGTTGCCGCTTTCGTAGAAGATGATGCTCGGGCTATTGCGGTTGTAGATGATTGCGTCGCGCATGACCTCAATGCGCTGCTCCCAGCGCCGGCCGGTGACGTCGGCCTCCGAATCGCCCGGCGGCATCGCCTGCATCAATCCAAGCCGGTCGAGCGATTCGACATCCTGCTTCCACGGCGTGATGTGCATCCAGCGTATCAGGTTGGCGTTGCTGGCCAGCGCCAGGCCATTACTGTAATCGCTCAGCCAGGCCGGCACCGACATGCCGATCGCCGGCCACTCGTTGGAGGTGCGCTGCGCGTAGCCCTTCATCTGCAGCACGCGGTCGTTCAGCTTGACCATGCCGTCGGCGAAGCCGGTCTTGCGGAAACCGGTGCGCGTCGCCAGCTCGTCGACCGCTTTGCCGTCGACCTTGAGGATGGTCTGCACGTCGTACAGGTAGCCGTAGCCCCAGCTCCAGAAGTGCAGGTCCTTGACCGGCGCGCTGGCCTTGACGACCGTCGTCGCGCCCGGCGCCAGCGTCTGCGCGGGCGAACCGAAAGCGGCCACTTGACGGCCTTCGCGGTCGCGTATCCGCACCTCGTAGGTGAAGCTGCGCGGCTGGTCGTAGTCGTTGCGCACCTGGGATTCGGCGGTCACCGTCGCCTTACGTCCGGGAATATCGAAGTCGCTCGCGTACACATAGACACCGGTGGTGCCCAGGCTCGAATACAGCGGCAAGGTCTGATACAGCTTGTCCGTCACGTGCAGGCGCACGTTCTTCGACAGGCCGCCGTAGTTGGCGTTGAAGTTCTTGTCCGACCACTGGTAGCGCTGGCCGGTGGCCTTCTCGCGGTAGTCCCAGCTGTTATCGGTGCGCACCGCGACCGTGTTTTCGCCGTCGACCAGCGCGGCGGTGATGTCGAAGCCGAAGGCGTTGATGCCGTTCTCGTGCAACCCCATGCGCTTGCCGTTGACGTACACCTCGGCCGCCTGGCGCGCGCCCTCGAATTCCAGGAACACCTTCTGGCCGCGCGCGGCCGCCGGCAGGGTGAAGCGTTTGCGGTACCAGGCCACGCCGGTCGACTGGTCGACGATGTCCTTGCCGAAGGCGTCGTCCTCGTTCCAGGCGCGCGGCAGGGTCACGCGCTTCCAGGCTTGGTCGTCGAAGCCCGCCTGCGCCGCGTCGGCCGGATCGGCGACGGCCAGGCGCCAGTCGGGATTGAAGTTATAGGTCAGGCGCTCGGCCTGCGCCGGGAACGGCAGCGCGATGCAGCAGGTGATCAAGAACGCCGGCAGGGTCGTGGCCGGGAAACGTCGACGGGTCATATGCGCTTTCAATGAGGGATAGGGCCGACACCACGCCGCCCGCACTAAAATATTAGCATTTTAGCGACGCAGCAAAACCCCTCCAGACGCAATGATCAACAAGCTGAGCAAAGACGGGGATACGTAGGGCGGATTAGGCGGAACGCCGTAATCGGCCATGCCTGCGCCATCGGCGACGCAGGCATGGCCGATTACGCTTCGCTAATCCGCCCTACGTGTTTACCGTGATTTACCTGATTTACCTGAATTATGTGGCCATCACATCATCCAACAACTGCATCAGCTTGCCGAAATTGACCGGCTTGACCAGATAGCGGTCGAAGTGTCCCTTGCCGCCCGCCTTCTCCTCGACGTTGCCGTAGCCGGTGACGGCGATCAGCCGCGTGCCCGCCGTGTGCGGCTGGCCGCGCAGGCGGCGCGCCAGTTCGTGGCCGTCGATGTCGGGCATGCCGATATCGAGCAGGAACACGTCGGGCACCCGGTCCGCCGGGATGGCCAGCGCCGCGCGCGGGTTGGTCATTTCCTCGACGCTGTGGCCGACCGCCCGCAGGCAGGTGGCCAAGGTCCACGCGGCGTCGGCGTTGTCGTCGACCACGACGATGCGCAGCGCCTGCCCCGCCTGCGGCGCCATCCCGCCTTGGGCGCCGTCGCCCGCATCGGCGACCTGATGGCGCGGCAGCCGAACTTCGAACACGCTGCCGGCGCCCGGCCCGCCGCTGCTGGCGACGACGCGGCCACCGTGCAGCTCAACCAAACTCTTGACCAGTGGCAGTCCCAGGCCCAGCCCGCCCTGCGCCCGGTCCGGCGTGCGCGCCCCCTGGACGAACAGTTCGAACACATGCGGCAGCAGGTCGGCGGCGATGCCGGCGCCGTTGTCGGCCACCGTCACAATCACTTCGCCGCCGTCGACCCGCAACGCCAGCTCGATCGCGCCCCGGGCCGGCGTGTACTTGGCCGCGTTGTTGAGCAAATTGGCCAGCACCTGCACCAGCCGCTTCTCGTCGCCGACCACCCGCGCCTGCTCGTAGGTGATCTGCGTACTGACTTTATGACCGCGCTTTTCGATCAGCGGGTTGACCTGTTCGAGCGCGGCGGCGACGACCTGCTTGCAATCAATCAGGGTCTTGTTCAACTCGACCATGCCGCGCGTCACGCGCGAGACGTCGAGCAGATCGTCCAGCATGGCCGACATGTGCCGCGCCTGGCGCGACAGCACCTCGCTCATGCGGGCGATGCGGGCCGGCTCCGGCGGCGCGATGGCCAGCAGGTCGGCGGCGGCGGTGATCGGCGCCAGCGGGTTGCGCAGCTCGTGCGCCAGCATCGCCAGGAAATCGTCCTTCTGCTGGTTGCTGCGCGCTAGCTCGGCCTGGATGCGCTTGGTGTCGCTGATGTCGATGGTGATGCCGTCGAAGCGGGTCGGCGCGCCGTCGCTGTCGTAATAAGTGCGGCCCTTGGCGCGCAGCCAGCGGTCGCGCCCGTCCGGCGCCAGCACGCGGTATTCGACGTCGTACCCCTTCTTGCCGGCGATGCTGGCGTCGACCGCCGCGCGGGTGCGCTCGCGGTCGTCGGGATGGATGCGGCTATAGAAGATGTCGAAGTCGACCTCGGCGTCCTCGGGCAGGAAAAAATGTTCCTTGCACTTGTCATTCCAGAAAATCTTCCCCATCGGCATGGGGCAGTAGAACGTGCCCAGCTCGCCGGCGGCGACGGCCAGTTCCAGGCGTTCGCCCGCCTCCGTCGCGCGCGCCTCGGCGTTGCGGCGCCGGCCCTCCCCCTCGCGCATCAGTTCGGCCAGCTGCCGCAAGTCCTGCAAGGAACGGGTCAAATGTTCAGGCTGGCTGCCCACGCCCTGCCCGTCCTCGCTTGCGAGGATCGCCGTCAGGTCGTAGACGCGGTGCAGGATGAAGCGCACGCGGCCGTCCTCGCCGGGTACCGGGATGTTGGTCGGCAGCCACGACTTGACGATGAAGCCATCCCCGCCCCGGTCGGGCACATCGTAGCGCTGTACTTCCATCGCATGCGTGCGGCCGGTGCGCACCACGGATTCGAGGGAGGCGCGCAGGCGTATCGGCCCTTCGGCTTCGGCCGTGTCCCCAGGGAACGCCTCGAACAGGGGCCGGCCGATCAGATCGGCGCGGGTGGTGAGGGTGGCGGCGAGGTATTCATCCGAGGCGTGGCGGATCACGAAATCCGGTGTGGCGTCGAGCACGAGGATGGCAAACGGCAACGATTGAACGATTAGGGAAGTCTCAAACGTCATGCGGATTTCTTTAAGGAATACGGCCCGGGCACGGACGCGATGCGTGGATTAACAGAGTGTCTAATTGTAGCATTGACGCACGCTACTATTGGGTAACACGACCTACACCGACACAGGGAATGCTCCTACATCCGATTGCTGAGTGCGCGTCTACTATGGACGTATAGCAAAGTTTTTCATTGCTAATTCAGTGCGAAATCTTAAGCGGTAAAACTGCAGTCAAATCCCAGGAGAAGATGATGAGCAAACCAACCCAAGGCGGCAAAAACGGCGGCAACAGCAAGCTGGAAGAAACCGGCACCGCCAAAAACTCCGGCAACAGCAGCACCAGCAAAGGCAACAGCCAGTCCGCCACGTCCGGCAGCAAAGCATCGGCCAGCGCATCGTCGGCAAAGCCGACCGCCGGCAAGTCTTCCTCCGGCTCGAAATCGAAATAACCATTCCACCCTTACCGATACGAGGCAAACGACATGAGCACCACGACTACCGCCAAGAGCAAAGCGACCCGCGCGCCACAGGGCACCGACTCCATCGACGCCATCGAACTGCTGACGCAGGACCATAAAAACGTCAAGGAACTGTTTGAAAAATACGAGAACCTGAGCGATCGTTCGACGGCTAGCAAAAAGAAACTCGCTACCCAGATCTGTCTGGAACTGACCAAACACGCGACCGCCGAGGAAGAGATCTTCTACACCGCCGTGCGTGAAGCCAGCGGCGACGCCGAGGATCTGGTCGACGAGGCCACCGTGGAACACGCGTCCGCCAAAGACCTGATCGCGCAAATCCTGGAGATGGAGCCAGGCGACGACCTCTATGACGCCAAGGTCAAGGTGCTGTCGGAGTACATCGAGCACCACGTCGAAGAAGAAGAGAAGGAAATGTTCCCGAAGGCGCGCAAAGCCAAGCTCGACATGGCCGCGCTGGGCGAGGCCATCGCCGCCCGCAAGGAAGAAGTCGAACTGCCGATCCCTTCCCTGCCGCACTAAGCGCATCCACCCCAATCGGCCCTTCCGGGCCGTGCGCCGCCCCCGCTTCCCGCAAGCCGGGGCGGCGTGCCTTATAGCAACACTTTTGCCGGCCTCTCTGGCCCACGGGAAGTCGCTTGTGTAGAATCGGCATCAAGCCGTAACACGACGCCAGGAGATCCGGTTGCAAGCACCCGCCATACCCGACAACGAAGCCAGCCGTTTGAGCGCGCTGCGCTCGCTCAACATCCTCGACACCCCCGCCGAGGAGCGTTTCGACCGCCTCACGCGCATGGCCAAGCGCATGTTCCGCGTGCCCATCGCGCTGGTGAGCATCATCGACGAAAACCGCCAGTGGTTCAAATCGAACGAGAGCCTGCCGGCCTGCGAAACGCCGCGCAATATATCCTTTTGCGGCCACGCGATCCTCGGCGACGATATCTTCCTCATCTGCGACACCCTCGCCGACCCGCGTTTCACCGACAATCCGCTGGTGACCGGTGCGCCGCATATCCGGTTCTATGCCGGTTGCCCGCTGCGCTCGGCCGGCGGCTTCAAGATAGGCACGCTCTGCATCATCGACGCCGAGCCGCACGAATTCGACGAGGACGACGCCGTCGCCTTGCGCGACCTGGCATCCATGGTCGAGGACGAACTCACCGCCTTCCAGGCCGCCACCACCGACGAGCTGACCCGCATTTCCAACCGCCGCGGCTTCATGCAAATGGCGCAATATAGCCTCAACTTTTGCGCCAGGCAGGGCGCGCCGGCGACGCTGGCGTTCCTCGATCTGGACGGTTTCAAGCCCATCAACGACACCTTTGGCCACGCCGAAGGCGACCGCGCGCTGGTCGCTTTTGCCGACGCCATGCGCAAGACCTTCCGCAACACCGACCTGTTCGCCCGACTCGGCGGCGACGAATTCGTCGTGCTGCTGACCAGCGCCGGAGAGGCCGACGCGGCAATGGTGATCGACAAGTTTGCCGACGTTATCGACCGGTACAACGAGGAAGCCGGACGCGGCTACGCACTGGCGTTTTCCTGCGGAATGGTCGAATTCGAACCATCCGCGCACCGGCAGATCGAAGCGCTGCTGGCCGACGGCGATGCGCGGATGTACGCGATCAAGGCCGCCAAGAAGTAGCGGCAAGGTCACGCCGGGCGCAGCGCTTCCACGAAGAAATCGAAGGCCGTCCGCACTCGCGACGGCATATTTTTACTCGACGGTATCAGTATCAAAATCGGCGCCGCATCGAATTGCCATTCCTCGAGCACCCGCACCAGCATGCCCTTGCGCACGGCCTCCTCCACATCCCATTGCGACCGCAACACCAGGCCCAGCCCCTGCTCGGCCCAATAACGCGCGGTGCCGCCGTCGTTGCTTTGCATCGCCGGATGGATGCGCACCGATTCGCGCGCGCCGAGGCGCCCGTCCGCCGTGCCCTTTTCCTTTCGGAAATGCCAGAGGGTGACGTCCTCGCCATTCTCGCGGATGCAAATGCACGATTGATTCAGCAAATCGCGCGGCGTGCGGGGCACGCCGTGCTTGTTGAGATAGGCCGGACTGGCGCATACCCAGCGCTCGTTCTCGGCGATGGTGCGGGCCACCCACGACGAATCGCGCACACTGCCGATGTGGAACACGATGTCGGCCTCGGCGCGCTCGGGCCAGGGCGTCTCGCGCAGATCCAGTTGAACATTGAGTTCGGGATATAACCGGGCCAGCCGCACGACCAACGGCGCGATATGCTGGCGTCCGTAGCCGAAAGGCGCCGCCACCCGCAGCTTGCCTTTGACGCTCTGCGCGCCACGCTCGAACAGGTCCGGCAATTGCTCAAGGCGCGACAGCAGCGCGGTTGCGTCCTGCGCCAGCAGCTCGCCGTCGACGCTCAAGGTCAGCATGCGCGCGGTGCGGGTAGCCAGCGACAGTCCCAGCTCACGCTCCAGGCCGCGCAAGCGCATCGACAGCGCCGAGGGCGTGACATTCAGCGCCCTGGCCGCCTCGCTCAGCGACTCGCTGCGCGCCAGGGTCGCCATCAACCGCAGGTCTTCTATCTTGATCATTCAATTTTGCTTAAGCTTTTATTGGCTTCCATTTAAACATAAGTTGACGAATAAGACTTACATTAGCGCCATAGGTTCATTCATCAAGGAGAAAATATGTCGGCGCTTACCGGTCTCAACACGCCTGCGGCCATCATCGATGTCCCGCGCATGCAACGCAACATCGCGCGCATGCAAACCAGGATGGACAAGATGGAAGTCAACTTCCGTCCCCACATCAAGACCAGCAAGAGCGAGCCCGTGACGGCCATGCAACTGGCCGCCGGGGCGCGGGGCATCACGGTCTCCACCTTGCTGGAGGCGGAACGGTTCTTCGAGGCCGGCACCACCGATATCCTGTACGCGGTCGGCATGGTGGGCAGCAAGCTGCCGCAGGCGATGGCCTTGCGCCAGCGCGGCTGCGACCTGAAAATCATCACCGACAGCCTGGCCTCGGCCGAGACCATCGTGCGCTTCGGCAAGCAACACGGCATGCAATTCGAAGTCTGGATCGAGATCGATAGCGACGGCCACCGGTCCGGCATTCGGCCCGAGCTCGACACCTTGATCGAAGTCGGGCGCCACCTGCATGAAGGCGGCATGCTGCTGGGCGGCGTGATGACGCACGCGGGTGCCAGCTACGAGCTCGACGATCCGATAAAGCTCGTCGCCATGGCCGAGCAGGAGCGCAAGGCTTGCGTCGGCGCGGCCGAACGGTTGCGCGCCGCAGGCCTGCCCTGCGCAAACGTCAGCATCGGCTCGACGCCTACCGCGTTGTCGGCGCAGTCATTCGACGGCGTGACCGAGGTGCGCGCCGGCGTCTATGTGTTTTTCGATTTGGTGATGCACAACATCGGCGTGTGCGCGATGGACGAGATCGCGCTGAGCGTGCTGACCACGGTGATCGGCCATCAGGAGGAAAAAGGCTGGGCCATCGTCGATGCCGGCTGGATGGCCATGAGCCGAGACCGTGGCACGCAAAAACAGAAACAGGATTTCGGCTACGGCCAGGTGTGCGACATCGATGGCAGGCCGATCGCCGGCTATGTGCTCAGCGGCGCCAACCAGGAGCACGGCATCCTGTCGCTACGCCCCGACCTCGATGGCGTCGATGGCGAGATCGCCGCGCGCTTTCCTATCGGCACCCAGTTGCGCATCCTGCCCAACCACGCCTGCGCCACCGGCGCGCAATATCCGGAATACCACGGGCTCGACAGCGACGGCGGCATCGCCCGCTGGCCCCGCTTGCACGGCTGGTGACGCCGATCGATTACTTGCAAAACGATTGTTTTTCCAGATGAGAAATTGACGCGAGATAGCAACGCATGCGGACTCCGCCGGCAAAACCCCGGCGGCTTTTGCTCGCCCTGTGGGTTTCTTCGCAGCTACACTTAGCCATCCATAGCGAAGTTTCCACAGGTCAGGCAATCATGCACAGTTCTATTGAAGAGATCGGTACTTGCGATTCACGTTTGAGCGTCGCCATGTCGGTGCTCGACGCCATCAACCGCAGCCAGGCGCTGATCGAATTCGATCTGGAGGGCAATGTCACCCACGCCAACCAGAACTTCCTCGACGCCATGGGTTACACCTTGGAAGAAATCGTCGGCAAGCACCACCGCATGTTTTGCACCCCGGAATTCGCCGCGTCCGACGGGTATCGCGACCTGTGGCTGGAGCTGGCGGCGGGCCGCCCCAGCAGCGGCGAATACATGCGCCTGAACAAAAGCGGCGCGCCGGTATGGTTGCAGGCCTCGTACAATCCCGTCATCGGTCCCGACGGCAAGCCGTTCAAGGTGATCAAGTTCGCCACCGACATCACCGAGCAGACCTTGCGCAACGCCGACTTCGAGGGCAAGATGATCGCCGTCGACCGCGCGCAGGCCGAGATCGAATTCGACCTGACCGGCCGCATTCTGCACGCCAACGACAACTTCCTCAAGACCATGGGCTACGAGCGCGACGAGGTGGTCGGCAAGCACCACTCTATCTTCTGCGAGAGCGCGTTCAGCCGTTCGCACGAGTACCGCAGCTTCTGGTCCCATCTGGCCCAGGGCGAATTCCACGCCGGCGAGTTCAAACGTATCGGCAAGCAAGGCAACGCCATCTGGATCCAGGCGACCTACAACCCCATCTTCGGCGCCGACGGCAAGCCGTTCAAGGTGGTCAAGTTCGCCACCGACATCACGGCCGAGAAAATGCGCAACGCCAACTTCGAAGGCAGGAACCAAGCGGTCGACCGGGTCCAGGCCGTCATCGAATTCGACTTGCACGGCAAGGTGCTGTCGGCCAACGACAACTTCCTGGCCGTCATGGGCTACTCGCTCGACGAGGTGCGCGGCCAGCACCACCGCATGTTTTGCGACCCCGCCTTCATTCACTCGCCCGAGTATGTGGCGTTCTGGGAACGCCTCGGACGCGGCGAGTTCAACGCCGGCGAGTACCGGCGCGTCACCAAATCGGGCAAGGAAGTGTGGATCCTGGCGTCGTACAACCCGATCTTCGACGCCGACGGCAAACCGGTGAAGGTGGTCAAGTTCGCCACCGACATCACCAAGCAAAAAATGCTCAGCGCCGAGACCAAGGGCAAGCTCGACGCGCTGGGCCGCTCGCAGGCGGTCATCGAATTCGACATGCGCGGCAACATCATCTCGGTCAACGACAACTTCCTGCGCACCATGGGCTATGTGGAAGAGGAAGTGATGGGCCAACACCACAGCATGTTCTGCGACGGCGAACTGATCAAGAGCGCGGAGTACCGGAATTTCTGGGCCAACCTCGGCCAGGGGGAATTCCAGGCGGGCCGCTTCAAGCGGGTCGGCAAGCACGGCGCCGAGATCTGGATCCTGGCCACCTACAACCCGATTCTCGACATCAACGGCAAGGCCTACAAAGTGGTCAAGTTCGCCATGGACGTAACCGAGCAGGTCAACCGCGAGGAAATGGTCACGCAAAAGGTCAAAGCCATCTCCGGCGTGCTGGGCGAGCTGACCTTGTCGATCGCCGGCATCGCGCAGGGCTCGCAGCAAAGCGCCGGCCTGGCCGGCCAGACCCAGTCCGAGGCGGCCGACGGCAGCAAACTGCTGGCGCGCTCCAAGGACGCGATCGTCGCCATCCAGCAATCGTCGGGCGCGGTGCATGAAATCATCGACACCATCAGCGACATCGCCGGCCAAACCCACCTGCTGGCGTTCAACGCCGCGATCGAGGCCGCGCGCGCCGGCGAGCATGGCTACGGCTTCTCGGTGGTCGCCAACGAGGTGCGCAAGCTGGCGGAAAAATCGGCGCTGGCCACGCGCGAGATCGCCAAGCTGATCAACGAGACCGTCAACCGGGTCGGCGAAGGCACGCGGCTGTCGGGCGACGTCGAGGCCGCGTTCGAGCGCATCGTGCAGTCGGTCGCCAAGACCAGCGCGTCGATCGACCAGATCCACGCGTCGACGTCGGCGCAGGCGGCGGCGACGCAGGACGCCTCATCGTTGCTGACGGAGCTGGAGAGCATGGCCACGGAGCGCTAAGGCATGGCGGCTAAAGAATTGGCGACGGCGTCGGCGTCGGCTGCTGGCGCGGTCAGGCTGGCGGTAGCCGCGGTCGGCGCGATCAACATCGGCGTGGCCATCGACGCGGTGCTGCAGGCCATCCCCGCCAAGGGCGCGCTCACCGCGCTGCCGCGCCGCCAGGGCGCGCTGTGCGGCGTTGCCGAGCACGTCGGGAGGCTGGTGCCGGTCGTCGACTTGGCGCGCTGGGTGGAGCTGGGCGCGCCGCCGGCGGACGTGGAGATCGCCGAGCGCGTAATGATGCTCAGCGACGGCCGGCGCACCATCGGCCTCAAGGTCGACAGCATCCGTGGCTTGACCGATGTCGAACCGCAGAGCTTGTCGCAGGTCCACCATGACGACGACAGCGAGGAAGTGTTCCATACGGTCGTCAAATCGGCGGACATGGGATTGGTGTTCAGCATCCTCGATGTCGGCAGGTTGATCGCGCTGGCGTCGGCCTGGCATGCGTCCGACGGGGACGGCGACGCTGAAGCGGCTCCATCGACCCAATATGCGCAGCCGGAAGACGAGAAAGTGCTGAGCGCGCTGCTGGCGGTGGGGGACGTGCGGGTGGCGCTGCCGGCGGCCGAGCTGGCCGAGGTCATACCGCTACCCGAACTACTCGCCATCGGCACGGCAGGCAGCAACCGGTATTGCAAATGGCGCGATCGCACCATTCCGGTGATCAACGTGAGCGCCCTGCTCGGCCAGCCGGAGGTAGGGCAAGCCCGCCTGCTCGCCATCGTGCAGCGCGACGGGCTGACGCTCGGCTTGCTGGTGCGCGAGGCGATCGAGTTGCGGCCGTTGGCGATCGTCGGCGCGGACGTGTCGGACGGCGGCATTGCCGTCACCATCTTCGAGGAGGGGACCGGCGAGATCCGCGTCATCGACACGGCGCTGCTGTTCGCCAGGACGCCGGAGGCCAGCATCAGCAAGACCGCCGCGCCGGCCCAGGACAAGCGGGAGGCGCAGCGCGCCAACACCAGCGCGTATATCGTGTTTCAGACCGATCAGGCGTTGGCGGCGTCGATTGATGCGATGGAAGAGATCCTGCCCTTGCGGGCCGAGCATATGGATGGATTGGAGAGGTTGTCGGCCAACATCGAATGGCGCGGACAGGCGGTGCGGCTGATGGATCTGCGCACGGGGCCGGAGCCGTCGTCGGCCAAGCCCAGCGCGCGGATTATTGTGGTAAAGGGGCCGAGCGGATATGCGGGGTATGTGGTGCGGCACGTGCTGCTGCTGATTCCGCCCCATACGGGCTGGCTGTACCGGATGTCGCTGGCCGGCGCCGGGCCGGTGGAGTTCATCACCACCGGCGAGGGCACCGAGCGGGTCAGCTACCGCACCGTGGACCTCGCGAACCAGAAATAACCCGAGCGCTGGAGATGACCTGAACAACCTGAAATGACCTGATACCCCGAAATGACCTGATACCCCGAGATGACCTGATACCCCGAAAAAATCTAAAACACGTAGGGCGGATTAGCGTAGCGTAATCGGCCATGCATGCGTCGCGTTGACGCATGCATGGCCGATTACGGCGTTCCGCCTAATCCGCCCTACGTGATTCAGATCGGAGCACCCTCCAGGCTATCAGCCTTTGCTACCCGCCACCCACTTCATGCCGAAGTTGTACTTGCGATCCATCACCTCGTGCATGCTCTTGCCGCCCTCCGGCATGATGTAATCGACCAGCTTGGTCACCTGCAGCTTGCCGCCGATATTCTCGATCATCGCGATCGCGCACATGCGCTGGCTGGCGCCCTGGTCCAGACGCACCTCGATCGGCGGCTGGTCCGGCACATTGATCGTCACCACGCCATCGGTCGCCGCCCAGTTCGGCGCGCCCTCGTAGATGAACGCAAAAATCAGCGCACGCTTGATCTCGTCGAAACGCTGGCCGTTGATCGTCAGATTCTCGCCATCCACATTGGCGCCGGTACGGTCGTCGGCGGCCAACTGGATGTATGGCTTGCCGTCGAAGCTGCCGAAGCTGTTGCCCAGTGCCTGCACCACGCCCTTGGAACCGTCGTTCAGCTCGAACATGCAGGCCAGATCCAGATCCAGCCCCTTGGACGAGCGCATTCCGCCCGTCAGCTTGGACAGGAAGCCGCCCTTTTCCACCGGCGCGACGGCGCCCGAGCGCGCCCAGTTCAGATTGACGTGGATACGGCCGAAACCGCGCGACGCCGATTTCTCCAGCGAGATCTTGTCGCCACGCTTTTCCAGCGTGATCTTCGACAGCGACACCTTGGCCTGCGGCGCAGGCGCCGGTGCTGGAGCCGGAACGGGCGCGGCTGAAGGCGCCGCAGCGGAAGACGACGCGCTCTCGCTGCCGCCGAAATGCGTCAGCAACGCCGACAGCCCGCCATTGAAGCCCTGCCCCACGGCGCCGAAACGCCACAGCCCGTCCTTGCGATAGATCTCGGCCAGAATCACCGCCTTCTCATCCTGGAAGTCGGCGCCGGCCAGCGGGAACTGCGCCACGCCGCCGACCGTTACGCTGCCCTGGCTCAGCGAGCGCATGGCGCCGCTGTCGATGGCGGCCGTGAACACCAGCTTGGAGATCGACTCCGGCAGCGCCGCCAGGTTGACGGCAAAGCTGGAGCGGTCGCCCGAAATGCTCAGCTTGACGGCGTCGCCGGGACTGGCCAGCTGGTTGTAAAACACCATGTAGCGGTCGTCCGACAGCCGCTCCGAAGCATCGAGGCCGAAGCACGAGACGTCGGCGCTGGTGCCGCCTATCTTCAGTTCCACATCGACGTTGAACGACTGGCCGCAGCCCAGGTCGTCGAGTTTGCTCTTTTGTCCACGCGAGAATTGTTTCATTTCGATCACCTCAGAATAGTTTGACTCGTTAGCACCGGCGAAGTTGCGGACTGCATCGACTCCTGCCCCTGTCCCGGATGGGACCCGAACAGGCGCGAGCGCTCAAGCGTGCTCTCGGCCCAGGCCCGATGGGTCGCCACCTCGCACATCGACTGGTTCATCGCGAACACCGCCGGGCTGTCCGGTCGCAGGATGGCCGAGGCCTCCTCCAGGTCGCTGGCGGAAACGCGGTAATGGCTCTCAATAGGATCGATCTGGCTCGGATGGATCGCCGTCTTGCCCACCATGCCGTGCGCCAGGTCCTCGTTGACCTCCTCGTCCAGCAGCTGCGGCAGGTCCAGATGTTCGAACACCGGCGCCGTCAGCGCGAAGCCGTGCGGCCGGAACGTTGTCACCAGGCGCCCGATCACCGGGCCCAGCGGCGTGCGGTAGATCGTCATGTTGCGCGGCCGGCGCAAGCCCAGCAGCGCCAGCAGGTCGTTGCCGCCGATGCGCAGCGCCACCACCCGCTCGCGGATGCCCGGCGAGCTGATCAGATGACGCAGCGCGTGCATCTCGGCGTCGTAAAACACCTCGGCCGTCTCCAGCGTCGGCATCAGCATGTGGGCCGTGTCGCGCACCAGGTTGAGGTACATCGGCAGGTTGTACTGGGTGGCCTTGGGGATGACGAAGCCGGTCAGCTTGTCGGCGCCGGGCATGGCCAGCACGCGCGTCATCACGTCGAGGTTGCGCACGCGCACGAAGCGCTCGGCCTGGCTCGCCACCGGCATGTTGGCCAGCACCAGCGACAGGTTGAACAACGCGTAGCTGAGCTCACGGTCGGCGACCGCGTCCTCGGTGCACATGATCAGCGAACGCACATTGCCCAGGCGCGTGCCGCTGGCGACGTCCATCAGATATTTGTGGGTCGCCGGCACGTACAGCGAAGCCCCTAGTGTCTTAACCATCGGCGATACTCCTGATGATGGAAACGGCCTGGTAAGGCAGCTCCGGATCGAGTTGCACGGGCACGTCTTTTTCGCGTGCCAGCACCAGCAAATGGGCGACGTCGGCGCTGGCCGCGTCGCGCACGATCAGTCTGTCCGGCGAGCGCCGCAGCAGCACCCGCGTCGCCTCGCCCAGACCGGGTTTGATCAAGTTGCGATCGGCGATGGCGTGCACGCGCATGGCCGTCTCCATGTAGTCGCGCGACACTTGCGCCGCCGTCGCGCGGGCGGCCTCCGTGGCGGCCTCAAGGTCGGCCACATTCGGCGCGGTCGTCGCGCTGGCCGGCTCGCTTGCCGGGCCGATGACCGCGTCGATGGCGGCCGGACCTTCGGCCCACTGTTGCGCCAGTTCGACCAGGCGGTCGGCGAACACGCGCGACTGGTCCTGCGGCTCGAACTCGGCGTAGTACACGCAACCGTGGAAATCTTGCGGGCCGATCTCGTCGTTCAGGATCGAACGGCTGACCAGGCCGGACACGGTGGCGTTCAAGATGCTCGACGGGATCAGGTAGTCGTCATGGCCGGCGGCGCGGGCGGCCACGCCCGCCAGGTCCGACAGCACATAGAGACCGCTGTCGATGGCGCAGCGGTGGCGGGCGTTGAACACCGCCATGCTGGCGTGCAGCTCGCCGGCGATGACGCCCTTGCCGGTCCAGCCGTCGATGAAGACGATCGATTCGGGCGCGTGGCCCTGCGCCAGGATGTACTCCAGCGCGACCTGGTCGATGCCGCGGTCGCGGATGATCGACAGCGAATAATGCGCGACCTCGCGGCCGAACACGCCGCCCAGCAGGCGCTTGAGCACCACGCCGACCGGCGTGCCGGCGCGCGCCAGCGAGACCAGGGTCACCGGTCCGGCGCGGCGGCGCGCGATCAGGCCGGCCAGGGTCACGCAGTCGCGCGCCATGCGCTCCAGGTTGGCCGTGCAGGCCTGGCCGAAAACGTCCAGGTAGCGCGGCGACGGCAGCGACTCGCGCGACAGCATTTCGCTGTAATGGCGCTGTCCCGACTGGATCAGGCGTTCCTTGTCGGGCACGTCGACGAACGAGGCCAGCGCCAGCGGCTTGAGCAGGAAGCGCACGTCGTCGCCGTGGTAGCTGCCGCTGAAATTCATAGCGGCTCCAGGGCGACCCCTGCCAGTTGCGTGCCGCGCGGCACGATGGCGTAGTCGCACGCGGCCATGAAGCGCGCGTCCGAACGGCTGTCGCCGATGCCGAAGGTCAGGATAGCGCCATGCTCGGCGCGCAGCAGCTCGGTGACGTAGGCGACCGCGTGCGACTTGTTCAGCGCGTTGGGCAGGATGGCCAGGTTGTTGGCGTTGCGGTGGAGGAAATAGTCATGGCCGCGCGCCTCGAGCCACGGAATCACCACCTCGCGCTCGATCGGCTCGAGGCGGGCGGCGATCTTGTCGGCATCCTTGATCAGCAGATAGAACGGAATCGAGTAATCCTCGACGATGCGGGTGCGGCTGCTCTGGCCGGCGGCTTCGACGTAGGCGTCGATCAGGCGGCCCAGTTCGGCCAGGCCGTCCTGCGCGGCCAGCATCGCCGGGCGCATGCGTTCCAGCCACGAACGGTCGGCGCTGCCGTCGGGCAGCAGCACCACGCCGCCGTAGTTGATCACGGCGTAGCTGGTGAAGTCGATCTTGACGCGGCTGTAGGCATCCTGGTTGCGCGCGGTCGCGGGAATGATGGTCATGCCGTCATTCATGAACTCGAACATCGCGCGCTGGCCGGCCGTGGTGAACGAACAGGCGACCCCGTCCTTGAGCACGGCGGCCGGTTCGAGGTCGTCGCGGCCGGAACACTTTTCCAGCGATTGGAACAGTGTGTCGTCCAGGTCAGCAAACAGGAATTTCTTCAATCAGGGCCTCACTCTTAAAATGGAACAGCCGCGCCTTGAGCAGCGCGGCCAGCTCGAACAACGCGGCGTTGGGCGGCGTCTCGTGGCAAATAAAAACATGGTCGTACTGACCGGGGGCGACGTTGTACAAAAAATTGGGGATGCCTTCGCCATAGTTGTCGGCGAATGCCAAGGTGTGCGCCACCGCGCCCCAGCGGCGGATCGGCGAGCGCGTGGTCGACTGCACCAGCACCTCGACGCCGTCGCGCACCAATCCGGCGCCCAGCGCATAGGCGGCGTGCATGAACTCGCCCGTGCCCAGCACCAGCACTTTGTGGCCGGCGCCGATGTCGGCGGCCAGGCCGGACACCACCGCCTGCGGCAGGCGCAACGCCGTGGTGCGGCCGCGACGGCCGAACTGGTCGCTGGCGCCACGCTCGGCATGGGCGTCGAAACGCTGCGCCGGCGCCGCGCCCGATTCCATCGTACCTGCCGTGAAGCGGTAGCTGCCATGCATGCAAGCGCCCAGGGTCATCGGCAAGGCGCAGCGTTGCGCCAAGGCTTCGACGCCCTGCTCGCCCATGAAGTTGGTGATCACAGCGAGATGCAAGTGGCCAATGTCCGGTTGCACCTGGCGGCAAGCATTCAGCAGGTTGACGAAGGTGTTACCGGTGCTGGCTTCGTCGTCGACCAGCACCAGCGAGCGCATGCCTGCGAACAACTCGCGCTGCGCCGGATCGGCCGGCCAGTGCAGGAACTGGCGCGGCGCGTGGCTGTGCGCCTCCTCGAATTCGATCAGCGGTTCATTGCCGACCCGGTAGCGGGTGGTGTGCATAAACAGCGCCGGCTGGTCCGGATGCGCGCGTTGCCACGCCTCGAACATGCCCTGCCCCAGGCCGATGCCGGTTTCCGCCATCGAGATGAATACCACCGGTCCCGGCAGCTCCGGCACGCCGGCCGCCAGGCTCTCGTGGATCTCGGCCATGCGCTGCGGCGTGACCGGCCAGTGCTTGCCCAGCACCTTGCTCAGGAACAGGAAGCCGCGCTTGGCGTTGTCGCGCGCGGCAAAGCCCAGCAGGCTGTCGGGCGGAAACTCGCTGCCGGTGACGCGCAGCTCCAGCGTCCCGGTCGGCAGTTCCACCTCGACGCTGCCCAGGAATGGCGAAGGCCCGTTCATGGCAATGCCACCGCCGTGCCCAGCTCGCCTACGCGCATGCCGTCGCGCACCGCCAGTTGCTCGGGCGTGAACCCTGTATGGCCGTCAACAAAGCTGATCAACGCCAGGTAAGGCAGGTTCGGCCCGGCCAGGCAAGCCATGCCGATGCCGCCCGAGGCGCGGGCGTTGATCTCCAGCAGGCGCAAGCTGCCCTGGCCTTCGCGGAACTGCACATTGAACATGCCGCTCAGGCCGAAATCGGCCGCCAGTTTGGCGCACGATTCGACGATGTCGGCGCGCACCTCGATCACCTGGCCGTAGCCGGGCTGCGGCAGCTTCTTGCGCGCCACCGCGCTGACCAGATGGCCGTTGGCGCCGACGCAATCGACGCTGTATTCGTAGCCGTCGAGGTATTCCATCAGCAGCATGGTGCGGAAGGTTTCCAGCTCGGCCAAGCCACGGCGCAGGTCGCCCAGGCCGATGCGGTAGCTGGTTCCGGCCAGCAGCAGCGCGGCGCTGCTGCGCTCCTCGTCCAGCACGCTGAAGCCGAGGCCGTAGACCGAACGCGCCGGCTTGACGCACAGCTCCTTGTGCAGCGGACGCAGCTCCGCGTGGGCGGCCTCGAACTGGGCGATGTCCTTGAAGATGCGGAATTCCGGCGGCGGCGCCAGCGGCAGATCCACGCCGGCGTAGAAGGCGGCCTTGTCGTCGATGATGTCGAGCTTGTCGGAGGCGGCCGCGCTGAGCACGCGGATGCCATGCTCGAGGAAGCGCCCGCGCGCCGCGCTCAGCGCGGACGCGTGCTTGGCCGGCGCGAACACGTCCACCTTGTGCTCGCGGCAGAATTCCAGGCACCAGTCGACATACTCGGCCGCCGTCAGGCCTTTGGGCTCGAGGTGGAACTCGTGCGCGGCGCCGGCCGCCGGGGTATGGGCGTGCGGGTGCGTGTAAATGGTATGGAACCGACCGGCGTGGTCGGCCTCGCGGATGAGCGTGAGCACGTTCGCGATGGACGAGAAGGCGCTGTTATACCAGACGCGGCAAACCCGTTCCGGCGCGCTCACAGGAACGCCCCGGACAAAAAGGTGTGCGGTCCCGTGCTCAGATAAATGCTCATGCAATCCTCATGTAAAACAATGATGTAACGATGGTGAAAAACAGCGTGTGTGCGGCGCGCATGCGCGTAGACCTTGCGCGCACGTGCAAACCGGGAGGCCAGCGCCTCCCGGTTTGCACGTGCGGCGCGCGACGGGCGCCGTTGAATACTAGTTGCTAGGTGTTAAGCGTTGACGCCGAACGAGCGCGCCAGCGGGCCGAGGCCGCCTTTGAATCCTTGGCCGACCGCCTTGAATTTCCACTCCGCGCCGGCGCGATACAGCTCGCCGAAAATCATTGCCGTTTCCACAGAGCTATCTTCCGACAGGTCGTAACGGGCCAGTTCGGCGTTGCCGTTGGCGTTCAGGCAGCGGATGAAGGCCTTGCCCACCATACCGAAGTTTTGCTTGCGCTGTTCGGCTTCGTGAATGGTCACGCAGAAGGACAGGCGGTCGATATCGGCCGGCACGGCGGACAGGTCGACGGTCAGGGTCTCGTCGTCGCCGTCGCCCTGGCCGGTGGTGTTGTCGCCATTGTGGACCAGCGAGCCGTCGGTCGATTTGAGGTTATTGTAGAAGATGAAGTCGCTATCGCCGCGCACTTTACCGTCGGCCTTGAGCATGAAGGCGCTGCCGTCCAGGTCGAACGCCGCGCCGTCGGTGGAGCGTGGGTCCCAGCCCAGGCCGATAACGACCTTGGTCAGGCCGGGTGCTTCCTTGCTGAGGTTGACGTTACCGCCTTTTTGCAAACTGATCGCCATACTGGTCTCCCATTTAAAGTTTCAAATTATCAACACTCGTCCGGCGACGGGATGTCGCGGAACGGCCTTTAAATTTCATCCCCAAGTATGTGGCGACATTTGCGCGAAAATCAATACTGTCCGAATAGAATCTTTAGATCGATCTTACATTAACTATTGCTGGCAGGCGTCATAAACGGTATCGAACCAGCCGTCCGGCTTGCACTTTCCATCGAGCAACGTTTGAATCCGCATTGCGCGGGCGGCATGCTGCTCTGGATGCAACATCGGATGGTATTGGTTCGGCGCCTTGATCATCGCCACCAGACCGATGAATTCCGGCTCGCTCACCTCATCGAGCGGCTTGCCAAGGTAGGTTGACGATGCCATCGACAACCCGATGACCTGCTTGCCGTCCTGGCTGCCCATGTAAACGTCGGCCACATACAGGGCCAACTGGTTACGCTTGGGCAGCTTCGCGTTCAACACAAACGCCATGACGTCGCGGCCCAGGTCGAACTTCTTGCAGCAATCGAAAACGCGGCTGTAAAAGCGCTGCAACACGCCGGAGACGCCGGACAAATGCCGGTCGGACAAATAGAGGTCGCGCGCGACCGCCGACGAGATCGTGGCCACGCCCTGCCCCTCGGCCAGGCTCACGCCGGAATGTTTGAAGAAAGTGGGGTCCTCGACCCGCAACAGGATGGCGGTCTGGCGCGCGGAAAGCGGCATCATCGGCGGCGCGGGCACCGCCTGCATGACGGCGTTGAAGGATGTCGACGCCCAGACGGCGACCAGCCCCAAATAGGCGGCCGCCAGCAGGAATATCGCCAACACGGTCTTGCACGCGAAACGCATCACGATGACATCCTTGTACTGAGCAAAAGATGCCAATTCTACGCTGCGGCGCAGGCCGCTGTCATACTAATTAATACAGCACCACCGAGCGAATCGACTCCCCGCTTTTCATCAAATCGAAACCTTCGTTGATGCGCTCCAGCGGCAGCCGGTGGGTGATCAGGTCGTCGATATTGAGCTTGCCCTCCATATACCAATCGACGATCTTCGGCACGTCGGTGCGGCCGCGCGCGCCGCCGAAGGCCGAGCCGCGCCACTCGCGTCCCGTGACCAGCTGGAACGGCCGGGTCGAAATCTCCTGCCCCGCCGCCGCCACGCCGATGATGAAGGACTTGCCCCAGCCCTTGTGCGTGCACTCGAGCGCCTGGCGCATCAGCGTGGTGTTGCCGACGCACTCGAAGCTGTAGTCGGCGCCACCGTCGGTGAGCTGCACAATGCTGTCGACGACGTTCTCGACCTCGTTCGGATTAATGAAATGCGTCATGCCGAACTTGCGCGCGATCTCCTGGCGCGCCGGGTTGATATCGACGCCGATAATCTTGTCGGCGCCGACCATGCGCGCCGCCTGGATCACGTTCAGGCCGATGCCGCCCAGGCCGAACACGACGACGTTGGCGCCCGCCTCCACCTTGGCCGAGAACAGCACGGCGCCGACCCCGGTGGTCACGCCGCAACCGATGTAGCACACCTTGTCGAACGGCGCGTCTTCGCGGATCTTGGCCAGCGCGATTTCCGGCACCACGATGTAGTTGGAGAAAGTGGAAGTGCCCATGTAATGGAACAGCGGCTTGCCGTCCAGCGAGAAGCGGCTGGTGGCGTCCGGCATCAGGCCACGGCCCTGGGTCGAGCGGATCGCCTGGCACAGATTGGTTTTGCGCGACAGGCAGAACTTGCACTCGCGGCATTCCGGCGTGTACAGCGGAATCACGTGATCGTCTTTTTTCAGGGTCTTGACGCCGGGGCCGACATCGACGACGATGCCGGCGCCCTCGTGGCCGAGAATGGCGGGGAAGATGCCTTCCGGATCGGCGCCGGACAGCGTGTAGTAATCGGTGTGGCAAATGCCGGTGGCCTTCAGCTCGATCAGCACCTCGCCGGCCTTGGGGCCTTGCAGGTCGACTTCTTCGATGGTCAGCGGCGCGCCGGCGCGCCACGCGATGGCAGCTTTGGTTTTCATGGTCAGTTCCCGTGATAAGACGATATTGGAGCCCGCCATTGTGCCGCCCGCACCGGGCCAAGCGCCCCCGCACGGACGAGAATGGCCGGAAATGGTGCCATAATGACCGGATTTTAAGGACCAACAGTGACCACAAACACATGAACGCCAAGCCAGCGACGGCAGCCAGTACGGTCGCGAGGACAGTTGATATCGTCGTCTATGCCGGTTTCAAGGCGATGGAAGCGATCGGACCGATGTCCGTTTTCGAGTACGCCAACCTCCACCTGCAACGCCGTGGCCGCGCGCCCGGCTACGACGTGCGCATCGCCTCGACCGCGATCGGCCCGGTGCGCTCGGATACCCTGATGTCGCTCGACGCCACCAAGGCGCTGAGCCCGTTGGCCCTGCCGGACGACGCCATCGTCGTCGGCGCACGCCACATCCAGGCCGCACTTGCCGCCGGGCCTGACATCGTCGAGTGGGTGGCGGCCTCGGCGCCGCGCCTCAAGCGGCTCGCGGCCTTGTGTTCGGGCGCGTTTTTCCTCGCGGCGGCCGGCGTGCTGGACGGCAAACGCGCCACCACGCACTGGAGCGTCGCCGACCGGCTGCAGGCCGACTTTCCGTCGATCTCGGTGGAAGCGGACGCGATTTTCATTCGCTCGGACAATCTGTGGACATCGGCGGGCGTGACTGCGGGCATCGATCTGGCGCTGGCGTTGGTGGAAGAGGATTTCGGCCGCGACCTGGCGCTGGAGGTGGCGACCGAAATGGTGGTGTATCTGAAGCGGCCGGGTGGGCAGTCGCAGTTCAGCGCGCATTTGCTGAGCGAGCGCACGGCCAAGCCCAACATCCGCGATATTCAGAACTGGATATTGGACAATTTACATGAGCGGTTGTCGGTCGCGCAGCTGGCGCAGCGGGCGATGATGAGCGAGCGGCACTTCACGCGCGTGTTCCAGCAAGAGGTGGGGTTGAGCACGCAAGCGTTCATCGAGGCGTGCCGTTTCGAGCGCGCCACGCAGCTGCTGGCGGATCTGGCGCTGCCGATAAAAACGGTGGCCGCGCGCGCCAGCTTCAGCGACGAAGCGCACATGCGGCGCGTGTTCCAGAAAAAGCTCGGCATCACGCCCAAGCTGTACCGGGAGCGGTTCGCCACGACGGGCATCGTACCGGGCAATTAACTGATCAACGGAGACACGTAGGGCGGATTAGGCGGAACGCCGTAATCGGCCATCTTTGAGCCGTTGGCGACGCCTGCATGGCCGATTACGCTTCGCTAATCCGCCCTACGTGTTTCCTCGCGAATTTACACGCTCCGGGTCGCGACTTAGTGCGCGCCGGCGTTCGAAAATACATACCGTCTCCGCGTGAATTTATACGCCCCGGGTCGCGGCTTAGTGCGCGCCCGCGCTCGAGAATACGTTCATGATCACCACGCCGGCGATGATCAGCGCCATGCCGATCAATGCCGGCGCGTCCATCTTCTGTCCGAAGAACGCCCAGCCGACCGCCGTGATCAGCACGATCCCCACACCCGACCACACGGCATACGCAATGCCCACCGGTATCGAGCGCAAAGTCAACGACAGGAAATAAAACGCCACGCCATAGCCGACCAGCACGATCGCCGACGGCACCAGTTTTGAAAACCCCTCGCTCGATTTCAGCGCCGATGTCGCGATAGTTTCCGCGACGATAGCAATACCCAGCATCAGCCATTTATTCATTCTGCACCTCCTGTTGAGTGGCCAGTATGCATAAGTTTCGCCCTCGAAACCAGTCTGTTCAAACCTGCGAGGCTGTGCGCAAATCAAGTAATTTCCGCCCTACAAATTGCAGCCGCCTTCTTGACGCTCGACGAGCCCGCATGATCGTCGTCAAATTTGCGAGGGAACTCGGCTCCTATACTGAACTTCACACCTTCCGCCCCCCCAATCTCAGCGAGCTCACATGTCAACTGGTCACATCGTCATCGCCGCGACCTTGTTAGGGTTGGGCGGCGTTTGGAGCGCAGCCGCCACGGCCGCCGATCCCGAGTCCGAGCCGGCGGCGGGCGTCGTGACCGTGCAAACCATTACCATCGCCGGCAATGATTTCTCGCAGTATTTTCTGGCCGCCTGGCGCGACAAGGAAGGCAGCGAGCACTACTCGCTGTCGATCAACGAACGCCCATCGGCGCGCCTGGGCAGCGAAGTGTGGATCGGCTTCGCGCAACGGCGCGTGTTTCAAACCCGCCTGCCACCGGCCCGCGCCGCCATCCGTTCGCTGAGCGAGAACGCGGCCGACGCAGTCTGGCAAACCGTGCTGCAAACCGACGTCGAGCGCAAGCTGATCGGGGACGCCGACCTGGCCCCCGATGAATTCTGACACCCAGGAGCCCGCCATGCCCATGATCCGATCGACCCGCCCTGCCCGGACCGCCGCCTGCCTTGCGGCCGTCCTCCCCCTGCTACTGGCCGGCGGCGCCGGCGCCACCGACATCATTTACCAGCCGGTGAACCCGGCGTTCGGCGGCTACCCGACCAACGGCCAGCATCTGCTGGCCACCGCCACCGCCACCAACAAGCACGTCGGCAAGGACGGGCTGGGGCGCTCGATGCTGGACCAGTCGCCGCTGGCCCAGTTCAACCAGACGCTCGAGCGCACGGTGCTCAGTCAACTGGCGGCGGCCGCCACCTCCAAGCTGACCGGCGCCGACGGCAAGCTCGTGCCCGGCACCTTCTCCACCCAGAACTTCACCATCAACGTGGTCGACCTGGGCGGCGGCATGCTGCGCATCACCACCACCGACAAGGCGACCGGCGCCTCGACCTCGTTCGAGGTGGCGCAATGAACACCATGACGCGGCGCGCGGCGCCGCTCGCGGCGGCGGTCGCGGCCTTGCTGCTGTCGTCCGGCTGCGCCATCACCCATCCGCCGTCGGTCGCGCGCGAGGACGCCCAACTGACGCCGTCGACCGCCGCCACCGGCGACCTGCGCAAACTGCCGCCGCCCAAAGGCAAGGTGGCGGTGGCCGTGTATGGCATCAGGGACCAGACCGGGCAATACAAACCGGCGCCGGACAGCTCGTTCTCCACGGCCGTCACGCAAGGGGCGTCGTCGATGCTGATCAAGGCGCTCAAGGAATCGGGCTGGTTCATTCCGGTCGAGCGCGAAAACCTGCAGAACCTGCTGACCGAACGCAAGATCGTGCGCGCGCTGGAAATGCCGCAACCGGCCGGCACGCCGGCGGTGCAAATTCCACCGCTGCTGGCGGCGTCCGTGCTGATCGAGGGCGGCATCACCGCGTTCGAAAGCAATGTGCGCACCGGCGGCGCCGGCGCACGCTTCCTCGGCATCGGCGTCAGCACGCAGTACCGGGTCGATCAGGTCACCGTGAGCCTGCGCACCATCGATATCCGCAGCGGCCAGATCCTGCAAAGCGTGTCGACCACCAAGACCGTCTACGCCTATGAAATCCATCCGAGCGTGTTCAAGTTCGTCAACGTCAAGGATTTGCTGGAGCTGGAGGCCGGCATGACGCGCAATGAACCAACCCAGCTATGCGTGAACGAGGCGATCGAGGCGGGCGTGGCCCATCTGATCGTCCAGGGCGTGCGCGAAGGCCACTGGGCGCTGCAGGACCCCGCGCGCTGGTCCGATCCGGTGGTGCAGCGCTATGCCACGGATCGCGATACCCGCTACCACGCGGCCGGGGGGATGCCATGAGCGCGCGGCTGGCTTTGGTGGCCGCCCTCCTCGCCGCCCGGTTGGCCACGGCCGGCGACCTGGCCGGTTCGGAGTTGCCGTCCGGTGGCTTGCTGAACGGCGGATCGTTGGCCACGGTCGGGCAACACGGCGCCATGAACACGATCGCGGCCACGCAGCGCGGAAGAGAACACCGGCTGTCGGCAGCGCAGCGCGGCAGGGAAAACGCGGCGACCGTGGTACAGGAGGGATCCGCCAACAGCATCGAGCTCCAACAGAACGGCAAAGGCAACGAGGCCACCGTCGTCCAAGGCGGCACCGGCAACAGCGCCCTCGTCGATCAGCACGGCAACGCCAACAGCGCACACATACAACAGCACGGCAACGATGCCAGCGCCCGCATCACCCAGACCGGCAACGGCAAGCGCGCGATCCTCATTCAGCACTGACGATCCCGCCTGCCTCCGCCACCGTTCACCACTAGAAAGGAGCCATCATGAAATACGCACTTTCCACCGTCGCCGCCGGCTTGCTGCTGGCCGCGTCCAGCGCGTCCGCGCAGTTCCCGAACACCGCCACGCTCACCCAAAGCGGTGTCGGCAACCAATCCTATGTCGAACAGCATCGCGCCACCAGCGCCAACGTCTCCGTCACGCAAGCCGGCAACTACAACACCGTGGGCGATCCGGTCGCACGGGCCGGCGGCATCCTGCAGCGCGATACGAACGGCTCAGCGATCACGGTCACCCAGTCGGGAGACAACAACGAGGCGACGATGTTGCAAAGCGTCGGCGACCGCAATCTCGCCATGTTCGACCAGTCCGGCGTGGGCAATGTCGCCACCGTTGTCCAGAGCAACGTCTATCAATCGGTCGAAACCATCGTGCAACAGGGCGAGCGCAACCTGATCGACAGCCGCAACGGCGACAGTCTCGCGACCGGCGCCACCGCCGTACAAATAGGGGCCGACAATCTCGCCATCGTGACCACCAGCCTGTCCGGCTTTTCGGGACCGATCGTAGTCCAGCAAGGCGACCGCAACCAGGCGACGGTCACCCAGGATAACGCGTTCTTCTCCCAGGCCAGCATCATCCAGCAGGGCACGGACAACCAGGCCACCCTCAACCACATCGACACCCTGTCGACCAGATTGCTCATCGAGCAGACCGGCAACGGCAACCAGGCCACCGCCAACCTCGACGGCACCCAGATCGTTTCGATTACCACGCAAACCGGCCACCAGAACATCGCGACGGTCAATCAGAGCCAGTACTCGAACGATTCGACCATCCTCCAGCTTGGCAACCTCAACACGGCCTCCATCACGCAAACCGGCCTTCTGGCGCCGCCGGCCGGGCTGCCCAACACCGCCTGGATCACGCAGATCGGTGAAGGCTTTGTCGCCAGCATCACCCAGACGGGCAGCGGCAACGCGGCCGGCATTTATCAACATTGAGCCGGCCATGCCGACCCTTCCCCTCATCGACTGCAAGGAGCCGCCATGAAGTCCGCCATGTTCACCGTCGCCGCCGTTTTGTTGCTGGCCGCTTCCCACGCCTTCGCACAGGATCAGGCCAGCGCCGCCCTCACGCAAAACGGCATCGGCAACCAGTCCTACATCGAACAGCATCGTGTCACCAGCGAATCGCTGGTGACCGTTATGCAGAATGGCAACTACAACCGCGTCGGCGACCCGGGCAGCCGGACCGGCGGCATCCTGCAACGCGACACCGACCGCATACAGGTCACCATCAGCCAACAGGGCAACGGCAACCAGGCGGCGTTCGGGCAGGCCTCCGGCGATTTCGATGTGGCCTTTGTCACTCAGACCGGCAACGGCAACTTCGCCGCGATCCAGCAAGACAGCGCTTACCGATCGGTGATGCGCATCGAGCAGAACGGCGACCGCAACCTGATCGACGCGGCCGGCACCGAAATCCATGCCTTCGGCTTCACCGCATCGCAGACCGGCTCCGACAACGTGGCCAGACTGACGCGCAGTTGGTCCGGCTTCGGCGGGCCGGACGTGATGCAGGAAGGGAGCGGCAACCGGGCGGCGGTCACGCAGGACTGGGCCGACTATTCGTTCGTTGACATCCGCCAACTGGGGATGGACAACCACGCCACCGCCAGCCAAACCAACACCCTGTTCACCGGGAATAGCTTGATCGAGCAGAGCGGGACCGGCAACCAGGCGGCGCTGGTGGCCAGCGGGACCGACAACGGTTCCACCACGACGCAGACGGGCAACGGCAACCGGGCCAGCGTGCTCCAGAGTCTCAATTCCAACCTGTCGACGATCGCCCAGACGGGAAATGCCAACACCGCGTCGATCACGCAGACCGGCCCCGTCTCACCGGCGTTCGACACGCGAAACACCGCATCGATCACGCAAACCGGCGACGGCTTCTCGGCCAGCATCACGCAGAGCGGCAGCGGCAACCATGCCGCCATCCACCAGCGCTGAATCTCCCTTCCCCAATGTTTTCAGCAACGCAAGGAGCTATCATGAACCATCCACAATCCGCCGTCGCCGTCGGCCTGGCGCTGTCCCTGGCGCTGACCGTCTCCGCCTCGTTCGCCCAGGAGCCCACCACGGCCACCGTCGCGCAAACGGGCAGCGGCAATCAAGCCTACGTCGAGCAGCGCCAGACCGGCGAACAAACCACCCTCGCCATCGTTCAGACGGGCAATAACAACGTGATCGGCGATCCCGCCGGCCGCACCGGCGGCGTCATGCTCAGCCAAACGCCACACATGATCGTCGAGATCAGCCAACTGGGCGACGCCAACCGGCTCACGTTGCAGCATCGCGAAGGCGGCTTTTTCGGCTGGTCGTACATCAACCAGTCCGGCACGGGCAACAGCGCCACGCTGTTGCAGAACGGCGCATATGAATCGACCATCCGGGTCGAACAGCATGGCGAGCGCAACGTGATCGAGGACCAGGCCAACGGCGTGTTGGCGTTCAGCTTCCGCCCGCAGCAGCAAGGATCGGACAATGTCATCAGCGTCAGCCGGACCTTCTCAGGCCATGCGGGATTGCCGATCCAGCAAGTCGGCACCGACAACCGCGCTTTCGTCACCCTCGACGATGCTCACTACTCCAGCATGATGATCAGCCAAAACGGCGCCGACAACGAGGCGCGCGGCAGCATGACGGCGACGGGCTTCGCGACCGACGCCTACATCACCCAAAGCGGTACCGGAAATATAGCGGTCACCGACATCCGCGAGTCCGGCGGCGCGGCGACGACGCAAACGGGCAACGCGAACACCGCCACCGTCAGCCAGACCGCCGGTTCGAACGGCTCGATCATTACCCAGTTGGGCGGCCTCAACATGGCCTCCACGATGCAGACCGGCGTCGCCCTCGGGATGACGAACACGGCCTGGATAACGCAGATCGGCGAGGGCTTTGTCGCCAGCATCACCCAGACGGGCAGCGGCAACAGCGCCGGCATTTATCAGCATTGAGTGCGTAGGCGTTACGTTGCGTCACGAAGGTGTCGGAAGGCCAGCTTCGCGGCGGCGAGGTCTTCCAGCGCCGTGCCAACGGCTTTGAAGACCGTACGTTGCTCGGGCGATGTTCGGCCGGCGTTTTGGCCGCGCGCCAGCGATGCGAGGTCGCCGCGTATGTCTTCGCTCCTTAAGCAGCCTGCAGCGATGGCGTTGAGGATGTCGCCGGACTTTTGCGTGGCTTCGGCCGTGTCCACCCAGACGCAGGCGCCGGCGAAGCACGCCGGCTCGGCCTCGCACATCTGCGGCGTGAAGCCGCCGACCAGATCGACGTGGCTGCCCGCCGCCAGCCATTCGGCCCGCAGAAACGGTTCGCTGGCGAGCGTGGCGCAAGTGATGATGTCGGCGGCGCGCGCGGCCGGTTCCAGCGCAGGCGCTACGCGGGCCGGCAAGCCCCGCGCCAGCAACGCTTGCACCGTCCGCGCGGCGGCGGCGGCGTTGATGTCCCAGACCATGATGTCGTCCAGTTGCCGTACGGTGGCGATGGCCGGCGCCAGCAGGCTCCCCACCCGCCCGGCGCCGCACACCAGCAGCGAGCGTGCATCGTGCCTGGCCAGGTAGTCGACGCCGAGCGCCGAGGCGGCGGCGGTGCGGCGCGAGGTGATGACATTGCCGTCGAAGATGGCCAGCGGCTCGCCGGTCGTGGCGTCGTGCAGGATGTAGGTGGCGTGCAGGCCGGGCTTGTTGCGCTGGTGGTTGTTGCTGTAGATGTTGACGATCTTGACGCCGTAGAAGCCGTCGGCGTCCCAGGCGGGCATCAGCAGCGAGATGCCGGCGGTGTCGCCGGTGCCGATGTGGTGGGTGTGGCGTAGCGGGACGTCGGCGCCGGCGGCGAAGGCGTCGCGCAATGCCTGTATCAGCAGTGGAAACGGCAGCGCGTCGGTCAGCGATGATTCACTTGGCAGCAGCATCGGCATTCCTCTAATTCACGTAGGGCGGATTAGCGTAGCGTAATCGGCCATGAGCCGCCAGCGGCGCACGCATGGCCGATTACGGCGTCCCGCCTAATCCGCCCTACGTGTTTCCAAGGAATTTCCAGGTCAGCGGTCAGCCGTCGCGCCGAACATCGCCGCCATCGCCGTCACATCCCGGCCCACGCCACGGTAGCCGACAAAGCGGCTGGCCTCGTCGAACATCGGCTCGCCGCTGACCTGCAGATACTGCACCCTGCCGTTGGGGGCGGTGCGCCGGTAGACGAAGTCGAGGAACGGCTTGCGCTCGGCGATGTTCGCTTCCAGGGTCGCGCGCTCGGCCACGTCCCAGCCGTCGGCCGCGCCGGCGCCGATGCCGACCATGTCCATCACCGGTCCCGACCAGTGGTTGAGCTTGCCGTCGGCGTCCTGCTCCCAGTACCAGTCGCTCGACAGCTCGGCGAAGCGCTGGAAGCGTGCCTCGCTGGCGCGCAACTCGGCCGTGCGTTCCATCACCTGGTGCTCCAGCTGCTGGTTGTAGCGGTTGAGCTGGCGGTGCAGCAGGCGCACTTCGAGCATGTTGCGGATGCGCGTCTCGACTTCGACCAGCTCGAACGGCTTGGCGACGAAGTCCTTGGCGCCGGCCTGCAGCGCGCGCAGCTTGTGGCCGGGCTGGGCGGTCACCACCAGCACCGGCACATAGCCGTCGGGCTCGATCAACTTGAGCGCTTCCAGCACCTCGAAGCCGTCCATGCCCGGCATTTGCAGGTCGAGCAGGATCAGGTCGTAATGGTTGGCCAGGTGCAGCGCGCCGACGGCGAACGGGTCCATGGTACTGGTGACCCGGGTGTAGCCGGCGTTGTCCAGCATGCGCTCGAGCAGCATGACATTGGCCTCCTGGTCGTCGACGATCAGGATACTGGCGTTTAACATTTGGGTGGGGTCAATCACGGTGCACTTCCTTATGGGCGGCGGCAAACGCCAGCGCCAGGTCCAATGCGTCCATGAACTGGGGCACGTTAATCGGTTTGGTCAGGTAGCGGAAGAAACCCGCCTCCTCGCCCTTTTCTATGTCGCGCGGCATGGCGTTGGCCGACAGCGCCATCACCGGGATGTGGGCCGTGGTCGCATCCTCCTGCAGTATCTTCAGGCAACCGAAACCGCTGACGCCCGGCAGGTTGATGTCCATCAGGATCACGTCCGGCTGGTAGGTGCGCGCCAGCTGGATGCCCGCATAGCCGTCGATCGCCGTCAACAACTTCAGGTCGGGGCGGCGCGTGATCAATTGCTCGACCAGGTTCAGGTTGGCCGGATTGTCCTCGACATACAGCAGGGTGCGCGGCGCGGCGACGACGTGCTGGTCGATGTAGGTGCTGGTGTCGAAGGCAGCCATCTCCAGCACCGGCTCGTCGCTGGCGGCCAGCTCGACCCAGAACGTGGTGCCGACGCCGACCGCGCTGTCGACGCCGATCACGCCATGCATCAGTTCCACCAGTTGCTTGGTGACGACCAGTCCGATGCCGGTGCCCTCCTCGCCGCCCTCCTCCTGGCCGAGGCGGTTGAACGGCTCGTACAGGCGGGCCAGTTGCTCCTGGCTCAGACCGGCGCCGGTGTCGACCACGCTCACGCGCACCATGCCCTCGCTGCCCTCGGCACAGGTGACCGTGACGCTGCCGCCGACGCGGTTGTACTTGATGGCGTTCGAGAGCAGGTTGATCATCACCTGCTTGACGCGGGTGCGGTCGGCGTGGACGAAGAACGGCCTGGCCATCGGACTGAACATGAGCTGGATGCCGCGCTTTTGCGCCTGCGGCCCGACCATCGCCTCGCAATCCTTGAGTACGTCGGACAGCCCCATCGATTCCTGCGACATCGTCACCTTGCCCGATTCGATCATGGCCAGGTCGAGGATCTCGTTGATCAGTTGCAGCAGATACCAGCCGCCCTTGAGTATCTGGTCGATCGAGCGCAACTGCGACGGCGTCGGCGGCGGCTTGTCCGACGCCAGCAGTTGCGCGAAGCCGAGCACGGCGTTGAGCGGCGTGCGCAGCTCGTGGCTCATGCTCGACAGGAACTCCGACTTGGCCCGATTGGCCTTGTCCGCGATGGCGCGCGCGGCCTCCAGTTCGACGTTGGTCTCCTGCAGCGCCAGTTGCTGCTCGCGCAGGCGGGCGTCGAGCACGGCCTGCGCGTCCTCGACCTGCTTGCGGGCCGTGTTGTCGGTGCCGATCAGCAAATAACCGATGATCTTGTCGTCGCCGTCGCGCAGCGGGCTGACCGAGACGATGGCGGGAAAACGGCTGCCGTCCTTGCGCACATAAGTCAGCTCGTACATGTCCTCGATGCCGCGCGAGGCCTTGAAGGCCAGCGCCTCGAAGCCCGGGCGGATGGTGGTGCCCAGCTCCAGGCTCAGCGCCTCGGCCCGCTCGATCACCTCGCGCGCGTCGGAGATGCCGGCCGGCGTGATCAGGTTGACCACCTCGGCCGCGCTATAGCCGAGCATGCGCTCGGCGCCGACGTTGAACAGCTGGATGACGCCCTGGGCGTCGGTGGCGATGCAGGAAAAATTGGCGCTTTTAAAGATGGCCTGCTGCAAGGCGTCGGCCTTGAGCAGCGGCGCGTCGGTCTTGTTCTGGCTCATTGGGATCCCTGGCGTTGCCGCACGTCTGACATCAGCCGCGCGAATTCCTTTTTGACGACGTCGTAGCACTCGCACACCTCGGCCTCCAGGCCCACCCGGTCGAGCACGGTGATATGGCCGCGGCGGTAGCTGATGTAGCCGTTCTCCTGCAACTTGCCGGCGGCAACGGTGACACCCTCGCGGCGCACGCCCAGCATGTTGGCGATCAATTCCTGCGTCATCGTCAGCTCGTTGCCCGGCAAGCGGTCGAGCGTGAGCAGCAGCCAGCGGCATAGTTGCTGCTCGACCGTGTGGTGGCGGTTGCAGACGGCCGTTTGCGACATCTGCGTCAGCAGCGCCTGCGTGTAGCGCAGCAGCAGCCGCATGACGGGGCCGGCGCGGTTGAACTCTTCCATCAGGATGTGCGACTTGAGCCGGTAGCCGTGGCCGGCCGTCTGCACAATCGCGCGGCTGGGCGTGGTATTTCCGCCCATAAACAATGAGATGCCGAGGATGCCTTCGTTGCCGACGCCGGCGATTTCCGACGAGCCGCCGTTCTCCAGCACATAGTGCAAGGAAACAATCGCCGATGTTGGGAAATAGACATGTTGCAGCTGGCCGCCGGACTCGTACAGCACATCGCCCAGCCGCATCATGATCGGTTCCAGGTGCGGCGACAGGCGCGCGAAGTCGGACTCCAGCAAGGCGGACAGCAGGTGGTTTTGGTTCGGGTCGTTGAGACGCATGGAAACAATCGTTATCCAGTCGTCAACTAGGCGGGCTGCGGGGACGGTGAACGATGACCGTGCCGCACAATAGCACATCCGGGCCGCCGCCACCCCGCCAGCCCCTGAAAAGGCAAAAAATCCCCTGGCGACCCCGTCCTTTGCAGGGGTTTCCGCCCATCTCCGCCAGTATTGTCCTAAAATAAGCGCTTGAGTGAAAATGGCGACCGCGCCACGCACCATCCGCCCCGGGTTGTTGCAGACTATCCTGCCACCCCGGAACGGGAACATTAACTACACCACCGTATACAAGGGAATGACAATGTCAACAGAAAAGTCGAAAATCATCTACACACTGACTGACGAGGCGCCGTTGCTGGCGACGTATTCCCTGCTACCGATTGTCAAGAAGTTCACCGCGCCGGCCGGCGTCGACGTTGTCGCCAAAGATATTTCCGTCGCCTCCCGCGTGCTGGCCGAATTCCCGGAATTCCTGACCGACGCACAAAAAGTCCCGAACACCCTGGCCGAACTGGGCGCCCTGACGCTCAAGCCGGAAGCGAACATCATCAAACTGCCGAACATTTCGGCCTCGGTGGCCCAGTTGCAGGCCGCCATCCGCGAACTGCAGGAAAAGGGCTATGCCCTGCCCGACTTCCCGGAAGATCCGAAAACCGACGAGGAAAAAGCCCTCAAGGCGCGCTACAGCAAGTGCACCGGCTCGGCCGTGAACCCGGTCCTGCGCGAAGGCAACTCCGACCGCCGCGCCCCGAAGGCCGTCAAGGAATACGCCCGCAAGCACCCGCACTCGATGGGCGAATGGAGCCAGGCCTCGCGCACCCACGTGTCGCACATGCACGGCGGCGACTTCTACCACGGTGAAAAGTCGATGACCCTCGACAAGGCCCGCAACGTCAAGATGGAACTGATCACCGCCTCGGGCAAGGCCATCGTGCTCAAACCGAAGGTCGCGCTGCAGGCCGGCGAGATCATCGACTCCATGTTCATGAGCAAGAAGGCGCTGCTGGCGTTCTACGAGAAGGAAATCGACGACGCCTACAAGACCGGCGTGATGTTCTCGCTGCACGTCAAGGCCACCATGATGAAGGTGTCCCACCCGATCGTGTTCGGCCACTGCGTGCGCATCTTCTACAAGGACGCGTTCGAAAAGCACGCCAAGCTGTTCGAGGAACTGGGCGTGAACGTCAACAACGGCATGGTCAACCTGTACGACAAGATCGACAAGCTCCCTTCGTCGCAGAAGGAAGAGATCATGAAGGACCTGCACGCCTGCCTGGAGCACCGTCCCAAGCTGGCCATGGTCGATTCGGCCAAGGGCATTACCAACTTCCATTCGCCAAACGACGTCATCGTTGACGCCTCGATGCCGGCCATGATCCGCATCGGCGGCAAGATGTGGGGCGCCGACGGCCGCACCGCCGACGTCAAGGCGGTCATGCCGGAATCGACCTTCGCCCGCATCTACCAGGAGATGATCAACTTCTGCAAATGGCACGGCAACTTCGACCCGACCACCATGGGCACCGTGCCCAACGTCGGCCTGATGGCCCAGCAGGCCGAGGAATACGGCTCGCACGACAAGACGTTTGAAGTGGCCGAAGGCGGCATCGCCAACATCACCGACCTCGACACGGGCGAAGTGCTGCTGACCCAGACCGTCGAAGCGGGCGACATCTGGCGCATGTGCCAGGTCAAGGACGCGCCGATCCGCGACTGGGTCAAGCTGGCCGTCACCCGCGCGCGCCAGTCCGGCATGCCGGCCGTGTTCTGGCTGGACACCTACCGTCCGCACGAAGCCGAAGTGATCAAGAAGGTGCAGCTCTACCTCAAGGACCACGACACCAGCGGCCTGGACATCCACATCATGTCGCAGACCCGCGCGATGCGCTACACCCTGGAACGCGTCTCGCGCGGCCTCGACACCATCTCGGTGACCGGCAACATCCTGCGCGACTACCTGACCGACCTGTTCCCGATCCTGGAACTGGGCACCAGCGCCAAGATGCTGTCGATCGTGCCGCTGATGGCCGGTGGCGGCATGTACGAAACCGGCGCCGGCGGTTCGGCGCCGAAGCACGTCAAGCAGTTGGTCGAGGAAAACCACCTGCGTTGGGATTCGCTGGGCGAGTTCCTGGCGCTGGCCGTTTCGCTCGAAGAGCTGGGCATCAAGGAAGGCAACGCCAAGGCCAAGATCCTGGCGCAGACCTTGGACGTGGCGACCGGCAAGCTGCTCGACAACAGCAAATCGCCATCGTCGCGCACGGGCGAGCTCGACAACCGTGGCAGCCACTTCTACCTGTCGCTGTACTGGGCCCAGGCGCTGGCCGCGCAGACCGACGACGCCGAGCTGCAAGCGCACTTCGCGCCGCTGGCCAAGGCGCTGGCCGAGAACGAAGGCAAGATCGTGGGCGAGTTGAAGGATGTGCAGGGCAAGCCGGCTGAAATCGGCGGCTACTACTATCCGGACCCGGCCAAGACCGAAGCGATCATGCGTCCTAGCGCCAGCTTCAACGCGGCACTGGATAGCATCTAACGATCAGTTGGTGAACGGCGCGGCGCTTGGCGCCGCACCTCCACAGCAAAAAGGGAAGCCCACGTGGCTTCCCTTTTTTATACGGGGGGCGATCCGGAAGTATCCGATCCTTGAACAAGTCGGTCAGGCCATCAAGCACCCGCGCCAAGTTGTCTTGACGCTTACCGGCAGGAAGCGCGCCTACCCCAAACAATAGCTCGGCCAGCGTCACGCTGGACAAATACATGGTTTCTATAGCTTGATGATTCAACCAGGCCCGTACGACCGGGCTGGCTGCGGACCTCATCATCTCCGAAACAACATTGGTATCGAGAAGAATCACTCAAGCCTCGGCGGA
Organism: Oxalobacteraceae bacterium OTU3CAMAD1; assembly: GCA_024123915.1. Classification (NCBI taxonomy): domain Bacteria; kingdom Pseudomonadati; phylum Pseudomonadota; class Betaproteobacteria; order Burkholderiales; family Oxalobacteraceae; species Oxalobacteraceae bacterium OTU3CAMAD1. The sequence continues at coordinate 2,930,791 of CP099650.1, read as the reverse complement.
TCGGCCGGTGTCTTATCCATCGTCCGCTGCAAAGCCTCGATATCCTCATTCGTCAATCCTGTGCCTTGAACCAGGGCGGCCATGGCATCGCCAAGGCGCACGCGGTCCACGGGTTTCACCGCAGCAGAGAGGATCTCGCGGACCTCGGCCTCCGTGCTTCGTCCGTGCTGAGCGGCGCGTAGGCGCAAGGCGCGATGTATATCGTCCGGCAGATTACGCACAGTCAACATCGCCATAACATCACCATATTAAACACTCGATGCATTCATTCTAGAGTATCGAATGCATTTTGCAATCTATAGATATCGCGACCGCAGGCAAGCCAATAGCATCGACTAAACAAACGCGACAGTAATTCGTCTGGGGTTACATACGGCCTAATTCGCTCCACCCGCCGGCGCGCACGACCGCCCCTTGACATGCCGCGTAGCCTGTCACCACCACGATTTTTCCACCCGCAATCGATCTCCTCATGCATCCACTTGGCCATTCCGATACCAACACCGCCTCCACCATCGCGCTCAAACCCCTCAGCCGCGCGCTGCGGGCGGCCCTGTTCGGCCTGCTAAGCGGCGGCGCCGCCCAGGCCGGCGCCATGGAAGCCGAAGCCGACAACGCCGGCCTCCCGCTGCCGACCGTGACGGTGACCGGCCTGCGTGGCGCCGACGGCTCGGCGGCCGACGGCTACCGCGTACGCCGGTCCGGCATCGCCGGCTTCAGCGACCGGGATCTGCTCGACACGCCGTCGTCGGTCAAGGTGCTGCCGGCCGAACTGCTGCTGAACCAAAAGATCGACACCATTGCCGGCATCGACCGGCTGGACGCGAGCGTGGGATCGTCGGCCGCCAGCCCGGGCTGGTTCAGTTCGCCGACCATCCGCGGCTTCACGCTCGATAACGCCAGCAATTTCCGCTACAACGGCCAGACCATGGTCAACCAGCAGGCCACCGCCCTGGAGAACAAGGAACGGGTCGAGATCCTCAAGGGTCCGTCCGCGCTGCAGGCGGGCTTCTCCGCACCGGGCGGCATCATCAACTACGTCACCAAGCGTCCCGACGGCGCGGCCGTCACCGACGTCCATCTGTCGGCCACCCAGTACGGCAACTACAGGGTGCATGCCGACGCCAGCCGCCGCAGCGACGACGGCCGCTTCGGCCTGCGGGTCAACGCCGCCTTCGAGGACGAACGCTCCTACGTGCGCGATATCGACGGCAACCGCAGCTTCCTGTCGCTGGCCGCCGACGCGCGCATCGCTCCGGACACGCTGCTGCAACTCGACTTCGAACACGAACGACGCGACCAGAACGCCCAACCGTTCCTGGAGCGCAGCAACGGCAAGCTGCCGACCGGCTTCGATCCGCGCACCTTCCTGGGACAAAGCTGGACGCGCTACCCGACCAAATTCAACCTGCTCAGCGGCAAGCTCGAACACGCCTTCAACGAGCAATGGTCGCTGGCACTGGACGCCAGCTGGATGAAGCTGCGGCGCGACCAGAACCAGATCTGGTCGGTCGCCAACATCCAGCCGGACGGCACCGGCACCGTCGCCCTCTATTACAGCCCGGACCAGACGCGCGAACCGGTCAACGCCAGGGTCATCGTGAACGGCGTCTTCCCGACCGGTCCACTCACCCACCAATTGGCCTTCGGCCTGCAGGCGCACGAGTTCAAGTCCCGCTATGGCGGCGGCTTCTGGGGCAACATCGGCACCAACAACATCTACCGCCCGGTGGCCATCGCCAACCCGAATGTGACCGTGCCCGCCTCGGCGCTGGCCGAACATACCAAGGAACGCGGCGCGTTCCTCAACGACGCGATTGGCCTGGGCGACGCCTGGACCCTGCACCTCGGCGGCCGCTACGCCGACCGCCAGCAGATGCGCTACAACACCAACACAGGCGCCCTCACCCGCCGCTACGAAAAATCCGTGTTCACCCCGAGCGCGGCCATCGTGTTCAAACCGGCGGCCAACGTCGCCGGCCACGTCAGCTATATCGAAGGTTTGGAGGGCGGCGGCGAGGCGCCGGTCGGCACCACCAACGTTGGCGCGCAGCTGGCGCCGCTGGTCAGCAAGCAATGGGAGGCCGGCGTCAAGGCCGACCTGGCCGGGGGTCTCTCGGCCGAAGCGGCCCTGTTCCGCATCGAGAAGGCCGCCGAGTTCACGCAAACCAACGGCGATGGTACCCGCACCTATGTGCAGGATGGGTTGCGCCGGCACCAGGGACTGGAACTGTCGCTGACCGGCAAGCTGTCACGTGCGTGGACGCTGTTCGCCAGCGCCATGCTGCTCGACGCCAAGCTGGCCAGGACCAACCTCCCGGCGACCGAGGGCAAGCGGCCGGCGGACACGCCCAGGCAACGGCTGGCCGCCACGGTCGAATACGCGCCCGGCGCCTTGACCGGCTGGACCTTCTCCGGCAACTTGACGCATACGGGCGAACGCGAGGTGGTCGCCGAGAACACCGGCGAGGCCGCGCCCGCCTATACCATCTTCGGCCTGGGCGCGCGCTACCAGACCAGCATCGCGGGCACGCCGGCGACCTTGCGCTTTAATGTCGACAACGCCTTTAACAAGCGCTACTGGGCGTATGCCAGCACCTACGTCAACGCCGGCGCGCCGCGCACCGCCAGCGCCAGCCTGGCGCTGCATTTCTAGCCAGCCAACGGCAGGCGCCGGGAGGAACACATCAATTGATCCTCACCGCACCGACGAATAGGCGGTCGGTTCCAGGAAGGAGTTGTCGATGCGCTCGACGATGACGCCGTCGGCCTCCGATGCGGCGCGCGCGGTCAGCCATTCCGGATCAGTGGCGAAGGCGTTCCATTTGGTCTCGCGCTCGGCCAGGCTTTCCCACTTCAGCAGATAGGTCAAGGTCTGGTTGCTGGGCCCGACCACGGTGGTGAAGAAGCCGGCTTGCTCGATACCGTGCTTCTGCCACAGCGGCAAGGTCACGTGCGAAAATCGTTTGTGCAAGGCCGGCAGGCGGCCGGCGGCGCAGTGGTAGACGCGTAATTCGTAAATCATCAGTTCCATCCTCGAAGTATTGGTGGCTCGGCAGCCGGGTTCGCCGAAGCCTGGATTCTACCCGGAAGCCGGCCGGGCCGGCCGGCCCCGCGCTCCCTCCCCACTGTCGCGCGCCACGTCTTTATTGTGCGCGACCTCCCAATTGGTACATGACGCGCCGCCGGCGCGCTCCCTACACTGGTCTTGTCGTACACAACAAGACTTATAACGGGAGAAACCATGCAATTGGAGACACATACCATCCGCTACCGGGTGGCGACGCTGTGCGCCGCCCTGGCATTGACAACGGCGGCGACCGCGGACGCGGCGCCCCGGCAGAAGCGTCAAGCACCGGCCGACCTCGTCGTGCGCAACGGCCTGATCCACACCATGGCGCGGCCGGGCGAGCAAGTCCAGGCGTTCGCCGTGCGCGACGGCCGCTACGTGGCCGTCGGCGCCAACGCCGCCATCGACCGCCTGGTCGGCCCCGCCACCCGCGTGGTGGACCTGGCCGGCGCGATGGCCATGCCGGGCATTAACGACGTCCACATGCATCCGCTCGACGGCGCCTACGAGGATCTGTTCGCCTGCAACGTCGGGCCGGATAGCGACCTGCCTCAGATCGTCGCCCGCGTGGCCGACTGCGCCAGCCGCGCCGCGCCCGGGGACTGGATCGTCGGCGGCGCCTGGAGCAGCACCTTGCTGGGGCAGCTGTCGACGCCGGCCGCGCTGGCCGCGCTCGACCGCGCCGGCGCCGGCCATCCGGTGGTGCTGCGCGACGACTCCTTCCACAACCGCTGGGCCAACAGCGCCGCGCTGCGCCTGGCCGGCATCACCGCCGCCAGCGTCTCGCCGGGCAACGGCGTGATCGACAAGGACCCGGCCACCGGCGCGCCGACCGGACTGCTGAAGGAGTTCGCCGCCTTCGCCACGCTCGAACAGGCGATCCCGCCGCGCACCGACGCGCGCCAGTCGCAGGCGGCCGCCGCCGCCGGCCTCACGCTGGCTTCCTTCGGCATCACCGGGGTGCAGGACGCCTACGCCAACGAGGCCATGCTGCGCGTCTGGCGCCAGGCCGACCGCGACGGCAAACTGCCGTTGCACATGGTCAGCTCGCTGCCGGCGATGCCGGCCGCCGGGACGGACGAGGCCGCCACGCGGGCGTTGCTGGCCGGGCGCCGGGACTACGCCGGCGCCCACCTGCATCCGACCTTTGCCAAGCTGTTCCTCGACGGCGTGCCGCCGGCGCGCACCGCCGAGTTCCTCACCCCCTACCTGCCCGACCAGGAACACGGCGCCCATTTCCACGGCAAGAGCAACTTCACCCGCGCGCAACTGGCGGAACGGCTGGCGGCGCTGGACCGCGAGGGCATCGCCGTCAAGCTGCACGCCACCGGCGACGGCTCGCTGCGGCTGGCGCTCGACGCCATCGAGGACGTGCGCAAGCGCAACGGCATGCCGGGGCAACGCCACCAGATCGCCCACGCCTCCTTCATTGCCGACAGCGACATCGGCCGCTTCAAGCGCCTGAACGTGACGGCCGACATCTCGCCGATGCTGTGGTATCCGACCGGCCCGGGCATGGCCATCGCCGCCGCCATCGGCGCCGAGCGGGCCGCCCGCATCTTCCCGGTGCGCAGCCTGGTCAAGGCCGGCGCGCTGGTGGCCGGCGGCTCCGACTGGCCGGCCGGCCAGTCCACGCCCGATCCATGGCTCGGCATCGAGGGACTGGTCACGCGCCGCGATCCGCTGCGGCGCATACCGGGCGCGCTGTGGCCGGAGCAAGCCGTCGACCTCGACACGGCCCTGCGCATCTACACCATCAACAGCGCCACCGCGATGGGCCTGGGCGCCACCACCGGCTCGATCGCGCCGGGCAAGTCGGCCGACTTCATCGTGCTCAACCAGAACCTGTACGCCGTCCCCGCCGAGCGCATCCACGAGACCAGGGTCGAGCACACCTATTTCCAGGGCCGCCAGGTCTACACGCGCCCGCGCTGATGCGCCAACCGATCACCGCCGGCGCCAACGGGCGCCGCGACCACCTTATTTGAAGGACTCATCATGCGCTTCTCCACCGCCCGCCATCCGGCGTCGTCCCGTCACGCCTTTGCATTCACCTCCGCGCGGGTCACCGCACTGCTCGCCGCGCTGGCCATCACCCTGCTGCCGTCCGGTGCCGCACACGCCGTCGAAGGCGGCGCCCCGATCACGCCGTTCGGCGTCAACGACTTCGGCGCCGGCATCCTGCCACCGCCATCGGACCTGCCGGCCATCGGCGTCCGCGCCACCTCCTACCACGCCAACCAGTTGCGCGACGGCCAGGGACGGCACGCGCCCATCGGCGCCGACCTGACCGTCACCAGCGTCGGCGTGGCGCTGATCAAGATGACCCGGACCACCTTCTGGGGCGTCAACTACGGCTACGGCGCCGTGCTGCCCGTGCTGGACATGAAGCTCGACCTGACCATTCCCACCCCGGCCGGCCCGCTGCGGCAGGCGGGCAGCCGGCGCGCGCAGGGCGATATCCAGCTGATCCCGGCGGCGCTGCAATGGACCGCGCCGGGGCTGTTCCAGTACGCGGCAGTGATGGTGCAGGCGCCCACCGGCGCCTACGACGCCGCGCGCCTGGTCAACCCGGGCACCAACCACTGGACCGTCTCGCCGACCTACGCGTTCACCCACATCGGCCGTGGCGGCTTCGAGGTGTCGTCGAGCATGCAGGTGAACTTCAGCACCCGCAACCGCGACAACGGCTACCGTTCCGGCGCCGAGTGGCAGCAGGAGTTCGCCGTCGGCCAGCACGTGGGCGACTTCACCGTGGGGCTGGGCGGCTACGTCTACCGCCAGATCGGCGGCGACCATGTGCATGGGGTCGGCGTGGGCAACCGCGCCGGCGTGGCGGCGCTGGGCCCGGCCGTGAGCTTCTTCCGCCCCGGCTCGGGCTTGCCCAACATCTGGCTGCACGCCTACAAGGAGTTCAACGGCAGGAACCGCTCGCAGGGCACGCAGATCGCCTTGCGCGCCGCCTTCGTGCTCTGACGCGCGGGCGCTGGAGCGCCATCGTCAGTCCGGGCCGTCGCGTTCGATCAGCTGCGCGGCGGCCGATGTCAGCAGCAATCCCACCAGCTCGGCCTGGCGCGTGGCGCCGGTCTTGGCGAACACCTGCTTGACCTGTCCGCGCACGGTGCCGATGCCGACGCCGCGCTGCGCCGCATATTGTTCCAGCGTGTTGCCGGCCACGAGGCCGGCCGCCAGGCGCGCCTCGGCCCCGCTCAAACCGAACAGGCAGGCGATCGCCTCGGGCGACATGGCGGCCCCGGCGCCGGCGCGGGTCAGCACCAGGAACACCACGCCGTCGACGCGCCCGGCCGCTGCAACGGGCGGCGACTGGAGCGCGACATGCAGCGGCCCGCCCCCGCCGCCCAAGGTCAGGAAGGCGCTGGCGCGGCGGCCTTCGGCGACATCGGCGATCAACCCGCGCAAACGCTCGGCGTCGTCGCGCCGGGCCAGCCGCAGCCGGCCGTCGCGCAGGTCGATGCCGTCACCGGCCCGCAACAAGGCGCCGGCGCTGCGGTTGTGCCATTGCACCCGTCCCGCGCCATCGCACATCAGCATGCCGGCGCGCAGTTGGTCCAGTTGCTGGTGCAAACGCCGCTGCCGTTCGGCCTGGACGCCCAGCGCCAGCTGCAGTTCGCAAGCCTGCCGCACATGCGGCGCCAGCGCGGCGAAGCGGGCCACCTGCGCGGCCGAAAAATCGGCGCCATCGTCCAGGCCCCGGTGCAGCGCAAGCCCCAGATAGGCGCCCTCGCCCGCCGCGCATAACTTGCCCATGAAACGCCCCAGGCCGCGCTCGGCCAACTGCGCCTGCATGCGCGCCTGCTCGGCGTCGCCCGGGTCGAACAAATCATCGTCGCGAACCACCCGGTCCAGTCCCCGCGCAATGCGGCGCAGGGCGATGCGCGGATTGCCGGCGCCGGCCAGCTCGTTCTTGGGCCCGGCCTCGCCGGCCAGCGTGGCGTGGTCGGCGCTCGACCAGGCCACCGCCAGCCCGGTCCGGTCGTGTTCGATCCGCTGGACCACGGCCGAGCGCGCGCCCGTCTCGCGGCAGATCTGATCGAGCACGCCGGGCCAGCGGCCCGGTTCCCCTGGACAGGCGTACAGATGAAGCAAAAGCTGGTCCGAGACGGTCATGGGCGGGTCCTTGGGCGAGTGCTTGGGCGATCGTTTGGCGGACGCTCAGTGGTCGGCCGGTCCGGCGTATTCTACGCGGTTGCGGCCCAGTTGCTTCGCGCGGTAAAGGGCCAGGTCGGCGCGCCGCACCAGCTCCAGGCCCGCCACCGGCTGCGCCGGATCGAATTGGACCACGCCGAAACTGGCCGTCACCGCCAGGGTGCGGCCCTCGCCGATGTCGAACGGCGTGGCCGCCACCGCCGCGCGCATGGCGTCGACCCGGGACGCGCCGGTGGCCTGGCTCAAGTCCGACAACAGCACCAGGAATTCCTCGCCGCCGTAGCGGCCCACCAAGTCGTAGGCGCGCAGGCCGTCGGCAAGGCGCGGCACCAGCTCGCGCAGCACGGCGTCGCCGGCCAGGTGGCCGTGGGTGTCGTTGATGCGCTTGAAGTGGTCCAGGTCCAGCAGGCACAGCAGAAAGGTGTTGCCCTGGCGTTCGGACTTCAGGATTTCCTGGTCCATCATCTCCAGCATCGCCACCCGGTTCCACGCCTTGGTCAGGCCGTCGCGCAGCGCCCGCTCGCGCAAGGCCTCCTGCGACAGTTCGAGCTCGCGCGTGCGCGCCTCCAGCTCGCCGGTGCGCTCGCGCACCAGGCGCTCCATCTCGGCGTTGTGGCGGCGCAGGCCGCGCACGCGGAAGCGGTACAGTCCCCACAGCGCGAGCATGGCCAAGAGCGCGCACAGCAGGAAAAACCAGTCGCTCAACCACCACGGCGGCAGGATGGTAAAGGGCAGCTCGCGCACGTCCGACTTGCTCTGGGTATCGAGGTTCTCGACCGCGTATTGCAGCCGGTACTGCCCCGGCGGCAACGCCGCGTAACGCAGGCGCGGCACGGCGGTGGTGGTCCATTCCGTCTCCAGGCCGGCCAGCCGGTAGCGGAAGCGCAAGGCGCCGCGGTGCTGGTAGCTGAGGCTGGCCAGGGTGAGGTTGAGCGCGCCGGCCGACCACGGCAGCGCCTGGCCGTCGCGCAGCGTGAAGGTCTTGCCGTCGCGCTCAGCCGACTCGACGATGGCCGACATCGCGTACGGCGCGAACAGCCGCCCCGGGCGCTTCACCTGCGAGGCGCCGTTGGCGCTGGCCAGCCACAGGGTGCCGTCGATGTCCTCGTACAGGGGCCGCGTGCTCAGTTCGTTCCACACCAGGCCGTCGCCGTTGTCGAACTGGCGCCACTCGTGCCGGTTCCACACCAGCAGGCCGGCGTCGGTGGCCAACCACAGCCAGCCGTCGCGGTCCTCGTGGATGGCCGCGAGCGACTTGCCCTGCAACAGCGGGACCGCCTGCGCGCGCTTGACGAAGCCCTGCCCGCGCAACTCGAAGCGCAACAGCACGCCCGGGCTCTGGCTCAGCCACACGGCGCCGTCGGCGGCGCACGCCATCGCCTGCAGCTCCGGCTGCCCCACGTCCGATATCGGGTAGAAGTTCCAGCGCCCCTGGTGCAGGCGGCGCAGCGTGATCCCGGTAATGAACCACAAGGTGCCGTCGGTACTCTCGCAACTATCGATCCCCGGGTCCAGCACCAGGCCGTTGTCCGGGGCCACGCCGGCGGGCCGCCGCGGCGCTTCGCCCGCCCCGGGCCGCTCGATCACGTACACGCCCTCGTAGGTGCTGATCCACAGGCGCCCGCTACGGTCGACCATCAGTTTGAGGATCATCGGCAGCGTGGCCACCTGCGTGACGGCGCCGGTGCGCCCGTCCTCGCGCATCAGCGAGCCGACGTAACTGGAGGTCCATATATTGCCCTGGTGGTCCAGCACCATGCTGTTCCATTGCTGGGGCGGGTAGCCGGGCGCCGGCACGGCCCGCGTGGGCGCGCGTCCTTCCAGCATGGCCATGCCGGAACGGGTGCCGATGCGCAGACGGCCGTGGACGTCGCGCAGGAAGGCGAGCACCTTGTCGTCCGGCAGCCCCTGCGCCGCGCCCCAGTTTTCCCAATTGTCATAGCCCAGCCAGCGCGCCAGGCCGTGGCCGCCCGTGCCCAGCCACAACCCCTGGTCGCGGTCGACCAACATGGCCGGCACGCCGCTCCCCATCTTCAGGCCATTGGGCGGGCCGAAAAATTCCCAGCGCCCCGCGCGCCAGCGCGCCACGCCGTGGTCGACATTGAGCAGCATGCGTTGGTCGCCGTCCTCCACCAGCGTGGTCGACGCCGTGGCCTTGCGCATGACGTCGCCGGGCGGCGTGCGGTCGACGAAACGCCCGGCGCCCGCCTCCAGCACGATGACGTGGCGCGCCCCGCGCGCCCACAGCGCGCCGTCTGCCGAACGCCGCAGATTGACCCACTCGTCCTCCGGCACGCCGGCGGCGGCGTCCCACACGGTCACGCCGCCATCCTCCGTGCCCGACGTTGTTGCGCACAGCGCCTTCCCGCAGCCCATCCACAGCCGCTCGCCGCCGTCCGCCATGATGCTGTTGACCACCTTGAGCGCGGGCTGGCGCAAGAGCTGTTCTTCGGTGAAGTAGTCGCGCACGGTGACCTTGCCGCCCGCCTCGGTCAGCCGCAGCAGGCGCTGGTAGCTCACCGCCAGCACGCTGTCCCCCGGCCCGTCCGCCAGCGGCTGGCCGGTCGCGATCCAGAAGTCCCGCCCCTCGATTTTGACTGTGGCCAAGCGCTCGCCCACGCGCAGGTACAGCGTTTCGCCGGCGGCGATCCACAGGCGCTGCCGGCGGTCGGCCAGCAGCGCGCTGATCTGGGTGTTCGCCAGCCCTTCGGCCTGGCCGAAGCGCCGGAATTCGGCGCCGTTGTAGCGGAACAAGCCGTTATCCGTCCCCGCCCACACATAGCCGGTCTGGTCCTGGACGAGCGTGTTGATCGACAAATTGCCGAGGCCGTCCTGCTGGGTCAGGTAGCGCAGCGGCACCTGCTGGCCCGACACTGCGCCGGGCCAGGCAAAGGCGAGCAGCGCCGCAAGCGCCAGCATCAGTTGGGACAGGACAGACGAATATGGCGTGGACATAGTCATTGCAGTATAGCAACGATCATCGCGACAAGCAGGCTCTACAGCAGGCTGTACAAGAAGTCGTCCCAATTACGCCACAGAGCGGCCCCGGCGCGCGCCGGCGGCGGCCAACAGGGCCATCGGAGTTGACAGCGCCCGCCATCGCGCACAAACTTTATTGATGCATCCCACTCCGATTCCGCGCCGTTCCCGCATTGCCGCCATACGCAACCGGGGCTGGCTGGCATGGGCGCTGCTGTGTCCGGCCTTCGGGGCGAGCGCCGCCACCGCCCCCACCGAACACCTGGTGATCGACTACGTGGTGTCGAACACCCCGCAGCGCACCACCTGGGTCGGCATCATCGATGAATTCGCCGCCGCCAATCCGGACATCCGCATCATCCACCAGGGCTATCCGCAGGAGGAGTACAAACGCGGTTTCACGGCCCGGCTGCGCTCCGGACGGGCCGACCTGGCGTTCTGGTACGCGGGCGAGCGCCTGGGCGACGCCGCCAGGAACAAGCTGCTGTCCCCGCTCGACGCCGAGCTGGTCGCGCTGCTGAAGAAAAAGAAGTTCTCGCCGGCCACGCTCGACGGCACGCGCATCGACGGCGCCGTCTACGGTTTTCCGCTGTACTACTATGTCTGGGGCTTCGTCTACCGCAAGTCGCTGTTCGAGCGGCTGGGGCTCCGGCCGCCGACCACGTGGGCCGAGTTCCTGCACACCTGCGAACGGCTCAAGGCGGCGGGTGTGACGCCGCTGGCGGTGGGCGCCAAAAGCGGCTGGCCGGCGGCCGGCTGGTTCGACTATTTGAACCTGCGCATCAACGGCATCGACTTCCATCGCAAGCTGGTGCGCGGCGACGCGCGCTTCGACAGCCCGCAGGTGCGGCGCGTGTTCGATGTCTGGGGCGATCTGCTGCGCAAGGGCTACTTCCTCGAGGCGACGATGGAGCAGGAGCCCGAGCGCGTCATGCCCTATGTGTACCGCGACCGGGTCGGCATGATGCTCTCGGGCAGCTTCGTCGCCTCCCGGTTTCCCGCCGCGATCGCCGCCGACATGGGCTTTTTCGGTTTCCCGAACCACACGCCGGGCGTGCCCGCGTACGAGGAAGCGCCGATCGACGTGCTGGTGCTGCCGGCGCGCGGCCTGAATCCGCGCGCCCGCAAACGCTTCCTCGCCTTCCTGGCCGAGACCGGCGCCATGCGCAAGATCGCCGAGGCCGACCAGACACTGTCGGCGCAGGTGGACCCGAACCCGCGCCCCATCTGGCTGGGCGACGCCCCCGCCCGCGTGTGGGGCGCCGCCGCCGGGCTGACCTTCTTCTTCGACCGCGACGCCAAGGCCGAACTGGTCGGCCCCACCTACGACGGGCTGCGCCGCTTCCTCCAGGCGCCGCACGACACCGATCAGGTGGTGCGCTACATCGACGAGGCGATCAGGAAAGCGCGGACCGACATCAAGTAGTGCTGCCAGCACCCCTGTCAAAATTCGGAGATTTTTATAACGAAATCGGCGATCCCGGCTTTTTCGGGCCCGCCCGCGCCGACGCGTGATAGATTCGTTTTTTTCCAAAAAAGGAGACGAATCGATATGAAAAACCTGTTCACCAAAACCGCCTTGCTGGGCGCCCTGTTCGCGCTGGGCTGCACGGCGTCGGCCGCCGACGCCGGCCCCTGGAAATCGCTCTTCAACGGCAAGGACCTGGCCGGCTGGAGCACCTACGTCAGCATGCAGCCAACCACCGAAGGCATGAAGACGCCGACGTCGGTGCGCGGGGTGGACAACGACCAGCGCCGGGTGTTTTCCGTGGTCGACGGCATGCTGCGCGTCTCGGGCGAGGAATGGGGCAGCGTTTCCACCCTGGACGAGTATGAAAACTTCCACCTGAAGTTCGAATTCAAATGGGGCGTCAAGAAGTGGCCGCCGCGCGAGAACGTGATGCGCGACAGCGGCCTGCTGTACTACGCGGTCGGCAAGGAAGGCGCGCAGGACGGGCACTGGATGCGCAGCCACGAGTTCCAGCTGCAGGAAGGCGACTGCGCCGATTACCACAGCCTCGACGGCGTGGCCGTCGACGCCCATGTCGGCGACGCCAACCAGGGCGACTGGAAATTCTACCGCTACGAGCCTTCCCTGCCGCTGCGCAAAGACATCAAGGCGCGCATCCTAAAGAAGGGCAATTTCGAAAAGCCCAGCGGCGAATGGAACACGATGGAAGTGATCGCCGACGGCAAGACGCTGGTCCACATCGTCAACGGCCGCGAAGTGCTGCGCATGACCAATTCGCGCCAACTGGTGGACGGCAAAATGATTCCGCTCACGCGCGGCAAGTTCTCGATCCAGTCCGAGGGAGCCGAGGCGTTTTTCAAGGATATTCAAGTGCGAAAATTGAACGCGCCGGTGCCGCCACCGGCGCCGGCCAACAAACCCGGCTGACGGCGCCCTACTCCTGCCGCACCCAAGTCTGGCTGCGGCCCAGCATCGGCACGCCGATATAGCCGCGCACGTTGAGCTTCTTGCCGCCGTCGGCCAGTTGCACCTTGCTTGAGTACAGCTTGCCGTTGTCCGGATCGAGTATCTGGCCATCGGCGTAGGCGTCGCCATCCTTTTTCAGGCCGCTCAAGATGACCAGGCCGACGATGGGCGCGTCCTTGTTGGCGCCTTCGCACTTCTCGCACTTGGGGTTCTGGCTTTCGGTCGGCCCCGGGAACACTTTTTCGATCTTGCCCTCCAGGGTGCCGTTGGTCTCGGTGATGCGGATCAGCGCCCTGGGCTTACCGCTGACGTCGTCGATGTTTTTCCATAGCCCGGCCGGCGAGGCCGTCTGGGCCAGCACCGCCGGCGATACCAGCGCGGCGGCCAGCGCCAGCGTGGCGACACATGATTGTTTGAATGTATGCATTGCAAAGGTCTCCTTGACTACGATAATTAAATGAAACGCGCGGGGCCGGCCCGCTATGCCGCAGGGGCTGCTATCGCCGGCCGGCCCGCGAGCGCAGGGGCTGCGAGCGCCCCACGTACAGGAACGCCAGCGCCAGCGAGACTTCGAGCGCGACGGCCACCAGGATGTGGGGCGAAACGCGCCCGGTGGCGAAGTCGACGACACCGATGGCCGCCAGCATCAGGCCGATCAGCACCAGGCCCCTGGCCAGCGCCGAGCGCGCCGTCGAGGGCTCGGCGTTCCTGGCCAGGAAGAACATGGCGGCCAGTCCCACATACAACGCCGCCGAGCGCCGGCCCAGCACGGAGGCCGACGGCGTCAAGGCCAGCCCCCAGTCCGACAGCGGCAGGCCGGGCGCCAACAACCACAGCGACCCGATCAACAGGAACAGCAGCGAGGTCGCGATGGACAATCCGCGGAAGCTCAGTTTCATGGCGGCTCCGTTCGGGTCAGGCCGGCAGCAGGCGCGGGGCCGCCTTGCCGGTTTGCGTGGCGGCGAACAACGCGCCGCGCGCGGCCTCGTAGCGGTCGATCAGGCCCGCGTCCGCCACCGATGGCAAGGTGAGCGTTTCGCCCTTGTCGAACGCGGACAGGGCCGCGTCCACCATGTCGTCGGTTGTCATGACCGATTCCGGATTGAGCGCCGACAGCGGTACGCCGGAGTTGTCCCACACCTCGGTGGCGGTGGACGCCGGCAACACCGCCTGGACCCGCACCCCGGTGCCGGCCAGTTCCTGCTCCAGTCCCCGGCTGAACGCCACCACGAAAGCCTTGGTGCCGCTGTAGACGGCACTGATCGGCAGCGTGTGGAGACCGAGGACCGAGGCGATGTTGATGATCGCGCCCTCGTTGCGCGCCTTCAGACCCGGCAGGACCGCATGCGTGAGGCGCGTGAGCGCCGTCAGGTTGAGCGCGATCTGCGACAGCGAGTGCTGCACGGGACTGGCCGCGACGGGCGCCAGGCGGGCGATGCCGGCGTTGTTGACCAGGATGCCAACGGCGGCGTCGGTCGACAGGATGTGCTCGACGCTGGAGACGCCGGCCTCCGTCTCCAGGTCGGCGACCAGCGCCCTGGCGCTCACGCCGTGTGTGCTCTCGATGCTCGCCGCCAGCGCCTGCAGGCGGTCGGCGCGGCGCGCCACCAGGATCAGATCGTAACCGCGTCGCGCCATGCGGTCGGCGTAGACCGCCCCTATGCCCGACGACGCACCGGTGATTACTGCAATTTTTTTGGCTGGGGTGGACATCGTTGCTTCCTTATCGTTGAGTTGTATTGCCTGACGAGGTGGTGTGGCGCTCGGCGCACGATATGACGATCATCATATTGCTGGTTAAAAAAAACGGCCAACCGTCGCCCTCCTTCACCGGCGGCCTGCCGGTGAATTTATGACGATCATCATATACTACTTTCTTGGAATGTGCGCAGCCGAATTTTCGGGACGCGCCGGCCGGGTTCCCGACGTAGCGGGCGTGGTCCGGCATTGCCCGGACGGCGTGCGCGATGGTTGCGCGCACGCACTCGAGATGCGTGCGGAGCGCCTGCCTGGCGGTCGGCGCCCCGGGCAACCTCAGGCCGCCTCCATGTTCTCCCCCAGCACGCGGTCGCGGTAGGCACGCGGGGTGCAGCCCAGCTCGCGCTTGAACACCAGGTGCATATATTGGGTGGAGGTGAAGCCGCAGCCCAGCGCGACGTCGGCGATGCTGCGCTCGCGGCCCTGCAGCCCGGCCTTGGCCGCGTCGAGCTTGAAGCGCAGGATCATGTCGTGCACGCTGCAGCCCAGCTCCTCGCGGAAATAGGCTTCCAGCGACGAGCGCGACACGCCCACGTGTTCGGCCACTTGCTGCGTCTTGATGCCCTGGCAGCCGTACTGGCGGATGAAATGGCAGGCCCGCATCACCTGCGGATGCCTGATGCGCTGGTGCTCGCTGGAAGCCAGGATGTTGATGCCGGCCGGCGGCACCTGGATGCGGGTGTGCGGCAGGCGCACGCCGTGCAACATCTGGTCCAGCAGGTGGGCGGCCGTGCGGCCCATCTCCTGCGCCCCCTGGATCACCGAACTGAGCGGTATCCGGGTCAGCATGCGCACCATCGGGTCGTTGTCGATGCCGATCAGCGCCACCTGCTCGGGCACCTCGATGCCGCCGATGATGCAGGCTTGCAGCAGCTGGCGGGCGCGCGCGTCGGTGACGGCGATGATGCCGACCGGCTTGGGCAGGCTGCGCAGCCAGTCGATCTGGCCGCGCATCGACTCCTCCCAGGAAGAGGCGCAGGTTCCGTTGCCATGGAAGATTTCGCCCTCCATGCCGTCCTGCCGCATCAGGCCGAGGAAAGCGTTTTCGCGCTCTTGCGCCCAGCGGTTCTCGCTGGTCTTGGGCAGGCTGAACATGGCGAAGCGGGACAGGCCGACGTCGATCAGGTGGTCGCGCGCCATTTTGATGAGCTTGTAATTATCGGTGGCCACGTAGGGGACACCGACCGGGTAGTCGGCCGGATCGGCGTAGGAGCCGCCCACCGCCACCACCGGAACGCTGCAGTGCGACAAGGCGTCGGCCACGGCGGGATCGTCGAAATCGGCGATGATGCCGTCGCCTTGCCAGCGCTCTATGCCGGACAGGCGCAGGCGGAAATCCTCTTCCAGGAACAGGTCCCAGGCCGCCCGCGTGCTACCGAGATAAGAAGCGATGCCGGCGGTAACTTCACGATCGAAACTCTTATTCGCATTAAATAACAGGGCAATACGACGTACTTTCGCAGTCATGGTCTTCGTCTCCGATTTATATGTTTTATCCGGGCGCTTTATGGCAGCGCCTCGGTCAATAAATCCTTCGCCGCCCCCGGCTAGAAGCCACGTGGCGAAGTTGAGCCCAGCATATAATCGGCCCCGGCGCACTGATAACGGGCCCATAAGGATTCGTAGTACGGTGCAAAAAGTGCGAGAAGTTCTGCAGAAAGTACTACAAACGCCAGAAAGCCGCGTTGGTCCGGTGACACAAGTAGCGCATTGCAAAAAAGAAACCCCAGAAACGCTTGGAGAATTAAAAGCTTTTATTACCCTGGTGATGATTAAAATGAGAAAGTGGCCGCAACTTTATATTGCGGCCTCTATTTAAAATACGCCGGTCTTATTTACCCTTGCGGGCGCGCAGCGGTTTTCCATTGACGTCATAAACGGCCGCCTCCAGCCGCACCACCTTGCTGATTGCCTGCCTGTCGCCGGCCGCCGCCGCGTCCGCCGCGAGGATGACTTTATAGTCGCCCTTGGCCACTCTCCAGGTTTTGCTGGCGGAGTCGTACATCGCCAGCAGGCGCGGATCGACGGTGATGGTCGCGTTGGCGGCGCCGCCCGGCGCCACCTCGGCCTTATGGAAACCGGCCAGTCGCCTTGGCGCTTCCCAGCGGGCGTTGACCGGGGCCACGTAGACCTGGGCCACTTCCTTGCCTGCCACCTTGCCGATGTTCTTGATCGTGAAGGACGCGCTCAGCACGCCGTTCTTGACGCCGGCCGACAGGTCCGACAGCGTGAAATCGGTGTACGACAAGCCATGGCCGAACGGGAACAGCGGCGTCAGGCCCTTCAGGTCGAACCATTTGTAACCGACGGCGGCGCCCTCGTGGTAGGTGACGTCGAAGCGACGGTCGGCCACTTCCGGATAACCGTCCAGGGTCGGGCGGGGCAATTGCGACTCCGACGCCGGGAAGGTGGCCGGCAGGTGGCCGGACGGGTTGACCTCGCCGAACAGCACGCCGGCGATCGCCTCGCCGCCGCTGGTGCCCGGATACCACGCCTCCAGCACCGACGACACCTTGGGCAGCCACGGCATCGTCACCGGACCGCCGGTCTCCAGCACCACCACGGTCTTGGCGTTGGCGGCGGCCACGGCGGCGATCAGCGCGTCCTGCCGGTCGGGCAGCGACAGGTTGGGCACGTCGAGGGATTCGGTGGTCCACTGGGTGGCGAACACCACGACCACGTCGCTCTCGCCCGCCAGCTTGGCGGCGGCGGCGGCATCGGCGCCGTTGTGATAGGTCACCACCGCGTCCGGCAGGCGCGCCCGGATCGCCTTGAGCGGCGAGGATGGATAGATCATCACCGGACCCGGCCAGGTCTTGGGCAGCAGTTCCGGCGCCGCGTTGCCGCCGGCCGGATACACCAGCGACGAGCCGCCGCCGGCCATCACGCCACGATCGGCGTAGCCGCCGATGACCGCCACGCGCTTGACGGATTTGTTCAGCGGCAGCAGGTTCGCGCTGTTTTTCAGCAGCACCATGCCCTCTTGCGCGTCCTTCATCGACACGACGGCGTTCGCCTTGAAGTCGATGCTGTCGACGGCCGGCGCCACCGGGTGGTCCACCACGCCGTGCTCGAACATCGCGTGCAGGATGCGGCGCGCCATGTCGTCCAGGCGCGCCTGCGGCACCCAGCCGTTGAGCACCGCTTCCTTCAGCGGCGGGCCGAAGTAGTCGGACAGGTCGAACGGCATGCCCGATTGCTGGTCCAGCCCGGCGTTGGCCGCCGGGATCGTGCTGTGCACGGCGCCCCAGTCCGACATTACCCAGCCCTTGAAGCCCCAGTCCTTCTTCAGCACCTCGGTCAGCAGATACTGGCTTTCGCAGCCGTAAAAACCGTTGACGCGGTTGTAGGAGCACATGACCGAACCGGGGTTGCCATCCTCATAGGCGATCTGCAAGGCCAGCAGGTCGGACATGCGCGCCGACCGGTCGTCGATCTTGACGTTGAGCGTCATGCGCCCCGTTTCCTGGTCGTTCAGCGCGAAATGCTTCAACGTCGAGACTACGCGCTGGGACTGGATGCCCTTGATCTGCGCGCCGACGATCTTGCCCGCTAACAAAGGATCTTCGCCGCCGTATTCAAAATTGCGCCCGTTGCGCGGCTCGCGCATCAGGTTGACGCCACCGGCCAGCAGCACGTTGAAGCCGTAACCGCGCGCCTCGGCGCCGATCATGGCGCCGCCTTCGTAGGCGGTTTTCAGGTCCCAGGTGGCCGCGGTGTTCAGGCCGGACGGAAGCGCCGTGCCGGCCCGCACCTCGGGTCCGCCCTGGCTGGCGACGCCCAGGCCGGCGTCGGTCTCGCGCAGGTGCGGAATGCCCAGGCGCGGCACGCCGTAGACGAAGCCGGCAGACTGCGGGTGTGCGCCCTCGGGCCGCTTGGTTTTCTTCCCTTCGTTGTCCATGCCGAAGTAGCCGTAGACCAGTTTCAACTTCTCGTCCATCGTCATTTGCTGCAGCACCAGGGCGGCGCGTTCGCCGGCGTCCAGGCGCGCGTTCATCCACGGTTGCGCGGCGGCTTCGGCCGCCCAGGCGCTTCCATAACACAGGGCCACGGCGGCCGCCAACACACTGATCTGCTTCTTGAAACTCATCGTTGCTTCCATCGGTATTGATTGAGTGGTGAAAATAAGTGGTGAAAACGAGTGGTGAAAAAAAGGGGGCGGCCGAAGCCGCCCCTAAAGTGCCTTTGGAGAGGCAGACAAACACAAGCGGGTTACATGAAACAATTCCGTGCAGCCGATGTGATGACTCATTGTGGAATCTGCGCCGCCATGCCGCAATTGCAATATTCGTCAATGCGGAACATGAAATTGCGCAGCGCGGCGAATACTGACAAATCATTGCGCCCGCCGGTGAATTTTGTAATTGCGCGGCAGGCCCGTCCGTGGCCCAATGGGCGCGCGCCCGCTTTATTACACTGGCGCCATAGACAAAATAAATTAGGAAGACACCGAATGCTGAAACGTACCCTCCTCTCCTGCGCGCTGTCGTGCATGCTCGCGGCCGCGCTGCACGCGCCGGCCGCCGCGCAAACGGCGCCCGCCACGCAGACCACCCCGCCGGAATTTCCCACCGTGCTGTACGGCGCCGCCTACTACCACGAGTACATGCCCTACGAGCGGCTGGAAAAAGACGTGGCGATGATGAAGGCCGCCGGCTTCAACGTGGTGCGCCTGGGCGAATCGACCTGGAGCCTGTGGGAGCCGGAGGACGGCCGCTTCGAGTACGCGTGGATGGACCGCGTCATCGACGCCATGACCAAGGCCGGGATCAAGGTCATCATGGGCACGCCGACCTACTCGATTCCCGCCTGGATGGCCAAGCAGAACCCGGAAATCCTGGCCCGCAAGTTCAACGGCGTGCAAAACACCTACGGCATGCGCCAGAACATGAACACCGACTCGGCGGCCTACCGCTTCTACGCCGAGCGCCTGATCCGCAAGATCGCCACCCGCTACAAGGACAACCCCAACGTCATCGGCTGGCAGGTCGACAACGAGACCGGCACCTACGGCGCCGCCAACGACGACGTCTTCGTCCGCTTCCAGCATTATCTTGAAAAGAAGTTCGGCACGCCGGAAGCCCTGAGCAAAGCCTGGTTCCTGAACTACTGGGGCCAGAACCTGCACAGCTGGGTGGACCTGCCGCGCCCGGACGGCGCCCAGAGCACCGGCTACAAGCTCGAATGGTCGCGCTGGGGCCAGATGCGGGTGACCGACTTCCTGCAATGGCAGACCGCGCTGATCCGCGAATGCGCCTCGCCGCGCCAGTTCGTCACGCACGATTTCGCCGGCTCCATGCACGGCGACGTCAACGAGGTGGCGGTATCGCGCAAGCTCGACATGCCGGCCGTGAACGTCTACAACTGGGGGCCACGCGAGTACTACAACGGCGCCGGGCAGACCTTGGACGCCGACTTCACGCGCTCGCTCAAGCGCGGCAATTTCCTGGTGACGGAGACTAACGCGCAAACGACCGACTGGAGCTCGTCGTTCCAGTATCCGCCGTATGACGGCCAGTTCCGCCAGGACGTCTACACCCACCTGTCCAACGGCGCCAACATGGTCGAATACTGGCACTGGTCTTCGGTCCACGCCAACCAGGAAACCTACTGGAAAGGCGTGCTGTCGCACGACCTGGAGCCGAACCGCGCCTACGCGGAAATGAGCCGCACCGGACAGGAGCTGAAGAAGATCGGCCCGCGCCTGGTCAACATGAAGATCAAGAACGACGTCGCCATCCTGTGGAGCCGCGACTCGCTCAACGCGCTCAACGACATGCCCTTCGCCAAGGAATCGCAATGGGGCGCCAGCGGCAACAAGGCCGACTACGGCTCGCTGGTGCGCCAGCTGCACCGCCAGCTTTACGACATGAACGTCGGCACCGATTTCGTGTTCGACGACACAGAGGATTTCTCGTCCTACAAGATGCTGGTGGTGCCGTCTCTGTACGTGGCCGACGACGCGCTGCTCAAGCGCATCTCGGACTACATCCGCAAGGGCGGCCATGTCGTGATGACCTTCAAAAGCGGCTTCGTCAACGAGAATGCGGCCGTGCGCTGGACCATGGCGCCGGGCCCGCTGCGCGAGGCGCTGGGCTTCCACTACCAGGAATTCTCCAACCTGGCGCAGCCGCTGGCCTTGAAGGGCGATCCCTTCCAGGCGGGCGCCGACAACCAGGTCAAGCACTGGGCCGAGTTCCTGCAGCTGGACACGGCCAAGGCGCTGGCCTGGTACGACCATTCCTTCTTCGGCCGCTGGCCCGCCATCACGTCCAACCAGTTCGGCGCGGGCAAGGTGGTGTACCAGGGCACCTATCTGTCGGACAAGCTGCAAAAGGCGGTGTTGCAGTCGTCGCTGCGGGAATTGGGCATGATGGGACCGGACCAGCAGTTGCCGCCGGGCGTGCAAACGCGCACCGGCATCAACGGCTTCAAGCGCGCGGTGCACTACTACTTCAACTACAGCGGCGCCGAGGTGAGCTTCAACTATCCGCGCAAGGCCGGCACCGAGCTGCTGGCGGGACGGCGCGTGGCCGCCGCCGAGAAGCTGACCCTGGGGCCGTGGGAAGTCGCCATCGTCGAGGAAGACGGCAAGTGATCAGGGGCCGGCCGTCTCTTCGGAGCGGCCGGCCTCCGGTGTTTCGGTTGGCGCCTTGTCTGGTTGGGTGGACATGGCACGGAAGGCTTTCGGCGTGCAGCCGTATTCCTCCTTGAACAGGCGGTTGAAGTAGGACACGTTGCCGTAGCCGACCGAGTAGGCGATTTCCGCCACCGCCGCGCTGTTTTTCTCGGCCAGCAACCTGGCCGCCTCCGTCAGGCGCAGCTTGTTCAGGTAACTGGTGAAGGTCATGCCCAGTTCGGCCTTGAGCACCTCGTTGACCTTGTTGCGGTTGGCGCCGGTCCCGGCCACCACGCCGTCAAGATCCAGCCCCTGGTCGGTATAGTTGGTCGCGATGAAGCGCAGTACCGACGCTTTTTCCTTGTCCTTGAAAGGCTCCAGGGTCAACTGGCGATAGGCGACCAGCGGCAAATCCTTGTGGATCTGGGAATCCCGGTTGGCGATCAAAGCACGCGCCTGCCCGCGGAAAAACCATACGGCGAAGCCCAGCCAGCTGGCCAGCGTGAGCACCGCCAGCGCGACCAGATAGCGGTAGTCGCGGCCACGCAAGGTCAGCTCGCTCACCTCAAGATAGGAATCGATGTCGCGGCGACTGAAGGGAGCGGTGCCAAAGACGATTTTCGACACGCCGTCCAAGGTATAGCCCTGCTCCGCCAGGTCCAGTTTCATCTGTTCGAACCACCACTGCGGCATGGTGAAGCGGGTCATGTCCAGCGACACCGGCACGCCCTGCTCGTTGCACGAGAAGTAGCTGCCGGGCGAGCGGTAGGTCTCCGGTTTGCCCAGCGTGGAAATCCTGGCGTCGTAGGTGGAAATGACCAGCGACATCGTATTGGCCGGCGAGCATTTGGCCAGGAAGCTGATGGTGGTGTACTTCGACCAATCCATGTGGGCCTGCTTGCCGTGCTGGTCCTCCAGCACCAGCTCGGTTGAGACATAGGGGAATGGCGCCTTGTCGGTCAGCTTGAAGTCGAAGCGCATGCGCTCGCGCGACGGCGCCGGCATGCGCACCGACGACGTTCCCGCCGTCGCCTGGTCCGAATAGGTGCGGTAATGCCAGCGGGCGTCGTCCCGCTGCGCCGGCAACAGCGAAAATGTCGGATAGCTCCGATAGATGAAAAAGCCCGCCAGCAGCGCGTCCGCAGCCACCAGCAGCAGGAGCGCGATCAGCGCTCTCTTGTAGAAATCTTGCATTGCGTTTTGAAGTCTCAATCCTTTTGAAGCATCACCTCAGCTCGGGTGCGCGCTCGCATCATAGCAGTTCAGTCCGGCAGCACGGCGGCTGCCGGACACAGTGGCGCATTTCCGCCACAACGCTCCCGATTGCGGGCGCGACCAGGACAGGTGCGGCGGCGGCCCATCGGGTAAAATTAACGCGCTGGCAATAAATCGCCCGCCATCCCTCCACCAGATCCCGATGAGCCGCCTATGAAAATATCCACCACCCTGCCCGTCTGGGCCATCGCCGGACCGGTGGTCGGCTGGCTCGCCCTGGCCGGCAAGGCGCTCGGCGCCCAGGAATTGCTGGGCGGCGCCTATCTGGTGGTGCTGGCCATCGGCCTGTTCTGGGGCGTGCTGGCGGCGGTGTTCCATGCGGAGGTGGTGGCGCACAAGATCGGCGAACCCTACGGCACCCTGGTGCTGGCGGTGGCCGTGACCGCGATCGAGGTGGCGTTGATCGTGTCGCTGATGATCGCCGGCGGCGCCGAGACCACCGGCCTGGCGCGCGACACCGTGTTCGCCGCCGTCATGCTGATCCTCAACGGCATGGTGGGCATCTGCCTGCTGGCCGGCGGCAGCCGTCATGGCGAACAAACCTTCACCTTGAGCGGCGTGTCGGCGGCGCTGACCACCCTGGCGGCGATTGCGGTGCTGACCATGGTGCTGCCCAACTACACCACCACCACGCCGGGACCGTTTTACAGCGGCAGCCAGCTGATTTTCATCGCCGTGGTCTCGCTGGTCTTGTACGGCACGTTCGTGTTCGTGCAGACGGTGCGCCACCGCGATTACTTCCTGCCCGCCAGCGGCGACGAGGACGACCATGCGCCGGTGCCGCCGGCCAGGCTGGCGTGGTGGAGCGGCGCGCTGCTGCTGGTGTGCCTGGGCGGCGTGGTGCTGCTGGCCAAATCGCTGTCGCCGGCGCTGGAGGCGGCCGTGCTCAAGATGGGCGCGCCCAAGGCCCTGGTCGGCATCATCATCGCGGCCGTGGTGCTGCTGCCGGAAGGCATCGCCGCCTACCAGGCGGCGCGCGCCAACCGCCTGCAAACGAGCTTGAACCTGGCGCTGGGCTCGGCCCTGGCCAGCATCGGCCTGACCATTCCGGCGGTGGCGCTCGTGTCGCTGGTCAACGGCTGGACCCTGACCTTGGGCATCGACGTCAAATCGACAGTGTTGCTGCTGTTGTCGATCATCGTCACCTCGCTGTCGCTGGGCAGCGGGCGCACCACCATCATGCAGGGCACGGTGTTGCTGATGATTTTCGCAGTGTATTTGTTCGTGACGGTGGTGCCGTAAGCCGTTGCCGGCCGGCGTCATTTGGCCGGCGGCGTCCAGTTCTCGTACTTGCGGCCGATCCGCTCCATGGTCCCGTCGCGCCACATGTCGGCCACGGCGGCGTTGAGCCGTTCGATCAGGGCGTCCGGCACCGAGTTGTTGCACGCCAAATAGACTTGTACCCGGTGAAACGATAGCAGTGGCGCCACCTCGGACCCGGCCAGCCCGCGCGGTCCCTTGGTGCCGTTGCGCACGCTGACCGCCCACAGGTCGATTCGGCGCATTAATAATTTTTGCGCGTTCAAGGTGTCTTCATTGACCGGCTCGACGACGAACCCGCGACTACGCAGGAACTCATCGCGCGCATCGCCGTTGGCGGTGCCGATGCGCAGCTTGCGCGCATCGTCCAGGGTTTTCAACGTATATCCCGAATCGACGCGGCCCCACAGCTGCCATTCGGCAAAGTCGGTAGCGCCCACCCATTTGAACAGCGGCTCCCGCTCGGGCGTGCGCGTCGTGGAATACACACAGGCGTGATCATGGGTCAGGGCGTTGACGTAAGCCCGTTTCCATGGCAAAAGCTCAAGCTTGTATGCGGTGCCAGTACGCGTCATCAGCTCGCGTATCTTGTCGGTCTCGCGGCCCGTGATGACGCCGTCCACGACCATGCTCGACGGTGGCATGCGCTCGGTGGCGATGCGCAGCGTGACGGCCGGCGCGGCGGCCGCTGTCGCGGCTGTCGAGGGCTGTTTGGCGGCAAGCGCCGGGTTGGCCGTGGCCAAAATAATAATACAAAATGCTGCTCGAATCCTCATGCCGTGTGCCGCCTTGTTTTTGCCCTTCCTCTATATCGGCAAGTTTTGGCATAACTGAAATGCCGCGTCAGGCCTCGACGTCGCAGATGCGGTCGCGCCCCGAGGATTTGGCCTGGTAGAGGCGGCGGTCGACCCGGTCCAGGAAGACGTGGGCGTCGTCCTGCGCGCCCGGCACGATGGTGCCGACGCCCATGCTGACGGTGACCATGCGCCCGACGCCCGAGCGGGCATGCGGCAACTCCTTCTGCGCCAGCAGCTTGCGGCAGCGCTCGGCCACATTGCGGGCCGCTTCCTCGTCGGTCGCCGGCAGCAGCAGCACGAACTCCTCGCCGCCGAAGCGCGCACACAGGTCGCGCGAACGCGAGGCGCCCGCGTCCAGCGCCTGGGCCACGCGGCGCAGGCAATCGTCGCCCTGCACGTGACCGTAGTGGTCGTTGTATTGCTTGAAGTAGTCGATGTCGACCACCACCACCGACAGCGGCTCCCCGGTGGCGCGCGCCTTGGCCCACTCGACCGGATAGAGGGTGTCGAACATGCGGCGGTTGGCGACGTTGGTCAGGCTGTCGCGGTAGGACAGCACTTCCAGTTCGCGCTGCAGTTGCACGATCTTGTCCTCGGCCTGCTTGCGCTCGGTGATGTCGAACATGAAGCCGACCAGCGAATCGACGCTGCCGTCCTCGCGCCGCACCACGTGCACCACGTCGCGGATCCAGACGTAGTCGCCGTCGCTGGTCAGGGCGCGGTAGTCGGCCTCGTGGTCGATACCCTTCTGCGACTGGGCGATGCAGAAATCGACGGTCTTTTGCCGGTCCTCCTCGTGGATGCGCTCGATCCAGTCGTTGGCCGAGAGCCAGCTGGACTGGCTCCAGCCGAGCAGCGCCTCGATCTGCGGGCCGATATAACTAAAGCTCATCGTGGCCCAGTCGATGCGCCAGGGAATAGCGCGGGTCGATTCGAGCAAAGTGCGATAGACGCCGTGATCGGCGGGGACGGCCGAATCGGTGCCGGGAAGAGTCGGTTTCATAATTGAAGGAAGTTAGCGAACATAGCCGCATTGTGCCCGCAAAACCGCCCAATGGGGCAACGCTACCGAAAAAGAACGCAATTTCAGGCGTGGTGGTTCATGTACGGATGCGCGCGCAGCGATGCGGCCAGCAGGTCGATGAAGTGGCGCACCTTCGACGACCCCAGCGTGCCATGCCGGTGCAGGATGTGCACCGGCCACGGCGCCTCCTCGTAATCGGCCAGGATGATGCGCAGGCGGCCCTCGGCCAGGCCGGCGGCCACCTGGTAGCACAGCAGCCGGGAAATACCCAGGCCGGCGAGCACCGCTTCGATCGCGGCGTCGTTGCTGGTGACGGTCAGGCGCGGCTTCATCCGTACCGTGGTCGGCTCGCCAGCGCCGCCGAACTTCCATTCCACGCCCGGCGACACGCCGGCCGCCGCGATCACGGTATGGCGCTGCAGCTCGCCCGGATGGTCCGGCACGCCGTGCCTGGCAAGGTACTCCGGCGAGGCGCACAGCACGCGCCGCACCTGGCCGACGCGCAAGGCCTTCAGGCTCGAATCGGGCAGCGGGCCGATTTTCACGGCCACGTCGATGCCCTCGTCGACGAAGTTGACGTTTTGGTCGAGGAAGTGCGCCAGCACCTCGACCTCCGGATAGCGCTTGAGGAACTCGACCACGCAGGGCACGACGAAGGACTTGCCGTACAAGACCGAGGCCGTGACCGACAGGCGCCCCTTGGGCGCGGCGTTGACGTCGGCGGCGGCGCGCCCCGCCTCTTCGATGCTGGCCAGGATCTCGCGGCTGTTGTCCAGGTAGCGCCGGCCGGCCTCGGTCAGGCGCACGTTGCGCGTCGTGCGCAGCAACAGCGTCACGCCCAGGCGCGCCTCAAGCGCGGACACGGCGCGCGTGACCGCCGCCGGCGACAGCGCGAGCCGCCGCGAGGCGCCGGAAAAACTCTCTTGTTCGCCCACCGCGACAAACACGCGCATGAGATGAATCTGGTCCATTGCCAAGGCCGTCCCCGTTGGAAGTCGTAGTAGTAGCGTAGTAGCGACCAGCTTGCCTGATTTTCTCCCGGCCGGGGCGGTGCGCCGCGCAGATGGCGCCTGAATACCCCCCTGAAATGGGGGGCCACGACAGCGCCGGCACCATCGGGCCGGCGCGGCCGGCGTCAAAGGCCGAGGATGCCCCGCTCGAGCGCGATCATCACCGCGTGGGCGCGGTCGCGCGCCTGCAGCTTGAGCAGGATGTTGCTCATGTAGCCCTTGACCGTTTCGCTCGAGATACCCAGCGTCTCGGCGATGGCCGCGTTGGTGTTGCCGCGCGCGACCAGCTTGAGCACGTCCACCTCGCGCGCCGTGACCACCGTGCCGTTGCGGGTATGGGTCATCGCCGATTCGAGCGACGGCGGGATGCTGCGGCCGCCCGCGTGGATGTGGCGCACCGTCTCGAGCAGGCTTTTGCGCACCGCGCTCTTGAACACATAGCCGACCGCGCCGGACATGATGGCGCGCGCCGCGTGGCAGTCGCCCTCGAGCGTGGTCAGCGCGACGATGCGCGCGGCGGGAAATTCGGCGCGAATGGCGGCGATCGCTTCGACACCGCCCATGTCGGGCATTTGCAGGTCCATCAAGGTGACGGCCGGACGCAGGGCACGGTGCAGCGCGATCGCTTCCGCGCCGCTGGCGGCCTGGCCTACGAGGTACAGGTCAGGCTCGGTGGCGATGACGCTGGCGATGCCCTGTTGGAACAGCGGGTGGTCATCGACGCTCAGGATCGTGATCGGCAACGGCTTGAAGGCGCTCATAAAAACCAGGGGCAAGTGGGAGCGCCCATTCTGACACAAGCGCGCGGCTACCGGTAGGCCAGCGCCGCCGGCAGCGACACCTCGACGGTGGCGCCGGCGCCGGGCGCGCTCTCCAGCCGCAGCGCGCCGCCGATGCGCGCGGCGCGCTCGGCCATGCCGGTCAGGCCCCAGTGGCGCCCGCCCTGCGCGGCCGGCGGCGCGCCCGGCGCGACATCGAAGCCCTTGCCCTGGTCGCGGATGGCCAAGGTGAAGGCGGTCGCGCCGTACGACAGCTCGGCGGCCAGCGTGGTGCTGCCGGAATGGCGCAGCGCGTTGGCGATCGCCTCCTTGGCGATGGCGTACAGCTCGTCCTGGGCGTCGGCCCGCAGCGCGCGCCGCTCGCCGCGCTCATGCAGCGAGAACGCCACGCCACGCTCGGCGCACGCCGCGCCGCCGACGGTCGCCAGCGCCGGCGCCAGATCGTCGCGGCAGGCATGGTGGACGCGCAGGTCCAGCAACTGGTCGCGCCCCTCGTCAAGGACTGCGTCGGCAGCGTCGAGGGCCGCGTCGATGCGGGCCTGCGCCGCATCGTCCTTCGGCAGCGCGTTCTTGATGCTGTGGAAGCGCAGGATCAGGCCTTGCACGCTTTGCAGGAAGGTGTCGTGCAGGGTGCGGGCGATGCGCTCGCGCTCCTCAAGCTGCACGCGCATGCGTTCGACCGCGCGCGCCGTCAGGCTGGCCAGCCGGCGCCGGTGCAGCAGATACGCGCTGGCGGCCAGCAGCGCGCCGCAGGCCAGCTTGAACCAGAGGGTCTGGTAGAACGCCGGCGCGATGCGGAATTCCAGGCTGGCCGGCGCGGCGCTCCAGAGACCATCCTCGTTGGCGGCCATCACCTCGAACCGGTAGTCGCCGGGGCCGAGGTTGGTGTAGAAGGCCTGGCGCAGCGCGCCGCCGTCGCGCCAGGCGTGGTCCTGTCCGACCAGCCGGGTGCGAAAGCGCGCCCGTTCCGGAATCGACAGCACGGCGGCGGTGAAGTCGATGCGCAGGTTGTGCGTGTGCCTCGGCAGGGCAAGGCCGCCGGAGGCGCGGTAGCGTTGCGTGTCGGTGGTGAGCGCGGTGATCAGCGGCGTCGGCGCCACCGGGTTGCGGGCGATGCGGCGCGGATCGACCGCGCCAACGCTGCCGGAGGTGGCGTACCACAGGCGGCCGTCGCCGGCTTCGACCAGGCTGTCGAGCGGCAGCACCTGGGCCGGCACGCCCTCATGGCCGTCCAGGTGGTCGAAACGTTCGGCGGCGACCCGGCCGGTTTTACCACCTTCGCCATCCGCTGCCGTTGCGGCGGCCAGGTCGGCGGCGCCGATGCGCACCAGGCCATCGAGCCCGTGCAGCCACAGATCGCCCGCCGCCGTCTGCACGATGCCCGAGACGCCGGCGAAAGGCCGGCCTGTGCTGTCGTCGAGCGCGATGAAGCGCCCATTGTGGAAGCGGGCCAAGCCCTGGTCGCCGCCGACCCACAGCGTGCCCCGGCGGCTGAACATGGCCAGCACGTTGCCGACCGCCAGGCCGTCGGCGGCGCCGAAGCGCCGGATTTTTCCCTGGTCGAGCATCGCCATGGCGTTGCCGGCGTAGCCGAGCCAGAGCCGTCCCCCGGGGTCGGCGTGCAGGGAGGTGGCGTCGCGCCCGGCCAGCCCGGCGTGGCCGCCACCGGCCTGCCAGATACCGTCCTTGAAAGTGTGCACGCCGCGCCGCATGATCGACACCCACAACCGGCCGTCTCCGGCGATCGCCAGCGCCTGCACCGGCTGCTGGATCAATGCCGGCGGCAGCGCCCAGCGCCGCACCACGCCATCACGACGGCTCCACAGCGCATGGACGTTGCCGAACCAAAGCGTGCCATCGGCGCCGAGCACGCCGGCGGTGGCCGACTCCATCGTGCTGGCGATGCGGCGCCCGTCGGCCGCGATGGCGAAGGTCGGCGGCGAGAGCGCGTTCAACGACGAGTGGCTGTTGATCCAGACCTCGCCGTCGGCGCCGGCGGTGAGGCTGAAATCGGTGCTGCCGGCCGGCATATCCTGCACCGACAACCGGATTTCCCGTATGCGATCGACGCCGTTCTCCGTCATAAACCAGAGATTGTCCTCGCGGTCGTCGAACGGGCCGGTGAACACGCGCCTGGCGCTAAAACCGTTGGGCGCCGGCAGCCGCTTCTTCAAGACCAAGTCCGGCGTGTACAGCCGCATGCCGTCGCCCGGGCCGATCCACCAGCCGTTGCGACGGTCCCGGTACACGCTGTAGGGCATGACGCCGAGGTCGGGCAAAACCAGCGGCGCAGAGGTCTCGGACACCGGATCGAAGATGCGTGGCTGCACGCCGAAGCGGAAAACCCTCACCCTGCCGTCGGGCAGCAGTTGGCTCGGCTGCATGCTGCCGAAGCCGTCGACCTGGCGGAATCGGTGCGTGCCGGGGATCTGGCGATACAAGCCATCGAGATGCGTGACGAGCAATCCACCGTCGGGCAGGACGTTGAAGGTCGGCTGATCGCCGGGCGGCACGCCATCGGCCGGCGACACCCGGCGCCAGCGCATGCCGTCGAGCCGGTAGATGCCGGCGGGACTGGAAAACCAGCGCGTGCCGTCGCCGCTCTGGGCGATTTGCAGGATGGCGCTCGGCGGCACACCCTCCGCTTCGCCGTAGTGCCGCGCCGCGCCATGCTCGAACACGGAAATTCCTCCGTGCGCGTAGCCCACCCACAACGCGTCGCCGGACAAGGCCAGCGAGCGCACGTTGGGCGACAGCAGCTTGTTGCCGGCGATATCGTCGAGCCGTTCGAAGCGCACGCCGTCGAAGCGGAACAGGCCGTCCGACGCGCCGAACCACAGCATGCCGGCGCGGTCCTGCACCATCGCCATGGCGTCGGACGGGGCGCCGTCCTGCTTGGTCCAGGCTTTGTGCGACAGGCTGGTGCGCCAGAACGGCGGCAGCTCGGCGGCGGCCGTCGTGGCCATCGTTGTGGCCAATGTCGTGGCCATCGTCGTGGCCGTGACCGCAAAGACCGCCGCCGCCCACAGGGCGCGATGCCGGCGCGCGGATGGCGGGCCGGCCAGGGGAGCGGGCGACGGGAAACTCATACTGGCAGCATACTTAGTAACCAAAAAGCAACAGATTACAGCATAGCCCGTCTAAGCTCAATGCCCACCGCCCCCCCCCTCTGATCGCGTCCCCGCGATTAACGACGACGGCGCGCGTGCGCCATCAGGCAGAGCATGCCAGCCGCCATCAGCAGCACGGTCGACGGCTCGGGCACGGCCTGCACATGGCTCAGCGGACTGGCGTTGTTGACCGCAAAAATGGCCCCGTGCGCGGCGCCCGGTTGCAGCGACACCGTCCCCAGGTCGCCATCGGCACCGAGGTAGCCGACATCGTTGAACAGCAACCAGCCGAAGGTCGTGCCCACGTCACCGGCGCCCAAGGTGAAGCCGACGTCGAACGACAGCAAGCCGCCCAGGCTGACGGTCATGACCAACTCGCCGCCCCCGCCGACGTTGCTGAACACCAGCGGCCCCGGCGGCACGCCGGTGACGGACCCAGTCAGTTGCGGCATGCCGGAGAACGCCCCGGCCAGATTGCTCACCGTCGCGGTGGCCGGCGCCGCATCGGCCAAGCCGAGGAAGTACAGCCCCAGATACGCCGTTCCACTGCCCAGGGTGGCGGTGTCGATGGTGACGGTGTACTGCGGCGCGGCGCCGGCATGGGCCTCACCACCCAGCATGCAGGCAGCCAGCAACAATTTCACCAACAGGTATTTCATATGGTTCATCGCGTATCTCCCTAGTATTTAGCGCTGATCAGCTTGCGGCCATAGCCGATGGTCAGCTTGGACGGGTTGCTGAAGGTGGTGGTAAGGGTCACGCTCTGACCCGGCGCCAGTTCACCGACGGGCAGCGTGATGTAGGGAGAGCGATCCTCACCGGTCGCGTTGTCCAGCGTGACGCCGTCGGTGAGGTTCTCCAGCCGGAAGTGCAACGGTCCCTTGATGGCCTGCTGCGTGATGTTGGTGATGGACACCGTGCCGCTATATTTCTGCGTGAAGCGGTTCACCGTCAAGCCGGACTGCAGCATCCGGACGCTGGCGCTGACATCGACCGGCGCCAGCAAATCGAAGCGCGAGCCGTGGAAATGCAATTCGCTGTACGACGAGATGCCGGGATAGGCCGGATCGGTCGGAGCGCCCGGATGGTCGACACGCACCATGAAGTAACGATAGCGCTCGTTCTCCAGTCCCGGCAGCACGGGAATGACCTCCATGATGAAGTTCTGGCTGCTCGTATCGGCGGTCTCCCGGCTGGTCAACAGGGTCCACGACGCGTTGTCGTTCGAACCGTAGACATTGATGCCCTGGGAACGATTGCCGAACATGAAGCGCGCGCGGATACCGAACGCGTTGGCCGCGACGCGGTAGTTCTCGCCGAAGTCCAGGGTCACGACGTTGCGCAAATCGCCGGAGGTGGTGTTGTAGTCGTCGTCCACCAGCGACGGG
Source organism: Oxalobacteraceae bacterium OTU3CAMAD1 (assembly GCA_024123915.1). Taxonomy (NCBI): domain Bacteria; kingdom Pseudomonadati; phylum Pseudomonadota; class Betaproteobacteria; order Burkholderiales; family Oxalobacteraceae; species Oxalobacteraceae bacterium OTU3CAMAD1. Next base: position 2,899,118 of record CP099650.1, on the reverse strand, counting down.
ATGGCGTTGGGGCTCAGCACGGTCGGGGTGACCATGTTCTTGCTCCAGTCCAGGCTGCCGTCGGAGGCCAGCCGTGGATTCAACAGCTCCAGCTTGCGCGTCACTTCCTGCACCTTTTTCAGCAGGGCCGGAAATTCGGCGTCGGGAACGGTGGCCATGGCCTTGCGCAACGGCGCCAGTTCGGCCTTGAACGTCGCCAGCGATGGCGTCGTATAGATCGACCCCGCGTCATAGCCGCCCATCGCGGCGGCGAACGCCGTATGGCGGTCGGGCTGCACGCTCATGCGCGCCGTCATCGTGCTGATGGAGACGCCGTCCGTCGCGCTGATGACGAGGTCTTGCATGCCGACCTGGTTCGCGGCTGGCGTCCAGGTCAGCGCGCCGGTCGTCGTGTCCAGGGTGGCGCCGGGCGGTAGGCTGACCGCCTTGTAGACCACGGTGTCGGCAGAGTTGGCGTCGGTGGCGGTGTACACGGCCTGGTAAGGCATGCCCTGCACCACCAGCTCCGTCACCGGGAATACCGGCATGGCGAAGCGCGGCGGCGTCAGCTGCGTGGGCGCGGCCATGTTGACGAAGTCGACGTCCACCGTCGCGCCGTCGGGGCCGGTGAATTTGAAGTAGATGATGTTGTCGCCCAGCCGCCTGCCGGCGGTCGCCGCGTTCGCGCTGTCGGGCACGATGTAGCGCCATTGGCCGCCCGTGTCCGGCACCGTCATCTCGCTCCACGGCTTGGCGCCTGCGGTCGCGCTGGCGGCCAGTTTGGTCACGGCGTTGGTGCGCACCATCAGGCCGACCGGGGCGTATTTGCTGCGATCGGCGTAGGCGATGTCGTGGAACACCACGGTGGCGCCGGTCGGCGTCAGCTGCGCGCGCCCGTAGGTGCGTTCGCCTTCGGTCGCCGTGTTCCAGTCACCGTTGAGGTAGATGGACTTGCGCTCGGTCTCCAGCATCCCCGTGTTGACGGGTAGCGGGATGCCGGTCAGCGCCTTCGGCAACGTCAGGAAGGCCTCGGCGCCAAAGTCCTTGTTCGCGGGGCTCGCCGGCCCCCAGGGCGTGACCGGACCGTTCGCGTGCGCGGCCGCCGTCGCCAGATAAGGCGCCACGGTATCGACATCGACGCCCTGCTCGTACTTATAGACGTTGTAGACCTCGGAGATGCCTTCGACCTGGTTCAACCGACCCCGGTAAGCTTCGGAAATGCCCGATGTGCCGCCGCTGGTGTCGGCCCACGGCGTGTCATGGCCCAGCATGAAGCGGGCGTAGGCATCGGCCCCCATCAGCAGCCGGTTGCCGCCGAATTTGTAGACGCTGACGGCGTCGCCGGCGGTGGACGGCTTGCCGCTGTACGGGTCGACCTTGGTGCCCTGCGCGGTCACCAGGCGCAGCAAGCCGATCAGGTTGTCGACATTGTCGCCGCCGTGGGCCTGGTCGCGCATCATTTCCTGGATCTGATAGAACGGATAGCCCGCCGTGTTGTGCGGGTTATCGGTGTCGATGAAAGGAATCAGGGGCAGGATGCCGCCGTTGATATCCTGACGGGTCGAAGTGGCGTTGACCGTCAGCCATTCCACTGTTTCGTCGTAGCGGGCGCGGTTGTCGGTGAAGATGGCGCCGGCCAGGCGGCCCGCGATCGAATACACGTGCTGGTTCATGAAGCGCTCGTTGCTGGCGAAGAAGGTGCGCTCCATCGGGTCGATCAGGTTGTCCTTGAGCTTTTGCGTGTCGGTGGCGGTCCAGGCCAGCGGGTACGCGGCGTAGGCGGCATCGGCCGGCGTGTAGCGCATGATCTCGGCCGCCAGCAGCATGCGGAACAGCGGCACGCCGGTGTGGATGTGGGCGTCCGGGTAGTAGGCGTAACCGTTGGGATTCATGTTGCTCCAAGTGCGCAGGATGCGCATCGCGTTGCGGCGGTACTCGTTCTGGCCGGTCATGTAGTACAGCAGCGATTGCGTCAGCGCGCCTTGCGAATCGTTGATCAGGCGGGTCTGGGCGGTGCCGTTGTTGAAGTTGGGCGTATTGGGGGTGTCGACCTTGGTGGTGTCGCGGTTGGTCGGTTGCAGGTTGATGTTGGCGTAGTTGCAGCAGACCGTGGCGAGGGTGTTGTAGTAGGTCTTGTAGGGCTCGACATCCGCCCTGACCTGCTGGCGGGCGTACTCGAGCTGCTCAAGGGTGAAGCCGAGCGCGGGATGCTTGAATCCGGCCTCGCTGACCGATGGCTGGGCCTGCGGTGTGGCCACGAAGCTGACGGCCGTCGCCCACGGGCTTGAAATGAGCAGCAGTGCCGAGGTTATCGCGGCACACAGCTTGATGCGCCGATGGGCGGGCGCTTGCGGTCCTTGCCGCTTGAGGCCCTGAAGGGTTTGGTTGTCCATATGTCTCCTTATAGTTAGAAATGCTGAGTTCCCTCTATCATTTTCTATTCATTGTTATCGATAACAATTCACGATAAAAAAAGGCTGATCTCGTGCCGAAATATCCATCGAAGACAAAGTTATCGATAACAATTTTAGGCGTTGAGAGATGCCGAATTGATGTGGGGAACAGCAAATGTAACACGAGACGCTTGATTTTCTGTATCAAACAAACAACAGCCGCGTTTACGGCAACAGACCGGCCAGGCGGTAAGCCGCCAGGGTACTGTCGAAGACCGACACGTCGTCGCAGCCACGCGCCACCAGCTGCGCGCCTTCGATCGCGGAGAACACCGCGAACGCCCGTCCCCTCACCGCCTCGGCGTCCATGCGCGGATGCCCCACCGCCAGCACACCCGCCAGCCAGCCGACGATCTGCTCGGTGAAGCGCTCGACTTCCGCCCGCACCTCCTGCGCCAGACCGGGTCGCTCGGCCGCCAGCACGCCCGCCATGCACATGCGGTTTTCGCGCAGCAGCGTTTCGCGAAACACGTCGGCGTATTTGTCCAGGCAGGTTTTCCAGTCCAGTCCCTGCTGTTGCAGGCCGGTCAGGTACGCCATGAACTCCTCGGTGTACTGCCGCGCCAACGCCGCGCCCAGGTCGCCCTTGGTCGGGAAATAGTAATGGATGCTGGAACTCTTGACGCCGACCGCCTCGGCCAAATCGCGAAAGCTCAGCGCGCTGTAGCCCCGCGCCTGCACCATCAGCCTTGCCGCCATCATTACTTCCTGTTTTTTATCGCTTGCCATACCTGATCCTGGAAAAGTTTCGCTTGACGCGACAAAACCGCCGGAGCTATTATCTACCTATCGATAGATAGACAACTCCAGAAGGCGTCTCTATCGTTCATTTTACTCTATCTACCGAAAGGTAGACTCACAGAAAGCGGAACATGAAAATCTATGACACCCCAGGCTTCCCCAACCCGGCCCGCATCCGTATCGTGCTCGCGGAAAAAGGCATCGACCAGTTGTTCACCTTCATTCCGGTGGACCTGATCGCCGCCGAGCACAAGCAACCGGACTTCCTCGCGAAGAATCCAAACGGCGTGGTGCCGGTGCTGGAGCTGGACGACGGTACCCACATCGCCGAATGCGTGGCGATCACCGAGTACCTCGACAACCTCGATGGCGACCCGGTCCTGACCGGCAAGACGCCTCGCGAAAAAGCCATGGTCCACATGATGCAGAAACGCGCCGACGACTGGATGATCGATGGCATCGGCGGCTACTTCCACTACGCCACGCCGGGCCTGGGCGCCACGCTGGAGGCGCACAAGAGTCCCGACTGGGTCGGCCGCAAGGAATGGGGCGGGCGCCAGCTGGAGAAATTCAAGACCGGCATGCGCTATTTCGACGGCGTCCTGGCCAAGACGCCCTATCTGGCCGGCGCACAATTCTCGATGGCCGACATCACCGTGTACTGCGCGCTGCTGCACGCGGCCTTCGTCGGCATCACGGTCACGGACGAGTACCCGGCGCTGAAGGCCTGGCAAGCGGCGGTGGCGGAGCGTCCAAGCGTGAAAAACCGCAGCGGACAATAAAAAAAGGGAGTCCCGTGGGACTCCCTTTTCATGCCGGCCGATGTGCCGCCCGGTGCCGATCCATTATCAGTCAGGCAGGACCGGCATCAGTCCTTCAAAGGCCGCCGCCGAGGTATCGGCCGGCGTCAGCGCGGCATTGGTGGTCGAGCCGCCGATATAGCGCTCGGCGATCTTCCAGCCATCGGCCGTGCGGACCAGGCGGTCGCGCATCGGCGAATACAGCCAGATGGCCGGCAGGCCGTCGTGGCTGGTCATCACCTGCCCGGCGCCGAGCGCGGGCGCATCCTCCGGCAAGGCGTGGCGCACCAGCAGGTTGTGATAGCGCACCTGCACGCCATCGCCATCCGCATCGACAATGTGGTTGGTCGCATGACGGCTCACGCCCGGAATGAGATACGGGTAATCGTGTTCGAAGAAATGGCGGATTTCCGCGTGGCCGCTGATGGTGCCGTGGAAGTGATAGGCCACGGCGTCGGGCAGGAAGGCGTCGATCATGCCTTCCACGTCCCAGGTTTCAAACAGCCAGTTGACGCGGTTGACGAAATCGACGGCGCTGGCGCGGTCTGCGGCATCCACTTGGCTGACGCGCGAGATGGCGGGAAAAGCTTGCATAAGAACTCCTCGAGGATATTTTAAAAAGCCATCGGGTCAGGTACGTTACGTCCCGCCAGATAGTCTGCTTCGATCATATGTGCAATTACACACTCAGTCAAGAGCGCCGCCCGCGAACCGTGCTCGGGGCGTAGCCAAAATGGCGCGTGAAGGCTCGGCTGAACGCGGCCTCCGAAGCGTATCCGCTGCGCCAGGCCGTCTGGCCGACCGGCGCGCCCTGCGCCAGCATGTCATGCGCCAGCGTCAGCTTCCAGTGCTGCGCGTATTGCAGCGGGGCCTTGCCCACCGCCGTGGTGAAACGTTCCGCAAACGCCGAGCGCGACATGCCGGCCAGCTCCGCCAGCGCCAGCACCGTCCAGCCACGGTGTGGTTCGGCGTGGATAGCGCGCAGCGCCCGGCCCAGCCGAAGCTCGGACAGCCCGGCGACCCAGCCCTGGTGCCGGGCCTGGCCCTGGGCCCAACCGCGCAGCGCCCGTATCACCAGCAAGTCCACCAGTCGTGACACCATCAGCGCCGAGCCGGGGCCGCCGCCATCGGCCTCCAGCAGCAGAAAGCGGGTGATGGCGTCGAGCCACGGCGGGACGGCGGCGCCCTCGACGGGCAGGTGCACCGTGGATGGCAGCGCAGCCGCGACGGCCGCCGCCGCGTCGCCGTCGAAGTGAAACTGGCCGGCGATCAGCCGGGAGGCCGCCCCGCCCCGTCCCGCGCGCAACCTGCGGCGGTCGGCGCCGAAATGGGCCCGGTCAACCGGTTCGATGTCGGCGGCGGCGACCAACGCGCTGCTGCTCAGTGTGTGCTGCTGCCGGTGCGGCAACAGCAGCAGATCCCCGCGCGCCAGCGGCAATGGCGCGCGCCCGTCCAGCTGGAGCCACGCCGCGCCCTCCTCGACATAGTAAAAATGCGCGGCGCCGGCGGAAAAGCGCAACGCCCACGGCGCGCCCAGTTCGGCCCTGTAGACGGCGCCGCCGCGCAGGCGCACCTGCGTCAGCACTTGGGACAGCAGGTCGGCATCGGCCTGCGGCACGCCCGCCGTTTCGGACGATGAGTCATGAATCAAGGCGTCCGCGCCATGGCCGCGCCGACGGGGCCTGCCTATGATGCCCATCGCTGCAGCACCTTTAATTTCATCTTCATTTTCGGGAATACCTCATGAAACAACTGTACAAACCCTTGGGCGCGATCGCGCTCGCGGTGGCGGCGCTCGCCGGCACCCTGTCGCTGTCGGGCTGCGGCGGTTCAGACGCTGTCGCCGCCACCGCGCCGGCCGAAATTAAACTCACCACCGTGGTGCTGGTGCACGGCGCCTGGGCCGACGGCTCGAGCTGGTCCAAGGTGATCCCGCTGCTGCAACAACGCGGACTCAAGGTCGTCGCAGTGCAATTGGCGCGCCAGTCGCTGGCCGACGACGCGGCCACCGTGCGGCGCGCCATCGCCGCGCAAAGCGGCCAGGTGGTATTGGTGGGCCACTCCTACGGCGGCGCGGTGATCACGGAATCGGGCAATGACGGCAAGGTGGCGGCGCTGGTGTACGTGTCCGCCTTCGCGCCCGGCGATGGCCAGTCGATCAACGATATCACCAGGCCCTACCCGGCCGGCGCCTGGCAAAAGGGCCTGGTGGTCGACAGCGCCGGCTATCTGTCGCTCGACGCGCCGACCTTCGCGGCCAGCTTCGCGCCGGACGTGCCGGCCGCAGAGCGCGCCGTGCTGACGGCGGTGCAAGGCCCGATCTTCAACCATGTCCTTGACGATAAAGTCGGCACCGCCGCCTGGAAAACCAAACCGTCGTGGTGGGTTTACGGCGACGCCGACGGCATCATCCCCGGCGTCTTCCAACAGGCGGAAGCGGCGCAGATCAAGGCCCGTGTCAGCGCGATCGGCGGCGCCAGCCACGTGGCGCTGATCTCGCATCCCGCCGAAGTCGCCAACAGCATTCTGGGTGCGGTCGGCAGCGTCGGCGGTCTGTAGGATCAGGAGCGCAGGAAGGCCAGCAAATCGCCGTTCAAGCGGTCTTTCTGCGTGATCAACAGGCCGTGCGATCCGCCCTCGTAGACCTTCAGCGTGGCGTTCGGCACCAGTTGCGCCGTCAGCTTGCCGGAAATATCCAGCGGCACGATCTGGTCGTCGTCGCCGTGCACCACCAGGGTCGGCACGCGGATTTTTTTCAGGTCGGCGCGGAAGTCGGTTTCGGAAAACGCGGTGATCGCGTGATAGGCGGCCAGTACGCCGGTGTTCATGCCCTGGCGCCAGTAGTCTTCACGCACCCCCTCCGACACCTTGGCGCCGGCGCGGTTGTAGCTATAGTAAGGCATGGTCACGTCCCTGTTCCACTGCGAACGGTCGGCTTGCACGGCGGCGCGGAAGGTGTCGAACAGCGCTTTCGGCGCGCCGCCCGGGTTGTCCGGCGTTTGCAGCAGGAACGGCGTCACGGCAGCCACCAGCGCCACGCGGGCCACACGCTGTTCGCCGTGGCGGCCGATATAGCGCGCCACCTCGCCGCCGCCCATCGAATGGCCCACCAGCGTGACCTGCTTCAGGTCGAGCACCTCGATCAGCACCGCCAGGTCGTCGGCGAAGGTGTCGTAGTCGTAGCCGCCGGCCGGCTGGCTCGAACGGCCGAAACCACGGCGGTCGCAGGCGATGACGCGGTAGCCCTGCTGCATCAGGAACAGCATCTGGTATTCCCAGGCGTCCGACGACAGCGGGTAGCCGTGGCTGAAGACCACCGCCGGGCCGCTGCCCCAGTCCTTGTAGTACAGCGTGGTGCCGTCGTTCAGCGTCAAGGTGCTGGAGGTGAGTCGGGCCGGTGGCGCCGGCTTGGCCGGCTTGGCCGTCGCGGCTGCGGCCTGGCCGCCGGCGGCGGCAAGTCCGGTCAGGGCGGCCAGTCCGGCCAGGGAGCCGAGCAAGGTGCGGCGGGATGTCGTGGAGTGATTGATCGTCATGATAGTCCTTTGGTTAGCTATCTATCGGTAGATAGATTGAGCGGATAGTAAAACGCGCGGCGTCCGCTGTCAAGCGGCAAGCCGCGCCGATCGCGCGCTTATTGCAAGCTTATTGCACGACTATTGCACGCTTATTGCACGTTCGAAGTTTACGGTTTTCGACTCCAGGCAGCCAGCTGCTGGCGCAATGCCGCCGCCGCCGCCGGGCCGACGCCGGCTTCGAATTCCGCCTGTGCCGCCTGCCAGTGCTTGCGCGCCTGCTTGTACGTGGCGCGGCCCCCGGCCGTCAGCGACAGCAGCAGCTTGCGCGGATAGGCGGGGTCCGGCTGCTGCAAGACGTAGCCGTCGCGCGTCAGCGGTTGCAGCGCCCTCACCGTGCTGGTGCGGTCCATCACCAGCGTGTCGGCCAGTTCCTGCACCGGCATGTCGCGCCGCTCGTGGATCGCGGCCAGGATGCTGAATTGCGACGAACTCAATCCGGTCGGCGCGAGGTGGCGGTCATACACCGAGGAGATCGCGCGCGCGGCCTGGCGCACGGCGAGGCAATTGCAGTCCAAAATGGCGAGTGGCTTGGCGGGTTGCTTGGTCATGGCTTCTATCGATAACAGGATGGTCGGTGCGGATGCCAGTGTACCGCAGGCGCCGCGCCGGCGTTGGCCTGGAACCGAAACCACCGCATTTTACAATTATATATGTGCAATTACACATCAAGCGGTAAAATAAACTCCCTTGAACGACGACGCACGGATATTTCATGGAGACTGTCATCGTCCCCCGCACCAAGTCAGCCCCCTGCCCGGCCAGCCGCATTGCCACGGCCGCACCCCGTTGATGGACCGCCTAGCGACGATGCAGGTATTCGTGCGGGTGGCCGACGCGGCCAGTTTCGTGCGCGCCGCCGAGGCGCTGCACCTGCCACCGGCGTCGGTGTCGCGCATGGTGCAGGCGCTGGAGGCGCGCCTGAAGGTGCGCCTGCTCAACCGCAGCACCCGCAATGTCACCCTCACCGACGAGGGCCGCGCCTACTACGAGCGGTGCGCCAGGGTGCTGGGCGAGATCGACGACATGGAGGCGACCGTCGGCGCCAGGCAGGGGCCGCGCGGACGGCTGAAGGTTAGCCTGCCGGGGGCGATGGCAAAAGGCGTGCTGATTCCTGCACTGCCGGGCTTTATCGCGCGTTATCCGCAGATCGACATCGAACTGGCCATCTCGGACCGCCGCGTCAACCTGATCGAGGCCGGCGTCGACTGTACGATCCGTGTCGGCGCCAGCGACGACCCGAACATGGTCGTCAAGCACATCGGCGAGGTGGCGCGCATCACCTGCGCCTCGCCGGACTACCTGCGGCGGCACGGCGAGCCGCGCAGCGTGGCCGATCTTGCCCGCCATGTCGGCGTCGGCTACGTGTGGGACCATGGTGGCCGAAGCCGCCCCTGGGAATTCACCGTCGACCAAATGCTGGAGCAAGTGCCGATGGCGCATACGGTCTTTGTCGATGACGCCGATGCCTACCTCGCCTGCGGCGTGGCCGGCTTGGGCATTGTCAGCGCGTCGGAGTACACCTTGCGTCCCGCTGTGACACGCGGCCAGTTGCGTCAAATCCTGCGCGAGTACGCCGCGCCGCCACGCCCGGTGTCCATCGTGTTCCGGCCCAACCGCCACATGCCGCAGCGATTGCGCACCTTCATCGACTGGTTCACGGCGCTGTATCAGTCCTTGCCGCGAGAAGCGTTCGACGGCCCCGCCGACGCCGACGTGGACGTGGACGGCAACGCAAAGTAAGCGGGGTCCAGCACGTCTTTCATCCGCTTGTGGAAAGCCTGGCGGAACGCCAGCAGCGAGGCGAACGGCCGCATGGCGACGCTGCGCTCGACCACCAGACCGGCGTCGTCGTGCAGTAGCATTTCAAAACTGTCGAGCGGCAGACCATCGACCGTGCCGCGCCACACCAACAGCGTCACTTTACCGTCCGACATTTCGGTGACGTAATGGCCCTCGCGCACGGCGATGGCGCCCACCATGGCGCTCGCCACGGCATCGCGCCCGATGACGCTGCGCGACAGGATCGGGCTGTGGAACACGACGTCGGGCGCAAGAATGGCGCCGATTTCCTCCGCGCCGGCGCCGGCTTCGCGCAGTTGTATTAACTTGTGCATGGATGGTCCCTGTGGTTGGTATGCGATGGCGGCGATTGTAGAGGACCGCAGGCGACATGACGAAGGCCCGTACGCACTACACCATTGTCGGAAACGGGACAATCCGCGCACGTCAATTGTTCCAGTTTCGACATCACTGTCTTGTGCAGATGAGCATCGAAACGGGTTCATCGAAAACGTATAGTCAACGAGCAACTATCGATTATTTCCTCAACCAAACAGCAAAGGAACGACATGACCACACTAACGATCAGTAACTCGGGCACCGCCTGGATCCGGGACATGCAGGCGCAAGGCAAATCGGCAGGCGCGGGCTGGGCCAGCAGCCCTAACGCGGCCTACTATGCCTCGCTGGATACCGACCAGCCGCTGCCGAAGCCGGTGTCCGGACTGCCGACCACCTTTGCAGAATTGCTAAAAGCGCGTGGTGTCCAGGAAGAGCAACGGCTTCCCGTGGTGAACCAGCCGGCTGCCAGCACCAATCCGACCACCGGCCAACACATCAACGTCACCGCCTGAGCGGTCCGCGCCATCCGTACAAAGGGCAGCCACAGCGGCTGCCCTTTTTTATGATCGAACTAACGCAAATGGTGAAAAAATTACAAGTTGCAAATATTCGCAATGATACTGCACTTTTTCGCATTCGACGCGCCGCGACGGCGGCGCATCCGCTGGCGCAAAGGCGGTCGGCCGTCCCGGACCGCTGCCTCTGAAGCGCGCCATAACAAAATCCGCACGAGTACTAGTACAAGCCGTGCAGAGCCGCTGGCATGGCAAGCGGCAGCACATTCCAGCGCATACAAATGCCAAAATATTTGGGCTACACTCGGCCGGTTTGCTGGACAGGGAGGCCCCTCCCCGCTCCGCAAGCGAAGCCGGACCGGCACCACAAAAATTGCAAAAATGGAGAAGACATGAGTGTAGTGAAGAGCAGCGTACTGGCGCTTGCAATGCTGGCGGCCGCGCCGGTGTTCGCGGCCGTGACCATCAACATCGATCCGGCCAAGCCAGGCGCCGTCATCAACAAGAACGTCTATGGCCAGTTCGCCGAACACCTCGGCACCGGCATCTACGAAGGCATGTGGGTCGGTCCGCAGTCTAAAATCCCGAATACCAAGGGCTGGCGCAATGACGTGGTCGGCGCGCTCAAGGAACTGCACGTGCCGCTGGTGCGTTGGCCCGGCGGCTGCTTTGCCGATGAATACCACTGGAGGGACGGTATCGGCGCGCGTGGCAAGCGTCCGGTCAAGGTCAACACCAACTGGGGCGGCGTGGAAGAGAGCAATGCGGTCGGCACGCACGAATTCTTCGATCTGGCCGAAATGCTGGGCGCCGACACCTACGTGAACGGCAATCTGGGCACGGGCACCCCGCAGGAAATGTCGGAGTGGATCGAATACATGACCTCCGACAGCAAGTCGACCCTGGCCGAGCTGCGCCGCAAGAACGGCCGCGACAAACCGTTCAAGGTGGACTTTTTTGCCGTCGGCAACGAAGCATGGGGCTGCGGCGGCAATATGACGCCGGAATATTACGCTAATCTGTACAGCAACTATGAAACCTTCCTGAGGGCGCCGGCGCATCTCCGTCCGAAAATGATCGCCAGCGGCGGCCACTCGGACGGCAAATGGAGCGACGTGCTGAGCCGCACGCTGAAGGGCCGCACCACCGGCATCAGCTTCCACTACTACACCATTCCGACCGGCCAGTGGGACGTCAAGGGCGCGGCCACCGGCTTCCCGGAGAAGGAATGGATGTCGACCATGGCGGCCGCCTTGAAGATCGACACGCAAATCAAGGACAATGTCGCCGCGCTCGACAAGAACGATCCGGAGAAGAAGATCGGCCTGCTGGTCGATGAATGGGGTACCTGGTATGACGTGGAAAAAGGCACCAACGCCGGCTTCCTGTACCAGCAAAACACGCTGCGCGACGCCGTGGTCGCGGCGCTGCACTTCAACATCTTCCATGCCCACGCGGACCGGGTGACGATGACGAACATCGCGCAGATGGTCAATGTGCTGCAAGCGATGATCCTCACCGAGAAGGACAAGATGCTGCTGACGCCGACCTATCACGCCTTCAAGATGTACGTGCCGTTCCAGGACGCGACCTCGTTGCCGGTGGCCTTGCGCGACAACGTTGAGTACAAGGCCGGCGCGGCCAGCGTCCCGGGCATCAGCGCCTCGGCGGCGCGCGCCAAGGACGGCAAGCTGTATCTGGCGATCGTCAACACCAACCCGCACGAGGCGTCGGACGTGGCGGTCAATGTCGCCGGACAGAAGGTGTCCGGCGTCAGCGGCCAGGTGCTGACGGCGGCGGTGATGGACGCGCATAACACGTTCAAGCAAAAGGACGCGGTCAAGCCGGCGCCGTTCGCGGCGAAGGCGGTCGATGGCAAGTTGAGCTTGAAGATCCCGGCCAAGGCGGTGGTGGTGGTCGCGGTCGAAGGTTAATCCATACTCCCACCATGGCCGTCTTGGGCACGCAGGTGCTCAGGACGGCCTTCTTGCTTTCGCTGAACATCAGCGGCGCATCAAGCAGCGGTTCATGCGTCAATCTCCGCCCCACGTCGGGCACGACCTCGGCATCGTGAAAAAGAGCTTGCAATGGCCTCCGATTAATATATGATTGAGTCATACATTAACCGGAGAACACCATGAACCAACTGGCTCACCCACGATTTATTTCACCCCTCGGCATCGATCGCCTGGCGACCGTGTCGCACCGCACCCTTCAACTCGGGAGGGCGGTGGCCCTGCTGGGCGTGGTGCTCCCCCTGCTTCTCATCGGCGTGCTGAAATTCACCGATTATGAAATCAACGCACTGAAACCGCTGATCAGCGGTACGCCGTGGCTGGCATGGCTGTACTCCGTGTTTGGCGAAGCGGGCACCTCCTACCTGCTCGGGGTAGTCGAAGTGATCACCGCCCTTCTACTGCTGGCTTCTCCATTGTTCCCGCGCGCCGCGCTCGCTGGCGGCGCCCTGGCGGTCGGGACTTTCGCAGTCACGGTGTCGACGATGTTCGCGCTGCCGATCTGGGAAGCGAGCTTGGGCGGATATCCTTATCTCGGCGCGCTCGGCCAGTTCCTGATCAAGGATGTCGCGCTGCTCGGTGTCAGCCTCTTTATTTTCGGCGAAGGACTGGCGAAGGAATTGGCCAAGGCGAAGGCCGGTTCGCCGGGCGACAATTAATGATTGCACCTCATTTACCTCTCAAGATATGAATCAACTCAAAGAAAGAAATGTAATCGGCGCCATCGCTGTGGCATTCGCGGACGAGATCAACCGGGTCGCCTCTTCCAACGCACCGGAAGAAGGCCCCGCCGCTTCCGCTCTCGCGCTGATCAGGCACGCACCCGGCATTTCGATACGTTCTCTCGCCAGCGGTGTAGGGCTCACCCATGCGGGCACGGTACGCCTCGCCGATCGACTGGAATCGCTTGGTCTGATCGAGCGGCGTATCCATGCCACGGATGCCAGAACCCGATCATTGCACCTGACAAGCAAGGGCGAGATGTCGTGCGACGGCATACTTCGCGCACGCGACGACGTGATATCGCGTGGCCTTGCAGCGTTGACCCCGGAAGAACAAAAGACGCTCGGCGAATTGGCTGAACGCATGCTCCGCGCGATCGTTGAAGATGAGGCGCATGCTTACCGGATTTGCAGACTGTGTGATTATGAGCGCTGCGAAAACTGCCCGGTTGGGGAAGAGCTCGAGTGTCGGGATAAGAAGCAGATGTAATGCCTCCCCGGCATGTTCATTTGAAGCTACGCGCTCGACGTAGTAACATCACTACATGCGCTGGCCACGCCGGATGGTGCGGACATCGATTTTGAACCGCCGCGTGCGATCATCGATACTCGGCCAGCGCCTGAAAGGCCACCCTGTGGCAAACGGCGACAAGCCAACGCAAAAAGGGCGGCCACATGGCTGCCCTTCTTCAATACTGGAGCGGGAGAAGAGTCTCGAACTCTCGACCTCAACCTTGGCAAGGTTGCGCTCTACCAACTGAGCTACTCCCGCTTGGAGTTCAAATTGTCTGGAGGCGAGGACGGGAGTCGAACCCGTCTACACGGCTTTGCAGGCCGCTGCATAACCGCTTTGCTACCTCGCCAGAGGAAACTATTACCTGAGAAGGCAGCGGGTTACGCGCTGCGATCCGAAATTCTGGAGCGGGAGAAGAGTCTCGAACTCTCGACCTCAACCTTGGCAAGGTTGCGCTCTACCAACTGAGCTACTCCCGCATTGGAGTTACATTTTTACTACTTTTTACCGCACCGGCCAGCTTCTGGGAAACTGGAGCGGGAGAAGAGTCTCGAACTCTCGACCTCAACCTTGGCAAGGTTGCGCTCTACCAACTGAGCTACTCCCGCATCGGAGTCCAACATAATAGCAGCAAGCTGTTGCTAATTCTAGTCCTACTTTTTTCCACCACTTGATGCTCCATCAAACTGGAGCGGGAGAAGAGTCTCGAACTCTCGACCTCAACCTTGGCAAGGTTGCGCTCTACCAACTGAGCTACTCCCGCGTCGTCATCAGCAACAACAGGCCAGCATTATAGAGTATCTGTACCGGCTGTCAATGGTCAAAACTTTGCCGAATGAAAAAGATTGAATATAGTTTATTTCGTTCCCGCGCCAGGCCCTACAACGTGCCGGCCTTTTCCTTGATCAGGGGCCATGCCAGGCGCAGGTAGTAGAACATCGACCAGACCGTCAGCACGGCCGCGACCTCAAGCAGGCGCGCGCCCCAGAACTGCGTGTCGATGGCGCCGAACAGCACGTCGTGATAAAGCAGCAGCGGGATGGCGGTCATTTGCGCCGTGGTCTTGATCTTGCCCAGCGAGCTGACGGCGACCGATTTGGAGGCGCCGATCTGCGCCATCCACTCGCGCAGCGCCGAGATGGCGATCTCGCGGCCGATGATGACGAACGACAGCACGGCGTTGGCGCGGTCCAGTTGCACCAGCACCAGCAAGGCCCCCGCCACCATCAGCTTGTCGGCCACCGGATCGAGGAAGGCGCCGAAAGCCGAGGTCTGGTTCCAGCGCCGGGCCAGGAAACCGTCGAACCAGTCGGTGACGGCGGCGACGATAAACACCAGCGTGGCCGCCAGGTTTTGATCGGCTACCGGCAGCATCGTCGTCGGCAGATAGTAGACGCCCACCACCAGCGGAATCAGCGCGACGCGCAACCAGGTTAACAGTATCGGTATATTGAAAGGCATAGGCTTGGGTGAAAGTGCTGGTGTGAATATTTTCGCTGTGACTATTTTGTATGCGCCGCTAGTCTACCTTGCCGTCGCACATTAAACCAGCACGTTTGCCCCGGGGGCCACCGCCCGGCCCTTCCACCACGCCCTAGTGCAGCTGGCGGTAGATTTCCTCGGCCAGCGCGCTGGAGATGCCTTCGACCTGTTTCAGGTCCTCGACGCTGGCGTTGACCACGCCCCGCAGGCCGCCAAAGCGCGCCAGCAGGCGCTGACGGCGTTTGGCGCCGATGCCCTCGATCTCCTCCAGCCGCGACGTCTGGCGCGTCTTGGCGCGCTTCGCGCGCATGCCGGTGATGGCGAAGCGGTGCGCCTCGTCGCGGATCAGCGCCACCAGCATCAGCGCCGCCGATTCCTTGCCCAGTTCCTGCGGCGCGCGGCCGTCGACGAACATCAAGGTCTCCAGGCCGACGCGGCGCCCCTCCCCTTTGGCTACGCCGACGATCAAGCCGATATCCAGGCCCAGTTCCGCGAACACCTGGCGCGCCATCTCGATCTGGCCCTTGCCGCCGTCGATCAGCACCACGTCGGGCATGACGCCGTCGCCGTTGGCCACCTTCTCGTAGCGGCGGAACAGCACCTGCCGCATCGCCGCATAATCGTCGCCGGGCGTGATGTCGTTGATGTTGTAGCGGCGGTATTCGCCGTTCTGCATCTGGTGGTGGTGGAACACCACGCACGAGGCTTGCGTCGCCTCGCCCTGCGTGTGCGAGATGTCGAAGCATTCGATGCGCAGCAGGTCGATGTCCTCCGGCTCCAGCGCCAGCGCCTCGACCAGCGCGCGCGTGCGCGATTGCTGCGAGCCCTGCTCCGACAGCAGGCGCGCCAGCGAGATCTCGGCGCCCTTTTGCGCCAGCTCCAGCCACTTGCGGCGCTGGTCCTGCGGCTGGAAGATCAGGTTGATGCGGTGGCCGCACTGCTCCTGCAAGGCCACCATCAGCGCCGGCTGGTCGAATTCGATATTCAGGATCAGCGTGCCGGGGATGAATTTCTCGGTGTAGTGCTGGACCAGGAAGGCGGCCAGCACCTCCACCTCGATCGGGTCCTCCGCGATGGCCGCCGCGTCGCCGATGTGGTTGGGGAAGTAGGCGCGGTCGCCCAGGTGGCGGCCGCCGCGCACCATCGCCAGGTTGACGCAGGCGCGCCCGCCCTGCACCAGCACGGCGATGATGTCGACGTCGGCGTCGCCGGTGGTTTCCATGCTTTGCTGGTGCAGCACGCGCGACAGCGACTGGATCTGGTTGCGCACCGACGCGGCCTGCTCGAATTTGAGGTCGGCGGCGTAGGCGTGCATTTTCTTTTCCAGATCCTCCATCACTTCGCTCTGGCGTCCGCGCAGGAAGCGGGCAGCGTTTTCGACATCGACCTTGTAATCTTCCTTGCTGATCAAATCGACACAAGGGCCGCTGCAGCGGCCGATCTGGTGCAGCAGGCATGGGCGCGTGCGATTGGAGTAGACGCTGTCCTCGCAGGTACGGATCAGGAACACCTTCTGCAGGATCTGCATCGATTCCTTGACCGCCCAGGAGCTGGGGAACGGGCCGAAATACTGGTTCTTCTTGTCGACCGCGCCGCGATAGTAGACCATGCGCGGCGAATCGCCGCCGGTGATCTTCAGGTACGGGTACGACTTATCGTCGCGGAACAGGATGTTGAAGCGCGGCGCCAGCGCCTTGATCAAGTTGTTTTCGAGGATCAGCGCCTCGGCCTCGCTGTGCGTGACTGTCGTTTCAAGCCGTGCGATGCGCTCGACCATCATGGCGATGCGCGGGCTGGCGATGTTCTTCTGGAAGTAGCTGGAGACGCGCTTTTTCAGGTCGCGCGCCTTGCCGACGTAGAGGACCTTGTCCTCGGCGTCGAAATAGCGGTACACGCCCGGCAGGTTGGGCAGCTTGGCCACGGTGGCCAGCACTTGTTCGCGCGGGTCGGGCGTTTTTACGATTGGTGCGGTTGGCGAGGTTGGTACGGCGTCAGTCATTACAAATCTCAGTTGGCTTGTTCGACGATGACGAATGCGACGGCGTATTCCGCCTCGTCGCTGACCGTCACCTGCGTCGTCAGCTTATTCTTGTCCATGAATTCTTTCAGTACGCCGCTGCACACGATCATCGGCTTGCCGCTCGGCGCGTTGAGCATCTGCGCGGCCGGCCACGTCATCGGCATGCGGATACCGAGCCCGATGGCCTTGGCGAAGGCCTCCTTGGCGGCGAAACGCGTGGCGACGAAACGGATGCCGCGCACCGGATTCTTGGCCTTGCGCGCCAAGTACTTCTCCATTTCCTGCGGGCCCAATATCTTCTTCGCGAAGCGGTCGCCGTGGCGCGCCAGCGCCTCCTCGATGCGCGGGATTTTGCAGATATCGGTGCCGATGCCGTAGATCACCGCGCCCCCAGTCGGGTCGAGACCATGATGGCCTTCATTTCGCGCACGGCGTTCTCCCAGCCGACAAACACCGAATGGGCGACGATGGCATGGCCGATGTTCAGTTCCGCGATGTCCGGAATGGCGGCGATAGCCTGCACGTTGGTGTAGTGCAGGCCGTGGCCGGCGTTGACCTTCAAGCCCTTGGAGACGCCGAACAACACGCCGCGCTTGACCCTTTCCAGTTCGGCCGCCTGCTCGGCGCCCTCTGTGTCGGCGTAGCGGCCGGTGTGCAGCTCGATCACTGGCGCGCCGGCTTCCACCGTGGCGGCGATCTGCGCTTCGTCGGCGTCGATGAACAGGCTGACGCGGATGCCCTCGGCCTGCAGCTGCTTGACGGCCGCCTGCACGGCATTGAAGTGGGTAACCACATCGAGACCGCCTTCGGTGGTGACCTCGGTGCGCTTTTCCGGCACCAGGCAGACGTCGGCCGGCTTGATGCGGCAGGCGAAGTCGATCATCTCCTGGGTGACGGCGGCTTCCAGGTTCATGCGGGTGAGCAGCTGCGGCGCCAGCGCGATGACATCGGCGTCCTTGATGTGGCGGCGGTCTTCGCGCAGGTGCAAGGTGATGCAGTCGGCGCCTGCCTGCTCGGCCAGCAGCGCGGCGCGGATCGGGTCCGGATACATGGTGCCGCGCGCGTTGCGCAAGGTGGCGACGTGGTCGATGTTCACGCCAAGGTCGATGATGGTGCCGGAAGGATGCAGGTAGCTCATTTGTCTTTACCGTGTATGTTTTTATAACTGCGGATTGTTTTATAACTGCGACAGGTCGATCAGTATTTGGCGCGTGTTCAGCGGCGCGCCGCCCAGGTGGTGCGCCAGCAGGAAGCGCATCAGCTGCTTGCTCTGCGATTGCGTAGCGGCGTCCTGGTAGTCCTCGCGCTCCATATCGAGCAGCGTCTTGCCGGCCACGCGCGGCGACTGGTCGGACGCGCGTTCGGGACGCGGGCCGCGCTCCGGATCGACCACGTAGACCACGTCGGCCCGCACCGGCGCGCGCGTGGCGGTGCAGCGCGACAGGTCGGCCGAGACCCCTGTTTCCCTAAGTAAGGCCCGTTCGAACTTTCGCAAGACGATGGGCGCCGGTTCGTTGTGCGCGAGTTGGTTGAGCGTGGCGACATAGTGGTCGAACAGGGCCGGATGGGCGTCGTCGCGCGCCAGCAGCTTGACCAGCAGTTCGTTGAGGTAGAAGCCGCACAGCAGCGCGGTTTTCTCCAGCGGCAGCATGCCGCCCACCCATTCGGCGTCGGTCAAGGTGCGCAGCTCGGATTTGCCGACCCAGCTCGACGACAGCGGCTGGAAGGTTTGCAGCACCCCGCGCAGCTGCGAGTGCGGCCGCTTGGCGCCCTTGGCGATCAAGGCCACGCGGCCGAAGTCACGCGTGAACAGATCGATGATCAGGCTGGTTTCTTTGTACGGATAGCTGTGCAGGACGAAGGCCGGCTGGCCGGCGACCTTGGTGCCGAAGGTGCGTTCGCGCGACGGCGCGCGCGGGCGTTTGGCGGGAGTTGCTGGGGCGGCCGGGGTGGCAACCACCACGGGCGCCGACGTTGTGGCAGGCACTATCCCACGCTCCGCGCCAGGCGCTGCCTGTCGCGGTTCGGCCGTGGTATCGGCATCAGCCTCGGCGTCGTGCGTGGTGTTGGACATCGGTCCTCTTTTATTCGTAGCCGTAGGCGCGCAGACCCGCTTCGTTGTCGGCCCAGCCGGATTTGACCTTGACCCAGATCTCCAGGTAGACCGGGCCGCCGAACAGCTTTTCCATGTCCAGACGCGCCTGCGTGGACACTTCCTTCAGGCGCGCGCCCTTGTTACCGATGATCATGGACTTGTGCGTGTCGCGCTCGACCAGGATGGCGGCGAACACGCGCCGCAGGTCGCCCTCCTGCTCGAACTGCTCGATCAGCACGGTGCTGGTGTACGGCAGCTCGTCGCCGACGAAGCGGAACAGTTTTTCGCGCACGATCTCGGACGCCAGGAATTTCTCGCTGCGGTCGGTGATGTCGTCCGGTCCGAAGATCGGCTGGTTCTCCGGCAGGAATTTCTTGATCTCTTTTTCCAGGCCGTCGAGCTGGAAGCGCAGCTTGGCCGACACCGGCACGATGGCGGCGAAGTTGAACTTGCCAGCGACCTGCTGGGCGAACGGCAGCAACACGGCCTTGTCCTTGACCCTGTCGGCCTTGTTGATAACCAGGATCACCGGCACTTCGGACGGCAGCAGATCCATCACCTGCTGGTCGGCCGGGCCGAAGGTGCCCGCCTCGATCACGTACAGGATCAGGTCCGACGAGATCAGGGTGTTGGTGACGGTCTTGTTGAGCGTTTTGTTGAGCGCGTTCGCGTGGCGGGTCTGGAAGCCCGGCGTGTCGACATAGATGAACTGCGCGTCGTCATGCGTCTGGATGCCGGTGATGCGGTGGCGCGTGGTCTGCGCCTTGCGCGAGGTGATGCTGACCTTGGCGCCGATGAGCGTGTTCATCAACGTCGATTTGCCCACGTTGGGGCGGCCGACAATGGCGATATAGCCACAACGGAAGTTGGCGGGGGTCGTTTCGGTAGTCATGCTATATCGCTTCAGAGTATGGTGTTGCGCTTTATGTAATACATTCGTAATTACTTCCAGCAATTACTTGGTGGCCGCCTTGGCCGGCGCGGCATCGGCCGCCGGCTTGGCTTCGTCGCCGGCCTCGCCCTGCACGGTGGCGATGCCGGCCAGCTTGAGCTGGGCGGCGCGCGGCTTGGCCTTGCGGCTGGCGGCCGGGGTCTTCAGCAACGCCTGTTCGGCCACTTCCAGCGCCAGCTTGGCGGCGGCCTGTTCGCCGGCGCGGCGGCTGCCGCCGCGTCCGTAGACCTGGATGCCCAGCTTGGGCACCAGGCATTCGATTTCGAATTCCTGACTGTGGGCGGCGCCATGGGTGGCCACCACATTGTACAGCGGAAGCGAAATCTTCTTACTTTGCAGGAATTCCTGCAGCAGCGTCTTGGCGTCCTTGCCTAGGGTTTGCGGATCGACGGTGTCGAGGATGGGGATGTAGAAGGCGCGGATCACGTCGCGCGCCGGGTTGAAGCCGCCATCCAAAAAAATGGCGCCTAACAGCGCCTCAAGCGTGTCGGCCAGGATCGATGGACGCCGGAAGCCGCCCGATTTCAACTCCCCCTCGCCCAGGCGCAGGAACTGCGACAGCTCCAGCTTTTGCGCGATCTCGTACAGCGACTGCTGCTTGACCAGGTTGGCGCGCAGGCGCGACAGGTCGCCCTCGTCGATCGCCACGTAACGCTCGTACAGGATGGACGCCACCACGCAGTTGAGGATCGAATCGCCCAGGAACTCCAGCCGTTCGTTATGCAAACTGCTGTGGCTACGATGCGTCAAGGCCTGCTGCAGCAGGCCGGCATCCTGGAACGTATAGCCTAAACGGGTTTGCAATAACTGAAGATTCATTGTTTGATCGGTTCTGTGTGGCGTCGATTCGACGCTTTTAAATTAATCGGCTGGCTTTATTCATCGATTTTCGCCGTCGCCGCCGGCATGCCGGACTTGGCGGTCGTGCCCTGGTATTCGAGCAGCAGGCTGGCCGGTCCGACCAGCGGGATTTTCTTTTCGTACGCGAAACTCACTTCCATCTCGCCGTTTTCCTTGCCGATCACCAGATCGCGGCTGTTGATCGAGCTGATGTACCCGGTCGTGGCGCTGGCGTCGAACGCCTTCTGGATCTCGACCACCGAATTGCCGCCGGCGGCCTTGGCCGTGACGATGGCGTTCTGGATCGCCCGGTATTCGGTGTAGGTGGGCACGATCTTCAGCCCCAGCACGCCGATAAAGCCCAGCACGGCCAGGACCACGATCAGTCCCACCAGTGAAATGCCCTGTTGCCTGCCCTGTTTCCTGTATCGACGAACTGATTGCATGTTAGTCCCTTTCGGTCCGCCCCGCGTCCACCAGCTTATTTACGAATTACTGGATGCTGCCGATGCGGCGCAGGTTACCCAGGTTCATCCAGACAAAGAATGCTTTTCCAACAATGTTCTTATCAGGAACGAAGCCCCAGTAGCGGCTGTCGAGGCTGTTATCGCGATTATCACCCATCATGAAATAGTTACCTTTAGGAACCACGCACGTGAAACTGTCATAGGTGTAGGTGCACGATTCGTCCTTCAACGGGAACTGCTGCACTTCGGCCGGATTCAACGTCGGCGCGCGGTCGCTGTTCAGAATGCGGTGCGTGACGCCGGTCAGGCCTTCCTGGTACTGCTTGTTGTAGACCAGGCGCTCGTCGTCCAGGTAATCGTCCAGCGCGGTGTATTTCACTTCCACGCCGTTGACCGTCAAGCGCTTGTTTGCATACGTGATCTTATCACCCGGCACGCCGACGACGCGCTTGATGTAGTCCTGGCTCATGTCGCGCGGATATTTGAACACCATCACGTCGCCGCGCTGCGGGTCGTTGATCTGGATGATCTTCTTGTTGAGCACCGGCAGGCGGATGCCGTAGGTGAACTTGTTCACCAGGATCAGATCGCCCACCAGCAAGGTCGGCACCATCGACGACGACGGGATCTTGAACGGCTCGTACAGGAACGAGCGCAGGAAGAATACCAGCGCGATGACCGGGAAGAAGCTGCCCGAATACTCGATCCACACCGGCTGGCGCAGGATGCCCGCCTCGATCGCGGCGCGGTTGCCGGTGTTGTCGACCTTGATGCCGTCGGCGGTCAGCTTGGCGTTGCGCGCGTCGTACTCGGCCAGCGCGCGGTTGGCGGCGGCGCGGCGCTGCTTGGCCAGGTAGAACACGTCCAGGAACCAGATCACGCCCGTGATCACCATCAGCACGAACAGGATTAATGCGAAGTTACCTAAGATTACTTGCAGGCTCATTTATCGTCCACTTGTAAGATTGCCAGGAATGCCTCTTGTGGAATCTCGACCGAGCCCACTTGTTTCATGCGTTTTTTACCGGCTTTTTGCTTCTCGAGCAGTTTCTTCTTCCGGCTGATGTCGCCGCCGTAGCACTTGGCCAGCACGTTCTTGCGCAAGGCCTTGACGTTTTCACGCGAGATCACGTTGACACCGATGGCGGCCTGGATCGCCACGTCGAACATCTGGCGCGGAATCAGCTCGCGCATCTTGGCGGCCACCTGGCGGCCGCGATAGGCCGAGTTGGAGCGGTGCACGATGATGGCCAGCGCGTCGACCTTCTCGCCGTTGATCAGCATGTCGACCTTGACGACGTCGGAGGCGCGGTATTCCTTGAACTCGTAGTCCATCGAGGCGTAGCCGCGCGAGGTCGACTTCAGCTTGTCGAAGAAGTCGAGCACGATCTCGCCCATCGGCATCTCGTAGACCAGCTTGACCTGGCGGCCGTGGTAGGCCATGTCCATCTGCACGCCACGCTTGCCGATGCACAAGGTGATCACCGAGCCGACGTATTCTTGCGGCATGTACAGGTTGACCGTGACGATAGGCTCGCGGATTTCGTTGATCTTGGTCGGCTCCGGCATCTTCGATGGATTGTCCACCTTCAGGATGCTGTTGTCGCGCATCACGACCTCATACACCACGGTCGGCGCCGTGGTGATCAGGTCCATGTCGAATTCGCGCTCCAGGCGCTCCTGGACGATCTCCATGTGCAGCAGGCCGAGGAAGCCGCAGCGGAAGCCGAAGCCCAGCGCCTGCGACACTTCCGGCTCGTACATCAGCGCGGCGTCGTTCAGTTTCAGTTTTTCCAGCGAGTCGCGCAGCGCGTCGTACTGGTTGGCCTCGACCGGGAACAGGCCGGCGAACACCTGCGGCTGGACTTCCTTGAAGCCCGGCAGCGGCGCGGCGGCCGGACGGTTGGCCAGGGTGACGGTGTCGCCCACCTTCGCGGCCTTCAATTCCTTGATGCCGGCGATGATGAAGCCCACCTGGCCGGCCGACAGCTGCGGCAGGGAGACCGAGCGCGGCGCGAAGATGCCGACGTCCTCGACCAGCTGCAGCGAGTCGGTCGCCATCAGTTTGATCTTGTCCTTTGGTTTCAAGGTTCCGTTGATCACGCGCACCAGCATGACGACGCCGACGTACGGGTCGTACCAGGAGTCGACGATCAGCGCTTGCAACGGCGCTTCCGGGTCGCCTTTCGGCGGCGGAACCTTGGCGATGATCGACTCGAGCACGTCTTCGACGCCCAGGCCGGTCTTGGCCGAGCAATGGACGGCGTCGCCGGCTTCGATGCCGATGACGTCTTCGATCTCGGCGATCGCGGTCGGTGGATCGGCGTTCGGCAAGTCGATCTTGTTCAGCACCGGCACCACTTCGACACCCAGGTCGAGCGCGGTGTAGCAGTTGGCCACGGTCTGCGCTTCCACGCCTTGCGAGGCGTCGACCACCAGCAGCGCGCCTTCGCAGGCCGACAGCGAACGCGAGACTTCATACGAGAAGTCGACGTGGCCGGGGGTGTCGATCAGGTTCAGGTTGTAGACCACGCCGTCGCGCGCCTTGTATTGCAGCGCGGCGGTTTGCGCCTTGATCGTGATGCCGCGTTCGCGCTCCAGATCCATCGAATCGAGCACCTGCGCCTCCATCTCGCGGTCGGACAGGCCGCCGCACAGTTGAATGATGCGGTCTGCCAGGGTCGATTTACCGTGGTCGATGTGGGCGATGATGGAAAAATTGCGTATGTTGTTCATTAACAAATATTCAAAAACGGGGGTGAGACGACGGGCGCGCGTGGAAGTGACATCCTTGTGCGCAATACAAAAAAAGCGCTCCGAGCGGGGCAGTAATGCCCTGGCGAGCGCCTGATGTAGCTAACCCCGCATTTTACCGGATTTCAGAGGGGAAAGGCCGACTTCTGCACTGCGACATTTATTTTGCTTATTTATTGAGCAATGGAGCGGGCATGAAGCACGGCGAGCACGCGCGGCTCGTCGAGGAAGTAGTGGCACAGCTCGGGTTGGGACAGATCGGCGTAGAGCACGGGCACCAGCTCGTCGAAACGGGCCAGCAAGGTCGGATCGTCCGAGGTGTCGATGTCGATCACGTCGACGGTAAACGGGCGCGACGGCGTTTGCAGACGCAGCAAAGCGTCCAGCATGTCCTGGCACAGGTGGCAGTAGCCACGGGAATAAAGGGTGAAGTGCATGGAAATCGGAGCCGTTCAACCCGCACCCCGTTGGCGTGGGGTCGGACCCGCTGGGTCCGACCCCGGGTTGGCCGGGGGTTGCCGGGTGATTCCGCCGTTTACTTCTCTTTCGCTGCCGCGCTCGGCCGCAACGAAATAAACTGTGTCGCTTCGCCACGGCGCACCAGCAGCACCGACGGCTTCTTCGGATCGAGCTTGGCCACCAGCGCGTTGAACTGCTTGGCGTCCTTGATCTCGCTGTTATTCAGCTGCAGAATCACATCGCCCTCTTGCAGGCGCGAAGCCACGCCCTCGGCCGACTCGACCGCCGCACCGCCGCTCACGCCCAGTGCCTTCTTCTGGTCGGCCGTCAAATCACTGACGACCAGACCCAGCGCGTTCGGCTTGCCTTGCGCTTCCGGCTCGGCCTGCTCACCTTTGCCTTTACCCTTGCCCTTGGATGCCTTGGCGCCCTTCTCCGGCTCCAGCTCAGCCACCACCACCGGCAGGTCGATCTGCTGGCCCTTGCGCCATACCGTCACGGTCGCCTTGCTGTTGATGGCCGTGCCGCCCACCAGACGCGGCAGGTCCGACGATCGGGTCACCGGCGCGCCGTTGAATTTCAGGATGATGTCGCCCGACTTGATGCCGGCCTTGTCGGCGGGACCGCCCGGCTCGACCAGCGACACTTCGGCGCCCTGCGCGTTCTTCAAGCCCAGCGATTCGGCCACTTCCTTGCTCACTTCGCCGATCTGCACGCCGATGCGGCCACGCGTGACCTTGCCCGACTTCTTCAGTTGCTCGGAGACGCGGATCGCCTCGTCGATCGGCACCGCGAACGATATGCCGTTGTAGGCGCCGGACAAGGTGGCGATCTGCGAATTGATGCCGATGACCTCGCCACGCATATTGATCAGCGGGCCGCCCGAGTTGCCGGGGTTGACGGCCACGTCGCTCTGGATCAGCGCCAGGTAGTCGCCGGTGTCGCGCTGCTTGGCCGAGATGATGCCGGCGGTGACGGTGTTTTCCAGGTTGAACGGGGAGCCGATGGCGATCACCCATTCGCCGACGCGGATCTTGTCCGAGTCGCCCATGATCAGGAACGGCAGCTTGTCGCCTTCGATTTTCAGCACGGCGACGTCGGTGCGGGCGTCGGCGCCCAGCACCTTGGCCTTGAATTCGCGCTTGTCGGTCAGGGTGACGAACACCTCGTCGGCGCCCTCGACCACGTGGGCGTTGGTCATCACATAGCCGTCGGCCGACAGGATGAAGCCGGAGCCGACGCCGCGCTGGACGGGCTCGTCCGGCGCCTGGCGGCGTCCGCGCGGATTGCCACGGCCCGGAGGCGTGGCCTTGCCGCCGGGGCCGGGCTGGGGAATGGCGCCGCCGAAGAAGCGGCGCAGGAATTCCTGCATTTCCTCGTCGCCGAGCTCTTCGCCGCGGCCGCCCTGCTTCATCACTTCGGTGGTGCGAATATTGACCACCGCCGGGCCGACCTTGTCGACGAGATCGGCGAAATCAGGCAAGCCCAGCACGGCGCCGGTGACCGGCGCGGCCGCTGTGGCGGGCGCCACGCCCAGCAGGGCCGGAGACATCCATACGCTTGCGCCGACCAGCAGCGCGGAAAGAGTTTTACTACCAGCAGTGAAATTGTTTTTCATGGAAAGTATCGGTCTCTATAAAGTTCTTGGATGCGTTTAACCACCCAGTATCGCCAGGCGTCATGGGTGGTTAGCATACATGGTAAGCGAAAAGTCGCCCGCCAGCTTGCCCAAAGTTATTATAAGAGTATGTGACGGCCGCTGGCTTAAGGCAGAATTACGGCAAAGGCATGGCCGCATCGTGGCAGGGCCGTGGAAAGATCAGGGAAGAATCACGTCGGCGCGCGACTCCGGCAGATCCTCGGACGGCGGCTCCGCGTCGAACGGCGGCGCGGCCGGATCGCTGGCGCCGGGCGTGAACGGGGATAGCTCGTGCGCCGGTTCGGCGGCCAGGCGCTCGGCCAGCGCCGCGCTGAAGCCGTCGCTGAGGGTGCCGTCGGCCTGGTCGCGCAGCACGTCGCCGGTCAGGTGGTAAGCGCGCCAGGCCGCCTGCCCGTCCGCAGTGTCGAGGGCGGCGAATGCCAGCTCCCGTTCGCTGTGCGGCAGTTCACCATCGGCCAGCGCCGAGATGTTTTCGTGCAGTCTTTTCTGGGTATCCATCGCGTATCCCGCCATCTTAAAACACATCCACCCTGGTGCCGCCTAGTCGACACTTTCTGGACGCCAACAACAATTGCCATCATTACTGCCTTACCAGCGCTTGTCAATCGGCATGTCCAGTAAAGGCTTCAATTTTTCGGCGATGACTTCGCGGGCACGGAATATGCGGCTGCGGACCGTGCCGATGGGACAGGCCATGATGTCTGAAATCTCCTCATAGCTCAATCCCTCGATCTCGCGCAAGGCGATCGCGGTGCGCAAATCCACAGGCAAGGCATCCATCGCCGCATTGACCGTCTGCGCGATTTGTTTGCTTGCCAGCATGGATTCCGGCGTATTAATGTCGCGTAAATGCTCTCCATCGTTAAAGCCTTCCGCTTGTTCCGCATCCGCTTCGGTCGACGTGGGCGTACGGCGGCCCTGCGTCGCCAGGAAGTTCTTGGCGGTATTGATGCCGATGCGGTACAGCCACGTGTAGAAGGCGGAGTCGCCGCGAAAATGCCGCAACGCCCGGTACGCCTTGATAAACGTCTCTTGTACCACATCTTCAGCCTCGGCCGGGTCGTGCACGATACGCGACAGCAGGCGCATCAGGCGGCGTTGATACTTCGCCACCAGCATATCAAACGCCTGCTTGTCACCGGCCCGGACCCGGTCGACCAGCATCTGGTCACACTCACGTTCTGTCGTCACTCCTGCATTCCTCAGTGGCCTGCAGCATCGCCAAATCTAGTAGTCATATATGCTATAGAGTTAGCCCGCTGCAAGAAGTTCACAGTGTTGGCGTTTTTATTTCAGTGCGTCCAGCAACGGAACGGCACGCCAGCGACAGCGCACGCAGCTCAGGCCGCGTCACACCATCGGGCAGCACCAGCACCCAACGCACCCTGCCGTCGTCGCCACCCAGGCGCAACAACAAAATGCCCGGCCACAAGGTCGACCCATCCAGCAGGCGCAAGGCCGTCCCTGGTTCTTGGTATACCGCCAGCCGGACCCTGCCGACACCCGATATATCAAGCTGCAGCGCGAAACCGCAGGGACGCCCCATCACCCAGCCGAGCACGCCGGCCAACACACACAGCAGCGGCGCGAGCACGCCCGGACACACGGCACCCGACATCGTCACGCAACTACACAGCCCTGCGTGCAAGAAGCGCAAGCAGGACGAAGGGCGAACGATGACGGACACCGCAATCGACATGACGGCAGCACCACAAAACGCGTACACAAAAAATTGGGGGAAACAACACAGCTTGGAAGCGCCAGCGCAAGGCTGGGCAATTCTGGCGCTGGCGAATGCCAGCGCCGAATCCTCGCTCACTTTGGTTGGACCAGGTGAGCCCGGATTTAGTTCAACGCGAAGTCAAACTTTTTTACATTTTACCGAACAGCAGACTGCCGTTGGTGCCGCCGAACCCGAACGAGTTCTTCAGCGCGTACTCGATCTTCATCGGGCGGGCGACATTGGCGCAGAAGTCCAGGTCGCAGGCGGGGTCCTGGTTGAAGATGTTGATGGTCGGTGGCGACACCTGATGGTGGACCGCCAGCACCGTAAACACCGCTTCCAGACCGCCGGCGCCCCCCAGCAGGTGGCCGGTCAACGACTTGGTCGAGTTGACCACCAGCTTTTTGGCGTGGTCGCCGAAGGTGCGCTTGATGCCCTGCACCTCGGCCACGTCGCCCTGCGGCGTCGAGGTGCCGTGCGCGTTCACGTACTGCACCTGGTCGGGGTTGACACCGGCGTTGCGCAACGCGGCTTGCGCCGACTTGCTGCCGCCGGCGCCGTCTTCCAACGGCGAGGTCATGTGATACGCGTCGGCGCTCATGCCAAAGCCGAGCAATTCCGCGTAGATCGTGGCGCCGCGCGCCTTGGCGTGTTCGTACTCTTCGAGCACCATCACGCCGGCGCCCTCGCCCAGCACGAAGCCGTCGCGGTCCGCATCCCATGGACGGGAGGCGGTCGCCGGATCGTCGTTGCGCGACGACAGCGCCTTGGCCGAGGCGAAACCGCCCAGGCCCAGCGGTGAAATGGTCGATTCCGCGCCGCCGGCCACCATCACGTCGGCATCGCCGTACTCGATCAGACGAGCGGCGGCGCCGATGCAGTGCAGGCCGGTGGTGCAGGCCGTCACGATCGACAGGTTAGGGCCACGCATGCCGTACTTGATCGACAGGTTACCGGAGATCATGTTAATGATCGAGGCCGGCACGAAGAACGGGGAGATACGGCGCGGACCGCGCTTGTCGTAATCTTCCTTCTGCTCTTCGATCATCGGCAGGCCGCCGATGCCGGAACCGATGATGACGCCGATGCGATCGGCGTTGTCTTCGGTCACGACCACGCCGGAATCCTGCACGGCCTGGATACCGGCCGCCATGCCGTAATGGATAAACGTATCCATATGGCGGGCTTCCTTGGCCGAGATGTAGTCCTCGATATTGAAGCCTTTGACTTCACCGGCAAAACGGGTACTGAAAGCTTGCGCGTCAAACTTGGTGATGGTGGCAATACCGGATTTGCCTTCCAGCGCCGCCGCCCACGTGTCGGCAACATTGTTGCCGATCGGGGAAACGGCGCCCAGGCCGGTAATGACAACACGACGGTTTTTAGAACCTCTCAAGCGATTCTCCTAAAGTCGATCGGGCGGTAAATCAGGCCTTGACGTGTGCAGTAGCGTAGTCGATCGCTTGCTGTACGGTCGTGATCTTTTCTGCCTGTTCGTCAGGGATTTCCATTTCGAATTCGTCTTCCAGGGCCATCACCAGCTCGACGGTGTCCAGCGAGTCAGCGCCCAGGTCGTCGACGAACGAGGATTCGATTTTGATGTCTGCTTCTGCGACGCCCAGTTGCTCAGCGACGATTTTCTTAACGCGTTGTTCGATATCCGACATGTTATGGCTCCATTTGTTTGTTACGGAAAGCGCGCATTTTATCAGGTTTGCGCACTGAAAAACTAATTTCGATGTCTGCCGCTAATTTACTGCAAACTCTTTCGAAATCACTGGTAAAAGACGGGAATCGGCATATTAATTCATGCCCAAACCCATCAATTCATGTACATACCGCCATTCACGTGCAAGGTGGTGCCGGTAATATATGCCGCTTGCGGCGACGCCAGGAAGGCCACCGCCGCAGCGATATCCTCCGGCTTGCCCAGGCGCGCCAGCGGAATCTGCGTCAGCAGCGCCGCGTGTTGCTCTTCGCCCAGGGCCTTGGTCATGTCGGTATCGATAAAGCCCGGCGCCACACTGTTGACGGTGATGTTGCGGCTGCCGATCTCGCGCGCCAGCGCGCGGCCCATGCCCTCGACGCCGGCCTTGGCGGCGGCATAGTTCATCTGGCCTGGATTGCCCGACGACGCCACCACCGAAGTGATGTTAATAATACGCCCAGTTTTCGCTTTCATCATGCCGCGCAGTACCGCGCGCGACAAACGGCCGACGGAACTGAGGTTGGTGGCGATGACGCTGTCCCATTCCTCGTCCTTCATGCGCATGGCCAACTGGTCCTGCGTGATGCCGGCGTTGTTGACCAGGATGCCCACGGCGCCGACCGTTTTGGTGATCTCGTCGATGACGGCGGCGCAGCGCGCGGCGTCGGTCACGTTCAGGACCATGCCCTTGCCCGCCTCGGCGCCGAACTCGGCCAGGTAGGCGCTGATCGCCTCGGCGCCCGCCTCGGTGGTGGCGGTGCCGATCACGCGCGCGCCCTGGCGGGCCAGCTCTTGCGCGATGGCCTTGCCGATACCGCGCGATGCGCCCGTGACCAGAGCGACTTGATTTGCTAAATTCATGGTTGTCCTTCTACGTAAATAACGAGTGTGCCTGAGTTTCTTTGACTTACCTTCGCCGCTTACTTGAGCGAGGTCAAGATGCGGTCCAGGCTAGCCTGATCGGTGATGGCGTCGCCCACCAGGGTGGCGTCGATGCGCTTGGTCAGGCCCATCAGCACCCTGCCCGGGCCGCATTCGACCACCTGGGTGATGTCTTCGGCGGCGACCTTCTGCATCGTCTCGACCCAGCGCACCGGCGCGGCGGCCTGGCGCACCAGCGCGTCCTTGATGGCGGCCGGATCGTTGAGCACGGCGACGTCGACGTTGTTGATCAGCGCGATCTGCGGCGCCGAGAAAGCCAGGTCGGCCATGTAGTCGCGCAGGCGGTCCGAAGCGGGCTTGAGCAGCGACGAGTGGAACGGCGCCGACACCGGCAGTTTCATGGCGCGCTTGGCGCCCTTGGCCTTGGCGATCTCGCAGGCGCGCTCGACGGCGGCGGTTTCGCCCGCGATGACCACCTGGGCCGGCGCGTTGAAGTTGACCGCCTCGACCACCGAACCCGGCGTGGCGGCGACCGCCTCGGCGCAAGCGGCGCGGACGTCGTCGTCCGACAGGCCCAGCACCACGGCCATCGTGCCCTGCCCGACCGGCACGGCTTCCTGCATCGCTTGCGCGCGGAAGCGCACCAGCGGCACCGCGTCCTTGAACGCGATCACGCCGGCGGCGACCAGCGCCGAATATTCACCCAGGCTATGGCCGGCGACGATGGACGGCACCGGGCCGCCGGCGGCAATCCACGCGCGGTAGGTGGCGACGGCGGCGGTCAGCATGACCGGCTGGGTGTTGGTGGTCAGGTCCAGCTCTTCCTTGGGGCCTTCGGCCATCAGCTTGCCCAGGTCGAAGTTCAGCGCGTCCGATGCCTCGGCGATGGTCTGTGCCACCACCGGATTGCCGGCGAAGCCGTCCATCATCGCGATCGCCTGCGAACCCTGGCCTGGAAATACAAAAGCAAATTTAGTCATCACAAATCCATCTGGTTGTAGGCGGCTCATCCACGCCCGTTAGAACTCTAATTCTAATTCAATTAAAATTTCGCCAACACCGCGCCCCAGGTGAAACCACCACCGACGCCTTCCATCAAGATGTTCTGACCCTTCTGGATACGGCCGTCGCGCACGGCGACATCCAGCGCCAGCGGTATCGACGCGGCCGAGGTGTTGCCATGCTGATCGACGGTCACCACCATCTTCTCCAGCGGCAGGCCCAGCTTCTTGGCGGTACTGTTCATGATGCGGATATTGGCCTGGTGCGGAATCAGCCAGTCGATCTGGTCCTGCGCCATATTGGATTTTTCCAGCGCCTCGTGGGCGACCTTCTCCAGCACCGACACGGCCAGCTTGAACACCGCCGGGCCGTCCATGTACAGGTAGGCCTCGCCGGCCACCGCGCCGCCGAACGAATCGGGCATGCACAGGATGCCGGAATGGCGGCCGTCAGCGTGCAACGCGGTCGCCAGGATGCCAGGCTCTTCCGAGGCGGTCAGCACCACGGCGCCGGCGCCGTCGCCGAACAGCACGCAGGTGGTGCGGTCGTTGAAATCGAGGATGCGCGAGAACACTTCCGAGCCGATCACCAGCACGTTCTTGTTCATGCCGGCGCGGATGAAGGCGTCGGCGGTCGACATCGCGTAGACGAAGCCGCTGCAGACGGCCTGCACGTCAACGGCGGCGCCGTTGTTGGTGATGCCCAGCTTTTGCTGGACGATGCAGGCGGTGCTCGGGAAGCTGCCGAAGAAATCGGGGGTCGAGCTGGCCAGGACGATCAGGTCGATATCGTTGGGTTGCAAGCCGGCCATGTCGAGCGCGCGCTTGGCGGCCTTGACGGCCAGGTCGGACGACTTCTCGCCCGGCTCGGCGAAGTGGCGCGCCGAGATGCCGCTGCGGCTGACGATCCACTCGTCCGAGGTCTCGATGCCCTTGGCGGCGAGCTGATCGGTCAGATCCTGGTTGGTGACGCGCCGCTCAGGCAGATAGCTGCCGGTGCCGATTATTTTGCTGTACAAAGTCATGCCGTCTACCATCCACTAAATAGTTGAGCTTGGTACTTCCGGGGTTTCCGTGTTGCGTGGCATGAGTTCGGCGATTAACGTCGAAATGTGCGGCAACACATCATTTTTTGCAGCATCATACGCCCGCTTGATCGCCCATTCAAAAGAATATGCGTCGGCGCCGCCATGGCTCTTGAACACCAGGCCGCGCAAACCGAGCAGGCTGGCGCCGTTATAGCGCGACGGCGACAGCCGGTTTTTGATGGCTTTTAACGCGCCGCCGCCGATCAGGGCGCTCAGCATCGTCAGCGGAGTGCGTTTGAATTCGGTCTTGACGGTGTCGGCGAAGAAGCGCGCCACGCCCTCCACCGCCTTCAGCGTGACGTTGCCGACGAAGCCATCGCAGACGACGATATCGGTGGTGCCCTTGAAGATGTCGTTGCCTTCCACGTTGCCGTAGAAGTTGAGCGCGCCGCGCTCGTGGTCGGCCTGCAGCAGCTTGCTGGTGGCCTTGACCACGTCGTTGCCCTTGATGTCCTCGGTGCCGACGTTGAGCAAGCCCAGGGTCGGGCGCTCGATGTTTTCCATCGCCGACACCAGCACCGACCCCATGATGGCGAACTGGTGCAGGTGATGCGGTTCGCAATCGACATTGGCGCCCAGGTCGAGCATGTAGGTCGGACCGCCCTTCTGGTTCGGCATGATGCTGCAGATGGCCGGACGGTCGACGCCGGTCATGGTCTTGAGCACGTAGCGGGCGACGGCCATCAGCGCGCCGGTGTTGCCGGCCGAGACGCAAGCCTGGGCGCTGCCGCCCTTGACCTGCTCGATGGCCACGCGCATCGACGAATCCTTCTTGCGGCGCAAGGCCACTTCAAGCGGATCGTCCATGGTGACTTGTTCGGATGCATGCACGACGGACAGGCGCGGATGCGCGTCGGCGTGATGTTTTTTCAGTTCTGCGCGGATAACGTCTTCCAAACCGACGAGGATCAGTTCAGCCTCTGGTTCGCGTTTGACGAAGGATATAGCTGCGGGGATGGTGACCGATGGACCGTGATCTCCGCCCATGCAGTCGATAGAAATTTTGATTGTCATTGTTTTGATTCAGTACCACGCTCCAGCCCTTGTCTGGGCAAGCTGCGGCAAGCGGCGGACCACTGAAACCCAGGTCTACGCGTTTCAAAATGACGGTGTGCAAAAGAGGATTGCAGCCGATGAAAAAAGAAAAAGCGATGCTTCATAAGACAGCACCGCCTATTTCCGGGTCCAGCAAAAGCGTCGATTACTCGTCGTTTTTGGTTTTCAGGACTTTACGGCCACGATAAAAGCCGTTAGGGCTGATGTGGTGACGCAGGTGCGTTTCGCCGGTGGTTGGCTCGATACCCAGTTGTGGAGCAACCAGGAAATCGTGCGAACGGTGCATACCGCGCTTCGAAGGGGACTTCTTGTTCTGTTGAACTGCCATGTTAATGACTCCTAATACATAAGTTCTAAAATTTTAACACATTCGACCAGCAAATACATGCGAATCGAGTATCCTGCCGGCAAAACGGAACCGGCATAGTTAAACTGAGATTTACTACATTGCCCTACTGACTTGCCATACTCGACTACAACACGTGCGTGGCACGTACTTTACGTACTACTTGTTCGGTCTTGCTTTATTCGGATTTGAGGCCCTTGAGGGCGTCGAACGGCGAGATTTTCTCGCTTTTTGCCTTGTCCAGCAGGGCGTTGTCGGGGCAGACATCATGTTTCGGCGTATGCGGCAGGGCCAGCAGCGCTTCGTCCTCCACCAGATCCGCCACCGCCATGGTGCGGCTACCGACGATCACGTCGATCGTTTCGTCGTCGATCATTTCTTCGATTTCATCCGCCTGCTGATCGTCCTTACCCAGCATCAACAGCGTCGACGAATCGATGGTGTGGGCGTATGGGGTCAGGCAGCGCTGGCAGACCAATTGCACGGTGCCGGCGACCGACAGCTTCAACTGCGGGAAGCCCATCTTGCCGGTGCCTCCTTCGACCTTCCAGGTGATGGCGCCCGAGGTATCGGCACAATCCTTGGTCAGGCGGGTCATTTCGGCAACAGGCGTCACGCCTTGCTGGCTGCCGTTGCTCCGACAAAACTCAAAAGCGTCGATGACAATAGCATTCATTACAGAAAATTCCCCGGAAAACCTGCGATAATAACAGGGTTTTCGGCATCAAGTCAAAGCCTGCGCGGCTTTTTCCTGTTTTTCGTCTTTTTCCGTCGCTCTCCAAGCCGGCGACAGAGCATATAACATTCCCCCTATGACATCAAGCGCAACCGCTCAAATCGCCGCACAACGGCTCGTTTTGGCCTCCAGTTCGGCCTATCGCAAGGAATTATTATCACGGCTACAACTGCCGTTCGAGGTCGCCATACCCGACATCGACGAAGCGCCCCTGCCCGGCGAAACGCCGAGCGCCACGGCGTTGCGCCTGGCGCGTGAAAAAGCCGCCGCCGTGGCCGCCAAGCTGCCCGGCTGCATCGTCATCGGCTCCGACCAGGTCGCCACATTGGACGACGAGCAGATCGGCAAGCCGGGCAACCACGCCAACGCGCTGGCCCAGCTGCAAAAGATGCGCGGCCGCGAAGTCGTGTTCCACACCGCGCTGTGCGTCTGGGACGGCCGCGCGGCCGATCCTGCCACCGCCGCGCAGGTCGAGGATATCCGCACCATCGTCAAGTTCCGGGACCTTCCCGACGCCGAGCTCGACGCCTACCTGCGCATCGAACAGCCGTACGACTGCGCCGGCAGCGCCAAGAACGAAGCACTCGGCATCGCCATCCTCGAACGCATCGACAGCAGCGACCCGACCGCCCTCACCGGCTTGCCTTTGATCGCGCTGACAGGCATGCTGCGCAAGATCGGCGTTTCCTTTTTCAACACTTAATCAAATAAAACCCAGATTTTTATGCCCGGCACCCTCTTTTTAATACCGAACACCCTGGGCGAGACTGAAGCGCTCTCCTCCGTCCTGCCCGAACAGGTACAGCAGATCACCTCGCAGCTGGATTACTTCGTCGCGGAGAACGCCAAGACCGCCCGCGCCTTCCTCAAGCTGGTCAACGCCAACCACGCGCTGGCCAAGCCGCTGCAGGAGATCACCATCTCAGAACTGAACGTCAACACGCCGGCGAACGCGCTGGCCGGCCTGCTGGCGCCGCTGCTGGCGGGCCGCGATGGCGGGTTGGTGTCTGAGGCCGGCGTGCCGGCCGTGGCCGACCCCGGCGCCGACCTGGTACGGCTGGCGCACCAGCACAATATTCCGGTGCGCCCGCTGGTGGGTCCGTCGTCGCTGCTGCTGGCGGTGATGGCGAGCGGCCTGAACGGCCAGAGCTTCGCCTTCAACGGCTATCTGCCGACCGACGCGGCGCAGCGCGCCACGCGGATCAAGGAGCTGGAGACGCGCTCGCGCAAGGAAAAACAGACGCAGCTGTTTATCGAGACGCCGTACCGCAACGCGGCGATGCTGGAAGCGCTGATGGCAGCGTGCGCACCATCGACGTTGGTGTGCGTGGCGACGGATCTAAGCCTGGCATCGGAAACGATCCGCACGAAGACCGCCGCGCAATGGAAAAGCGCCAAGGCGCCGGATTTCCACAAGAAGCCAACAGTCTTCCTGCTACTAGCGCAGTAAAAAGCATTGCCGGCACGGAACCAGGGCAAACCACGGAGACACGTAGGGCGGATTAGCGAAGCGTAATCCGCCATGCATGCACCTCAGCGGCTCATACTTCGCCCCGGGGCATGAACCCATCCGAAGGACGAGGCTAACGGCGGTATCGCCCCCATCCCCAGCGCAGCCACGTCAACCTGCCGGTAACCACCACGAACAGCCAAAACAATGCCGTCAGCATTAGCTGCGGCCACAAGACCTCATCCTCGCCGATCAACAACGACAAGGGATCCCTTGCCACCGAGCCGACTGGTGAAATCGACTGACTGTCTGCGACAAACGGTAGCGGAAACCCATACGCGATCACGGGACAATAGACTGGCGTGCCCAAGTTGGAGCAGACCGCACTGACGCGCCCAGGCACGAGCAGTGAACAATAGGTCAGCGCGGCGGCGGACACGCACGCCACCACGGTCATCTTGATGCGCAAGACCTTCCTGCTCAACGCCACCTCCTTAGTGATCAGTCCGTGTCCGAATGTCGGACCTGACCCCCGCCGTGTTAAAACCCGCGCGTGTATTCGGTCACCCACTCGATCGCGGCCAGCTGTATCGCGTACAGATCCGCCGGCCTGAGCGACATCTGGCTCAGCATCTTCGCCAAGACCTGCCCTTCCCGCCCGTGCTCGATGTGCTCGATCAGACTGAGCATGCTGCCGTAGTCGCCGCCGCGATGCAGCAGCGCCGCCCTCACTTCGTCGAGCACGTTCACGCTCTCCAGCACATCGCGCATCTGGATCGAGAACAAGGTGTCCATCAACGACATCACGCCGACCGTGAACCCGATGTCGGCGCTGACCCGCTGCCCCGGCCGCAAATGTTCGACCATCAGCTCGATCGTCTTGCCGCGCGTGGTCGCCAGCTGCAGCAGCGGCGACGTGAACTCCTGCGCCCCCGCCCCCTTCACATACAGCAAAATCTGCAACCAACGCTTGAGCTGGCGACGCCCCAGCACCATCAGCGCGTGCCCCACCGAGTTGATGCGGTAACGCGTGCCGACCGCCGGCGTGTTCACCAGCCGCAGCAAATTCAAGGTGATCAAGGCATCGTGCTTGACGCTGCTTTCGATCTCGTGGCTGCTGGCGTCGGCATCAAGCAGCTCCAGAAGATGCAGCACGCTGCGCTGCGACGGCGAGATCTTCTTGCCGCTCAAGATCACCGGGCGGGCGAAATAATATCCCTGGAAATATTCGAATCCCAGATCCATGCACTGGCGGAATTCCTCGACCGTCTCGACCTTCTCGGCCAGCAGCTTTTGCTTGGGGTTCTTGAGCACGCGGGCCAGCGCCGGCAAGGTGCCGGGCTGCATGTCCTGGATGTCGACCTTGATGACGTCGCACAGCGCCTGCAGCTTTTGCACGTCCTCGGTCGCGCCGATGACGTCGTCGAGCGCGAAGCGGAAGCCGGCCTGCTTGAGCTCGCGAATGCGGTCCAGCACGTCCGGCGTGGCTTTGACGGTCTCAAGGATTTCGAGGATGACTTTGTCGTTGGGCAGAAAGCGGATGAAATCGCTCATCAGGCCGACGCCGTCGACATTGACGAAGGCCATCTGATCGCCGACCACATGGCCCATGCCCAGCTCGGACGCGTGGGCGATCACGGTAGCCGTGGCCGCGGCCTGGTCGGTGATGTTGGCCGCGTTGTTGGTGTGCGCGTCACGAAACAGCAGTTCATAGCCGACCAGCCGCTGCCCCCGGTTGAGGATGGGCTGGCGGGCCAGAAAGAAATTGTCCGCAAGCTTGGACGGCGGCAGCTCCGGGGCTGTCATCATTCATTTCCCAATCTGCGATCGCATTATCCGGGTCGCTATCTCAGCGAGCGACCCGCTAACCGCCAGACTAACCCGCACCTACCGTCTTGACAACATTTTTCTATCGAGTAACAGGACGGCGCGCGGGAGTGTTGCGCGTAGAAGTCGGTTTGCCGCTCTCCAGCGTGAATTTGGCGCCGCTGTCCTTGGCCAGCGCCTTGACCAGCCAAGGCATCACTTCCTTGAGCATCGGCTCGAGCGTGTACGGCGGATTCAGGATGAACATGCCGCTGCTGTGCAGGCCGAAACCGTCCGGCATCGGCGTGTGCGTGGTCAGCACGACGTTGAGCCAGTCGCTGCACGGCAACTGCTTGAGCTTGTCGGCGAACTGGCGCGATTCCATGCGCTGCAGCAGCGGATACCAGACCGCGTAGGTGCCGGTCGGGAAGCGGCCCAGCGCCTCGGCCAGCGTGTCCTTGACCTTTTTGTAGTCCATCTTGTCTTCGTACGGCGGGTCGATCAGCACCAGCGCGCGGCGCGACGGCGGCGGCAGCAGCGCCTTGAGCGCCTGGAAACCGTCGCCACGGGTGACCAGCACGCGCTTGCCGCGCGTGGTCGGACGGATGCCCTGCTGCGCGGCGTGCTCGTCGAGCTTGCGGAAGTTATCGGCCAGCAGTTTCGAATCGGCCGGATGGAGCTCGAACAGGCGCAGACGGTCTTGCTCGCGCGCGACCTGGTCGGCGATGTACGGCGAACCCGGGTAGTAGCGCATCTTGCCGCTCGGGTTCATGGCCTTGATCAGGTCGACGTATTCCTTGATCGGCGCTGGCAGGTCGGTGCGCTCCCACAGCGGGCCGATGCCGGTGTCGTATTCGGCGTTCTTGGACGCGAAAGCGCTGTCGAGCGCGTAGACGCCGGCGCCGGAGTGCGTGTCGATGTAGCTGTACGCGGTATCTTTCTGGTTCAGATACTGCATCAGCTGGATGGTCACGAAATGCTTCAATACATCGGCGTGATTGCCAGCGTGAAAGCCGTGGCGGTAACTCAACATAGCTTGGGTACTTCCTAAAATAAATGGTGCATCACAATCCCGCATTATCCACTAGAAAGCCCCGGCGGACAAAAAAGGCCCCACATCGTTTGCATCAAAGCGGGCTCGGTAGCGGTGACTAAGATGGAATGGCCGCTCGGGCATTCGCCGGTGCGACGCACTTTTTGGAGGAGATTATGGCATTCAACAATGTAGGCCCGCTGACCTTCCTGGCGCCAGGTCAAACGGCGTTCTGGAGCTACAGCTATCCGGGCGACCGCGGTACGCAGTTCGCATCGGCCGATGTCAAAGCACCTAACCAGGGTGCGGTCCACGTCGCCGACGAGCAGGCCAAGCGCAAGGAAAACAACGGCAACGCCACCTATTTCGTGCAGATTCACAATCGCGGCATCGGTGGCGCCTTTCACAACTTACAAGGCGGAGGCATGGTATGAAAATGACCATCATCACCGACGACCAAGGGAACATTCTTGGTGCCGTGCAGGGTCACTCCCTGTCGGAGAAACAAGGCGAGGTCGAGGCTAACGTCTCGTTCGCGGAGGGCTATCAGACACACCTGATGGAAGTGGACGACGACATGGGCACCATCGAAGACGCCACCATCTTCCAGCAGCGTCTGCGCAAGCATCTGGACATGCACATGCAAAAGGCCCACGGCACGCCGTGAGCGCAGGGTCTGCGCTGCGATCAACCCGCACGGCCGAACAGGGTCGTACCCCTCGGGGTACGACCCTTAAGCGGTACGGCGGGCGTATCGCTAAAAGCGCGCGGGTTCAAGCCAGTTTTTGCTGCGCCACCAGAATGCCGTCGGCGTCGGCATAAATCCAGTCACCCGGATTGACCGCAACGCCGGCGATGTGGACACGCAGGTTGCGCTCGCCGGCGCCCTTCTTGCCGCTTTTTTGCGGATGGGCGCCAAGCGCGCGCACGCCGATCTCGCAGGCGTTGATTTCGTCGGTGTCGCGGATGCAGCCATCGACGACGATGCCGGCCCAGCCGTTATCCTGCGCCAGCAGACCCAGTTGTCCGCCGACCAGCGCACGCCGCAGGCTGCCGCCGCCGTCGATGACCAGCACGTTGCCGTCGCCTTGCGTCTCGAGCATCGCGCGCACCAGCGCGTTATCCTCGTGCACCTTCAGCGTGGTGACGCGCCCGGAAAACCGCACATGCTTGCCGAAGTGCCGGAACACCGGCGGCAGCACGGCGAGACGCCCGTCTTCCAGCAGATTGGGATGATCGTCACACAAATCGGTGGTGGCAAAGCTCATCGTCTTACCTCGCGGCTGAATTGGATGAAGCCAATTCTAAGCTGTTTTGGGTACGCCGGCCACGCGGCTGTTGTTGCCGACGCCTATCGTGGTGACGATCACCAGCGCCTGGAACACGCCGATGAAGACGAACACGCCGGCGGGATGATTGGCATCCATCAGCGCGCCGAACAGCAACGGGCCGAGCGCCAGCCCGCTGTCCAGTCCCGAATAGACAACGCCGAACACGCGCCCGGTGGCGTTGGCCGGCGCCGCGCCGCGTATCATCAGATCGCGCGACGGTCCGGCGATGCCGGTGACCAGGCCGATCATTCCCATCAGCACGATCGCCATCCACGCCGGCACCACGGCGGCGGCGAGCACCAGCGCCAGCAAGGCCGCGCTGGCGAAGGCCAGCATAATGATGCGGTCGTGGTGGCGGCTGCCGGCGCCGAGGAAGCCGCCGTACAGCGTGCCGGCGGCCGACGCGAACATGAAGCAGGTGTAAGCCGAGGTCGCCCATTGCAGCGACATGCCGTACAGGCTCACCAGGCTGGTGGCGGCGAAGGTCTGGATGCCGGCCAGCGCGACAGCCGATATCAGGAAGAAGCCAAAGCACATCCACACCACTTTAAGGCGCAGGAAATCGAGGGCGCCGGCGGGGGCTGGCGCGCCGGCTGCCGTGGCGGCCGGCACGGCCAGCGGTTCGGGCCGCAGCGCGTGGCGATTCCACAGCAGCAGCGCCAGCACCGCAAGCGGCAGCAACGCGGCGCTCAGCAACGCGGTGCGCCAGTCGGTGCGGGCCGCAACAAAAGTGAGGAACAGCGGCGAGAGCGCCCAGCCGATATTACCGCTGATGCCGTGCACCGAGAAGCCGTGCGCCAGCCGGGCCCTGGAGACGCGCTGGTTGAGCAAGGTGTAGTCGGCAGGGTGGAACACGCAATTGCCGCAGCCGGCCAGGAAGGCGCCGGCCATCAACTGGGCATAGCTGTGGGCGCCGGCCAGCATCACCGCCGACAGGCCCAGCAGCGCGATGCCCGTGAACAAGACGGCGCGCGCGCCGAAGCGGTCGACCACGAAGCCAGCCATCGCCTGGCCGACGCCGGAGACGGCGAAGAAAACCGTCATCAGCAGGCCGAGTTCGGCGTAGCTGAGGTGGAATTCGGGTTTCAGCCAGGGGATCAGCGCGGCCAGGATCACGTGGTAGAAGTGGGAAGTGCCGTGCGCGAGTCCTACCAAGGTGATGACCTTGGCATCCTGGCGCAACAGTGTCGTTTCACTCATTAAGCTCTCCTCTGTCGATTATTGACCAAAGTGTAAGCAATTGTCGGGAGTCTGGTTTAAGATAGAGCGACAACATTTGTCGCGATTACGCCATCAGGTCGACTCCATGCGCCTTCCCATCGTCACCCACACACACTTCGACTCGGATCGCGACGATCCAACGCCGGAGCGCCCGTTGACCATGTCGGGGCGCGACCTGCCGGCCGACGCCAACCTCCTGCCCCACCACCATCCGTGGGGCCAGTTCACTTATGCGATGCAGGGCGTCATGCGCGTGACGGCCAATAACAGCAGCTGGATCGTGCCGCCGCAGCGGGCGATCTGGATCGCGCCCGATGTGGTGCACGCCGTCACCGTGCTCGAACCCTCGCGCATGCGGCCGTTGTGCGTGCACGCCAGCCGCTCGCCCTTTCCCGGCGATGACTGCAAGGTGCTGGAGGTATCGAGCCTGCTGCGCGAATTGATCGCCGCGCTGGAACAACACGACCAGCATGAGCGATCGAAACGCGAGAAATTATTGGGGGAGATGATATTGGACGAGCTGCCGCGCTGCGCAGTGCGACCGATCCGCGTGCCGCTGCCGGCCGACAAACGGCTCCGGGCGCTGTGCGATGCGCTGATCGCCGATCCCGGCGCCGAACTGACGTTGCAGCAGTGGGCCGGCCAGGTCGGCGCGTCGGACCGGACGTTGAGCCGTTTGTTCGAACGTGAACTCGGGATGGGTTTCGTGCAGTGGCGCCAGCAGGTCAGGCTGGCGCACGCCGCGCCGTTGATCGCGCGCGGCGTGCCCTTGTCGCAGGTGGCGGCGCAGTTGGGCTACGCCAGCCAGTCGGCGTTTTCCGCGATGTTCAAGAAGACCTTCGGCAACAGCCCGTCAGCGTTTTTCGACCAACGCGCGTAACCGGGAACCGTTCAACCCGCAGGGCGGCAAACGGGGGTCGTACCCTGCGGGTACGACCCCGACCTTCCCGGGTTAAAGCGCCGCTCAATCAAGCACGGAACACCAGCTCGCCGTTGTCGACATCCACATGGATCGTGTCCTTCGGTCCGAAACGCCCTTGCAGGATCAACTTCGACAGCGGATTTTCGATCTGCTGCTGGATCGCCCGCTTCAACGGCCGCGCGCCATACACCGGATCGTAGCCCGCCTCGGCGATCTTGTGCAGCGCCGCGTCGGTCATCGTCAACGTCATCTCCATCTTGGCCAGACGCTGCTCGAGGATCGCCAGCTGGATCTTGGCGATGGCGCCGATGTTCTTCTCGTCGAGACCATGGAACACGACGATTTCATCGATACGGTTGATGAACTCCGGCCGGAAGTGCGACCGCACCTCCGCCATCACCGCCAGCTTGACGACGCCGGGGTCCGACTCCTCCATCGCCTGGATCTTGTGCGAGCCAAGGTTGGACGTCATGATGATGACGGTGTTCTTGAAGTCCACCGTGCGTCCCTGCCCGTCCGTCATGCGGCCGTCGTCGAGCGCCTGCAGCAGCACGTTGAACACGTCCGGATGCGCCTTTTCCACCTCGTCGAGCAGGATCACGCTGTACGGCTTGCGGCGCACCGCCTCGGTCAGGTAACCGCCTTCGTCGTAACCCACATAACCCGGCGGCGCGCCGATCAGGCGGGCCACCGAATGCTTCTCCATGAATTCACTCATGTCGATGCGGATCATCGATTCCTCGGTATCGAACAGGAAGCCGGCCAGCGCCTTGGACAGCTCGGTCTTGCCGACGCCCGTCGGCCCCAGGAACATGAACGAACCATACGGCCGGTTCGGATCGGACAGACCCGCGCGCGAACGGCGGATCGCGTCCGACACCGCTTCAATCGCCTCGTCCTGGCCGACCACGCGCTCGTGCAGCTTCTCTTCGATGTGCAGCAGCTTGTCACGCTCGCCCTGCATCATGCGCGACACCGGAATGCCGGTCGCGCGCGACACCACCTCGGCGATTTCCTCGGCGCCGACCTCGGTGCGCAGCAGCTTCTGTTTGGCCGGCGTGTTCTTCTCCAGCGACACGCCGTTGGCGGACGCCGTCTCGGCCTGCTTCAGCTCCGCCTCCAGTTGCGGCAGGCGGCCGTATTGCAGCTCCGAGACCTTCTGCCAGTTGCTCTCGCGGGTGGCCTGCTCCATCTGCAGCTTGATGTGCTCGATCTCTTCCTTGATATGGGTGCTGCCCTGCACGACCGCCTTCTCGGCCTTGAGGATTTCCTCGTAGTCGTTCAGCTCCCGCTGCAGGCGCACGATCTCTTCCTCGATCAGGTCCAGACGGCGGCGCGAGCCTTCGTCCTTCTCCTTCTTGACGGCTTCCTTCTCGATCTTCAGCTGGATCAGGCGGCGTTCCAGCTTGTCCATCACCTCCGGCTTGGAATCGATCTCGATCTTGATCTTGGCCGCCGCCTCGTCGATCAAATCGATCGCCTTGTC
Organism: Oxalobacteraceae bacterium OTU3CAMAD1; assembly: GCA_024123915.1. NCBI lineage: Bacteria > Pseudomonadati > Pseudomonadota > Betaproteobacteria > Burkholderiales > Oxalobacteraceae > Oxalobacteraceae bacterium OTU3CAMAD1. The sequence goes on along the minus strand of CP099650.1, from coordinate 2,855,165 downwards.
GGGCAGGAAGCGGTCGGTGATGTAGCGGTGCGACAGCTCGGCCGCCGCGATGATGGCGGCGTCGGAAATGGCGACCTTGTGGTGCAGCTCATACTTGTCCTGCAAGCCGCGCAGGATGGCGATGGTCGCCTCCACGGTCGGCTCGTCGACCAGGATCTTCTGGAAGCGGCGCTCCAGCGCGGCGTCCTTCTCGATGTATTTGCGGTATTCGTCGAGCGTGGTCGCGCCGACGCAATGCAGCTCGCCGCGCGCCAGCGCGGGCTTGAGCATGTTCCCGGCGTCCATCGCGCCCTCGGCCTTGCCGGCGCCGACCATCGTGTGCATCTCGTCGATGAAGACGATGGTCTGGCCCTCGTCCATCGCCAGTTCCTTGAGCACGGCCTTCAGGCGCTCCTCGAACTCGCCGCGATACTTGGCGCCGGCGACCAGCGCCGCCATGTCGAGCGCCAGCACCCGCTTCCCTTTAAGGGACTCGGGCACCTCGTTGTTGACGATGCGCTGCGCCAGGCCTTCGACGATGGCGGTCTTGCCGACGCCGGGCTCACCGATCAGCACCGGGTTGTTCTTGCTGCGGCGCTGGAGCACCTGGATGGCGCGGCGGATTTCGTCGTCGCGGCCGATCACCGGATCGAGCTTGCCGGCGCGGGCGCGCTCGGTCAGATCCAATGTGTATTTTTTCAGGGCTTCGCGCTGGCCTTCGGCCTCCTGCGAATCGACCTTGGCGCCACCGCGCACGGTGTCGATGGCCGATTCCAGCGATTTGCGTGACAGGCCGTTCTCGCGCGCCAGCTTGCCGGCCTCGGATTTGTCGTCGGCCAGCGCCAGCAGCACCATCTCGCTGGAGATGAACTGGTCGACGCGCTTCTGGGATTCCTTGTCGGCCAGGTTGAGCACGGAGACCAGCTCGCGGCTGGCCTGGACGTCGCCCCCGGTGCCGGAGACTTTCGGCAGGCGGTCGAGCGAGGCTTTAAGCGCCTTGGTCAGGCCGCCGACGTTGACGCCGGCGCGTTGCAACAGCGAGCGCGCGCTGCCGTCGTCCTGGTTCAGCAGGGCCGTCAGCAGGTGCACGGGCTCGATGTATTGGTTGTCGTTGCCCACGGCCAGACTCTGCGAGTCCGACAGGGCTTCCTGGAGTTTGGTGGTGAGTTTATCTTGCCGCATGGAATTGCTCCGATATATTTAACTTATCAGGTAGATAGTGTTATATGGGCAGTTTTCAAGGGCGGGTGGTCGGCGTTCCGGTGGGGCGTTAGCGGCCGGCAGGGCCAAGAAACGCCGAATCACGTGGAAACACGTAGGGCGGATTAGCGCAGCGTAATCGGCCATGGTTGAGCCGCCGACGGCGCGTCGATAGCCGATTACGGCGTTCCGCCTAATCCGCCCTACGTATCTCCGTGATCAATTATTGCCATTTGGCTAACGCCGCATCGTCGCTGACGCGGGCATCCACCCACCGCGCGCCCTCGGGCGTCTGTTCCTTCTTCCAGAACGGCGCTTCGGTCTTCAAATAATCGATAATAAATTCACAAGCCGCGAATGCTTCGCCGCGATGCGCGGCCGTCGCCGCCACCAGCACGATCTGGTCCAGCGGCTTGAGCGGGCCCACCCGGTGGATCACCAGCGCGCCGAACGTCGGCCACCGCTGCCTGGCGCGCTCGATAACGGCGCCGATCGACTGCTCGGTCATGCCGGGATAATGCTCCAGCTCCATCTCCGCCACCGCCGCGCCCTCGTTCAGATCGCGCACGACGCCCACAAACGTGACAATCGCGCCGATCTTGGGATTGGCCGCGCGCAACGCCGCCACCTCGGCGCTCAGATCGAAATCCTCCGTCTGGATGCGGACCTGGTTCAAACCCTCGCTCAAGCTCATGCGCGCTCCGAGGCGCCGATGCGGCGGAACAGCTGTTCGATGCGGCTGGCGGTGCGGGCGTCGGCCAGGGCCGGCATCGCGCACAATTGCAGGTAGGCGGCGGCGGCCGTCAGCGGCTTCTGGCCGGACTTGAGCGACGATTGCAGCACCTCGACCTGCATTTTCAGGCGCTCGCGGGCGAATTCGGCCCCGCTGTCGACACCGGCGACGATCTCCAACCGCAGCACCTCGTCGAGCAATTTGGCGCGGTTGCGCTCAAGCTGCGCCGCATAGGCCTCGCGCTTGCCGTCCAACGCCGCCAGCCCGGCCGTGAAGCGTCCGTGCAGCGCGCGCTCGTACTCGGGCGCCAACGGCGGCAAGGCGGCCCAACGGGCTTGCCAGTCGGCCGCGTCGATACCGTCGGCGCCGGCGCCATCGATACCGCTGATGGCCGCTTCCAACGCCTGGCACAGCCGCAGCTTGTCGCGCAGCGCGTTGGCCTGGGCGGCGCCGGCGCGGCGTTTGATCGCCTCCGCCTGCCCCTGCACCGCCGCCACGGCCGCCTGGTAGCGCTGCGATATCTTGGCTTCGGCCGCGCGCGGCACGGTGCCGGACGCGTTCCACGCGGCGGCCGCGTCGCGCAGCGTCTTGGCGATGGCAGCCAGTTGTGCCTTGTCGTCGCCGCTGAAGGTGGCCGTTTCCAGCTCCTTACAGATGGCCTCGCGCGCGTGCAAGTGTTCCTTGCGCTCGTGATCGGCGGCATGCGCGGTTTCCTTGCGCTTGGCGAAGATCGCGTCGCAAGCGGCGCGAAAACGCTGCCACAGCGCCTGCTCGACCTTGCGCTCAAGCGGCAGCGCCTTGGCCTGCTCCTGCCAGCGTTCCTGCAAACCGCGCAGCTTGTCGAGCGTGTGGCGGTCCGACGGCTGCAACTGCTCGGCCTCGATAATCAGTTGTTCGCGCTTGGCCGTTTCGATCTTGCGCTGCTCGGACAGCGGCGCCAGCATTTGCGCCAGCGCCTTGTCGAAGGCCTGGTCGAGCTTGCGCTTTTCCTTGCGGTCGATGGTGCCCAGACGGCCCCACACCTGGCGCAGACGCTGGCCGGCGGCGGCGACGTTCTTCAAGTCCGCGTTTTCGCCGGCGGCGGCCGCGGCCATCGCATGGGTCTCGTCGACCAGCACCTGCGCCTTGGCGGCGTTGGCGTGACGCTCGTCGGCCAACTGCTTGAAATGGGCCGCCGCCGGCGCGTAGGCCGTGGTGCAGGCGGCGTCAAAACGCTCCCACAGGCTTTTCGGCGCGTGGCCGGAGACGGTGTCGAGCGACTTCCAGCGCTCGCGCATGCTGCCGACCTTCTTGGCCAGTTCGCTCATCGGCAGGCCCAGCGCCGGCAGTTCCTCCACCGCCTTAACCAGTTCCTCGCGCGAAACGTTGCCGCCCCAGCGGGCCCAGTCGCCCAGGCGCTTGAGTTCGGCGCGGACGTGGTTCAGACGATCGGTCTGCGCCTGCGTCAGGCGGGTTTTGTGCTCTTTCAACCATTTATCGTGCTCGGCGGCATCGTGCAACGACCCTTGTTCGAGCGCGGCTTCCAGCGCGTCCAGCGTTTCAAGGAACTTCTTGTCGGTTTCCTTGGGCGGCTGCGCGGTCTTGGCGGGTTTGGGCCCTTTGGCCGCGTTGGCCTGCTTGACCAGAGCCTGTGCGTCGGACTTCGGCGCGGTTTCACCCGGCACGCCGGCCTCGGCGGCCGCATCTGTAGCGATGGCGTTCGCGGTCTCCGGCTCGGCAGTGGATGCCAGTGCCGACTGTGGCTGCGGCGGCGCCGGGCGCTGCGCGGCAGCCGCCAGCGCGGCGCGCGCCTGCTCGATCGCCTGCGCGAAATCGCTCAGCAGGTGCTTGGGCAGCGCGTTGTGCTCCGGAGCGTGCTGGTATTCGGCCAGCGCGGCCGTGTGACGCTCCAGCGCCTGCGTCGCCTCGTCAGGCGCCAGGCCGGCGGCCGGCAGCTGGCGCACGGCGGCCATCGCATCGATGATGGCGCGTTGCAGGTTGACCTGCGCCTCCAGGCGGGCCGCCAGCGCGGCGCGGGCGGCGTCGAACGGCACGGCCAGCTCCGGCACGGCCGAGGTGATCTTCCATTGGCGATCGAGCTCGGCGACCTGGTTCGGCGTCAATTTCTCGTCCTGCAACAGGCGGTTGGCGTGGTCGAGGCAGGCTTGCGCCTTTTGCAATTCGGCCTGCTGGTAGCGGATCGCGTCCAGCCGTCCCTGCATCAGCTTGGCGACGCGGCGGTCGGTGTTGCGCATCGCCTGCTGCACCTGTTCCAGATACGGCTGCGACCGCACATGCTCGGCGGCGGCCAGGCGCACGCCGGCGAATTCGCTTTGGAGGATCAGTTCGACGGCGGCCGCTTCATCGCCGGCCAGCGCGGCGGCGCGCTGCGCCTGCTCGTCGCGGCGGCTGGCCGATAACGCGGCGGCGGCGGCCTGCTCCGGAGCCGCCGTGGCGGGCGCGGCGGCGGTCGGCTGGTCGGTAGTGCGCTTGAAGATGAAATCGAACATGGTGCGCTATGTGATGGAGAAAACCACCATCATAGCAAAGCAGGGGAAATTTGCCCGAGGCGAGTGCTATTTGGCGGCTATTTCGTTATGGCATCGTCCAGCGACTGCTGCCGGGCACTATATAAAGGAGCCGGAGCCGATCCCGCGTCGGCATCGTCGAGCTCCACCGTCGGTAACACTTGCAGGCCCGGAATGGTGATCCGGGCGTCGTCGATGCGGGGGCTGGCGGCGCGCCGGCCGCCATTGGCCTGCGCCTCCGCCTTGGCCTTGGCTTTGGCCGCCACGGCCGGTGGCGCCTGGTCGCCCAGCACCACGCCGGAACGCTTCATCTCCTCCAGGTGCTTGTCATGCATCATCAGCTGGTTGGCAATGGAGAACCAGGTCTCCCCTCCTATCAGACCGCGCGCCATGGCAAACAGTTCCTGCTCTTCTTTTTCGAGCCGCTTGAGCAGCGACGTGCAGCAGGTTTCGATGCTATCGCACACCTGCTCGACGCGGAAGTCGCGCACGTCGGCGTAGATGCCCATGCGCTCCTGCAAGCTGCGGATGGCGGCCAGCGCGGCCTGGTTCAAATGGTTGAGCTCGTCGAGCAGCGCGTCGGCGCGCTCGGTCGTTTCGCGCAGCGCCGGGATCAGGTACATCTCGGTCTTGCGCCAATGACAGGCCTGATACAGGCTATTGAGGTTCTCGCACGCGTATTCCAGCTGGGACAGGGTTATGCTGTTCTGCTGCATCAGCGTCGAGCGCACATACTTTTGAAACGATAACAAACTGAGGCGAACGCTGGACTGTTCGACCGACAGCGCTACCAGGGTATATGTGGCCGTTAACATTCTGACTCCCAAGACTAAAGTTGCGCTCACCCGGATGGGCGGCAAGAGCGGAAGTGAAAGTGTAAATAAACCCGACACGGACGCCTTGAGCTAGAACAAACAGGTCCCCGCGTTTTCTTTCATTTGGAACAGCAAATATATATCAAGCGGATAACTAACACTATCGCAAAGGCAGTTGGAGACGCACCATTCCGGGTTCGGGATGCGCCGATACCACACCGCCGAACTGGCGCACCAGTTTTTGCACGCCGAGGTTCTCCGACAACGCATCGCCAACGATCTCAGCCGTACCGTGCGCGCGGAAGTAATCGACCAGTTTGCCGAACAGGATGTAGCCCAGTCCCTTCCCTTTCAGGTCGGAGCGCACGATGATGGCGAATTCAGCGTGCTGATTATCGGGATCGGTGACGGCGCGCACCACGCCCAGGGTTTCGGGCTGGCCGTCGGCGCCGTTGCGGGTGGCGATGAAGGCCATCGCGCGGTCGTAGTCGATCTGCGTCAGGCGCGCCAGCTGCGCCGGCGGCAGCTCGCGCATGGCCGAGAAAAAGCGCAGCCGCACGTCGTCCGGATCGAGCGCGTGGAAGAAGGCCTGATGCTGCGGGCCGTCCTCCGGCCGGATCGGCCGCAGCAGGATATGGCCGCCGTCCCACGCGACGTACTGCTCCAGTTCCTGCGGATAGGGTCGGATCGCCAACGTTGTCCTGCTGCGCGGCGCGATTTCCAACTGCAGTCGCAGCCGCGCGCCCAGCGCCACCACCGCGCCGCCGATGGCCAGCAAGGGATTGAGGTCCAGCTCGGCCAGTTCCGGCAGCTCGGTCACCATGTCGGCCACCTGCACCAGCGTGCGCACGATGGCGTCGGCGTCGGCCGCCGTCTGCCCTTGCGCCAACAGGCGCGCCACCCGCGTGCGCCCGACCATGTCGCGCGCCAGCACCATGTTCAGCGGCGGCAGGCCGGCCGCGCGGTCGGCCGCGACATCGGCGGCGATGCCGCCCTGGCCGAAAAACACCACCGGCCCGAACACCGGATCGGCGCCGATCTGGATGCGCGCCGCCGCCAGGGTGTGGCCGGATAACGCCGCCTGCTGCGGCGTGGCCAGCGCGATGCCGTAAGCGGCCAGCAGCGCCCGCGCATCCTCGTCCGGCAACTCGGCGCGGCCGGCCGCCAGCGCCGCCGTGACCAGCGACCGCGCGGCGGCCCGTTCCGGCGCCGAAGTGGTCGGCAGCCCGGCCGGCACCTCCATCAACAGTTCCTGGTTGCGGCGGTACTGCGCGATCTGCACGAAGCCGTGCACCGCCTTCTCGGGCGTGTCGTAGGTGGGCAGGCCGGCGTCGGCGAACACCTGGCGCGCGGCCGTCACCGAACTGCCGCCGAGCCAGCACGACAGCACGTTCTTGCCGACCGAGCGCATCAACGGCGCCACCGCCTCGGCGATCAGCTGGCTCGACACCATCGCCGTCGGCGCGTGCAGGAACAGCAGCGCGTCTGCCTGCGATTCGCGCAACAAGGTCTCGACGGCGGCCGTGTAGCGTTCGACCGGCGCGTCGGCCAGCAGGTCGACCGGATTGGTGGGCGGCGCGCCGGCCTGCGTCAACAGCTTGAGCGACTCGGCCGACAACGGCGCCAGCCGCGCGCCTCCGGTATCGAGCGCGTCGGCCGCGAGCAGTCCCAGCCCGCCGCTGTTGGTTAGCACGGCCAGCCGCTCGCCACGCTGCGGCCGGCGCCGCGCCAGGGTTTCGACGGCGTCGAACAAGTCCTCGGTCGAATGCACGCGCAGCATGCCGGCGCGACGGATCGCGGCGTCGAACACCAGGTCGGCGCCGGGCGCCGGATCGCGCCCGACCTTGAGCACGATGACCGGCTTGCCGCGCGCGGCCAGGCGCCCCGCCGACATGAACTTGCGCGCCGAGCTCAAATGCTCGATGCACAGCAAAATCGCGTGGGTGCCGTTGTCGGCGGCCAGATAGTCGAGCAGGTCGCCGAAGTCGACGTCGGCGCTCTCGCCCATGGCGATGCAGCGCGAGAAGCCGATGCCGCGCAACGCCGCCCAGTCCAGCACGGCCGCCGCCAGCGCCCCCGATTGCGAAACGAAAGCCAGCTTCCCGGCGCCGGCCGGCAGGTGGTTGAAGCTGGCGTTCAGGCCCAGCGCCGGCGATTGCACGCCGATGCTGCCCGGCCCGAGGATGCGCAGCAGGTGTGGCTTGGAAGCGTCCAGCATCGCCTGGCGCAAGGTGTCGGAACGGCCATCGGTGGATGTCATGACGATAGCGGCCTTGGTGCCGCGCGCGCCCAGCTCGGCGATCAGCCCCGGGATGCCGGTCGGCGGCGTGCAGATGATGGCCAGGTCCGGCGCCGCCGGCAAGGCCGACACCCTGGCGTAGCAAGGCATGCCGCGCAGTTGCGCATACTTGGGATTGACGGGCCAGACCGCCCCGCCATCGGCGATGAACGACCCTTGCACCAGATTGTCCAGCGCGCGCGTGCCGATGCGATCCGGTTTTTCCGACGCGCCGATCACCGCCACCGAGCGCGGTTGAAACAATCGGTCGAGATTCCTGATGCTCATGGCGGGCGTTCCCAGGGTTGGGCAGGCAGGTTGCGAAAGCTACCAGCGCGAAGAGTGGTCCTCGGTCACGCCCATCATTTGCGTGACGATGCGCTTCGGCTGTTCCGGCCCGCTGCGCACCCAGCCGCTGAAGGTGCCGACCGGCTGTAGGTAGCGGCTGGCCGCGAACAGCTTTTTCTTGTTGTCCCGGCGCGCGCCGTCCGGCGTGAAGTACAGTTCCAGCAAATCGTCCTCGGTGAAGATATGCCATTGCGACAGCGGATCGCTGCTATCGTACAGGAAGTGCGCCGGCGCCAGCGCGTGCAACTCGCCATCGAGCCACAGCGCGTTTTCGTGGCCGCGGAAATAGCCGGCCTGCAGGTTGAAACCCATCTCCAGGGTGTGCGCCGAGGCCCAGCGCCACGCGGTCTCGCGCGCCAGCAGGCCGTTCGAATAGTCGAAACTGGCCACGCCACCGGCCAGGTCGTACTCCTCGCGCCAGGTGCGCACCTCGCCGGTCAGCGGCATGCCGGACGATTTTTGCGTCGCGTGCACCGAGCCGCGCGCCACCGGCCCCGTCGCCAGCAGCAGCGGCGAGGCGCCCGGGCCGAAGGCGGCGTCGATCTCCAGGAAGTCGCAGCGCAGCGACAGTTCGTAGCGGCCCTCGCCGTCGCTGTCGATGGCGATGCGGTTGCTCCCATGCTTGAACCAGCTGTCCCCGCCCGCGTGGTCGGCCAGGCGCGCCGACCGCCCCGGCAGGCCGTCCTGCGAAAAATTGGCCAGCATGTCGCCGTCGTTGCGGTCGAAGGCGTAGGCGAACGCGGTGCAGGCCCAGCCTAGATCGACGATGGCGACCGCGCAGAAAACCCGCTCGGTGCACAGCGCCACGTAGTGCCAGCGCTTGTGGTGGAACCGCCGCCACAGCCGCCCGCGCGCGAACGGCGCGGCCAGGCGGGTCCAATCGATGGGACCGGCCTGGCCGGCGTAGCGGCCGAACAGCGGCTGGCCGTCGGGGCCGACCAGATCGGCGGGGGCGGCGGGCAAACTCATGCCACAACACCGTAGGCGCATGGAGACATAGGCGGCGTTGTCAATTCGATCAAGTTTGTTCCTTGGCGTACAAGCGTGGGACTGAAGTTAGCCGCTATTTTAATAAGGAAATCAATACCACCTGTGAACGTCATGCATTTTTTTTGGCGGCGCCAACAGGAAACGGGATACAAAGCGCGTATTTCCGTGCAGAATATCTACTCATGGCGCCCTGTTCCCGCTACCGCTGACTCGATGACCGCACACACCGATAGCCCGACGCTCGATTCTCTACGTACACTGTATCGTTCGATGCTGCTGCCGGCCTTCGCGCTGCTGGTGCTCGCGCTCATGTGGTCGGCGGTGGTCTACCAAGTACGGCAGGAAAAGAAAAGCGCCCGCTTCGAGGCGGTACTGCACAGTCAATCGCTGGCGCACACGCTGGCCGAACACGCCAACCACCTGCTGCGCCAGACCGACCACGCCACCCAGCTGTTCAAGCTCAAGTTCGAGCAGTCCAACGGCGCGCTGCGGCTGGCCGACTTCACCGGCCATAACGGCACGCTCGACACCTTGATGCCGACCAAATTCAACCTGCCGTTCGCGCGCCTGGACGCCGCCGGCAAGGTGGTCGACCGCAGCGACGGCTTTTTCCCGCCGGACCTGAGCGACCAGGCCTTCTTCAAAAGCCACGCCGCCAGCGCCGAGCAACGCACCGTGGTCGCCACGCCGGTGGTCGAGCCGCGTACCAACAAATGGCAGATCCAGATCTCGCGCCGCCTAGACGGACCACGCGGCCAGTTCGCCGGCGTGGTCCTGGCGCTGCTCGACCCGGCCGACCTGGTCGACGACTACGACCGCGTCAGCGTCGACAATGGCGGCGCGGTGATCCTGATCAGCCGGGAGAACGGCCTGGCCACCGCCCGCGTCGACGAGCAGATGGTGATCGGCGACGCCATCGACTTTCGCGTGGTGGCCCGCAGCGCCACCCGCCCCGCCGACGAGTTGGTGCTCAAGCGGCCGTTCGACGCCGTCGACCGCATCTACGGCTACGCGGAGATGCCGCGCTATCTGTTGATGGCGGCGGTGGGCAACCCTGTCCCCAGCGCCATGGCCGGTTTCGCCAAACGGCGCACGCTGTATTACGGCGCGGTGACGGTGGCGTCGCTGCTGGTGCTGGCCGTGGCCGGCCTGCTGATCCGCCAGGCGCGGCGCGTGCGCGACAGCGCGCAATTGGTCATCGAGGCCCAGCTGCTGCTGCGCGCGGCCGCCGACGCCAGCCTCGATGCGCTGTACCTGCTCAAGGCCCGGCGCGCGCCCGGCCCCGCCGGTGACATTACCGATTTCGTCATCGCCGACCTGAACGAGCACGCCGCCGCGAGGCTGGGCTACCACGCGCACGAGATCAAGGGCAAGCCGCTGCGCGAGGTGGCGCCGCACCTGCACAGCGGCGGCCTGGTGGAGAAATTCAAGCAGGTAATGGCCACCGGCCGGCCGCTGGAGGAGGAAGTCGAGCGCGATGAACCCGGCGCCGGACCGTCCGGCGAGCGCTGGCTGCACCGCCAGGTCGTCGCCATCAGCAACGGCGTGGCCGTGACCACGCGCGACATCACGCCGCACAAGGAAGCGGAGCTGGCGATGCGCAAGAACCAGGCCGAACTGGCGGCCGTCAACGACGCCTCGCCACTGGGCCTGATCCGCGCCGACGCCGCCGGCAAATGCACCTACGTCAACCGCACCTTCGAGTTCATCACCGGCTTGCGGCGCGAGGAGGCGCTGGGCGACGCCTGGATGCGCGCGGTCCACCCGAGCGACCGCCCGGTGCTCAAGACGGCCCTGCGGCGCATGGTCAAAACGCGCCTGCCGCACCAGGACACGCTGCGCTGCATCCACCCGGACGGCATGATGATCTGGATCTCGTTCAAGGTCGCCGCGATGGTCGTCGACGGGCAGGTGTACGGCTACGTGGGCACGGTCGACGACATCACCCACGTGCGCAAATCGGTGATGGCGCTGCGTGAGAGCGAGGCGCGGCTGCGCACCATCACCGACACGCTGCCGGCCATGGTGGCCTACATCGATTACGAGGAGGTATACCGCTTCCATAACATCGCCTACGAGCGCGAATTCAACCGGGGCGGCATGGCGGTGCTGGGCAAGACCATCCGGCAAACGATGGGCGAGGAACGCTACGCGGTGTTGGCGCCCTACATCCAGCGCGTGCTGGCCGGCGAGACGTTGACGTTCGAGGAGGACGACAGCAGCGGGCCCGCCGAGCGCACCTTCGAAGTCGATTACATTCCACAGCGCGACGAGGACAATGTCTCGGTGATGGGCTTTCACGTCATGCGCCAGGACGTGACGGCGCAAAAGCACGAAAAACAGCGGCTGCTCAAGCTCTCGCAGGTGGACGCGCTGACGGGGCTGACCAACCGCGCCGGCTTCCTGCAAAAACTCACCGAGAGCATGGCCGCCAACCGCGAAGGCGGCGGCATGATGGCCGTGATGTACATGGATATCGACCGCTTCAAGCCGGTCAACGACACGTATGGCCACAGCGTGGGCGACGCGTTGCTGAAGATATTCTCGGCGCGCCTGACCCACGCCATGCGCGCCAGCGACACCATCGCGCGGCTGGGCGGCGACGAGTTCACCGTTATCATGGAGCGCATCCACCGGATCGAGGACGCCGCCGCGCTGGCCGCCAAGATCGTCGGCGTGATGCAGGCGCCGTTCGACTTGAGCGGGACGGTGGTGTCGGTGTCGGCCAGCATCGGACTTGCCTACTACCAAGGAGAGGACATCACCCCGGCGGAGTTGCTGAACCGCGCCGACATGCTGTTGTACGAGGCCAAGCAGGCGGGCCGCAACACCTTCCGCACCGGTGCGGCGCTGGCATAAACCCGCACGGCCACACAGGGTCGGACCCATCGGGTCCGACCCTTAAGCGGCGGCGCGAGCGTATCGGCAAAAGTATGCGGGTTCAAAAGAAACGCCGCCCGCTCATCATTTCTCAACTCGTGCTCGGCCGTCTTGCGCTATATTGTGCGCTTCCCGGCTGTTTTGCTGTTTTTTGCTGTTTCCACTACACATCTCCATGCGTCTGCTGCACACTTCCGACTGGCATCTCGGCCAATCCCTGCATAATTTCGAACGTCACTACGAACACCAGCGCTTCCTGGACTGGCTGCTCGACACCGTCGTCAGCGAGCGGGCCGACGCCCTGCTGATCGCCGGCGACATCTTCGACAACGCCAATCCGTCGTCGGCGTCGCAAAAGCAGTTGTACCGATTCCTGCAGCGGGCAAAGGAACGTGTGCCGCACCTGAACCTGATCGTCATCGCCGGCAACCACGACTCGCCCGGCCGCCTGGAGGCCCCCGGCCCGTTGCTGGAGGCGCACGGCACCCGCGTGGTCGGCGCCGTGCAGCGCGACGCCGACGGCGCCATCGATATCGAGTCCCTGGTACTGCCGCTAACCGGCAGCGGCGGCGCGGTCGAGGCCTGGTGCCTGGCGGTGCCCTTCCTGCGTCCGGGCGACGTGCCCAGAATGCCCGCCGGCGACGACAATGAAGAAAGAGCCGATCCCTACCTGGCCGGCATCGCCCTGCTCTACAAACAGGCGCTGGAACTGGCGCTGGCCAAGCGCCAGGACGGCCAGGCGATCCTGGCGATGGGGCACTGCCACATGGTCGACGGCCAGATGTCGAACGAATCGGAACGCCGCATCGTCATCGGCGGCACCGAGATGCTGCCGGCCGGGATCTTCGACCCCGCCATCGTCTACGCCGCGCTGGGCCACCTGCATCTGGCGCAGGCGGTCGGCAAACAGGATCACATCCGCTATTGCGGCAGCCCGATACCGCTGTCTTTCGCGGAGGTAGGCTACCAGCACCAGATTCTCCGCATCGATATCGATGGCGCGGCCGTCGGCTCGATCACGCCTATCCACGTCCCGCGCGCGGTGGAGCTGCTGCGCGTCCCCGCAAAACCGGCGCCGCTGGCGCAAGTGCTGGAGGAACTGGCAGCGCTCGACGTGCCGGACGCCCCGCCCGACCAGCAACCCTTCCTGGAAGTGCGCGTACGGCTCGACGCGCCGGAGCCCGGCCTGCGCTCGCGCATCGAGGCCGCGCTGGAAGGCAAGCCGGTACGGCTGGCGAAGATCGAAACCTCCAGCGCCGCGCGCGCGTCGTCCATCGACAGCGACGTGATGACGCTCGACCAGTTGGAGCAGCTCAAGCCGGACGACATTTTCCGCCAGCTCTATCAACAGCGCTTCGGCAACGACGCCCCGTCCGAACAACTGAGCGCGTTCGCGGAGTTGATGCTGCCATGAGAATCCTGAAAATCGGCGGCAAGAACCTGGCCTCGCTGGCCGGCGAATTCGGCGTGGACTTCGAAAGCGAGCCGCTGGCCTCGACCGGCCTGTTCGCCATCAGCGGCCCGACCGGCGCCGGCAAAAGCACCCTGCTCGACGCCCTTTGCCTGGCCTTGTACGACGCCACGCCGCGCCTGCTCAAGGTCGCCGGCCGCAACTATCTCACCGACGTGGGCGCCGAAACCGTCTCCACCCAGGACACGCGCACCCTGCTGCGCCGGGGTACGGCCGAAGGCTACGCGGAGGTCGATTTCGTCGGCAACGACGGCGCCTCGTACCGCGCGCGCTGGAGCGTGCGGCGCTCGCGCACCAAGGCCGAAGGCGCTTTGCAGCCGACGATGATGTCCCTGCTCCTGCTGCCGGCGCTGCAACCGATCGGCAGCACCAAGACGGAAGTGAAGGCGGAGATCGAAAAACGCATCGGCCTGTCGTTCGAACAGTTCACGCGCGCCGTGCTGCTGGCGCAGAACGAGTTTTCGGCCTTCCTCAAATCCGAGGACAACGAGCGCGGAGAATTGCTGGAGACCCTCACCGGCAGCACCATCTACACCGAGATCTCGATGCGCGCCTTCGAGCGCGCAAAGCTGGAACAACTGGCGCTGCAAAAGCTGAACGCTCGCCTGGCCGACCAGAAGCCGCTCAGCACCGAACAGCGCGGCGAGATCGAAGCGCAAGGCATGGCCGCCGCAGAAACGCTGCATGGCTTGGAGCAGCGCAAGGCGGAGCTGGAACAGGAGCTGCGCTGGCACAAGCAGGCGGAAAAGCTGAAGGAGGACGAACTGGCCGCGCAACAGGCCAGCGAGCTGGCCGCCGCCGACGTGTTGGCGTCCGCGCCCCAACGCGGCGCACTCGCCCGCATCCTTGCCGTGCAGCCGGCGCGCCCGCTGGCCGACGACATCCGCCGCATCGACGCCGACATCGCCGCCACCCACGCAACGATCGCCGCAAGTACCCAGGCGGCCGCCGACGCCGCGCTGGAACTGGAACGCGCCGGCGCCGCGCACACGCAAGCGGCCGCGCAACTGCTGGAGGCGGAGAACACGCAACGCGCCGCCGCGCCGCTGCTCGACCAAGCCAAGGCGCTGGATGCGCGCATCGAAGCCATGCTGCCGGCCTACCGCCAGGCCTCCGCCGCGTGCGAAAAGGCCGATCAAGCCGATGCCGCCGCCAAATCGGCAATGCAATCGAAACAGGACGAGCGCCTGCGCCTGGACGCGCAGCACGCCGCCGGTGTCACCTGGCTGGGCCAGCACAAACAATGGAAAACACTCGCCCAATCGTGGGAACGCTGGGACGTCTTGTTCGTGCAGGCCGGCCAGGCCGCGTCGCAGGCGGAAAAACTCGGCAACGCGGTCGCCCGCGTGCAACGCAACGCCAAGGCCCATCGCGACGAGGAGGCCGACGCCAGCGCCAAGCTGGCCACCTCCAGCGCCGTGCTTCAAACGCTGGAAGCCCGGCGCCAGGACGCCGCGCAGGCGCTGGCCGCGTTCTCCGCCGAGCAGTTGCAGGCAACTCGCAGCGGCTGGGAGCAGCGCCGCGACCTGCTGGCCGGCGCCGAGAAAATATGGATAGAGCTGGAGGCGCGCCAGCAGCGCGGCGCGCAGATCGCGGCACAGTCGGCGCAACTGCGGCAGGCGATGGAGTCGGCCGAGAAGCAACTGGCGGCGGCGCAGCAGGAAAACATCGCCATCCTGGCCGCCTTCTCGCAGGCCGAGCGCTCGCTGAAGCTGGCGGAGGCGGCATGCGCGGAGAACGTCGAATCGCTGCGCGCCTCGCTGGAGGACGACACCCCCTGCCCGGTTTGCGGCGCACGCGAACATCCTTATCGCCACAATGACGGACCGCTGCAAGCGATGCTCGGCGGGCTGCAAGACGAGGTGACGCGTTGCCGCCGTCAAATGGAGGCCAACGTCAATCAGCAGGCCGCCCAACGCGCAACCGTGCAGGCCAGCCTGGAACAGTTGCAAGTGCTGGCCACCGAAGGCCGTGGCGTGCAGCAGGCGCTGGAAAAAATAACCGCAGCGTGGAGCGCGCACGCGCTGGTCACAGCAGCCGACGCCTCGCAGTCGGAACTGCCGCCGGAACCCGAGCGCACCGACTGGTTCACGTCCGAACTGGAGGCCGCGCGCACGGCCCTGCAAGCGGCGGAGCGGCAGGAACGCGCGCTGCACGCCGCCCGCAACGCGCGCGACCAGGCGCAATCCGCCTGGGATGTGGCGTCGGCGGAGCACGCGCGTCTGCAAGGTGTGGCGTCAAGCGCGCAGACCGCGCTGGCGCTGGCCAATACCGAATACAAGGCGCTTGAAGACCAGCGCATCGAAGTGGCGCTGACGCTGAGCGCACTGCTGTCGGACCTGGACGCGGCCTTCAGCGGCGGCGACATCCCGAGCGACGAATGGAAGGACGACTGGAAAACCGGCCCGGCCCGATTCCACGCCGCGCGCCAGGCCGAAAGCAAGCAATGGCTGGCGCAACGCACCGCGTACGACGAACGCAGCGCCGCCATGTCCACCATCGACGTTGAGCTGAAAGGTTTGAACGACGCCCTGGCCAAGACCGGCCACGACGCGCTCAGCGCACGCGAAGCCTGGAACGCCGCAGACGCCGCGCTGCGCGCCATGCAGGAACAACGCATGGAACTGTGGGGCGGTAAACAGGTGGCCGAAGTCGAACAGACGCTGGTTGCCGCCATCGATGCGGCCAGGTCGCAACTGTCCAGCCGCCAGCAGGCCGTCGAGCAGGCGACACAAACCAGGACACGGCTCGACGAAGCGCTGGCGCAAGCGGGCCACCGCCTGGCTACGTTGAGGGCAGCCGCAACGGCAGCCGCTAAAAATCTGGACGACTGGCTGGCGGCATTCCAGCAGCGCCAGCCCGAGGACGACGAGCGCACTCCGCGCGATCTCGATCAACTGCACGCCTTGCTCGCCCACAGCGCCGACGACATCGACGCCCGGCGCAACGCGTTGCAAGCCATCGACCGCGCCGCCGACAACGCCGTCACCGTCTTGAAAGAACGTCAACGCCAGCGCGAACAGCACCAGTTGTCGGCGCCGCCAACGCGCGTGCCGGCGGCGACGGAGGAAGACGAAATACCCGAGCTTCCCGAGTCGCCGGTCGCCGCCCTCGCCTCCGCCCTTAATGAATTGATGGCCGAACGCAAAGCCGCCCACGACGCCGCCACCGCGCTGCAACTGGCGTTGGCGCAGGACGACGCCAAGCGCCGGCAATCGCAGGCGATGCTGGCCGAAATCGAAAAACAGGAAGCGATCGAACAGCGCTGGTCGCGCATGAGCGACTTGATAGGTTCCGCCGACGGCAAAAAGTTCCGCAACTACGCGCAGCAGTTCACCTTGGACGTCTTGCTCGGCTACGCCAACGCCCACCTGAACCACCTCGCGCGGCGCTATCAGCTCGAACGCATCAACAATCCGGCCAGCCCGTCGCTGGCGCTGTTGGTGCGCGATCAGGACATGGGCGGCGAAATGCGCTCGGTGCACTCGCTGTCGGGCGGCGAATCGTTCCTGGTGTCGCTGGCGCTGGCGTTGGGACTGGCCTCGCTGTCGTCGAACCGGGTGCGGGTCGAATCGCTGTTCATCGACGAGGGCTTCGGCAGCCTCGATGCGGAAACGCTGCGCGTGGCCATGGATGCGCTGGACGGCTTGCAGGCCATGGGCCGCAAGGTCGGCGTCATCTCCCACGTGCAGGAAATGACGGAGCGGATCGCCACCAAGATCCTGGTGCAGCCGTCCGCCGGGGGCCGCAGCACGATCACGGTAATGTGAGCTTCATCGCTTGGGCGGCTCGGGCTCTTTCCGCTCAAGCTTCAACAACTCCCAACCCAGCTCGCGCCGGATCTGTTTAGGGTCCGGCGGCGGGCGCCGTTCCTCAATCTGATTCCGCAACCACTGTCGCACGGACTCTTTGCTCGGTTGCTTCTTGTCTTCCATGGCCTTTGCCTCTTCGTGGAATGATCCCCGGTGAGACCATAACGCCACGGCCCATTCGGATGTTGACGGCGAATTTGCAACCAATTGCGACAAATTTGCTATCATGAATGCATCAGTTCGGAAGCGACCATCATGAGCATTGGCGCCATATCAACCAGTTCCGCGATCCAGCCGCCCGAGCGCGCAGCGCCCCGGACACGGGAAGACGCGTCCGCGCCGGTCGATGCCAAGACCGCCGCCACCGGCGGCGCCTCCACCACCACCCTGACGCCCGAAGCACTGAAGCTGATCGACGAGCTCAAAGCGCGCGACGCCGAGGTGCGCCAGCACGAACAAGCGCATTTGGCGGCGGCCGGCGGCCTGGCTGTTTCCGGTGCGTCCTACACCTATCAACGCGGCCCTAACGGCGTCAATTACGCTATCGGCGGCGAAGTCCAGATCGACACCTCCCCCGGCGGCACGCCCGAGGAAACCATCGCCCGCGCGGCGACCATCCAGGCGGCGGCGCTGGCGCCGGCCGGCCCGTCGGGCGCCGACCGCGCCGTGGCCGCCCAGGCGCAGCAAATGGAAACCCAGGCCCGCGCGGAACTGGCGCAGCAGCAGTCGCAGGACGCAACCGGCTCCGCCGAGCAGCAGGGCCAGGCCGGCTCATCGGAACGCGTGCGCCGCGCCTACGGCGCCGAACCGGTGCCGCAAGCCGCGCTGAATGTCTATGCGTGAGGGCGCGAGCCCGGTGATAAAATCCCGCCTTTGCCTCTCGCTTCCGGATCAATCATGTTAAAAGCACCACGCACCCTCACCTTCAAATGCGCCAAGTGCGCCAAGGCCGTACAGGTTCGCCTGCAAAAGGTCTCGGCCTGCTCGCACATCCAGCCGTACCTGGGCATTTGCGCCTGCGGCGAGGTCAAACACCACGCGATCGGCCAAAAAGACGCGGTCGCGTCGTACCTGGCCGCCCCCGAAGGCTGGACCCACCACCACTAAAAAAATAAGCTGGCCCGTGAATTCTTCTAAATCACGTAGGGCGGATTAGCGCAGCGTAATCCGCCAAGCGCCGCCAGCGTCCCAACCGGATTCCGGCAAACGCCGGAAGTTGGCGTATTTACCGTCCTCCCCTCAAGTTTTCTGCGGCGCGACCGTTATATAAGTATTACCAAACGGAAACTGCCATGTCTACTCTCTCCGCACTCGGCGCCCGTGCTTTGCCGGCGCCCTACACTGCCGCCACCGCGCAAAACGACGGCAAGACCACCGGCGCGCCCGCCACGCAAAAGAGCAACAGCGCAGCGTCCTCGCCGCTTTCCTTGTCCAGCAACGCGCTGGACATGCAAAAACGTGTCGCCTCGGTCGGCATCGCCACCGTCGATTTCGCCGAAGACCTGATGAACAGCTTCACGCAGGCCCTGTTCGGCGACGCCGCCAAAGGCGCCACCATCGACTTCGACTCGGCCAGCCTGGAAGCCTCGTCCAGCTACGCGCTGGGCGTCCAGCAAAGCTCGGGCCCGAACGGCACCCGCTCGCTGGCCGCCTTCAGCCTGAACGACAGCGCGCACTTCATCGGCAAGGGCACGATCACCACCGCCGACGGCCGCAAGTTCGACTTCGAAGTCGAAGTCAAATACGAGTACCAGCTTGACGCCGCCGCCAGCCAGACCACCGGCGGCAACGCGCCGAAGGCCGACAAGCTCGGCAACAACGCCAGCGAACGGGCCAATGACCGCGCCAACGACAGGGCCGGCAACAAGCCCCAAACCGTCGACCTGCCGAGCGTCCAGCTGCCGAACATCGACTTCGCCGGCACCCTGGCCGACCTGTTCGAGCTGATCGGCCGCGATCTGCAAACGGCGCTGTCCACCGCCGGTGAAGACGGTGACCAGAACGGCGACACCGTCGACCGCAACGCGCTGCGCAGCCTCTCGCTGCGGCTGCTCAATCTGGTCGACAGCAGGGAAGCCAACACCTACACCGCGCCGACCCAGGCCGACCAGGCCAAATCGGCGGCGGCCTACGGCGACCAGGCCGGCGCCGCCGACAAGGTGACCGGCGGCCCGTCGGCCGCCGTGGATCCAGCCGTGGAGGCGGCCAAGCCGGCCGCCGTGCCGGTAGCCGATGCGGATTCCGCTCCTGCCGCCACCGTCGACGCCGACGACGGCAAAGGCGCCAGCACCGCCGCAAGCTGACCGCCAAGTATAATAAGCGCCTCGACACACGGAAACGCCGCAGGGATGCATCGCATCCCCGGCGTTTTTTGTGCTTGTTTTTTTCTCATCATTGCCCGCTGAGCCGCTTCCTTCTACCGATTGCCTGACATGCCCGTACAAACTCCCTCCTCCCCGATTCCGCAGCAGATCCACTGGGAGGAAAACGGCGTGCAGTGCTCCGCGCGCTGGCGCTCCGAGGCCGGCATGCCGCCGCCCAAGCGCGTGATGATCGCCGACGACCGCACCAACGCCGATGTCGCCTACCGCCTGGCCTGTGAAGGCACCGCCCTGCTGTGGCGCGGCGACTTCCAGAACGCCCGCCAGTTGCTGCAAGCGCTGGCCCGTCGCGCCGACGTCAAAGGCAAGCCTTCGAAAAAGGCCAAGCCGGCCAAGACTCCGGCCACGCCGACCGAGGCGTTCCACCTGCACCGCCAGGCGCAGTCGCAGCGCGCCCGCACCCTGGCCATGCTGCTGATCCCCTTCGACGCCGGCTACACCATTCCGCTGCGCCGCGCCCCGGACGTGCAGCTGGCCTGCAACGAAGCCTACGGCCGATTCGAAGAACCGTTCATCGCCTCGCTGCGCGAGCTGCTTGGCCTGATCGGCGCCCACGAATGGCGCCGCACCGGCGTCGAGATTCCGGCGCTGGACGCGCGCATCCATCCGCATTACGGCGTGTTCTCGCCGGTGCGCGGCGAATACGTCGAACTGGTGGCCAACACGCCGCTGCCGGCCGGCGTCAAGCTGGCCTATGACATTGGCGCCGGCACCGGCGTGCTGTCGGCGGTACTGGCCAAGCGCGGCGTCGCCCGCGTGATCGGCACCGACCAGGACACCCGCGCGCTCAGCTGCGCCCGCGAAAACCTGGCGCGCCTCGATCTGGACGGCCAGGTCGAACTGCTGCAAACGGACCTGTTCCCCGAAGGCCGCGCGCCGCTGGTCGTGTGTAACCCGCCTTGGGTGCCCGCCCGACCCAGCTCGCCGATCGAATACGCCGTCTACGATCCGGACAGCCGCATGCTGCGCGGCTTCCTGGCCGGCCTGGCCGACCACCTGACACAGGGCGGCGAAGGCTGGCTGATCCTCTCCGACCTGGCCGAGCACCTGGGCCTGCGTCCACGCGACGAGCTGATGGCATGGATCGCCGCCGCCGGCCTCAAAGTGCTCGACCGCCACGATGTGCGCCCGACGCATCCGCGCGCGGCCGACACGACCGACCCGCTGCACGCGGCGCGAGCGGCCGAGGTCACGTCGCTGTGGCGTCTGGCGGCCGCTTAAGCCGGAGGAAATATTAGCCCTTGCGGATCGAGGCAGGCCTGTGTATAATTCGGGCCTCAGACGCGGGGTGGAGCAGTCTGGCAGCTCGTCGGGCTCATAACCCGAAGGTCACAGGTTCAAATCCTGTCCCCGCAACCAGATACAAAAAGCCGTTGATTCTTGCAAAGGAATCAACGGCTTTTTCCTTTTCCGCACCCGCCCGGCACGCCACGACTATCTCGGCGCTAGCCTCCACGTTTGGTGATATCCTTCCCACTCTTGAGCTTGCCAAAGCGACATCAACGTCCTGGACAAAACATCTATGCAGCTGAAAAAACGCAACAATATCAACGTCCTCGGCGATGGCGACGCGACCATGATATTGGTCCACGGATTCGGTTGCGACCAGAGCATGTGGCGCCATCTGGTGCCCGCCTTCCGCGACAAATACCGCCTGGTTCTATTCGATCTGGTCGGCAGCGGCGGCTCGGACCTGTCGGCCTATGACAAAAACAAGTATTCCACCTTGCGCGGCTACGCCGACGACCTGCTGGAGATCGTCGACCACTATTCGACCGGGCCGGCGGTCTTCGTCGGACACTCGGTCAGTGCCATGATCGGCCTGCTCGCCTCAAACGCGGCGGCGCACAAGTTCGCCGCGCAAATCATGGTCGGCCCTTCGGCATGCTACATCGACGACGACAACTACCGGGGCGGCTTCTCGCGCGCGGACATCGACGACCTGCTCGACACGATGGAGAGCAACTACCTCGGCTGGTCGAGCAACATGGCTCCCGCCATCATGGGCGCGCCCGAGACGCCGGAACTGGGCGTGGAATTGACCAACAGCTTTTGCCGCACCGATCCCGACATCGCCAAGCACTTCGCGCGCGTCACGTTCCTGTCGGACCACCGCGCAGACCTGGCCAAATCGACCACGCCGACGTTGATCCTGCAATGCACCGACGACCTGATCGCGCCTAAGGAAGTGGGTGATTTCATCCACCGCGCGATTCCCGGCAGCCAGCTGGCGATGATCGAGAACACCGGCCACTGCCCGCACCTGAGCGCGCCGGCCGCGAGCATCGACGCCATGCGCGCCTACCTCGCCGGGTTGCGCTGACCCCATGCGCGAGCGCCGCAGCTCGGGCTGGGACCTGTGGGAGGACGCGCCATGCGGCCTGCTGATCGCCGCGCCCGACGGCACGCTGCTGCGCGCCAACGCCACCGTGTCGCGCTGGCTGGGCTATGCAGTGGCCGAGTTGATCGGCCACAAGCGCTTCCCCGACCTTATGCCGATGGGCGCCCGCGTGTTCCTGCAAACCCACTGGACGCCGCTGCTGCAAATGCAGGGCTCGGTGTCCGAGGTGCAGCTGGACCTGCTGCACAAGGACGGCCGGCGCATCCCGATGATGCTCAGCGCCATCCGGCGCGAACGCAACGGCGCGGTGCAGGATGAAATCGCGCTGTTGATGGCGGCCGACCGCAAGCTCTACGAGCGCGAGCTGCTGGCGGCGCGCGCCAAGGCCGAGGCGGCCACCAACGACCTGGAAATGGCGCAAACCCGCTTGCGGCAGGCGAACGACGCGATGGCCGCCGAGGACCGCCGCAAGGATGAATTCCTGGCGACGTTGGCGCACGAGCTGCGCAATCCATTGGCGCCGATGGCCAACGTCATCGCCACCATGGAGCTGCGCGGCGCCGATGCACCCCCGTCCGGGCGCGAGCTCGGGGTGCTGGCGCGCCAAGTCGCGCAAATGACCCGGCTGGTGGACGACCTGATGCATGTCTCGCGCATCAGCCAGGGCAAGATCGACCTGCGGCTGGAACAGGCCAACCTGGCGCAAACGCTCAAGTTCGCGGCCGAGGAAGCGATGCCGTCGATCCACGCTTCCGGGCAGTCGCTGCGCATCGACCTTCCGGCGTACCCTGTGTGGTGCAAAGTCGACCGGGCTCGGGTGACACAGATAGTGGCCAACCTCCTGAACAATGCGAGCAAATACAGCCACCGGGGCGCCTATATCGAACTGGTCGCGAAAGTATCCGACGGCAGCGCAGTGATCCAGGTGATCGACGACGGCATGGGCATCCCGCCGAACCAGCTCGACAACATTTTCGACATGTTCTCGCAGCTGACGCCGGCGCTCGACCGGGCCCAGGGCGGCTTGGGGATCGGCCTGTCGCTGGTGAAGGGGCTGGTCGCGCTGCACGGTGGCGAGGTCTCGGCGCACAGCGCCGGTGTCGGCCAGGGCAGCTGTTTCACGGTTTGGCTGCCCCTGATCGAGCCGCCGGCGGAGACGGTGGACGCGGTGTCCGACGCACCGGCGGCGGCACTCGCCGCCAGCAGCCAGGCCGCGAGCATCGTCATCGTCGACGACAACGTCGACGCCGCCGAGACGCTGGCGGCGGCGATGGAGATGCTGGGCTACAGGACGGTGGTCGCCAACAATGGGCGGCAGGCCTTGCACGCGATCGCCGAATCGCCTCCCCACGCCGCCATTCTGGACATCGGCCTGCCGGACATGAACGGCTATGATCTCGCGCGAAAAATCCGCAGCGAGCCATGGGGAAGCAAAATCGCACTGGTCGCCGCGACGGGCTGGGGCCAGGAAGCGGACAAGCAAGCCGCCAGGGACGCCGGCTTCGATCTGCACTTCACCAAGCCGCTCGATTTCATGAAACTCGACCAGCAGCTCAGGCCGCTAATGCCAAACGGCGGGGGGCAAGTCTGACATTCGGACACGTGGACCGTATTCCCGCCGAGGCCGTGTCCGAATGTCGGACCTGACCCCCGAGGTTTTTTTTTCCCGCCGAGGCCGTGTCCGAATGTCGGACCTGACCCCCGAGGTTTTTTTTACATTCCGACACATTCCTTTGCCGCTGTAAATGCCACAATCATGCTTTTTGGCAGCTCAGGAGACACAGTGAAAGATACGGACCCGGTCGAAACCCAAGCGCAGCAGGACGCACCCGCCAACCCGGCGCGCCGCCGCATCTTCCAGGCCGCCGCCGCGACCGGCCTGGTCACTTCCCTGCCCGTCCTGAGCGAGGCCGCGCCCGTCAAGCAGCCGGCCAAGGGCTCGCTCGACGCCAAGCTCAAGGCCAGCGTCAAGAACGTGGTGGTGATCTATCTGGAAAACCGCAGCTTCAACAACCTGTTCGCCAACTTCCCCGGCACCGCGGCGCCCTTGTCGGCGGCGCCGGCAGCCGCCTGCCAGCAGCGCGACCGCAACGGCGCCGTGCTGCCGGCGCTGCCCAAGATCTGGGGCGGCATGGTGCCCACGCCGCAGGATATCGGCGGTAAAAAATATGTGCTGAAGGAGGACGACGTCAAGGACCTGCCCAACGCGCCGTTCAAGCTGGCCGACGTGGAAGGCAAGCCGCTGCCGGAGGCGGTCATCACGCGCGACCTGTGGCACCTGTTCTACCAGAACCAGATGCAGATCAACGGCGGCAAGAACGACGGCTTCGCCGCCTGGGGCAACACCGGCGGCATGGTCATGGGCTACTACGGCGAGACGAACAAAAACCTCGGCCTGTGGAAGATCGCCGAGCAGTACACGCTGTGCGATAACTTCTTCATGGCGGCCTTCGGCGGCTCCTACCTGAACCACCAGTTCCTGATCACGGGCCGCACGCCGGAGTATTTCAACGCCCCGCAGACCGCCGCCAAGAAGAAGATCGCGGTGCTCGACGACGGCCCCACCGGCATGTGGCTGAGCGTGACCAAGGACAGCCCGGCGTCGGCGATGGACGGCATGCCGCTCTACGTCAACAACGGCGCCATCACGCCGGATGGCTACGCGGTCAATACCATGGCGCCGCCCTACCAGCCGAGCTACATCCGCCCCGCCCCCGGCGGCGACAAGCTGCTGGCCGATCCCGACGACGCCGGCACCCTGCCGCCGCAAACCTACGACACCATCGGCGACCTGCTGTCGGCCAAGAAGGTGAGCTGGGCGTGGTACGGCGGCGCGTGGCAGGCGGCGCTCGACGCGCGCGGCGGCGGCGAGAAGCCCAACTTCCAGTACCACCACCAGCCGTTCAACTACTTCCAGCAGTTCGCGCCCGGCACCGCCGCGCGCGCCGAACACCTGCGCGACGCCGGCATGGGCGACAGCCCGATCTCGAACAAATTCATCGCCGACGCCATCGCCGGCAAGCTGCCGGCCGTGACCTTCTATAAACCGCAGGGCAACCTCAATCTGCACGCCGGCTATTCCGACATCGAATCCGGCGACGCCCACATCGCCAACGTGATCGAGCACCTGAAAAAATCCCCGCAGTGGAAAGACATGGTCATCGTGATCACCTTCGACGAAAACGGCGGCTGGTGGGACCACGTGGCGCCGCCCAAGGGCGACCGCTGGGGCCCGGGTTCGCGCATCCCGGCCATCGTGGTCTCGCCGTTCGCCAAGAAGGGCCAGGTCGACCACAGCTTCTACGACACCACGTCGATCCTGCGCTTCATCACCCGCCTGCACGGCCTGCCGCTGCTGCAGGGGCTGAAGGTGCGCAACGAGGCCTTCGCGGCGCGCCAGGCGCCGCCGCCGGGCGACCTGACGGGGGCCTTGAGCTTCCGCTGAGATTCCCCTTGGGGCCGCGTGGGTATGCTACAATCGCGGTTATTACCTCACTGAGCCCGACTCCTGCAGCCGGGCTTTTGTTTTGAGCGGCGCATTTTCGATGGCGCCGTGGGCACGAGATTTTGAAATGAGAGATAAAAAAGATAACGCCACGTTCGACCTGCCCGGTTTCAGCCCGGCCGCGCCGCTCGAACCGGAAGCGAAGCGTCCACCGGCGCCACGCGCCAGGCGCGCGCAGCTCAAGCAGGAACAACTCGAACTGCTCGATCCGACCGACGCCAGCGGCTTGCCGGTCTGGGTCCGCGACGAGTCCCTGGACCTGACCGGACTGCCGGTATGGGCGCCAAACTAATCGTCACAGTAGTAACAAATCACCACCGCACACAGCATCAGGGCCGGAATGGAGCCTGTTAGACTGTGCTTACGTCCTTTTTGAACAGGCCTGACATTATGACCTCCCCCGACACCACCACGCCGGATGGCGACAGCACCGCCTTCGCCAGCCTGCCGCTGACCGCCGAATTCCTTGCCAACCTCGACTCGCTCGGCTACAAGTCGATGACGACCATCCAGGCGCAAAGCCTGCCGTCGGTGCTGGCCGGACGCGACCTGATCGCCCAGGCCAAGACCGGCAGCGGCAAGACCGCCGCCTTCGGCATCGGCATCCTGGCCAAACTGAACCCGGCCTGGTTCGCCGTGCAGGCGCTGGTGCTGTGCCCGACCCGCGAGCTGGCCGACCAGGTGGCCAACGAGTTGCGCCGCCTGGCGCGCAGCACCGGCAACGTCAAGGTGCTGGTGCTGACCGGCGGCTCGCCGATGCGCCCGCAAATCGCCTCGCTCGAACACGGCGCCCACATCGTCGTCGGCACCCCGGGCCGCGTGCGCGACCACCTGGGCCGCAATACGCTGGACCTGACCAAGGTCGAGACCCTGGTGCTCGACGAGGCCGACCGCATGACGGACATGGGCTTCTACGACGAAATCGCCGGCATCGTCAGCGCCTGTCCGAAGCGCCGCCAGACCCTGCTGTTCTCGGCCACCTACCCGGACGACATCCGCCGCGCCACCGATTCCTTCCTGGCCGATCCGGTCGAAGTGACGGTCGAGGCGCAGCACGACAACAGCAAGATCGAACAGCTGTTCTTCGAGATCGGCTTCGACCAGCGCACCGCCGCCGTCGGCAAGCTGCTGGGGCATTACAAGCCGGCGTCGTCGATCGCCTTCTGCAACACCAAGGTGCAGTGCCGCGAACTGGCCGACGACCTGCGCGCCAAGGGCTTCTCGGCGCTGGCCCTGTTCGGCGAGCTGGAACAGCGCGAACGCGACGAGATCCTGGTGCTGTTCTCCAACCGCAGCTGCTCGGTGCTGGTGGCAACCGACGTCGCCGCGCGCGGCCTCGACATCCCGAATCTGGAGGCCGTGATCAACGTCGACGTCTCCAAGGACACCGAGGTGCACATCCACCGCGTCGGCCGCACCGGCCGCGTCGGCGAAAAAGGCCTGGCGCTGTCGCTGTGCGCGCCCAACGAAAAGAAATGGGTCAAGCTGATCGAGGAATACCAGGGCTCGAAGGCCGAGTGGTTCGACCTCGACAGCCTGGACGGCGACGACTACGGCGTCGATCCGGCGCCGATGATGACCCTGGTGATCTCGGGCGGCAAGAAGGACAAGCTGCGTCCGGGCGACCTGCTGGGCGCCCTGACCGGCGACGCCGGCCTGAGCAAGGAACAAGTCGGCAAGATCAACGTGTTCGAGTTCCAGACCTACGTGGCGATCGACCGCCGCGTCGCCTACGAAGCGTTCGACCGCCTGAGCAAGAACAACCCGCTGGGCGGCGACTTCGGCGCCATCAAGGGCCGCAACTTCAAGATGCGCTTCATCGAGGCGTAAGCCGCCGGTTAGCGCGCCGGCGCCGGCAGACCGCGCGGCCGGTCGGCGCAGCACGGCTTGAGCAGCACCATCCCGGCGCTCGCTTCGGCCAGGATCGCGCCGCTGTCGGAAATCGATAACGCCGCGCCGACCACCAATCCGGCCGGCGCGTTGCGCAGCCGCGTGTTCAGATCGATCATGCCCTCTTGCGCGGTCCAGACGAATCCCCGATCCTGGTCCGACGCGTCGCGCGACCTGCCGACCACCTGCCCCTTGTTGTTGACGTCGAACGCGATGGACTGCGTGCCGCCCAGCGTGCCGAGATCGACCATGCCGGTGGAGCGCGTCCACGACATCGCATGCTGGCGCTCGTCGGGGAAGTTGATCAGGCCGGCGATGCGGCCATAGTCGTTCATCGCCGTCACAACCGATTCGCTGCCGCCGGCGGTGCCCAAATCCTGCATGCCGGTGGCCGCCGTCCACAGGAAGGCGTGGATGAACGCGGTGTCCCCGCCCAAATCAACATAGTTCCCGGCGACTTCCCCGCCGGCGCCGACCACGCCCGGGTATGAGTCGCCGGCTCCCAGCGTGTGGATGTCGACCATCCCCGTTTCACGCCGCCAGACGAACGCGTGGCGGTACGCCCCCGGCCGGTCCGACGCGCCGGCGATCACCCCGGCGTCGTTGATCGCGTAGCCGAACGAAACGCCTTCGATGCCGGTGCTGAACGCGCCGAGGTCCTCCATGCCGCCCTCGGCGCTCCAGCGGAACGCGTGCGGTGGCACGGGGCCGTTGGCCCAGGAAGTCCCCGTGACCACACCGTGGTTGTTGATGGCGGCGCCATCCGATTCGCTGTACCCCGGCAACGCGCCCAGATCGATCATGCCGCCGTCGACACTCCAGACAAAGGCGTGGTGGTTCTCGGGCGACAGGTAGGACCGGCCGGTGATCTGCCCGGCGTCGTTCAGCCCCTGCACCCACGTGGTCTGGCCGCCGAGCGTGCCGATGTCGTGGACCCGGATGCCGTCGTAGAAGAAGCCGCGGTGGCCTTCGGCGGTTTCCAGTCCGAAGGCCACCTGGTCCTTGGAATTGATGTCGGGAAGGCTGGTCAGAAGCGTCCCCGGGTGCAGCACGATTACCCGGTACAAGGCCGGCGCGGCGTCCGCAGTGGCCGATTCCGCGTCAACCTGCGGATCTTCGCGCGCCGTGGCCGCCACGCTGGCGCACAGCAGCGCCACCAGCAGCCACGAGAAAAAACGCGCGGCGCGTCGTGCCGGCTGTACAGCCGGGCTTGCGTTCAAGGATGACATGCTTTTTCTCCTGATGAGGATGAGAAAACCGGTCGCGGGCGGCGTTTTGGCGGCCGGCGCGACCGGACATGCCTTGAGTGTGGGGCGCGGGCTCGACGCAACCATGAACTGCGTCAGTTGAGCGCGTGAGACAGATCAATGCGGCGCGCCGATTGCTTTCAATGAAGTTTAGTCAGGAAAACTCTTCACAACATCGGCGCGCGCGTCACCTGATCCGGCCGGCCACCAGGGCGCCGGCTGGCGCGCCCGTCCGTCCAGCGGAACTGTCGTAGTCGATCACCTCGGCCTTGCTGCGGGCATCGGTATGCCAGATTTTCAAACTGAAACGCCCCTTCTCCGCCGCCGAGCCGGCCGTTGTGGACAAGGCGAATCGATAGTCGCCACGACCGTTGACCTTGCCGCGCCCTTCGAATTGCCCGGCAGCGCCGCCCGCCGCCACCGGCTTCATTTCATCGCTACGAAAACCCCACCCCGGCAGATGAAATTGCAGCGCTCCCTTGCCTGCGCTGGCGTCGGCGCCAACCGCAGGCGCGACGAAGCGGAAGCTTGCCTTGCCGGACTGGACAGGCGCCGTCTTGCGCGCGCCCTGCGGCGAGGCGATCGCGCCGCTGCCGCCGGCGACGCCGTCCGCAGGCGCGTACACGACGACCTGGCGGCTGACCGACACCGCGCGTCCGGCGCGGCTGACCAGCGTGGCAGTCACCGGATAGATCCCTGGCGCCGCATAGCGATGGCTGGCGCTGGCACTACCGGCGCCGCGCCCTTCGCGCACCGCGCCCTGCTGCTCGCCACTGCCATCGCCCCAGGACCAGCTGGCGCCGCGCATGCCCACCAAGTCTTCATCGGCATAATGGACGGAGGCGTCGAGCGGCGCGCCGACGGCGACCAGGTCGGCGGCCACCACAGGCCCCAGCGCGTGCGCGCCCTTGCCGCTGCGGACAGGCAGCAACAGCACCATGCCGGCGTTGGACTCGGCGACGATGACGCCGGCGTCGGAGATCGCCAGGCCGCTTTCCAGCACCAGTCCGGCGGGCGCGTTGCGCAGGCGGGCGTTCAACTCGACCATGCCGCCGGCGGCGGTCCAGGCGAACGGCTCGTACTTGCCGCCGGCGTTGCGCGCCCAGCCGACGATCGTTCCATGTTTATTGACGCCGAGGCCGCGCGAGCCGGTACCCAGTGGCGCGCCGTCGAGCGTGCCCAGGTCGATCATCCCGCCGCTCTCGGTCCATGCCATCGCGTGCTGGTCACCGCTGGCGAGATTGACGACGCCGGCGATGTTGGCGTTGGGACTCATCGCCAGCACAAACGATTCGACGCCGCCGGCCGTCCCCAGATCACGCATGCCGTTGGCGGCGCTCCACAGGAAGGCGTGGTTCAGGTCGGTGCCGGGAACGGCATAGTAGCCTGCGATCCGTCCGTCGCGGGCTACGGCCGCGGGCGCCGAGTAGCGGCTGCGGAAGCCGTCGATATCGATCATGCCGGTCGATTGCGTCCACGCGAACGCGTGCCTGTCCGACGACGTGGCGTCGGAGTTTCCCGCGATTAGGCCGGCATCGTTCAACGCCGTGGCGACCGAATAGCTTTCGCCACCGCCCGTGAACGCGCCCAGGCCGCGCATGCCTTCGGCGGCGCTCCAGCGGAACGCCAGCGGAGGCGTGAGCGGCACGCCGTCGGAATAACCGGCCACCACGCCGTGTTTGTTGATCGCGAACGCGGCCGATTCGGACGCCCCCGGCAGCACGCCGAGATCGGCCATGCCGGCGCCGGCGCTCCAGACAAACGCGCGGCTGGCGCCGCCCGAGGTGTCGGAGCGGCCGACCACCTGGCCGGCGTCGTTCAAGCCGGCGGTATTGGCCGTCGGGCCGCCCAGCGTGCCGATATCCCGAACGGCCTTGCCGTCGTAGAAAAAGCCGCGCGAGCCCTGTTCCGTGTGCAGCGAGAACGACACCTGGTCGCGCGCGTTAATGGCGGGCAGCTCGCTGATGTCTCCCGCGCCGAGGTTGACGACGCGGTAGAGCGTCGAGGCGGGATGGTCGCCGGCGACGGCCCGCGACTGGGCCCGCCCGGTGACGGTGGCGGTGGCCGCCGCCGCTATCACCACGCCGGCCAACAGGCGTGGCAGGATGACGTGGAGCCGTGTGGTTACCCGGCCCGCTGGCAATGCTGTTTTGATCGATGACATGTGCTGCTCCTTTAAACAATGAAGAACGACTCAGCCGTCGGCTTGATGCGTGACGGCGAAGGCGGACATTGAGTGTGGAGCGAGGAATCGACGCCGGCATGCGCGGCGTCAGTCGTGTGCATGATGCCGATCATGGACAGCGCGATAAAAACAACGTTGTTCCCCGCTGCTAACGGCGCTCCATATTCGGCAGGAACACGGTCAGCATGCCCAGCAACGGCAGATAGGAACACAGCTTGTAGACATAAGCGATGCCGGCGACGTCGGCGAGGTGGCCCATGGCGGCGGCGCCGATGCCGCTGACGCCGAACATCAAGCCGAAGAAGATGCCGGCGATCATGCCGACCTTGCCCGGCATGAGTTCCTGCGCGAACACCACGATGGCCGAGAACGCCGACGAGATGACGAAGCCGATCACCACGCTCAGGATCGCGGTCCACGGCAGGTCCACATACGGCAGCATCAAGGTGAACGGCGCGGCGCCCAGGATCGACATCCAGATCACCCGCTTGCGACCGATACGGTCGCCGATCGGGCCGCCCATGAAAGTGCCGGCCGCCACCGCCGCCAGGAACAGGAACAGATACATCTGCGCCGACGCCACCGACACGCCGAATTTATCGATCAGGTAGAACGTGTAGTAGCTGGTCAGGCTGGACATGTAGATGTACTTGGAAAAGACCAGCAGCGCCAGCACCGCCAGCGCGCCGACCACCCGGCCTTGGGACAACGGCGATAACGCCGGCGCGGCGGCCTTGCGCGGCATGCTCGCCAGGTGGTCGCGGTGCCAGCGGCTCACGCGCACCAGCACCGCGATCGCCACCACGACCAGCGCCGCGAACCAGGCGATATTGCCCTGTCCCCGGCCGACGATGATGCCGGCCGCCAGCAAAGGCCCCAGCGCCGAGCCGATGTTGCCGCCCACCTGGAACAGCGACTGCGCGAAGCCGAAGCGGCCGCCGGAGGCGAGGCGCGCCACGCGCGAAGCCTCGGGATGGAAGGTCGACGAGCCGACGCCGATCAGCGCCGCCGCCACCAGCAGCGCAGGAAAACTGGCGGCGACCGACATCAGCAGCACGCCAACCAGCGTCGCGCACATCCCCAGCGGCAGCAGGAACGGCATCGGCTTGCGGTCGGTGTACAGCCCGATCCACGGTTGCAGCAGCGAGGCGGTGCACTGGAAGACCAGGGTGATCAGCCCGACCTGCGTGAAGCTCAGGCCAAACTGCGCCTTGAGCATCGGATAAATCGACGGCAGCATGGCCTGCGTCAGGTCGTTGAGCAAATGGACCAGCGCGACGGCGCCGAGTATGCCCATGACGGTTGGGCCGTGCGGGCGGATGGCGGATGCCGGCGTTGGCGCTGCGGCGGTAGCGGTTGAAGTCATCGTAGTGCCTTGAATGTCGAGACTTACAGTGTATGATGGCCTCAACCACGATATATTCCATTTTTCGTCGACTAAGTGACAAACAAACTTCCCTCCCCTGCCCGCAGCAGCGACCATCGCGACTACCAGCGCGTGCCGCGCGTGGTCACCGCGATGGCGCGCGACGCCGGGCATGGCGTATCGGCCAAGCCGCACAGCCACGAACGCGCGCAACTGCTGTACGCCACCGAGGGCCTGATGCGCGTGCAGACCGAATCCGGCGTGTGGATACTGCCGCCGCGCCGCGCGCTGATGATACCGCCCGGCGTGGTGCACCACTGGACCTCGATCGGCAAGGTGACGATGCGGACCATCTACATCGAGGCCGGCGCGGCGACGGCGTTCGGCGAGGGCTGCCGGGTGATCGAAGTGAGCCCGCTGCTGCGCGAGCTGATACTGGCGTTGCTGGCGGAGCCGGTCGAATATCCGCAGCCCGGGCGCGGCGAGCATCTGGCGATGCTGATCCTGTCGGAGCTGGCGGCGGCCGAGACGGTGCCGGTGGCGATTCCGTGGCCGCGCGACCGCCGCCTGCTGGCGGTATGCTCGGCCATCATGGACGATCCGGGAAGCCCGCGCACCATCGAGGACTGGGCCGGCGATGTGGGCGCCAGCGCGCGCACGCTGATACGGCTATTTCCGAAGGAGACCGGCCTGCACTACCGCCAGTGGGTGCAGCAAGTGCACCTGGCCGAGGCCTTCGGCCGCCTGGCTCGGGGACAAGGCGTGGGCGAGATCGCGGCGGCGCTGGGCTACGCCAGCCCCAGCGCCTTCAGCGCCATGTTCCGCCGCATCCTCGGCAAAACGCCGCAGCACTACCTCACCGAATGGCGCGCCCCGCTGCAGTCGGCGTAAGGACATTAAAAGATGGATAATGCGCCACAAATAAGATTAGAGATTGAAAGGAAAGATCGATGCGAAAGTTAATCGCGGAGCTGCGCAGGCTTTATTTACCCGACGACCGCCGTCACGACGATGCGGAGCTGGAGGCGCATCTACGCGGCGAGCGGACGATCGGCGTCGATCTGACCAGCGGCGACGGCCTGGCGCGCGCGCTGGTGATCGAATTCCGCAAGCTGCCCGACGATGGCCATTGGCGCCAGTTGTGCGAGACGGCGAACGCGCTGCAAACGGAGCTGGGATTGCCCGCGCCGGCGGTGAGCGTGTCGGGCGGCGACAGCTACGGCCTGTGGCTGTCGCTGGAAACGCCGGTGCCGGCGGCGCGGCTGCGGCAACTGAAAGCCTTGCTGCACCAGGCCTACTTCGCGCAGCAGGACATCGATGTCGACAAATCGGTGGTCGAGCTGCCGCCATCCTTGCATCAATCCAGCGGCCTGTGGGCGGCGTTCATCAATCCGGGCATGGGAGCGTCATTCGCCGACGATCTGGGGCTGGACATGCAGCCACCCGTGGCCGCACAGACGGCGTTCCTGGAAGGTTTGCGCGGCATCACAGCAAAGGAGTTCGAGCATGCGCTTGAAGTGCTTGGAAACCGGCTTGGCGCCGACGCCGGAACCACATCGCCAGCGGTACCGGCGCCGGTAAAGGCCAGCGCCACGCTGGGCGGCCTGCTGCTCAAGGACGCCACCATCGAAGACATCGTGCGGCATCTGCAAGAACGAAATATCGAGCCGACCTTCCGCTTCCTCAAATAGCAGATCCAACCCGGCCAGCCTTCCCCGCCACGCATGCCATACCGCTTAAGGGTCGTACCCGTTGGGTACGACCCTGGTTGGCCGTGCGGGTTGCAACCTAGCGCACCGCCAGCGACACGCTGGGCGGGAACTGCGGCGCGCGCCGGTGCAAGGTGGCCTGCTCGTACGAGTAGGCCATGCGGATCAGCGCCGCGTCGCTGTAGGCCGCGCCGACGAACGACAGCCCGACCGGCAAGCCATGCACATAGCCCGCCGGCACGGTGATGTGCGGATAGCCCGCCACGGCCGCCGGCGACGAGAAGCTGCCGGTGAAATGATCGCCGTTGACGAAGTCCGTCAGCCATGCCGGGCCGCCGGTCGGCGCCACCAGCGCGTCCAACTGATGCTCGCGCATCACGCGGTCGATGCCCTCGGCCCGCGCGTAACGGTGGTTGTTGGCCAGCGCCTCGCGGTAGGCGGGCGTGTCCAACCCACCCTTCTGCTGCGCGCGCTCCATCTGCTCCTGGCCGAAGTACGGCAGCTCCTGCTGGCGGTGTTTCTGGTTGAAGGCGATGACGTCGGCCATGTTGGCCACCGACGCGTTGGGCGCGTACTCTTTCAGGTACGCGGCCAGGTCGGCCTTGAACTCGTACAGCATCACCTCGGTCTCGGTCTCGCCATACTTGTTCGCGTTCGGCACCTCGGTCTCGATCAGCACCGCGCCCTGCGCCCTCAGCTCGGCCAGCGCTTTTTCGATGACCGCGTCGACGTCGACGTTCTCGCCGAAGAAGTTGCGCGCCACGCCGATGCGCGCGCCTTTCAACCCGCCCGTCCGCAGCGCCTCCATGTAGTCGCCGCCCTTGCCCGCGCCTTCCTTGGTGATCGGGTCCTTAGGATCGACGCCGCTCATCGCCGCCAGCATCAGCGCGGCGTCGGCCACGCTGCGCGCCATCGGGCCGGCCGTGTCCTGCGAATGGGCGATCGGGATGATGCCGCTGCGGCTGACCAGTCCCAAGGTCGGCTTGATGCCCACCAGGCCGCAGATCGACGCCGGCGAGACGATCGAGCCGTCGGTCTCCGTGCCCACCGCCAGGGTGGCCAGGCCGGCGGCGATGGCCGCGCCCGAGCCGGAGCTCGAACCGCTGCAGTTGCGGTCGAGCGAATACGGATTCAATGTCAGTCCGCCGCGCGCGCTCCAGCCGCTGACCGAGTGCGTCGAGCGCATATTGGCCCACTCGCTCAAGTTGGTCTTGCCGATGATGACGGCGCCGGCCGCGCGCAGTTGCGCGGCAACGTGGGCGTCGCGCGCCGCCCGCACGTTGGATAGCGCCAGCGAGCCGGCCGTGGTGCTCATGCGGTCGCCGGTGGCGATATTGTCTTTTAACAGGACGGGGATGCCGTGCAGCGGTCCGCGCACGCGCTTCAGATGCCGCTCGCGGTCCATCTCGAGCGCGATCTTGAGCGCCTCCGGATTGATTTCTATGATGGCGTTGATGCGCGGGCCGGCCTTGTCGATGGTGCGGATGCGCGCCAGGTATTGGGACGTCAGCGCGTGCGAGGTCAGCTTGCCGGCCTCCATCATCTGCTGCTGCTCGCGAACGCCGGCGTCGAGAATGCCGCCGGCGGGTTTTCCGGCCGCCGCAGGCGCGGCCTGGGCCCGGGTGGCGCCGGCGGCGCCCGCCGCGACGCCGATTCGAACAAACTGCCTGCGATCCATACCGTCCCCGTGTGTGGTAGTGGTGGATGATCCAGCGATCATCAATACGCAAACTTTGTTGCGTCGCATTAATATATCAGCGTGTTGACACCCACACCACAAAAATTACTTCTATTTCAGCAATTAATTGCATTTGGCCTACTTTTAGGCGTAAAAAAAGCACGCCGACGGTTGCGGGCGTGCTTTTTTGCTACAAAATCGCCGATGTTCGGCGATTATCGCTGCATTGATAGTGCTTAATATCGAAGTATTAGTTACGAACGATGCGCTTGTATTCGTTGGTGCGGGTGTCGATCTCGATGACGTCGTCCTGGCTCACGAACAGTGGCACTTGAACGGTGTGCTGCTTCGATTCGATGGCGTTTTCGATCTTGGCTTCTTTCAGGACGTTGCCCGAAGTGTTGCCCTTGACCGCAGGCTCCGAGTACACGATCTGGCGCGCGATGGTGGTCGGCAGTTCGACCGAGATCGCCTTGCCGTCGTAGAACACGGCTTCGCATTCCATACCGTCTTTCAGGTAGTTCAGCGCTTCGCCCAGGTTCTCTTCTTCGATTTCATACTGTTCGTAGTCCGCGTCCATGAAGACGTACAGCGGATCGGCGAAGTACGAGTAGGTCACCGGCTTTTTGTCCAGCACGACCACGTCGAACTTGTCGTCGCCGCGGAAGACGTTTTCCAGCGGGCTGTTGGTCAGAAGATTCTTCATCTTCCATTTGTACGTGAAGCCCGTGCGGCTCGAACCGTTCACATCGGAGCGCAGCACGATGAATGGTTTGCCTTCGACCATGATGATATTGCCAACACGAATTTCTTTTGCAGGTTTCATAGGGAGTGTACGTAAAAAGTAGGTTGCGTAAAAATCATCTGTCGCCGGGCCAAAAGCCGTCAGCTCACGGTTGATCCAGTAAAAATGTGCGAGATTAACCCGGCATTATACCCGGCTTTTCCCGCGACGCCTATCTCAAGCTGGCGGCGAAACGCATCAGGTTGGCGGCCAGATCGCCGTTGGCCAACATCTGTTGCCGCCACTCTTCGGCGCGCGCGGCCATTTGCGGCATCTCCTGGTGGAAGGCGCGCCACAAGCGCGCGTTGTCGCCCTGCCCGGCCGCCGTCGGGGCGCCGTTCCAGTCCAGCGAAAATTGTTCCAGCGCCGGCAGCGCGGCCGCGTAGCGTTGCAGGAAGGCGCGCAACTTCTTGTGGTGCAGATTCTCATCCTGCGGATAGATATGCCAGACGAACGGCTTGCCGGCCCACTGGGCGCGCACGAAGGAATCCTCCCCGCGCACGAAGTTCAGGTCGCAGGCCCACAGCAATTTGTCGTAGTCGGGCTGCGGCACGAACGGCAGCACCCGCACCGTCAACGCGCCGTCGGTGGCCGCCGCGCCCGCCGTGGCCGGTCCGCCGAGGAACGCTTGCAGCGCCTCGGCGGCGACGCCTTCTGGCACCAGGCAAACGATGGCCTCGCCGCCCCGCCGCCAGGCGTCGAACAAGGCCGCGACCGGCGCGTGCGGATAGCAGAACAGCGACACCTTGGTCGCGGCCAGTTCGCGCGCCGTCACGCCCAGCCCGGCCAGGAACGCCGCCATCGCGGCCGGGTCCGACTGGAACGCCAGCCGCTCGGGCTCCAGCGCCGCCTCGCGCAGCAGGCCGCCGGTCTTGTCGGTAAAGCCCGGGAAGAAGAAATGCTTGGTCAGCGGCAGGCGCGGATGGGGCGATGTCAACCGGTGGCAACCCTCGACCCACTCCTCGGCCGTCAAGCCCTCCAGATTGAACCAGACCGGACGCGGCACGCACTCGGCCATCGCGGTGATGTAGCCGGGCGGGATGTCGCAGGCGAAAAACTCGATGACGATGTCGGCCACGTCGGCGGCGCCGTAGACGCCGTCCTGGCCGCGCCAGTGGCGCACGGTGACGCCGTCGATCAGTTGGGTCTCGGCGTCGGTCGCCACTTGCGGGCAGAGGCGCCGGAAGCTGACCAGATCGTCCACCCACAGCCGCACGTCGAGCGCGTGTTCGCGACGCAACTGGCGGGCCAGGCGCCAGCAGATGCCGATGTCGCCGTAGTTGTCGACGACACGGCAAAAGAGATCGAGGCTGCGCAAAGTCATGATGGGGAGCGGTTTAAAAATGAGGCTGGATGATACCTGATTAACGTACGACGGGAACCAAGAATACCAAAACTTCCCTTCCCGCCGCAGGTCCAATTCCTTCCAGCCCAGGGCCGCCGCCCGACCTTGCACAACGAACGAGAACAATAAAAGGCAAGGCGGGTGGCGGCGCACTGGCGCTGGATCAAACGCGATCCACAACATGAACCAATAACAAGGAGATGTCATGAATGAGTTTCAACAATACTATGGACAACAACTAGCGCCGCAACAAATGGGGCCGATGGGCCAGATGGGCCAGATGGGCGGCATGGCGCCGATGGGCTTCCTCGGCGGCATGTTCGGCGCCCCGCTCGGGGGCCTGATCGGACGAGGCATCGGCGGCCTGTTCGGCAACGCCAAACTGGGCAACCAGATCGGCCAGATGGCCGGCGGCATCGGCGGCTCCTTCCTGCCGCTGGGCGTCGACCCTGTCAGCGCCGCCTACGCACAGCAACAACAGCTGCAACAGCTCCAGCTACAACAACAATTACAGCAGCAACAGATGATGCAGCAGATGCAGCAGCCGGGCGATCTGTCTGCGCAAGGCTGGTTCGGCAATATGGTGAAACAAGTGGCGCGGCCGTTGGGCGGCGCGATCGGCGGCGCTTTCGGTAACGCCGGCATGGGCAACACCATCGGCGGCATCGCCGGCCAGCTGGGCGGCATGCTGCCGTTCGGCGCCGATCCAATGCAAGCCTACGCGCAAGCACAACAAGAGGCGCAACTGCAGCAGTTGCAACTGCAGGGCATGATTCCATCGCAAAGCTGGTTCAGCAACCTGATGCGCCAACAGCGCCCGTTCACCAGCGCCATCTCGCCCACGATCGGCAACACGGGAATCATGGGGCCGCGCATCGGCAGCCTGCCAACCGGACAGAACCATAACTTCCTGCCGTTCAGCGCCGATCCGATGGCCCAAGCCTACGCCATGCAGGAAGCCCAGATGCAGCAGATGCAGCAGATGCAGGACGCGCAGGGACTGATGCCGCAAGGCGGCTGGTTCGGCAACCTGATCAAGAACGTCGCCCAGCCATTGGGCGGCGCGATTGGCGGCGCGTTCGGCAACGCGGGGATGGGCAACGCCATCGGCGGCATCGCCGGCCAGCTGGGCGGCATGCTGCCGTTCGGCACCGATCCGATCACTGCCGCTTACGCCCAGCAAGCCGCCCAGCAAGCCCAACTGGCCCAGTTAGCTCAGCAGCAAGTCGGCAACGGCGCGATGTATGGCGGTCAGCAAACGCTGCACTGATGCCGCACTGAGACGCTGAGGCGACGGCGCCGCACGCCGTCCTTGCCCTCCGACGGCTTCGGCCTCGGAGGGCGCTGCTTTAAGGAGAAACCCATGAGCCATGCGCAAACCGCGCCAGGCAAGGCCAGGTATCTGATCCACGCCGCCAGCGGCACGCCGCTGACGGACTTTCTGGCGTTGGCCGAGACGGATCCCGAGATCACCGTGATCGATCTGATCGGCCCGCGCGGACAGCCGCACACAGCCGTTTTGGAAATCAGCGAAGACACCGCGCAACGGCTGCAGCAGCAGTTCCGCGACGCCAGCGCCCCCACCCACCAATTGACGATAGAACCGGACCGCCCGCTGTCGATGTTCGACAGCGGCGCGGTCGGTCCGATTTGAAAGGAATCCACATGCCCAAGAATCCCAACGGCGGCGCACCGATGCCGCCGGAGTCCACATCAAGCGGCGGCGAACCGGCCGCCGCGCCCAGTACTGAAGGGCGCGGCGGCGGCCGCGGGACCGGCGCCGCATCCGGCGGCCCCGCCGCCGCCAGTGCCACCGGCACCACCACCGGTGGCGGCACGTCGGCGACCGGCAGCTCCGGCGGCGCAGGCGATGATGCCGCCGGCGCCGTCGCTGCCGGCCCCGCCGCCACCCCTGTCGGGGACTCCCCCACCGCCGGTCCCGCCGACGGCAATGCCGCGCGGGCGGCCGACAGCCGGGCCGACAGCGTCGGTCGCGCCGTCGGCTCGCGCAAGAAACAATACGTCGTCGCGCCGCGCCAGGTGCCGGAGGGCTTGCAAACGCTGGGCTTCCAGCCGCTGCAGTTCTCGGCGCTGGAACAGGCGCTGCGCAACAGCGCCGACATCGAAGTGGTCGATACGGTCGGTCCCAAATCGGTGCTGGGCGCGCTGGCCGACGGCATGGGCGGCAGCCAGGGCGTGCTGGTGGCGCGCATGACGGAACAGAAAGCGGCCCTGCTGCACCAGCAGGGCCAGGGGCGATTGCTGGTCGAGCACGACCAGCACCTGACCTTGATGGAGCCGGCGCTGCGCCAGCCGCAGATGGTGACCGGCGTCATGCCCAGCGGCGGCGGTCCGGTCGTCAACGCCGTCATCAGCGTGATCGGCAAGGACGGCGCGCCGCAGGCGGACGCCGAGGTGTCGCTGTTCGGCGGCATGATGCCGGCCAGCGGCAAGACCGACGCCAACGGCCAGGTCACGTTGTCGCTGTTCGGCGAGACGCCGGAGTCGATCACCGGCCTGTACGTGAAACCCAAGGCGGACTACTGGAGCTTCTACCAGCGCGATCCCGACATCAGCACCGACGAAGCCAATGTGGTGGCGCTGCGCGCGCTGTCGGACTGGCCGGCGCTGGCGGGCTTTCCACGCCAGCGCGCGCTCGGCTGGGGACAGAAGGCGATGCGGCTC
The DNA here is from genome assembly GCA_024123915.1 of Oxalobacteraceae bacterium OTU3CAMAD1. NCBI lineage: Bacteria > Pseudomonadati > Pseudomonadota > Betaproteobacteria > Burkholderiales > Oxalobacteraceae > Oxalobacteraceae bacterium OTU3CAMAD1. Next base: position 2,815,036 of record CP099650.1, on the reverse strand, counting down.
GACCAGTTGCCGGGCGCCTACCGGGGCCAGGGCATCAAGATCGCCGTCGTCGATTCCGGCGCGGCCACCTCGCACGACAATCTGCACGGCATCAAGGCCGGCTTCGACGTGATGAATAAGAAGACCGATCCCGAGGGCTGGGACCAGGACACGATGGGCCACGGCAGTCATTGTGCCGGCATCATCGCGGCGGCCGACATCGCCTCCGGCATACGCGGCTTCGCGCCCGACACCGAGGTCCATGCGTGCAAGCTGTTCCCGGGCGGCCAGGTCAGCCAGCTGATCGACGCGCTCGAGTACTGCATCGAGAAACAGATCGATGTCGTCAACCTGAGCCTGGGCGGGGCCGAAGTGTCCGAGGCGCTGGAACAGCAAATCCTGCGCGCCAAGCGGGCCGGCATCGCCTGCATCGTCGCGGCCGGCAACTCGGGCGGTCCGGTGCAATATCCTGCCTCGTCGCCGAACGTGCTGGCGGTGGCGGCCATCGGCAAGCTCGACGAGTTCCCGATCGACAGCTACCACGCGCAGACGCTCGATTCCAACGTCGACGCCTACGGTTATTTCACCGCCAAGTTCAGCTGCTTCGGACCGCAGGTTGGCGTATGCGGACCTGGTGTGGCGATCACGTCATGCGTGCCGCCGAATAACTTCGCGGCCTGGGACGGCACCTCGATGGCGACCCCGCACATCACCGGCCTGGCCGCGCTGACCCTGGCGCACCATCCGGATTTCCAGACCCCGCAGTACAAGGTGCGCGGCGCCGAGCGCGTCGAGCGGCTGTTCCAGATCATCCGCGCCAGCGCGCGCCGGGTCAGCCTGGGCGACCAGAGCCGCACCGGTTTCGGCATGCCGGATGTGCTGGTGGCGGTGGGCCTGCAAACGACGACCGGGCAAGCGGTGCAGCAGCCGGCGGTGGCGCCGCAAGCGCACATGCTGCAGCAGCCGGTCATCGCGGGCATGATGGCGCCGCAAGGCATGATGGCCCAGCAAGGCATGCTGTCGCCGCAAGGGATGCTGTCGCCGTTTATGACCGGCGGGATGGAACCGTTCGGGCTGGAGCTGGCGCGCGCGCCGTGGAATATTCCACGTACCGGGCCGTGGTATCAGATCTCGCCGACGATGCCGCCGCGGTATCCGACCTTCCAATGGTGACGTATTAAAAAAATGCGTGAAAAACGCGCCGGACAATGCAAAAAGCCGCGCGAGGCGGCTTTTTGCATATTGCTTGTTTGGCGTCCCCAGGGGGATTCGAACCCCCGTACTCACCGTGAAAGGGTGATGTCCTAGGCCTCTAGACGATGGGGACAGAAATCTGTCCGTGTTGCTGACCTGAACTGCTGGTAAAACTCTAGACTGCTGGTAAGACTGGAAAAATCTGGCGTCCCCAGGGGGATTCGAACCCCCGTACTCACCGTGAAAGGGTGATGTCCTAGGCCTCTAGACGATGGGGACTTTTCCAAGGCGCGAATCATAGCAGTCAAATTCACCGAACGCAATAGCAAACCCTTGTTTTTGCACGATATTCCCGCAAGATTGGCAGCCCGGCAACGAGCACCCACGAAAACAAAAGCGCGCGAAAGCGGCGGCGCAAATACAAAAAAGCCGCACAAGGCGGCTTCATCATCGAATCAAATACTGGCGTCCCCAGGGGGATTCGAACCCCCGTACTCACCGTGAAAGGGTGATGTCCTAGGCCTCTAGACGATGGGGACATGTCGGTGCTCTCTGCGCTAATGGTGGAGGTAAGCGGGATCGAACCGCTGACCTCTTGCATGCCATGCAAGCGCTCTCCCAGCTGAGCTATACCCCCCGGGCGCAGAAAGTCTTCTGTCGTACTACGGTGCTGCAACTACCTCTTCTACTACTCGTCAGCCTGGCAAAGCTGGCGTCCCCAGGGGGATTCGAACCCCCGTACTCACCGTGAAAGGGTGATGTCCTAGGCCTCTAGACGATGGGGACCTTGGCACTACGGTTACTACGTCGTCACTATCATCTCCGCGCAGTGGTGGAGGTAAGCGGGATCGAACCGCTGACCTCTTGCATGCCATGCAAGCGCTCTCCCAGCTGAGCTATACCCCCCGGGCGCAGAAATAATAAAAGCCGCTTGCGCGACTTTTGTTTTCACTACTTGTATCTATCCAGCATGAAGCCAAACATCAAACAAATCAGTACAAACAACGTCAACTACAACTCTACTACTTTACAACTTGGCGTCCCCAGGGGGATTCGAACCCCCGTACTCACCGTGAAAGGGTGATGTCCTAGGCCTCTAGACGATGGGGACCGCGAACAACCAAACTGCCACTACGTTTCTGCGCATTTTCAACTGTCACCAAAGTTTCTTGGTGGAGGTAAGCGGGATCGAACCGCTGACCTCTTGCATGCCATGCAAGCGCTCTCCCAGCTGAGCTATACCCCCGTTGGCGCAGAAACAAGAGTATAGCAAAGAAGCCGCACTATGCAAATACCCTTTTGCAACTTTGCTCTGGTTTTAATTCAAACTCAGAGAAATTTCGCCAGACGCGCAACAATCGCGTCGCGACCGAAGATCTGCAACACCGCATCGATGGCCGGCGTCTGCAGTTGACCGGTGACGATCAGGCGCAGCGGCATGGCGATCTGCGGCATCTTCAAGCTATTCGCGGCAAGCACTTCCTTGATCATCGCGGCCAGCGCTTCCTTGCTCCACTCCACCGTCTTGCAGCGGTCGGCGAACTGCGCCAGCGCCGGCTTGACGGCGTCGGTCAGATGCTGAGCCAGCAGCGCCGCGTCCGGCTGCGGCGCTCGGTAGAACAGCATCGCCGCGTCGGCCAGTTCGTTGACGGTATTGGTGCGCTCCTTCATCAGCGCCAGCACGGCCGGCAGATCGGGGGCGCCTTCGAACTCGGCGCCGGCGGCCAGCATGCGCGGCTTGGCCAGCTCGGCCAGGCGTGCGTTGTCGGCCTGCTTGATATAGTGGTTGTTGAGCCAGTTCAGTTTTTCGATGTTGAACTGCGCGGCCGAGTTGGACAGATGCGAGCCGTCGAACCAGCTAATAACCTGCTCCATCGAAAACACTTCGTCGTCGCCGTGGCTCCAGCCCAGGCGCGCCAGATAGTTCAGGATCGCTTCCGGCAGATAACCTTGCGCCGGATATTCCATGACGTTGACCGCGTCCTTACGCTTGGACATCTTCTGGCCGTCGGAACCGAGGATCATCGGCAGGTGGCCGTACAACGGCAGCGGCGCGCCGATCGCGCGCAGGATGTTGATTTGACGTGGCGTGTTGTTGACGTGGTCGTCGCCGCGCAGCACGTGGCTGATCTGCATGTCCCAGTCGTCGACGGCCACGCAGAAGTTATAGGTCGGCGTGCCGTCGGGACGGGCGATGACCAGATCGTCCAGTTCCTTGTTGCCGATGGTGATGGTGCCTTTGACGAAATCGTCCCAGGTCACTTCGCCGTCGAGCGGGTTTTTGAAACGCACCACCGGCTTGCGGCCTTCCGGAATCGCCGGCAGGGTCTTGCCCGGCTCGGGACGCCAGGTGCCGTCGTAGCGCGGCTTTTCGCCGGCCGCGCGCATGCGCTCGCGCATCGCTTCGACTTCTTCCGGCGACGAGTAGCAGTGGTAGGCGGTGCCGGCGGTCAGCATCTGGCCCACCACCTCGCGGTAGCGGTCCATGCGCTGCATCTGGTAGAACGGGCCTTCGTCGTGGTTCAGGCCCAGCCATTCCATGCCTTCGATGATGGCTTGCACCGCTTCCGGCGTGGAGCGCTCCAGGTCGGTGTCCTCGATGCGCAGCACGAAGGTGCCGCCGAAGTGACGGGCGAAAGCCCACGAGTACAGCGCCGTGCGGGCGCCGCCGAGGTGGAGGAAGCCGGTCGGGCTGGGAGCAAAGCGGGTACGGACTGGCGTGGCTGGTGTGGTCATCGAGGTAAGAAAGCTGAGATGTAAAAGCAGCTATTTTACCTCGTCGCCGCCTTAATCGTTCTTGATAACGATGCTCGGGAACTTGCTGGTCATGTCCTTGGCCTTCTCGGACACCTGCACCGCGATCTTGCGGGCGATGTCTTTATAGATGGCGGCGACCTGGCCGTCCGGATCGGCCACCACCGTCGGCTTGCCGGAATCGGCCTGCTCGCGGATCGCCATCGTCAGCGGCAGCGCGCCGAGGAACTCGACGTTGAAGTCCTTGCACATCTTGGCGCCGCCGCCGGCGCCGAAGATTTCCTCCGCGTGGCCGCAGTTCGAGCAAATATGCGTGCTCATGTTCTCGACGATGCCCAGGATCGGAATGCCGACCTTCTCGAACATCTTCAGGCCCTTGCGCGCGTCCAGCAGCGCGATGTCCTGCGGCGTGGTGACGATGACGGCGCCGGTGACGGGCACCTTCTGCGACAAGGTCAGCTGGATATCGCCGGTGCCCGGCGGCATGTCGACGATCAGATAGTCCAGGTCGCGCCAGTTGGTCTGCTCCAGCAGTTGCTGCAGCGCCTGCGTGACCATCGGGCCGCGCCACACCATCGGCTCGTCCGGGTCGATCAGGAAGCCGATCGACGACACTTGCACGCCGTGGTTTTCCAGCGGCTCCATCGATTTGCCGTCCTTGGTCTCCGGACGGCCCGACACGCCCAGCATCATCGGCTGCGACGGACCGTAGATGTCGGCGTCGAGCAGGCCGACCGAGGCGCCCTCGGCGGCCAGCGCCAGCGCCAGGTTGACGGCGGTGGTCGATTTGCCGACCCCGCCCTTGCCCGAGGCGACGGCGATGATGTTTTTCACGTTCGGCATGAGCTTGAGGCCGCGCTGCACCGTGTGCGGGATGACCTTGGTCGAGACGCCGACGCTGATGTTGCCCGCGCCCGGCACCGCCTTGAGGCCCGCGATAACGCTGGCGCGGATGCTGTCGACCTGGCTCTTGGCCGGATAGCCCAGCTCGATATCGAGGGAGATATCACCGTTGTCGACCTTCAAATTCTTGACGGCCTTGCCGCTGACGTAATCTTTCGTTGTATTTGGATCAATGATTTTGGACAGCGCCGCCTTGACGTCTTCTACTGTAATGCTCATGTGACTCTCCGTGAAATGTGCGCCCATTTTAGCGCATCGCGCCATAATTACCGGCCGCGCCACATTGCCGGAGTGACCGCTTGCCGCTTCCACTGTTAAAATGCTCCTTTTCCACCCACAAAGTGCATCAACCATGACCCGCAAGCTGTTCGTCACCACTGCCCTGCCCTACGCAAACGCCGCTTTCCATATTGGCCACATGATGGAGTACATCCAGGCCGACATCTGGGTCCGGTTCCAGCGAATGCAGCGCGACGGTGATGCACCGCGCACGGTGCACTTCGTCGGCGCCGACGACACCCACGGCACGCCGATCATGATCGCCGCCGAAAAGGAAGGCATCACGCCGCAGGAGTTCGTCGCCAAGATCGCCGCCGGCCGCGCCCAGTACCTCGACGGCTTCCACATCGCCTTCGATAACTGGTACTCGACCGACTCGCCGGAAAACGTCGAGTTGTCGCAGGGCATCTACCGCAAGCTGCGCGACGCCGGCCTGATCCAGACCAAGATCGTGCCGCGCTTCTACGACCCGGTCAAAGGCATGTTCCTGGCCGACCGCAACATCAAGGGCGAATGCCCGGTGTGCCACGCCAAGGACCAGTACGGCGACAATTGCGAAGTGTGCGGCGCGGCCTACCAGCCGACCGAACTGATCAATCCGTTCTCGGTGTTCACCAACGCCACGCCGGTGCTCAAGGACTCGGAACAGTACTTCTTCAAGCTGTCCGACCCGCGCTGCTACGAATTCCTCAAGGAATGGCTGAACACACCCGGCCGTTTGCAGCCGGAAATGGTCAACAAGGTCAGCGAATGGCTGGGCGAGTCCGGCGAAAAGCTGGCCGACTGGGACATCTCGCGCGATGCGCCCTACTTCGGCATCCCGATTCCCGACGCGCCGGGCAAGTTCTTCTACGTCTGGCTGGACGCGCCGGTCGGCTACCTGGCCAGCCTGAAAAACTATTGCGAGAAGCAAGGCATCGACTTCAACGAACTGTTGAACGACCCGGCCACCGAACAGATCCACTTCATCGGCAAGGACATCGTTTCCTTCCACCTGCTGTTCTGGCCGGCGATGCTGAAGTTCGCCGGCCATCCGGTGATCGACAAGCTCAAGGTCAACGTGCACGGCCACCTGACCGTCAACAACGAAAAAATGTCCAAGTCGCGCGGCACCGGCATCTCGCCGCTGCGCTACCTGAACCTGGGCATGAACCCGGAATGGCTGCGCTACTACATCGCCTTCAAGCTGAACTCGAAAGTGGAAGACCTGGACTTCACCGGCGAAGACTTCGTCGCGCGCGTCAATAGCGACCTGATCGGTAAGTACGTCAACATCGCCAGCCGCTGCGCCGGCTTCATCGCCAAGAAATTCGACGGCAAGCTGGCCAGTTCGCTGTCCGAGGGCGCGCAGGGCTGGATCAAGCGCGCGCTGGTGACGGCCGAGGGCGTCGAACGCCAGGCCAGCATCGGCGCCAATTTCGAGGCGCGCGAGTTCGGCAAGGCGCTGCGCGAAATCATGGAAATCGCCGACATCACCAACCAGTATGTCGACGAGAACAAGCCGTGGATTTTGGCCAAGGACGAAGCCAAGATCGCGGAATTGCACGACGTCTGCACCGCCGCGCTGATCCTGTTCCGCCAGCTGACCATCCTGCTGTCGCCGGTGCTGCCGGGTGTGGCCGCCAACGTCGCCAAGTTCCTCAACGACGAGCAACTGGTATGGGCCGACACCGATGTCGCCAGCGGCGCCGTCTCGCAGGCCATGCTGGGCCGCACCATCGGCGCCTACAGCCACCTGATGACGCGCGTGGATGCCAAGATGATCGAAGAGCTGTTCGACGCGCCCGCTCCGGCCGCAGCCGCCCCGGCCGCGGCCCCTGCTGCCGCCGCCGCCGCTGCGGGCGGCACCGCCGCGCCGACGGCCGCCACCGGTATCGAGGAACTGGCGCCGGAGATCAAGATCGACGACTTCGTCAAGATCGATTTGCGCATCGCCAAGATCGTCAACTGCGAACACGTCGACGGCTCCGACAAGCTGCTGCGCCTGACCCTGGACGTCGGCGAAGGCCGCCACCGCAATGTCTTCTCCGGCATCAAATCGATGTACAAGCCGGAAGAGCTGGTCGGCAAGCTGACCGTGCTGGTCGCCAACCTGGCGCCGCGCAAGATGAAGTTCGGCGTCTCCGAAGGCATGGTGCTGGCGGCCTCTGCGGCCGACGAGAAGGCCAATCCCGGCATCTATATTTTGAATCCGTGGCCGGGCGCCGAGCCGGGCATGCGCATCCGTTAAGGACAGCCCAGGCATGAACATCGTAGTGCGCGAAGCGACGGAAGAAGATGCCAAACTGATTGCCGAGCTCACGCGCGCCGCGTGGGCCGGCAAGGTCAGCGTCACCTCCAGCGGACACCGCGAAACCGCCGTCGTCGTTGCAGACCATCTGCGCGACGGCGGCGGTTTTGTTTTATTGATCGACGACGAGCCCGTCGGCTCGGTGCGCTGGCTGCCGCTCGATTCCGAATCGGACGTGTGGGAGATCTGCCGCATGGGCGTACTGCCGCGTTACCGGGGCAGCAACCTGTCGCAGCACCTGCTCGAGGCGGTGATCCACCACGGCCTGGCCTGCGGTGTCGAAGAAGTGCGCCTCGCCGTGCGGGCCGACCAGCCCAAGCTGATCGATTTCTACGCCGCCTACGAATTCGAACTGGCGGAAGAACTCGAATACTCGCATGCCAATCCGATGGAAACGCCGCCGTTGGTCATGCGCCGCTCGTTGCGCCACTGACTTTACCGCTGAGCTTGAGGCGCGGACTTGCATTCGCGCTTCCCCCAATCCGACCTCGACGCGGGCGGCTATCCTACTTTCCTCTGCTCGTCCCTGTGAAAAAATAGCGACTCCTATCAACCTAATTGAGGAGCCAACATGAAAAACAAATTCGCAGCGTTGACGATTGCAATCCTGATGAGCGCGGCCGCAGTGGCCCAAACGAGCGGCACCGGTGGCACCGGCAGCGGTAGCGGCCAGTCCGGCACCAGTGGCCAAACCGGCACCAGCGGCCAGACCGGCAGTGGCGGCAGCGGCACCGGCAGCGGCAGCGGAACGCAATCCGGCACCGGCAGCGGCTCGGCCGGTAGCCAGGCGGCCGGCAGTGGCGGCATGACCGGCAGCCAGTCGGGCGGCTCGACCACGGGGCAATCCGGCTCGACCGGCGGCTCGACCAGTACCGACCAGTACGGTAGCGGCAGCGCCACCGGTTCGGGTAGCAGCGGCAGCAGCGCCACCGGAACCAGCGGCAGCCGCACCCAGGACGGCACCACCTCGTCGACCCGCAACAAGCAGTCGAAAAACAAGAACAAGTCCGATAAAAACGACACCACTAGCAACCGCTAAGGCTTGTCGCCAAAGTCCTGCCGCACCTTGTGCTTCAAGGCCCGCCATCGACGGCGGGCCTTGGCCACGTCCCGCTCCACATCCCCTTCCCCCCTCAGGCTAGCCCTCACAGCTACCCCCATCGGCTCCCGAGCGCATCCGCAACATTACGTTACAAAAAGATGAGCGTAGACAGCATTTTCTCGCGGAACTAAATTCCTTTGATCTATGTCAAAGCTGTTGAGAGAAGCGAGGCCGGGCTTGCGTGGCGACGATATCGTTTGTCGTTTGCGCGCAAAAAAGGCGGCCAACTCATCGGGATGCGGGTGCAACGTGACGCTGTCACACCATCATTTCGATAGTCATCCACTCCCACGCAAAGGCTAGCGAACGCGGCCGTAAAGGCTGCGGGGGCTGGCGCGCGCAGGTCCGGACCCGTTATCTCACATCGCTCGCAGAAGCGAATCACACACACAACAGTAGAAATACTGGGGTGCTTGTAAGCATATTTTTTTGCACTAATATTTTCTTCACCCGCTTGCTGAGCGGTCGAAAATATATCTACATAACGGAGACAACAAATCATGGCAATTAACATCAAACGCTTGGTGTCGCGCGCGCTCGCCGCTACCGTCATGCTGGCGTCCGCCTGCATGGCCCACGCCGCTACGGCTGGGCCCGGTACGTGGAGCACGCAGCAAAGCTGGGCGACCGATACCGTCAATGGCGGCAAGCTCACGGGCTACTTCTACTGGCCCGCGTCGCAACCGACCTTGGCCGGCAAGCGGGCGCTGGTCCTGGTGCTGCACGGCTGCCAGCAAACAGCCACCAACGACGTCATCAACAGCGGCACCGACGGCGGCTACAACTGGAAGACGGTGGCCGAGAAATACGGCGCCGTCATCATCGCCCCCAACGCCACCGGCAACGTCTATGCGAATCATTGCTGGGACTACGCCAGCACCAACCACAACCGCACCAGCGGCCACGACGCAGTCCTGCTCGACGTCGTCAACCGCTTCGTCGCCGATCCGCAATACGCGATCGATCCCAACCAGGTGTATGTGACCGGCCTGTCCTCGGGCGGCGGCGAGACGATGGCGCTGGGCTGTTTGGCACCGGATGTGTTCGCCGGTATCGGCATCAACGCCGGTCCCACACCGGGTACCACGACCTTGCAGATCGGCGCCGTACCGTCGGGCTATTCCGCCACCACGGCCGCCAACAAATGCAAGGCGATGGCCGGCAGTAGCGCCAGCAAATTCGCCACGCAAATTGCAGGCACCATCTGGGGCACCTTCGACTACACCGTGGGGCAGGCGTACGGCCCACTCGGCGCGGCGGCGATGCGCCAGGTCTATGGCGGCACCTTCACGGCGGACGCGGCGACGACGGTGCCTGGCGGCGGCAGCAACATCCAGTACCGCGACAGCAACGGCAAGGTGCGCACGCACGAAATCACCGTGACCGGCATGGGCCACTCGTGGCCGGCAGGTAGCGGCGGTCAAAACATGAACTACGTTGACGCCACCAAGGTCGACTATCCGGCGTTCGTCATGGACTTCTGGTACAAGAACAACCTGCGTGTATCGAGCGTCGCCGGCCCCACCGTGACGTCTTGCACGGCCAACGTCATCAGCGCCACCAGCGCGACCATCAGCGGCGCCGCCACCACCCCCGGCAGCGTTGCGAACTACACCGTGGCATTGAACGGGCCAACCCCGGTCAACGACACCGCGGCCGGCAGCGGCCCGAGCTTCAGCAAGACGTATAACCTGAGCAACGGCTACTACAGCGGCACCGTCACCGCCACCGACAACCTCGGCCAGACGTCCGCCGCCTGCGCGGTCCCGCAGTTCCTCGTCGGTAGCGCGCCAAGCCTGCCGGCGCCGTCCGGCCTGAGCGCCGGCAGCGCAAGCGCCACCGCTGTACCGCTGAGCTGGAACGCCGTCAACGGCGCCACCGGTTACAACGTCTACCGCAATGGCGTCAAGGTAACGGCCACCCCGGTGACCACGCTGACCTACACCGCGACCGGACTGACCGCCGGCACGACGTACAGCTTTGCCGTGTCGTCCGTCGGTCCGGACGGCGAGAGCGCGATCTCGGCACCGGTGAGCGTCACCACGACGTCGGGCTTCGTCTGCACGACGGTTACCGCCAGCAACTATGCGCACGTAAAGGCCGGCCGCGCCCACCACGTCGCTGGCTACGCGCTGGCCAACGGGTCCGACCAGGTGCTGGGGCTGTACAGCATCTTCTTCATGCGGACTTTGGCGCAGACGTCCGCCGGCTACTACATCGTCGGTAGCTGCCCGTAAGCACTAACTTGCCGTCCCGCAGCAGCATGCGGGACGGCATCTTTAGCGCGTCGATTCCGACCATGACGCGAGAAATCGTCCTACGCAAGCGCTCAGCTTGCTGTGAAAAAATGGGTCTCCATTCATCGAACAACGAGGAGTCACCCATGAACACCAAATTGACCGTCATGATTGCCGCAATGTGCATGAGCGCGAGCGTGTTCGCGCAGACCCAGCCGACCGGCCAGTCCGCCACGCCAACCGGCCAGTCCGCTACCGCAGCGGGCACCAGCAACACCGGCACGCCAACCGTGGGCCAGAGCACCAACAATAGCGGCGAGCAAAACGCCACCGCCATGCAAAACAACAGCAACACCCAGAATACCGCGACGCCACGCAACGCCCAGCGCAAGACCGACAAGGCGATGCAGCAGTCCAAAGTGAACGCCGATTGCGCTCAAGGCCATACCGACGGCCATGCGACCGCGCCAACCCATAGCGGCACCTCGACCGCCCAAGGTTGCGACACCAAGACCATCCAGCGCTGATATGCGTGACAGCACGTGGGGCTAGCCGGGCCGTCCGGCAGCCCCATCGTAGTTTCAGAAGACGTGGCGGATGCCGAGGTTGACGCCCCGGTTGCCCGTCCCGCCCTCGATGGCGCTGCCCACCGTATAGCCGGCGCCGTTCTTGTTGCGGATGTAAGCGTACACGCCATACAAATCCGTGCGTTTCGACAGGTAGTAACGATACCCGCCCGCCAACTGCTGCGCGTCCTGATTAAAGCCCGTCTTGTCGTTTTTACGGATGTACGACGCCAGCCAAACCCCACTCCCCCGTGGGACCGTCACCCCCACCAGCATCACGTCGCTGTCGGTGCTTGGCGTCGGCGCGACCGCGTAGCCGAACGGGTTCCCCAAGTTGCGCGGCAGCGCGCTGTTCACCCCCTTGTCGATACCGTAGGCGCCGTGCAGCTTCATGACGCCCGCGTCGTATAACGCCGTCAACACCGTGTTGTTGGCGGCGCTGGTGTTCTTCAGCGTGGCCGTATCGTTGTCGCGATGGTGCGTCGCCAGGCGCAAGGTCAGCGCGCCGCGATTGTAGATCAGCGATCCGCCCAACTGGCGGCCCGCCGCGCTGTCGCCGGAGACCTCGCCCGCGCCGTACACCAGCTCCACCGTGACACCACCCAGCACCGGCGACACGTACTTGATCGCGTTGTCCATGCGGCTTGCGCTATTGCCGGTCGACGCCATCAGGTTCTTGGTGTCGCCCGCCGTGCCGGAACCGAACGGATCGACCGTCGCCACGGCCAGGTACTGCGGCGTGTACTGGCGGCCCAGGGTGATCGTGCCGGATCGGGTCTGCAGGCCGACATAGGCCTGGCGTCCGAACAGCAAGCCGCCCTGCCCCATCGCGCCGGTATCGGACTGAAAGCCGTTCTCCAGCAGGAAGACGGCCGACATGCCGCCGCCCAGGTCCTCAGTGCCCTTGAAGCCGAGCCGCGATCCCGCTTCGACACCGCTGGTCAGTTTGGTGGTGGTGGCGATGCCGCCGCTTTCGCGCACCAGCGCCATGTCGACGATGCCGTACACCGTCACATTCGATTGGGCGACAGCCGTCGCCGCCGATGCGGCGAGCATCAGCGCAAGCATGGTTTTTTTCATTGTGGACTCCCCTATGATTGAATCGTTATTGTTTTGAACCGAAGCCGCCGCCGCCCGGCGTTTCAATGGCGAAGACATCGCCCGCTTGCATGTCCGTGGTATGGGTGGCGCCGAATTCCTCCACCGAGCCGTCGCCGCGTTCGACCCAGTTGCGTCCCAAAGCGCCCGGCTGCGCCCCCTCAAGCCCGAACGGCGCGACGCGGCGGTGGCCCGCCAGGATGTTGGCCGTCATCGCCTCCAGGAAGCGGATGCGGCGCAGCGCGCCGTCGCCGCCACGGTGCGTGCCGCCGCCGCCGCTGCCGCGACGGATCGCGTGCGTCTCTACCAGCACCGGGAAGCGCCACTCCAGCACCTCCGGATCGGTCATGCGCGAGTTGGTCATGTGGGTCTGCACCGCCGCCGTGCCATGGAAACCGGGGCCGGCGCCGGAACCGCCGGCAATGGTCTCGTAGTACTGGTGCTCGTCGTTCCCGAACGTGAAGTTGTTCATCGTTCCCTGCGAGGCCGACATCACCCCCAAGGCGCCGTACAAGGCGTCGGTGACGGTCTGCGACACCTCCACGTTACCCGCCACCACGGCCGCCGGATAGCGCGGATTGAGCATCGAGCCTTCCGGGATGATCAGCTTGAGCGGCTTGAGCACGCCCTCGTTCATCGGAATGTCGCTGTCGATCAGGGTGCGGAACACGTACAGCACCGCCGCCTTGCACACCGACAGCGGCGCGTTGAAGTTGGTCGGCCGCTGCTCGCTGGTGCCGGTGAAGTCGACGATGGCGCCGCCGCTGTAATGGTCGATGGTCAGCTTGACCTTGACCACCGCGCCGTCGTCCATCTCGTAGGCGAAGCTGGCGTCGCGCAGGCCGACGATGGCCTTGCGTACCGCCGCCTCGGCGTTGTCCTGCACGTGGCCCATGTAGGCCAGCACCACGTCCTCGCCATAGGTCGACACGGCCTTCAGCAGTTCGTTGGCGCCGGTCTCGCAGGCGCCCAGCTGGGCGATCAGGTCGGAGATGTTCTGGTCGATATTACGGCTCGGCCAAGGACCGGCGGCGAACAGGCCGCGCACCAGCGGCTCCAGGAACACGCCCTTGTCGACGATCTTGACGTTATCCAGCAAAACGCCCTCCTCCTCGATGGTGGTGCTGTTGGGCGGCATCGAGCCGGGCGTGATGCCGCCGACGTCGCCGTGGTGGCCGCGCGCGGCAACGTAGAACAGCGGCGCGCCCCAGCCGGTCTCGCCGTACACTGGACACACCACGGTGATATCGGGCAGGTGGGTGCCGCCGTTGTAGGGCACATTGAGCACATAGGCGTCGCCCGGCGCCATGGTTTTGGCGTGCTGGCGGATCACGCACAACACGCTGTCGCTCATCGAACCCAGATGGACCGGAATGTGCGGCGCGTTGGCGATCAGGTTGCCGTCGCGGTCGAAGATCGCGCAGGAGAAGTCCAGCCGCTCCTTCATGTTGACCGAGTAGGCGGTGTTCTCCAGGGTGGTGCCCATCTGGCGCGCGATGGCCATGAACAGGTTGTTGAAGATCTCCAGGTGGATCGGATGCGCGGCGGTGGTCATCTTGTGCGCGCTGCCGGCGGTGCCGCTGCGCTCCAGCAGCAAGGTGCGGTCCGGCAGCACGCTGGCGCTCCAGCCGGCATCGACCACAGTGGTGGCGATTTCCTCGCGGATCAGCGCCGGGCCGGCGACGCGGCTGCCCACCGCCAGGTCGGCGCGCACGTGCAGCGCGATCGGCACGGTCTGGCCGTCGACGTAGCTGTAGACGCGGCCGGAACCAGTGTCGGCTCCGCCGTTGGCCGGCACCTCGATCACGAAGTCGGCGCCATCGCCGGCGCCGATGGCTTCCGCCGACACCGATTCGATCACCAGCGGCTGGCCCTCCATAACGAAGCCGAACCGGCCGCGATACAGCACCGCGAACGCTTCCGCCATCTCCTCGACGCCGGCCAGCGCGATAACAAAGGCCGAATCGCTGTCCTGGTATTTCAGGCGCGCACACAGTTCGACGCGGATATCGTCTTCCGCCACCTGCTGCACCAGCAGGTCGGCGTGCGCCTGGCGCGCCAGTTCGGCCAACTGCGGCCGCAGCGCCTCCAGCGAGGCGGCGTTCAGCGGCTGTTCGACCGCGCCCTCGCGCATCGCCCGGATGTCGGCCAGCCCCATCCCGAAGGCCGACAGCACGCCCGCGAAGGGATGGATGACGATCTTGGTCATGCCCAGCACGTCCGCCACGCGGCACGCGTGCTGGCCGCCGGCGCCGCCGAAGCAGCACATGGCGTAGCGGCTGACGTCATAGCCGCGCTCCACCGAGATCGACTTGATCGCCTGCGCCATGTTGTCGACGGCGACCGCCAGGAAGCCATCGGCGACGGCCGACGGCGACAGGCGCGTGCCGGTTTCGCGTTCGATCTTCGCGGCCAGTTCGCCGAAGGCGCGCACCACCACGTCGCGGTCCAGCGGCAGGTCCCCGTTGGGGCCGAAGACGTGCGGGAAGTGCTCCGGCTGGATGCGCCCCAGCATGACGTTACAGTCGGTGACGGTCAGCGGCCCGCCCTTGCGGTAGCTGGCCGGTCCCGGATTGGCGCCGGCCGATTCCGGCCCCACCTTGAAGCGGCCGTTCTCGAAACTGCAGATCGAGCCGCCGCCCGCCGCCACGGTATGGATATGCATCATCGGCGCGCGCACCCGCACGCCGGCCACCACGGTCTCGAACACGCGTTCGTAGGCGCCGTCGTAGTGGGCGACGTCGGTCGAGGTGCCGCCCATGTCGAAGCCGATCACCTGTTTCAGGCCGATCGCCTCGCAGCTCTTGACGGCGCCGACGATGCCGCCGGCGGGGCCGGACAGGATCGCGTCCTTGCCCTGGAAGCGGCCGGCGTCCGTCAGGCCGCCGTTCGACTGCATGAACATGATGCGGGTGTCCCCGGTGTCGGCCGACACGCGGGAGACGTAGTCGCGCAACACGGGCGACAGATAAGCATCGACCACAGTGGTGTCGCCACGGCCGACGATCTTCATCAGCGGGCTGACCTGGTGGCTGACCGATATCTGCGTGAAGCCCGCCTCCTCGGCCAGGGCGCGCAAGCGCAGCTCGTGCTGCGGATAGCGGTAGGCGTGCATCAAGACGATGGCGATGGCGGCGATGCCCTTCTCACGCAGGCTGGCGAACTGGCGGCGCAGCAGTTCCTCGTCCGGGGCCTGCAGCACATCGCCGTGGGCGCCGATGCGCTCATCGATCTCGATCACTTCCTCGTAGATCAGGTCCGGCAACTCAATGTGCATGGCGAAGATGTCGGGCCGGTCCTGGTAACCGATGCGCAGCTGGTCGGCGAAGCCGCGCGTGATCGCCAGCGCGGTGCGCGCGCCCTTGCGCTCCAACAGCGCGTTGGTGGCGACGGTGGTGCCCATCTTGATCACTTCGATCTGGTCCGACGGCAGCGGATCGCCGGTTTTCAATCCCAGCATGTCACGCATGCCCTGGGTGACCGCGTCGTCGTAGCGCTCCGGGTACTCGGACAACAGCTTGTGCGTCACCAGCTTGCCGTCCGGACGGCGGGCGACGATGTCGGTGAAGGTGCCGCCACGGTCGACCCAGAATTGCCACAGCATGGATTGGGTAGGAATGTCGTTTTTCATGTTGATGCCTTTGATCTTTGTACGGTAAGGTCAGGATTCAAAACTCAGGATTCAAGCTTCTTGCCGGCTGTTTCGGGCAGCGTCAGCGCCGCGAGGATCATCACGCCGTACGCGGTGCCGGCGAAGACGCCGATCGCCTCGCCCAGCGCCATGGAATTGCTGCTCAAGCCGATCATCAGCGGGAACAGCGAGCCGATGGCGCGGCCCATGTTGTAGCTGAAGCCCTGGCCCGAACCGCGCATCGAAGTCGGGAACAACTCGGTCAGGAAGGCGCCCATGCCGCTGAAGACGCCGGAGACGCAGAAGCCGAGCGGGAAGCCGAGGAACAGCATCACGCTGTCGTTGACCGGCAGCCGGGTATAGGCCAGGGCGATGCACATCGAACCGGTGGCGAACAGGATGAAGTTCTTCTTGCGTCCCAGGTAATCGGTCAGGAAAGCGCTGACGATGTAGCCGACATACGAGCCGACGATGACCATCGCCAGATAGCCGCCGGTGCCCAGCACCGTCAGATGGCGCTCGGTCTTGAGGAAGGTCGGCAGCCAGGTGGTGATGGCGTAGTAGCCGCCCTGGGCGCCGGTGGTCAGCAGCACGGCGCGCACGGTCACGCTGAGCATCTTCGGCGCGAAGATGGCGGTGAACTTGACGCGGTCCTCGCTGCTCGCCCGCACTTTGTTTTGCTCGGCGATGAAGACATCCGGCTCATCGACGAAGCGGCGGATGAAGATCACGAACAGCGCCGGCAAAATCCCCAGCAGGAACAGCGAACGCCATGCCCATTCCGGCGGCAGCAGCGAGAACATCAGCGCGTACAGCAAGGCCGACATGCCCCAGCCCAGCGCCCATCCCGCCTGCACCATGCCTACCGCCTTGCCGCGGTCCTTGGCGCGTATCACCTCGCCGATCAGGATGGCGCCGGCGGTCCACTCGCCGCCCATGCCAAAGCCCATCAGGCCGCGTGCCCACAACAGCTGTTCGAAGTTCTGCGCGAAGCCGCACAACACGGTGAAGAAGGCGAACCACAGGATGGTGATCTGCAGCGTCTTGACGCGGCCGATACGGTCCGACATGATGCCGGCGATCCAGCCGCCGGCGGCGGAGGTCAGCAAGGTGACGGTGCCGATCAAGCCGGCGTCGCCCTTGGACAGGCCCCAGGTGGCGATCAAGGTCGGGATCACGAAACTGAGGAACTGCGTGTCCATCGCGTCGAGCGCGTAACCGATCTTGCAGCTCCAGAAGGTGCGGCGCTCCTTGCTGGTCAAGGCGTGGAACCAGGCGAAATACCCTTCCGGCTGGCTGGTGCTGGCTACTTTTGTGTTCATCGTGCTCTCCCTTTTTTAGAATGCGGCGGTCCCCCGGGTGCCTGTGCGGACCCGTTAGCGAGGACGTTGCCATGTTGTTTAACTTAGAATGCGGCTAGCGAGGCGTTGCGTATATCCGTCACCAGCATGTAGCCCGGCTGGTGGGTGATCACCAGCGGCAGCTGCGCGTGGCGTATGGCCTCCTGCGGCGTGACGCCGCACGGCCAGAAGACTGGAATTTCGTCGGGCATGACTTCGACCGCGTCGCCGTAGTCGGGTAGCCCGAGGTTGCCGATGCCGATCAGCGAAGGGTCGCCCAGATGAATCGGGGCGCCATGGACGGCCGGGAAGCGGCTGGTGATCTGGATCGCGCGGATGGCGTCGGCCGCCTTCATCGGTCGCATCGACACCACCATCTCGCCGCCGAACGGGCCGGCGGCCTGGTTGCGGATATTGGTGCGGTACATGGCGACGTTGCGGCGCTGCTCGATGTGGCGCATCCGGATGCCGGCGTCCATCAGCATCTGTTCGAACGAGAACGAACAGCCGATCGCGAACACCACCAGGTCGTCGCGCCAGATGTCGTGCAGCGCCGCCGTTTGCGCCGACAGCACGCCTTCGCGATAGACGTTGTAGCCGGGCGTGTCGCTGCGCAGGTCCATGTCGGCGCCGAGGCTGGAGACATTCCATTGACCGGGTTCGCCAACCGCCAGCAGCGGGCAGGCGCGCTGGTTGCGCTGACAGAAAAGCAGGAAGGCGTCGGCGTGCGCCTGCGGCAGGATCACCAGGTTGGCCTGCGCGTAGTCGCCGCAGTAGCCGGCCGTCGGCAAGCGGAATTCGCCGCTGCGCACTTTGTGTCTGAGTTCAAGAGGAGTCATGGTCGTTTCGCTCACTAGTCATATGAAAACTGCATGACTTCAGAATAAACGTGAATATCACATCATGCTATCTAGTTATTTTTGCTGTTGTTGTATAGTTTTTCTTATCGCCGTGCGCTATCCCGGTGCATAAGGTTAAGGTATTCTTGTTCCATGAATACCCGATTCCTCGAAACCTTCGTCGCGCTGGCGCAGTTGCGCAGCTTCCGTGCCACCGCCCGCGCGCTGCACGCGACGCCGGCCGCGATCTCCTTGCGTATCAAGTCGCTAGAGGAGGAATTGCAGACGGAGCTGATCGATCGGACCTGCAAGGACTTCCGGCTGACGGCCAACGCCGAGTACTTGTTGGGGCATGCGAAAGCGGTGGTTGACGCCACCCGCAGGCTGCAGGCAGCGGCGCACAAAGATAGTGCGGTGCGCGGCCGCTTGCGTCTCGGGGTGATCGAATCGGTGGTCCACAGCTGGCTGGCGCAGTACATCCGGCAGCTCAATGTGTTGTATCCGGAGCTTGAAGTCGATCTGGCGGTCGATATGAGCAATGTGCTCGAACGCCGCCTGCGGGCGCGCGAGCTCGATCTGGTGATCCAGGTCGAGGGCGTCGAGAGCAACGACATCGTCTCGGAGGCGCTGGCGGTCTATCCGCTGCACTGGATCGCGCGCAGTGGCTTGCTCGACACGCGCAAGGAGGGGTTGAACCAGCGGCTGCTGCAACTGCCGATCCTGACCTTCGGACGCGGCACCGCGCCGCAGCGCGCGCTGGAGGAAATCGTCAGCAAGATGGCCAATCTGGCGATGATCCCGCTGGAGCAGACGCGCATCACCTGCTCGCCGTCGGTGGCGGCGATCGTCCAGTTGGTCAAGGACGGCTATGGCGTAGCGGCGATTCCCAGCCTGTTCGTCGTGTCGTCGCTGGAGAACGGGGAGTTCATCGAGCTGCCGGTGCAGCCGGAGCCGCCGTCGATCATTGTCTCGCTGTGCTTCCACACCAACGCCGAGATGCTGGTGCACGCGGCGGCCAACGCCGCCCGCCACGCCTGCGCCACCTATTGCGCGCAGATCGACCCGCGTTATATCAAGTCGCTAGGCTAGCGGCCACACGCGCTGGCGCCTTCTAAACCACGTAGGGCGGATTAGCGAAGCGTAATCGGCCATGCATGCGCCGACGACGACTCATCGATGGCCGATTACGGCGTTCCGCCTAATCCGCCCTACGTGTCTCCATGGCTCGCTTGGGTCCAACTCCCGGTGCGCGCGATCTGCACCGCCGGCTGCGGCTCGCTCCAGCGGAACGGCAGCGCACCGGCGTTGCGCACCACTTCGCGTAGGTGAAACCGCAGCAAACGCTCGGCCGCGGTGAAGGCTTCCACTTCAGGCCCGTCCCAGATGATCTCCGCCTCCACCGCCAGGTGCAGCAGGTCGCCGCGCTCGAAGTCGATGAACAGCAAGCCGGCACGTGGATGCTCCAGCAAATTCCCCGCCGTGTTGAAGAAAAAATTACCGCGAAACTCGGGCGATGTCAGCGTGTTAGCGTCATCGACGCGCACGAAGCCGGGTCGCCCTCCCCGATGCGAGACATCGACACCGCGCGCGCGGCCGGCATCGGCGTCCAGGTTGGCGCTGGCGATGAAAAACGTATCCGACCGCGCGATCAACGCCCGGTCCTCGTCGCCGAGCGCCGTGGCGCGCGATACGCGCTCGGCGCCGGCCGTGCCGATATCAGGCGCCGCGCCATGCTGGCGATGCTGGATGTACTGGGGGCAGTTGCCAAAGCTCTGCGCGACCGCGATGCGCATGCCATCGCCATCGATCGCCGTGATCACGCCATTGACGCGGTTGCGGCGGCGCGTCGTCGGCGCCAGTCCCAGGCCGCCGACATGGTCGCCCACGCGCAACCTGCCTTGCAGCGGATCGCCTGCGAGCATGCCGCCGGCGATGTCCAGCGTGCGCGCATCCAGCGTGCCGATAAAACCGGGATCGGCGGCCAGCACCGTGGCCCATGGCTGCCCCGTCTCGTCCAGCGCGCCGATGAAGAAGAACGGCAGCTCCGCAAAGAATTGGCGGTGCTGATCCGGCATGTGATCGCGCACGCCGGCGCTGCCGGCGGCGGCGATCCGCTCGCGCATGCCGACGCGCTGCTGGATCGCCAGTTCGCCGGCATGGAATGGGGAGGCCGTGGCGTCCATGGCCTACACCTGTTCCGGCGCCACGCCCGCTTGCGTGGCCGGCATGGCGACAAACCCCGGCAGCGCGCGCACGTTGGCCAGCCAGGCGCGGACGTTGGGATAAGGACTCAGCGACACACCGCCCTCCGGCGCATGCTCGATATAGCTGAAGGCGGCGACATCGGCGATGGTGGCGTGCCCGCCGACCAGGTAGCGGCGGCCTTCCAGCTCGCGCTCCATCACGTCGAACAGGCGCACGGCCACGCCTTTGACAAACTCGTGATCGAATTTGGCGCCGAACAGCGTCACCATGCGCGCGGCGGCGGGACCGTAGGCGATCTTGCCCGAGGCGGCCGACAGCCAGCGCTGCACCTGGGCGGCGGCCAGCGGATCGCGTGGCAGCCAGCGGCCGCTGCCGTCGTATTTGGCGGCCAGGTACACCAGGATCGCGGTCGAGTCGGACAGCACCGCGTCCCCGTCCTCCAGCACCGGTACTTCGCCGAAGCCGTTCAGCGCCAGGAATTCCGGCGTGCGATGTTTACCGCCGGCCAAGGGCATAGGCACGAATTCGTACGGCAACTGGAGCAGGTTGAGGAACAGCTCGGCGCGGTGCGAGTGGCCGGAAAGCGGGAAGCCGTAGAGTTTCATGAAGAGTCCTTATGTGGATGGGCGAATGAATCCAGTATAGGGAGACGTAGCCGTGCTGATAAGCCGGACAATAG
Organism: Oxalobacteraceae bacterium OTU3CAMAD1; assembly: GCA_024123915.1. Classification (NCBI taxonomy): domain Bacteria; kingdom Pseudomonadati; phylum Pseudomonadota; class Betaproteobacteria; order Burkholderiales; family Oxalobacteraceae; species Oxalobacteraceae bacterium OTU3CAMAD1. The sequence continues at coordinate 2,793,940 of CP099650.1, read as the reverse complement.
CGGAATCACAGTTCACTCAAAGTGGACAATCAAGGCATAATGAGCCATGGTCGATCTCAATACCGTCAATCTGAACCGCCTGATTGCCTTCGTCGCCGTTGTCGAGGCCGGCTCGTTGACGGCCGCCGCAGAGCGGCTGGGCCTGGCCAAGTCCATGGTCAGCAAACACATGCAGCTGCTGGAAGCGGAAATCGGCGTCGGCCTGCTGGTGCGCTCGACTCGCAAGCTGAGCCTGACAGAGGCCGGACGGGCCTTCTACGAGTCCAGCCGCCAGTTGCTGCAATCGGCCGAGCAGGCCATCGAGCAGGCGCGCACCGGGCTGGACAGCCCGCAAGGCACGCTGCGCGTGGCATCGCCGATCGACTACGGGGCGATGGTGGTGGCGCCGGTGCTGGCGCAGTTGCGCGCGCGCTACCCGGCACTGCACATCGAGCTGGTCTGCGCGGACCATGTGATTGACCTGATCGCGGAAGGCATCGACGTCACGGTCCGGCTGGGCAAGCTGGCTGATTCCGGGCATATGGCAAGCCGCGTGGGGCCGCTGCGGCGTTGGCTGGTGGCCACGCCGGACTTCATCGCCCGGCACGGCATGCCCGACAATCCGGACGCGCTGGAAGCCTTGCCGTTCATCGCGCTGTCCGTGCTGCCGCAGCCGAGGGTGTTCACTTTGGACGACGGCGCCGGCCAGGTACGCGAGATACGCATGCGCAATACGGTGTTTTCCACCAACACCGCCTACGCCAGCCGCGCCGCCGCCCTGGCCGGCGTGGGCGTGCTGCGCGCCACTACTTTCCTGACCCAGGAGGACGTGGCCGCCGGCCGGCTGGTGCGGCTGCTGCCGGACTGGTCGCAGGCCGAAAGCGACATCCACGCCGTGTACCCGGCCTCGCCCCACGTGCCGCACAAAGTGCGGGCGTTTATCGATGCGCTGAAGGCGGCGACTTTACAGTCGGATTAACCCTTGCGCGCCGACACCACGATGCCGGCGACGATCAGCGCGAAGGCCACCCCATGGTAGGCGTGCGGCGCCTCGCCCAGGAAGGCCGACGACAGCAGCGCGGTAAATAGCGGCGTCAGGTTGACGAAGAAGGCGCCGATGGCCGGCCCGGCGCGCTGCACGCCTTCGCCCCAGCAACGGAAGGCGATCACCGCCGGGAATATCGCGACATACAGCAAGGCGGCGGCCAGCCACCAGCTCCATTGCACCGGAATCGCCCCCAGCCACTGCTCACCCAGCGCGAAACCACCCGACCAGAGCGCGCCGAACGCCACCTGCGCCGCCAGGAAGCTGGCCCAGTTGGCGCGGATCGCGGCCGGTTCCCTGGTCCGCATCAGCATCCAGCTATAAAACGACCAGGCGATGGTGGCCAGGATCATGAACAAATCCCCCGCCACTAGCCGCAACTCCAGCACGTGCCGCCACTCCCCGCGCGCCAGCACCACCAGCACGCCGGCGATCGACAGCGCGGCGCCGGCCATCTGGCGGCCCGAGACCGGCACGCCGAAGAACAACCGTCCCGTCAGCATCATCCACACCGGCAATCCCGAGGCGACCAGGGTGACGTTGATCGGCGTCGAGCTTTGCAGGGCCATATATTGGAACGTGTTGTACAGGCCGATGCCCATCAGCCCCAACAGGGCGTACTGCTTCCAGTATCGCCACAGCGCGCTGTCCCGGCGGAACACCGGGCCGGCCAGCGGCAACAGGATCAGCAAGGCGATCACCCAGCGCAGGAAATTGAGCAGCACCGGCGGCAACATATCGTGCACGAGGCGGCCGACGATGGCGTTGCCGGCCCACAGCAGCGGCGGCAGGGTCAGCAGAAAGATGGTTTTGGGTGTCAGGCGTGCGGTCATTTTAGTTATATCTTTGCAACATTACGCCTTTGAGCATACCCGATTCCGCCACTTTGCGTGGCCGGCGGCGATAGAATTAGCGCGTCGGCGCTGCGGCGCGGTAAAATACTCATTGCTGAGCCACTCACTTGGACTATATGAAATTCTCTAAACAACATTCGATGTACGAATCCGACCATACCTTGTTCATCAAGTCGCTGAAGGAAAAGAATCCGGCGATCGAAGAAGGTCAACGTCTGGGCCGCGCGCTGCTGTGGGACAAGGCGCCACTGTCGCTCGACGAGCAGGAACGCCAGCTCGAGTCGGCCGTCAAGCAACAAGCTTACGTCTACCAGAACAAAGTCTAAGGACTTGGGGCGGCACGGATGTTGCCAGACGATACGGCTGAACAGCCGGCCGGCGAGGTGCCAACCCCGCCGCCGGCGGTAACCGCCGACGGCGACGCCGCTGCGGAAGCCCCCGTGTCGCCGGAAGTCGCCGACGCGGCGGCCGCCGTGACGTCGGAAGTTGCCGCCCTCGCCCGCCTGTACGGCGAGCCGCTGCTCAAGCTGCCCAACGATCTGTACATTCCGCCGGACGCGCTGGAAATCTTCCTCGACGCCTTCGAAGGGCCGCTCGACCTGCTGCTCTACCTGATCCGCAAGCAAAACTTCAACATCCTCGACATCCCGATGGCGCAGCTGACGCTGCAATACCTGAAGTATGTCGACCAGATTCGCCTGTCGAACCTGGAGCTGGCCGCCGAGTACCTGCTGATGGCGGCGATGCTGATCGAGATTAAGTCGCGCATGCTGTTGCCGCAACGGCAGTCGGACCTGGAGATCGAGCACGACGATCCGCGCGCCGAGCTGGTACGCCGTCTGCTGGAGTACGAGCAGATCAAGCTGGCCGCCTACGACCTGAACGCGATCCCGCAGGTCGACCGCGATTTCGTGCGCACCCAGATCTTCATCGAGCAAAGCCTGGTGCCGACCTGGCCGGAGGTGGCGCCGATCGACCTGCAGCAAGCCTGGCTGGACGTGATCAAACGCGCCAAGCTGACCCAGCACCACAAGATCAGCCGCGAGGAGCTGTCCGTGCGCGAGCATATGACAGGCATCCTGCGGCGCCTGCAATCGAGCCGGTTCGTCGAGTTCGCCGACCTGTTCGACATCGCCGGCGGCGTGCCGGTGGTGGTGGTGAACTTTGTCGCGCTGCTCGAGCTGGCCAAGGAAACGCTGATCGAGATCACCCAGGCCGAGCCGTTCGCCCCCATCTACGTGCGCCTGGCCTATTCGCCCGCCTGAACCCGGCCCGCGCTAACCGAATTCCCTTTTACGCTGATAGCGAACATGTCATGAAAATCATCACCACCATTGAAGAACTGCGCGACCAACTGAGCGGTCAACTGCGCACCGCCTTCGTCCCGACGATGGGCAACCTGCACGAGGGCCACCTGTCGCTGATGCGCCTGGCGCGCAAGCATGGCGATCCGGTGGTCGCATCGATCTTCGTCAACCGCCTGCAGTTCGGCCCGAATGAGGACTTCGACAAGTATCCGCGCACCTTCCAGGCAGACGTCGAAAAGCTGGAGAAGGAAGGCGTCTACGTGCTGTTCGCACCGACCGAGAAGGACCTGTATCCGGAGCCGCAGGAGTTCCGCGTCAATCCGCCGGCCGACCTGGGCAACACGCTGGAAGGCGAATTCCGGCCTGGCTTCTTCACCGGCGTGACCACCATCGTGCTCAAGCTGTTCTCGTGCGTGCAGCCGAAGGTGGCTGTGTTCGGCAAGAAGGATTACCAGCAGCTGATGATGGTGCGTAACATGGCGCGCCAGTTCGCGCTGCCGACCGAGATCATCGGCGCCGAAACCTACCGCGCCGACGACGGCCTGGCGCTGTCGTCGCGCAATATGTATTTGTCGGAAGCGGAGCGCGCGGAGGCGCCGGCGCTGTTCCAAAGCCTGAACTACGTGGCCAACGAAATGCGCGCCGGCCATCTGGACATCTTCCAGGTCGAGCACAAGGCGATGGAGGATTTGGCCAAGCGCGGCTGGAAGCCGGACTATGTGTCGATCCGCAAACGCAGCGATTTGCAGCCGCCGAGCGCGGGCGATCTGGCGCAAGGCGCGCCGCTGGTGGTGCTGGCCGCCGCCAAACTGGGCTCGACCCGCCTGATCGACAATCTGGAGATTTAAGGCCCGGGCAGGACCGTCGGGGCGACCGGTGAGATGGTCACGCCCTGCGGTGAAAGCAGAATGATCACCGACGCCACCGGCTGCGCGGGTGGCTCAGGTGGCGGGGCTGCGTTGTTCAGCACGACGGTGACGGCAGTGAAGAAGATCGCCATCGACGCGAGAAAAGCACCGACCATCAGCCTCACTGCACGTGTGCCAGCTTCGGCGATCTCCCTGCCCGGGTCCGTTTCTCGTATACCGGTTCTGGCGTAGATATGATCTTTAGCGCAGTCGGCGTTCATCGTCCGAGCCTTTTATCAAGGTTTTTCTGGCACCGCCGGCATGGGCGGCAGTTGGATGACGATAGGTGGCAGGACCTGCATCGGTTGGGCTTGCAACTTTGGAATCGCGGTATTCAGCAAAAACACCATCGAGCTGAAGAAAATAGTCAGCGTGGCGATGAATATGCCGACCATCCATTTGACCATCTGGGAAGTCATGCGTTCGGCCGACTCTCTAATTTCGGTCCTCACTTGGGCAAAGCTCGCGTCCACGGCCGCGAATTTTCCATTCACCTCGGCAAATTTCCCATTCATCTCGGCGAATTTCGCATTGACATTTGCCTCGAACGCGCTCAACGCCCCATCCATGCCAGCACGGATGGCGTCGGTCTTGGCGTCGATGTAATCTTTGTCGGAGTTCGCGTTCATCCGTTTATCTTCGACCTGCGGCGCGGCCATGTCAACGCGCGCACTGAAGATATCAAGGCGGCGTTTGCGCCAGCTTAAAGAGCGCTACGCGGCCACGCTTTGCGCCCACGCCAGCGCCGACAGGTGCGCCGTGTTGACGTCTTCCGGGCTCAGCTTGAGCGTCGCCGCCAGCGAGGCAACCAGATCGGAATTGAGCTCGCAGGCCTCGGCCAGCGCCAGATACGGCCCGTACTTGCCGCCGCGCGTCAGCAACGCCGTCACCACATCATCCGACAACTGGATGTTGGCCAGCACCTCTTTCATGCTGATGCCCAGCAGCCGGTCCAGCAGCGAGAACATGCCGGCAACGAAGATGTTCTCGGCCTCGCTCTTGCCCAGCGCGGCCTGCCCCAGCAGCTCGGCCAGGCGCCCGCGCACCACCGCCGTCTCCAGCAGCACCGGCGAATAGCCGGAGGTGCTGGCCGTCGCCAACAGCAAGGTCAGCCAGCGGTACAGCGGCGTATAGCCCAGCAAGGCCAGCGCCTGCCGGATCGACTGCACCTCCCGCCCCGCGCCGAAGCCGGCCGAGTTGATGAAGCGCAGCAGCTTGTACGACAGGGTGGCGTCATGCTTGAGCACGGTTTCGATGTTGCCGATGTCGGCATTCTGCCGCACCATCTGCATCAGCTGCATGATGATCGTTTGCGCCGGATTCATGCCGCTCGACATCAAGCTGGTGCGTGGCGTCAGGTGCAGCTTGCCGACGAAGGCGTTCAGCCCCAGCGCGGCGCAGGCGTCGAAATCGGCCCAGTTGCTGACGGGACGCGCGATCATGCCCACCGTCGATTGCTTGAAGGCGGCGTAGGTGCGCGCCTGCGTGGCGACGTCGGCGCCGGAAAAGCGCACCTCGACGTACGAGGCCAGGGTCGGCAGGCGGGCGCCGCTGCGCGCCAGGTCGGCCTCGCGCAGCAGGATGCCGACGCCGCCGGCGCGCAGCGCCTGCACAGCCGCCAGGGTGTCCGGATTGGCCAGCGCGGACGTCTTGAGCGAGAGCACCGTGCGCTCCGGCGGCAGGCGATGCAAGGCATCGGTCGACAGCATGGCCGGCACGGCTTCTAGAAAGAGGATTTTGTCGCGCAGCAGCCAGTTGCCGCCGTTGTCCTCGTCGACCATTTGCTCGGCGACGAAGTCGACCAGCAACTCCAGGTCGGCCGGCGTCGAGGCCGGCGCGGACTTCTGCTGTTGCCAGGACAATTCATAGCCCACCACCCGCTGCTTGGGATCCAACAACGGCTCTCGAACGAGGAAATTGGTCTGGTGCATGGTTATGAAGGGTGAAGCCAGCGGCCCGGGCGCCAGGCGCGGGCTACGGGCGGTACAGCGCCAAGGTCAGAAGCCCAGACTGTCGAGCAGGTCGTCCACCTGCTCCTGGTCGGCCACCACGCCCTCGCCTTTCGGATCGATCTGCGGTCCGTTGAGCAAGCCGTTGTCGATTTCCTTCTTCATCTGTTCCGGCGCAAAATCGATCAGCATCTGCACCAGCTGCTTTTCCAGGTTTTGCGCGATCGACGTCACCTTCTTGATCACCTGCCCGGTCAAGTCCTGGAAGTCCTGGGCCATCATGATGTCCATCAGATGGGCCTTGGTCTCGGACGAGCCGGCCGCGGCGCCGTCGAGCGCGGCGATGGTCTGCCACGCCAGCGCGCGCCACTGTTCGTCGGCCGGGGCGCCGGCGCCGTCGACGGAGGCGGCCAGCAGGCCGCTCCACGACGCGCTCAACTGCCTGGCGTCGCCGGCGATGCGGTCCTGCAGCGGACTGGCGGCGTCGGTGGCGTTTAATACTTTCTGCGCCGCGTCCTCGCTTAGACGGGCCACATAATCGAGGCGGTCGCGGGCGTCGGGAATGTCCGACGCCGCTTTTTCGATCAGCTTGTCCAGGCCGAGACCGCGCAAACTTTCATGCAAGGCCCGGGTCATGTGACCGATACGCGACAAAAACTCCTCGTTCGGCTCCGTCGCTGACAACGCGACGGCGCCGCTTTGTTGCTCAACCATCATCAAGCTCCGAGTTTTTCGAAGATCTTGTTCAGCTTTTCATCCAGCGTGGCGGCGGTGAATGGTTTGACCACGTAGCCGTTGGCGCCGGCCTGGGCGGCGGCGATGATGTTTTCCTTCTTCGCTTCGGCCGTCACCATCAGCACCGGCAGCTTGGCCAGCGCCGGGTCGGCACGGATGTTTTGCAGCATCGTCAGGCCGTCCATGTTCGGCATGTTCCAGTCCGACACGACGAAGTCGAACGATTCGGCGCGCAGCTTCGCCAGCGCCATCACGCCGTCTTCGGCCTCGTCGACATTGGCATAACCCAGTTCTTTCAACAGATTCCGGACGATGCGGCGCATCGTCGAAAAATCGTCAACAACTAAAAATTTCATCTTTGGATCAGCCATGAATTACTCCGTTGATTCTCTACGCGGTTGTGAATAATGCCTACAATTTCCATCAAGTTGTAGGATAGCATTTTCGTTGCTCTAAGGCGAACAAAGTAGCAGTAAAACGTCACCCGGGACACATTTAGCCCGGGTTCCTCGCAATTACACGGGTAATCGCACAAACAATTGAATAGCGACTATACCCGCAGCGCGCGCGAGCCGTGCGCGGCCAGGTGGCCCAGCACCATGCCCGGCAGCGCCTGCAGGGCGCCGATCTCGTGCGCGGCGCCGACCGCGATCGCCTCGCGCGGCATGCCGAACACCACGCAACTGGCCTCGTCCTGGGCGAAATTATACGCCCCGGCCGTGCGCATCTCCAGCATGCCGGCGGCGCCGTCCTTGCCCATGCCGGTCAGGATCACGCCGACCGCGTTCTTGCCGGCCGCCTGCGCCGCCGAGCGGAACAGCACGTCGACCGAAGGCCGGTGGCGGTTGACCGGATCGGCCTGGTCGATGCGGGTCATGTAGTTGGCGCCGCTGCGGGTCAGGTACAGGTGCGAGTGGCCCGGCGCGATGTAGGCGTGGCCCGGCAGCACCCGCTCGTTGCCGGCCGCCTCCTGCACCGAGATCTTGCACAGGCTGTCGAGCCGCTTGGCGAACGAGCGGGTGAAGCCCTCGGGCATGTGCTGCGCGATCAGGATGCCGGGGCAGTCCGACGGCATCTGCATCAGGAATTCGCGGATCGCCTCGGTGCCGCCGGTGGAGGCGCCGATGATGATCAGTTTTTCCGACGACGTCAGCGGGTTGCGCAGCTGCGGCAAAGGCACCTGCCCCTCGGCGCCCGGCTGGGGCAGCACGCGCGCGCGCACGCGGGCCTTGGCGGCGGCGCGGATCTTGTCGGTGATGAGGTCGGTGTACTCGCGCATGCCCGCCTGGATCGAGATTTTCGGTTTGGTGACGAAATCGACGGCGCCCAGTTCCAGCGCGCGCATCGTGATTTCCGAGCCCCGCTCGGTCAGCGAGGATACCATCACCACCGGCATCGGCCGCAAACGCATCAATTTCTCCAGGAAATCGAGGCCGTCCATCTTCGGCATCTCGACGTCCAGGGTCAGCACGTCGGGATTGGTCTGCTTGATCAAATCGCGCGCCACCAGCGGATCGGGCGCCACGCCCACCACTTCCATGTCGGCCTGGCTGTTGATGATCTCGCTCATGACGCTGCGAATCAACGCGGAGTCATCGACGATGAGGACTTTGATCTTCATAAAACGCTACTTTCCGGGCCTGGCCCTGTATCTACTCTGTCTACTGTATCTGTTTGGACGGTCGGTCAGAACAGATCGATCTCGCCACCGACCGGCGCCTTTTTGAGGCGGCTGGCGTATTCGTTCTCGCGCTTGGCGAGGGTGTCGTTATGGGTTTGCATCAGCTTCTTGACCAGCACCTTGCCGGTGCGCGGGAAGAAGTACACCTTGCGCGGGTGGATGTCGTTCAAGTCCTCGGCCACCACGCGGATCTTCTCGGTCTTGAGGAAGCTGAGCACGAAGGCGGCGTTGCGCTCGCCGACGTTGATCGCCGTGAAGCCCTTGAGCACGGCGCCGCCGCCGAACACCTTGGCCTCCATGTTCTCGCGCTTGGCGCCGGCCTTGAGCAGGTCGTTGATCAGGATCTCCATCGCGTAGGTGCCGTAGCGGGCCGAGGCCGACACCGGGCTGCCGTCGCCGCCGCCGTCGGGCAGCATGAAGTGGTTCATGCCGCCCAGGCCGGTGACGCGGTCGCGGATGCAGGCCGACACGCACGAGCCGAGCACGGTCACGATCAGCATGTCCTTGTTGGTGAAGTAATACTCGCCGGGCAATATCTTGGCGGCGTCGCAGTCGAACGTGCGATCGAAATACACGTTCGTGGCAAATTGTTCGAGGTCCATAGCTTATCTCGTGTTGGTCGCGCCGCTTTTGGTAGCGGCGCCACGGTGTTGATCGTCCAACTCGTACACCGTCTTGCCGCGTAGTTTGAGCGACTCCGACACGTAGAGGAAATTCTCCGAATGGCCCGCGAAGAGCAAGGCGTCCGGCTTCATCAATGGGACAAAGCGCGACAGGATCTTGCGCTGCGTCGGCTTGTCGAAATAGATCATCACGTTGCGGCAAAAGATGACGTCGAACTGGCCGCTGACGGGCCAGCCGTCGGCCAGCAGGTTGAGCGGTTTGAACGTGATCATATTGCGCAGTTCGGGGCGCACGCGCGCCATGCCTTCGCGGTCGCCCTTGCCCTTCAGGAAGAAGCGGCGCGAACGCTCCGGCGACATCTTGTCGAGCCGGTCCATCGTATAGACGCCGTTTTCGGCGTGGGCCAGCACGTTGGTGTCGATGTCGGTGGCGATGATGTGGCAGTTCGGCGTCAAGGTGTTGAACGCCTCGCACACCGTCATCGCGATCGAATACGGCTCCTCGCCGGTGGAGGCGGCCGAGCACCAGATGGTGATCGGCTCGCGCTTGTTCTTCACATGCTCGGCCAGCAGCGGGAAGTGGTGCGCCTCGCGGAAGAACGACGTCAGGTTGGTGGTCAGCGCGTTGGTGAACGACTCCCACTCCTCGCCCAGGCGGCCCGCCTCGAGGTCGTCGAGGTACTTGGCGAACGAGGCGATGCCGGTGGCGCGCAGCCGCCGCGCCAGGCGGCTGTAGACCATTTCCTGCTTGCTGTCGGCCAGCGAGATGCCGGCGCGTTTGTAGATGAGGCCGCGAACACGTTCGAAATCCTTGGCATTGAAATCGAACTCTTTGACGGTGTCTTTAGTATGCGGCATTGGGTATTCCTTGGTTTACTGCACTGGTGCTGCTTTTGCTGTTGCTGTTGCTGTTGCTAATGCTATTGTTTAAAATTCTTCCCACTCGTCGCCGCTGGTCTGCGACGACGTGGTCAGCTTCTTCGGCGCCGCCGGCGCCTTGGGCTTGGAGGCCGGTGGCGGCGCGGCCGGGGCGCTTACCTGCCGGGGCGCGGCGTGCGCGACCGGCTTCGGCGCGGCGATCGCCGGCCGGCGCATGCCGGCATCCTCGGCCAGCTTGAACACGCTGACCGCCTGCGCCAGCAACTCGGCCTGCTCTTGCATGCTCTCGGCGGCGGCCGCCGACTGCTCGACCAGCGCGGCGTTCTGCTGCGTCATCTCGTCCATCTGCGTGATGGCCTGGTTGACTTCCTCGATGCCGTTGCTCTGTTCCTGCGTGGCGGCGGTGATCTCGCCCATGATGTCGGCCACCTGGCGGATCGACGTCACGATCAGGTCCATGGTCTGTCCGGCCTCGTCGACCAGGCGGCTGCCGGCGTCGACCTTGTTGACCGAGTCGCCGATCAATTCCTTGATTTCCTTGGCCGCGCCGGCCGAGCGCTGCGCCAGGTTGCGCACTTCCGACGCCACCACCGCGAAGCCGCGGCCCTGCTCGCCGGCGCGCGCCGCTTCCACGGCCGCGTTCAGCGCCAGGATGTTGGTCTGGAAGGCGATGCCGTCGATCACGCCGATGATGTCGACGATCTTGCTCGAGCTGGCCTTGATCGAGCCCATGGTCTCGACCACCTGCGACACCACGCTGCCGCCCTTCTCGGCCACCGACGAGGCGGTCACCGCGAGTTGGTTGGCCTGGCGGGCGTTGTCGGCGTTCTGCTTGACGGTCGACGTCAGTTCTTCCATCGACGACGCGGTTTCCTCCAGCGAGCTCGCTTGCGACTCGGTGCGCGACGACAGGTCGGCGTTGCCGGCGGCGATTTCGTGCGAGGCCGTGGTGATCAGTTCGGTACCGCTGCGCACATCGCCCACCGTCTTGGCCAGGCTCTCGTTCATGTCCCGCAGCGCCTGCAGCAATTCGCTCGTTTCATCCTTGCCCTCGACCCGCACGTCCGAGGTCAGCTCGCCCGAGGCCACGCGCTGGGCCACGGCCACCGCGCCCGACAGCGGCACCACGATCGAACGGGTGATCACCACCGCGCACAGCACGCCCAGCGCCACGGCCACGGCGCCCAGGCCGAACAGCACGAACATCAGCGAGCGGTCGGCGGTGACGGAACCCTCCATCACATGCTTGGCGTCGGCCTGCTGCATGTCGACCAGTTTATTAATCTGCGTCAGCGTTTGCTGGTTGAGCGGATCGATGCGGCCGGAAATGACCTTGGCCGCGCCCTCGCTGTTAAACGCCAGCACTTGCCCGATCGCCTCCTTGAAGGCGCTTTCGGTGTCGGCGTCGAGCTTGGAGATATCGCCCAGCACCTTTTTCTCGTCGTCGTTCAGGCCCAGCGCCTTGAGGTCGGTGACCGCCTTGTCGTAGTGGGCGCGGTGGTCCTTGACCTTCTGCTCTTCCTTCTGCATCAGGCTCACGTCCGATTGCAGGCCGATGTTGCGCATGGCGATGCCGGTCTCCAGCATCGCGCTTTTCATGGCCGCCGCCTGCAGATTCTTGGCGGTGCTCAGCTCCAGGCCCGTGGTCAGCTTGTTCTTGTTGCTAAAGTTGAGGTAGTTGGTCATCAGGACCATCGCCACCAGGATCAGCAGAATGCCACCGAAACCGATGCGCAGCCGTGTACCGATGGTGAAATCGCGTAAATTCATGTTGTTTCTCCCCTATGCTGTCTGTGCGTGTGCTCGCCGGAACGGCACTACCAAGCCGATGATCGTTATAGTCTTTTGGCGCGCCCTCTGTGGAGCGCTTCCGCGGGCGACTGCCGACCGCTTTGGGGCTGGATTTAGGCCGCCAGTTGTTCCATCAAGCCCATCTCGGCGCTCGACATCAGTTTGTCGATGTTCACCAGGATCAGCATGCGTTCGTCGATGGTGCCCAGGCCGATCATGTAGTCGGAGCTGAAGGCGGTGCCCATCTCCGGCGCCGGCTTGACCTGCTCCGGCGTCAAGGTGGTCACGTCGGACACCGAATCGACCACCATGCCGACGATGCGGCCGTTGATGTTAAGGATGATGACGACGGTGAACTGGTCGTACACCGGCTCGCCCAGGTTGAACTTGATGCGCATGTCCACCACCGGGATGATGATGCCGCGCAGGTTGATCACGCCCTTGATGAAGTCGGGCGCGTTGGCGATGCGGGTGACTACTTCGTAGCCCCGGATCTCCTGCACCTTGAGGATGTCGATGCCGTATTCCTCCGAGCCCAGCGTGAACGCCAGGTATTCGTGGCCGGCGATCTCGTTTGCGCCTGTGGTTAGTACGTCTGCCATGATGGTTTCCTATTTACGTTGCGTTGGTTCGGTCAGGAGAAAATTTGTTCGTCGGACAGCTGGCGCGACGAGCGTATCAGCGCGGCGACATCGAGGATCAGCGACACGCCGCCGTCGCCCAGGATGGTGGCCCCGGAAATGCCGGCCACCTTGCGGTAATTCGATTCCAGGTTCTTGACCACCACCTGCTGCTGCCCGACCAGGTCGTCGATGAACAGGCCCGCCTTGCGGCCGTCCGTCTCGATGATGACCACGATGCCCTGGGTCGGATCGGTGAAGCGCGGCGTGATGTCGAACATCTGGTACAAGGGCACCAGCGGCAGGTACTCGCCGCGCACCTTGATGACGCGGCCCTTGCCGCTGATTTCCTTGACGTCGTCGGCCACCGGCTGCAGCGACTCGATGACAAAGCCCAGCGGCAGGATGTAGACCTCCTCGCCGACCCGGATCGACATGCCGTCCAAAATCGCCAACGTCAGCGGCAGCGAGATCGAGATCGTCGTGCCGAAGCCCTTGGCCGAGCGGATGTCGACCACGCCGCCCATGGCGGTGATGTTGCGCTTGACGACATCCATGCCGACGCCGCGTCCGGAGACGTCGGTCACCGTCTCGGCGGTCGAGAAGCCGGGCGCGAAGATCAGTTGCCAGACCTCGGCGTCGCTCATCGTCTCGCTCACCGGCAGGCCGTTTTGCTCGGCCTTGGCCAGGATGCGCTCGCGGTTCAAGCCGCCGCCGTCGTCCGACACCTCGATGATGATGTTGCCGCCCTGGTGGGAGGCCGACAAAAACAGCCGTCCCGACTCGCTTTTGCCTGCGGCGCGGCGAACGTCCGGCATCTCGATGCCGTGGTCGATCGAGTTGCGCACCAGGTGCGTCAACGGATCGACGATGCGCTCGATCAGGCCCTTGTCCAGTTCCGTGGCCGCGCCGTTGGTGATGAAATCGACCTTCTTGCCCAGCTTGGCCGCCAGGTCGCGCACCATGCGCGGGAAGCGCGAGAACACGAAGTCCATCGGCATCATGCGGATCGACATCACTGCTTCCTGCAGGTCGCGGGTGTTGCGCGTCAGCTGGCTCACGCTATTCAACAGGCGCTCGTGCGCCATCGGATCGAGCGTGTCGACGCGCTGCTCGATCATCGCCTGCGTGATCACCAGCTCGCCCACCAGGTTGATCAACTGGTCGACCTTCTCGATCGACACGCGGATCGACGACGATTCGGCGCCGGCCGACGCGCCCTTCTCCTTGGCGGCTTTCTTTTCCTGTTCCTCGACCACGGCCGGCGGAGGCGGCGCCTCGATCACGATGCCGGCAGCGGCGCGGATCTGCTCGACCGGCTGGAAGAAGCCGTAGCCGTTGGCGTCGTCGTTGCCTTCCTTGGCGTTGGCGCGGATCTCGTCGAGCGGCTGGAAGAAGCCGTAGCCCTGGCCGCCGCCCGCCATCGGCGGATGCAATTCGGTTTCGTCGAAAAAGCCGTAACCGAGGTCGCTCTCGACCTTGGAACGCTCGGCGTTTTCCATGCGGGCCTGCTTGTCGCTCAGCGCCGGCAATTCGGTCACCACCATGTCGTCCGGATTGAGCACGAAGGAGCAGATGGCGATGATGTCGTCGAGGCTCTCGTGCGTGGTCACGACCATCGCATTGCGGTCCTTGTCGAGCGGCGTGATGGACACATGGCCCATCAATCCCAGCTCGGCGCCGAGCGCGGTCACTTCGCGGTGCACCATGACGGGCAGCTCGAGCCGGTAGCGGCGTCCGCCGCTGTGGTCGACCACCTTCGCTTCGGTCGCGTTGAACGCCGGGGCCACCGGCGACAGCGCCACCACCGGCACGTCCTGGGTCAGCGACTGCAGCATCATGCGCACGTCGCCGACGGCGTCCTGGTCGACGGTGCTGCCGAGGCGATGGCCGTCGAGCTGCATCTTGAGGATGTCCTTGGCGGCCAGGAAGGCGTCGACGTGCTCGGACGTCAGCGCCATCTCGCCCTTGCGGATGCGGTCGAGCAGGGTCTCAAGGATGTGCGTGACCTCCGTCATGTCGGTGACGCCGAACGTGGAGGCGCCGCCCTTGACGGAATGCGCGGTGCGGAAGATCGCGTTCAGATCCTCGGCATCGGGGGCGGCGACGTCCACGGCCAGCAGCAGCCGCTCCATTTCAGCCAGCAGTTCCTCGGCCTCATCGAAGAAGACCTGGAAAAACTGGCTTATGTCGATGGTCATGGTGATACTCCGTAAAGTTCGCTCATTGCTCGCGCCTTATCAGCCGATGACCTTCTTCACTACCTCGATGAGGCGCTGCGGATCGAACGGTTTGACCAGCCAGCCGTTGGCGCCGGCCGCGCGGCCCTTGGCCTTCATCTCGTCGGACGACTCGGTGGTCAGCATCAGGATCGGGGTCTTGGCGTAGGTCGGCAGTTCGCGCAGCAGCGCGATCAGCTGCAGGCCGTCCATGCGCGGCATGTTCTGGTCGGTCAGCACCAGGTCGACGCTTTGCAGCTTGGCTTTTTCCAGGCCGTCCTGGCCGTCAACCGCCTCCACCACCAGATAACCGGCGGCCTTCAGGCTGAAGGCCACCATCTGGCGCAGGGAACTGGAATCATCAACTGCAAGTATTGTCTTGGCCATCTTGGTTCTCACTCTTATCAATGCTGGACGCTCGCGTCCATTTTTTTTAAAACAATCGGTGTTCAGCGGTGGCCTGCTCGGCCCTTAAAACAATTCGATGTCGCCGCTCTCCAGGTGTTGCTGACTTACCGCCTTGCGCAACACGCTGCGCAGTTCCAAACTCTGTATCGCCAGCGCCATGCTGACCTTGCCCAGCAGGGCGACGATCTCCTCGTTGTCGCTCTCGGGCAGCATCTCGGCGCCATGCGCGCCCAAGGTGCCGAGGAACTCGCGCAGGCCGGTGACGCGCTTGAGCGTGCGGTCGATCAGCTGGCTCGTCATGTCCTGGAACTGCATGCTGGTGATGGCGGCGTTGACATAGCCGCCCACCTGCCCCTGCAGCGCCTGCAGCTGCGCGCGCTGCTCGGGCGAGGCGATGCCGCCGTCGAGCAGCAGTTGGATCGTGGCCTGCTCGGCCTCCACCGTCTGGTGGATGGCCATGAAGTTGAACGACAGCTTCTCGATGGCCTCCTCCAGCAGCAGCCGGGTCTGGATGAGATCGGTCTCGACCTCGGTCAAATGCTTGCGCCCGTGGTCAGACACGCCCGACAGCAGGCGTTTTACATGCGACCCAAGGATTTTTTTTCTCGTCATAACATTCTCGTTGTTCTACTCTTCGCTGCGCGCTTTACACGTTGCCTGGTACCACCTGTTGCACTGTCTATTTGCGGACCGGCGGCCCCGGCGGCGCTGCCGCCGCGGCCGGTGGCGCCGCCAAGGCCGCCGCCGCGTCCTCCTCGGCGCCGACCTCGATCTGGCGGCCGCCGTCGCGGATCACGCTCTCCTCGGTCCGCTTGTTCATCACCAGGATGCTGATGCGGCGGTTGATCGGATTGAACGGATCGGCCTTGTCCAGATTGGCGGCCGAGGCCAGCCCCACCACCCGCAGCACCTTGGCGTCGGCCATGCCGCCGACGATCAGTTCGCGCCGCGAGGCGTTGGCGCGGTCGGCCGACAATTCCCAGTTGCTGTAGCCGCTCTCGCTCATGTACGGCGTCGAATCGGTATGGCCCGACAGGCCGATGCGGTTCGGCACATCGTTCAGCACAAAACCGATTTCG
The DNA here is from genome assembly GCA_024123915.1 of Oxalobacteraceae bacterium OTU3CAMAD1. NCBI lineage: Bacteria > Pseudomonadati > Pseudomonadota > Betaproteobacteria > Burkholderiales > Oxalobacteraceae > Oxalobacteraceae bacterium OTU3CAMAD1. The sequence goes on along the minus strand of CP099650.1, from coordinate 2,777,863 downwards.
TGCAAAATCTCTTTGGTGTACGACTGCAAATCGGCCTTGGCCAGCGCGAACATCGGACGGTTCTGCTCGTCGACGATCTGGATCCGCAAGCCCTCGGTCGTGATATCGAGCAGCAGCTGGTTCTTGTACTTGACCAGCACCGGATTGGTTTCAATCGCGGCCTCGATCTTGTCCTTCAGCGACTTCAGGCGCTGCGCATCCTCGGCCTCGACGGCGGCGCGCGCGGCGTTGATGTTGACCTTCTTCTGCGCGCTCGGGTCGCTGCTGGCCGCGACCTGGCCGTCCTTGCGGGTCAGGTCCTTGCCGCCGCCGGGAATCACCGACGAACTGTCGCCGCTGCCCGAGCCGCCCTGCATGGCCACCTTCAGCGGCGTCTTGAAGTAATCCGAGATCCCTTTCAAGTCGCCCTTGGAGGTCGAACCGAGCAGCCACATCAGCAGGAAGAACGCCATCATCGCCGTCACGAAGTCGGCATACGCGATCTTCCACGCGCCGCCATGGTGGCCGCCGCCGCCCTTCTTGATGCGCTTGACGATAATTGGCCGTAAGCCTTCTTCAGCCATGACGATTCCTCAATGAGTCCAACACGATTCCAATAGCGCGTTTCATCCCGGCTTACTTCGCCTTCGATTTCTTGATATGGTCTTCCAGCTCGCCGAAGGTCGGACGCTCGGTCGAGTACAGCACCTTGCGGCCGAACTCGACGGCCAGCGCCGGCGCGTAGCCGTTCAGGCTGGCCAGCAGGGTGACCTTGACGCACTGGTACATCTTGGTCGACTCCTCCAGTTTCTGCTCAAGCAGACTGGATAGTGGAGCGACGAAACCGTAGGCCAGCAAAATCCCCAGGAAGGTGCCGACCAGCGCGTGCGCGATCAGAATCCCCAGCTCGGCCGGCGGTAAGCCGACGTTTTCCATCGTGTGCACCACGCCCATCACCGCCGCGACGATACCGAACGCCGGCAAGCCGTCGCCCAGCTTGGCGATGGCGTGCGACGGCGCCGCGCCTTCGTGGTGGTGGGTCTCGATCTCGTTGTCCATCAGGTTCTCGATCTGGAACGCATCCATATTCCCCGACACCATCAGGCGCAGGTAATCGGTCATGAATTCGACGATGTGATGGTCCTCCAGCACGCTCGGATACTTGCTGAACAGCGGGCTTTGCTCCGGGCTGTCGATGTCGCCTTCGATCGACATCAAGCCTTCCTTGCGGACCTTGGAGAGGACGTCGAACAGCAGCGACATCATCTCCATATATAAATCCTTGGTGTAGCGCGATCCCTTGAACAGGGTCGGCAGCGCGGCCAAGGTGGCCTTGATGGTCTTGCCGTTGTTGCCGACGATGAAAGCACCGACGGCGCCGCCGCCGATCATCACCAGCTCGAGCGGCTGGAACAACGCGGCCAGATGCCCGCCCGCCATCGCGTAACCGCCGAAGACGCCGACCAGCACCACCACATATCCAATTATGACTAACAAGTGACCTGACTCCCCATAGTGAAACAAGGCCAAAATGTCAACTAACGCCGGCCGGATTTCAATAAATTTACGTGTAGAACTACAATAACGTGTCCGGGGGTGGCCGAGCAAGTGATTAACGCCAAATGATGCTTAAAAGTACCATTTATAGAGCGAGGCGGTGTCGTCTGTGGCGAGAATGGTCTGATCGGGCGCTCGGGCGTCGATTGCAAATTCATAGCTTATAAGTATGGCATCAGGACACATTTCCGCCTCCGCCTTGCGCCATAAACCGCCCATCGCGGCCGGCGAAAGATAGGCGAACACCAGGTCGAATTGGGCGAAATCGAGGCGCTCGTAATCGCCGAACAGGAAGCGCGCGCGGCTGCCGGTCATCGCGGCGCGCACCTTGCTGTATAACCAGGGCAGCGGCGCCAGTTCGATGCCGACGCATTCGATATCCGGCCGCGCGCGCGCCAGGTACATCACCAACCCGCCCAGTCCGCTGCCGATGTCGATCACGCGCAGCGGCCGGCCGCTGACGTCTCCAACCCTGCGGGGCGGCGGCAACTGCTGGCGCACCGCGTCCCACACGGCCGGGTGCGACGGGTAATAAGGAACCTGCGTGCGGAAGGTCGACCAATACAGGCCCAGCAGCACCAGGAAGACCGCCAGGAACAGCCACGGCGGCAGCCGCAGCGACAAGGCCGCCAGCACCGCCAGCGGGAAAAAGAATTCGATCGCGCGCCACCACACGGCCAGCCCCGCCAGCCACGTGATGGCGGCGGCGACCAGGCCGTGCACGACGGCGACGGTCAGGTAATCGACGGGAAAATGGAAGGTGGCCAGCAGGTACACCAGGCCGAGGCTGAGCGGCGCGGCGCCGCATTGGATCAGCAAGGCCCGCACGGCGGGCGCGCGGACGATGCGTTGAAGATAGGACGATTGGGGAATGTGGCGGGTCACGCGGCCACGGCGTCGGCGTCGCGGGATTTCTTGGTCTTGCCGGCGCGCGAAGGCATGTGGCACAGGCCGCAGACATAGCTGCCGTTCAGGTCCATGCAGTTGACCACGTATTTACCCTGGCATTTGCCGCAAGGGGCCAGTTCCAGCATCTTGCTGCCGAAAAAGCGCACCAGCGTCCAGGCGCGGGTCAGCGACAGCAGCGGCTCTTCGCCCGGTTCCGGCGGCATTTGTTCCAGGTACAGCTTGTAGGCCTTCATGACCGCTTCGATGCCGGTGGCGCCGGCGTGGTCGACCAGGAATTTATGGATGTTGATGAACAGCGAGGAATGGATGTTCGGCTGCCAGGTCAGGAACCAGTCGGTCGAGAACGGCAGCATGCCCTTCGGCGGCGACACGCCGCGCAGCTCTTTGTACAGCTTGAGCAGGCGCTCGCGCGACAGCGACACTTCGGTTTCCAGCAGTTGCAGGCGCGCGCCCAGCTGGATCAGTTCAATCGCAAGCTGAATTTCCTGTGCTTCGGACACTACGCTTTTCTTGGTCATGATCCCTGCTCCCGGCTGTCTAGATGATGGTAATGCGCTTTGCGATGCGATGGCGTTCGGTACGACGTGCGGTGCGATTAAGCGATTTCTTCGACAGCCTGGCCGGCCATCAGGATGGCGGCGTGCGACTGGGCCAGGGAACGGTCTTTATTATGGCTGGTCAGCATCGACAGGATGGCGCCGTCGTCGAAGCGGAAGCGGGCCAGCATCATGTTGCCGCCTGCCAGTTTGAGGATTTGAGCGTTGCTCATGCCTTCGATCAGGTCGGCGATGTCGGCGCCGATGCCCAGACGGAAGATCGCAGTGACTTTGTCGGCACGGATCATCTGCTGCGCGAGCATCAGGTAGCTCAGGTTAGCGTCGCGAATTTCAGCCATCATATCGTTTGCGGTCATTTCCATCTCCAGTATTTGTTTCACTGCGGAACACAATTGCGTTTCCAGTGAGATACATTCTGCGGGAGCAACAAAAATACGAGTAGAGGAGACTTTCCGTATTTTCCGTCGGGAAATAGCGAACGCGACCCGTCGGTGTTTGTCTGACAAACACTCGTGGGTCTAGGCCCTACGCCCTTGCGGCGTGGAAATTATGTGGCTGAGAATCTTCAAAAAAGTCCTGTCATGACACGAAAAAATTGTTCGTACGGCGACTCTTTTTTGCTACATCTAACCCGGTTACGGCAGCTTTTTCGGGAACTTTAGGGTTTCCACAGAAAAATTTTAAATTATTTTCGACTACATTCATGCAAGCTGAGCCGCGTTTTACTTCCTTTTACGCGCTTCATGAATCTGGTAACGGCAGGGTGTCCGGGAACTTTAGGGTTTTTTTGAATTTATTTGAAAAAAATCGGAAATAATTTTCGCATTGCCCGCAAAGCTAGTATCCATGCGGGTTCGCGGGGTGTCGGGCCATGGCGCGGACACCCCGCTCCTCGGCGAAACCAGCGGTATTTCCTGTTACACTGGCGGATCAGACAACTTGTTTAAGCCTAAAGTATCAATGGACTCAAAAGAAGGTGACTCAATGACAACTCGCAATGACTGCCTGCAACGCGATGCACAAGATCCGCTCGCCGCGCTGCGCGACCGCTTCGATCTGCCGGCCGGCGTGATATATCTCGATGGCAACTCCTTGGGGGCGCGGCCAAAAGCCGCCCTGACCCGCGCCCAGCACGTCATCGCGCAGGAATGGGGGCATGACCTGATCCGCAGTTGGAATACCGCCGGTTGGTTTGATTTGCCAAAACGACTAGGTAATCGGCTGGCGCCGCTGATCGGCGGCGCCCCGGACGAGGTGGTCATCACCGACACCACCTCGCTCAACCTGTTCAAGGCGCTGGCCGCCGCGCTGCACATGCAGGCCGGCGACCCGGTCTCCGCGACCCGGCGCGTGATCGTCACCGAGCGCTCCAACTTCCCGACCGACATTTATATGGCCCAGGGCCTGAGCGGCTGGCTCGATCGTGGTTATTCCGTCAAGCTGGTCGACTCGGTCGAGGAACTGCCGGCCGCCATCGGCGCCGACACCGCCGTCGTCATGCTGACCCACGTGAACTACCGCACCGGCTACCAGCACGACATGCGCGCCGCCAGCGCCCTCGCCCACGCGGCCGGCGCGCTGATCGTCTGGGACCTGGCCCACTCGGCCGGCGCGGTGCCGCTGGACCTGAACGGCGACGGCGCCGACCTGGCCGTCGGCTGCACCTATAAGTATCTGAACGGCGGTCCCGGCGCCCCGGCCTTCATCTGGGTGCCGCGCCGGCACCAGCCCCGCTTCACGCAGCCGCTGTCGGGCTGGTGGGGCCACGCCGCGCCGTTCGCCATGGCGCCGGACTTCGCCCCGACCGACGGCATCGGCCGCGCGCTGTGCGGCACGCAACCGGTGGTGTCGCTGGCGATGGTCGAGAGCGGGCTGGAGGTGTTCGAACAAACGTCGATGGCGGCGATCCGCGACAAATCGCTGGCGCTCACCGACCTGTTCATCGAACTGGTGGAGCGGCGCTGCGCCGACCACCCTCTGGGACTGGTCACGCCCCGGGAGCACGCGCGCCGGGGCAGCCAGGTCAGCTTTACGCATCCGCACGGCTACGCGGTGATGTCGGCGCTGATCGCGCGCGGCGTCATCGGCGACTACCGCGAGCCGGCCATCATGCGCTTCGGTTTCACGCCGCTGTACACCAGCTATACGGAAGTATGGGACGCGGTCGAGATCCTGCGCGACATCCTGGACCGCAAAGACTACGACGTCGACGCCAAGCGCGACGCCGTCACCTGACGAGATCATCATGACCGAACAAAAACCGGCGGCCAGCGGCTGCCCGATGCACGCCAACCAGGATAGCGTTGGCGACGCCGAATGGCACGGCGCGCAGATGGACTTCAGCAACTCGATGAGCTACGGCGACTATCTGGGCCTGAACCAGATCCTCAACGCCCAGCACCCGCTGTCGCCCAACCACAACGAAATGCTGTTCATCGTCCAGCATCAGACCAGCGAACTGTGGATGAAGCTGATGCTGCACGAAATGCACGCCGTGCGCGCGCACCTGCAATCGAACGACCTGGCGCCGGCCTTCAAGATGCTGGCGCGGGTGGCGCGCATCATGGACCAGCTGGTGCACGCCTGGGACGTGCTGGCGACAATGACGCCGCCCGAATACACCGCGATCCGCCCGTATCTGGGCGCTTCGTCCGGCTTCCAGTCGTATCAATACCGCGAGATCGAGTTCATCCTCGGCAACAAGAACGCCGCCCTGCTGAGTGTCCATAACACCGCGCCGGACGCCTTCGCGGTGCTGGACAAAGCCCTGCGCGAGCCGTCGGTGTACGATGAGGCGATCAAGCTGCTGGCCCGCAACGGCCTGCCGATCGCCGCCGAGCGGCTCGACGCCGACTGGACCCTGCCGACGGCCGCCGACGAGTCGGTGCAGAACGCGTGGCTGGAGGTGTACCGCGACCCGTCGAAGCACTGGGCCCTGTACGAGCTGGCCGAAAAGCTGGTCGACCTGGAGACGGCGTTCCGTTTCTGGCGCTTCCGGCACGTCACCACGGTCGAGCGCATCATCGGCTTCAAGACCGGCACCGGCGGCACGGCCGGCGTCAGCTACCTGCGCAAGATGCTCGACGTGGTGCTGTTCCCCGAACTGTTCGCCCTGAGAACAGCGCTGTAAAACCCGCGGGGTCAAGTCTGACATTCGGACACGGGCTGGGCAGTAGTTCCCACGGATCACTGGATTTGTTTCCGCTTGCGCATATCACGCGGGGCCACGCGGCACGGCACCGTGGCCGGGTTAAGATGCCAGCCAGCCAACCGAGCAAGGAAGCAAATGGACTACGAAGTATTAACCCTGGCCGGCCTGTGGAACTCCGGCCCAACCCACTGGCAAACCCGCTGGGAGCAAAACCACCCGACCTGGGTCCGCGTGCCCCACCGCGACTGGGAAACCCCGGACCGCGACGAATGGGTGGCCGAACTGGACGCCGCCATCGCCCTGTGCCAACGTCCGCCGGTGGTGGCCGCGCACAGCCTGAGCTGCTCCCTGGTGACGCGCTGGGCCGCCTCCGGCTCCGCGCACCGCATCGCCGGCGCCTTCCTGGTCGCGCCCAGCGACACCGACGCCCCCTCCTATCCCGACTGCACCACCGGCTTCCAGCCGATGCTGCTGGAGCGCCTGCCCTTCCCCAGCATCGTCATCGCCAGCGCGAACGATCCCTACGTTAGCACGGCCCGCGCGCGGCAGTTCGCACAGGCCTGGGGAAGCGACTACACCGAGATCGGCGACGCCGGCCATATCAACGGCGGCGCCGGCTACGGCCCCTGGCCGGAAGGCGAAAAGCTGCTGCTGGACCTCTGCAAAAAAGTCCAGCGCTGAGGGAACTACCGCTCGGACACTCCCTCTAACATTGACGCAAGAAGACCCAATAACGCGTCAATAACAAGGGAGGAAACAAGAATGAATCAGCGTATCCGCACTTATGTGGCGGCGGCAGGCTTGATGTTGTCGGCCATGAGCGCCGGCGCCGCCAACTACAGCGCCATCCTCACCGGGCCGCAGGAAGAGCCGCCCAACACCTCGCCCGGTATAGGCGCCAGCACGATCAGGTTCGATCCGGCCGCCCATCTATTGGAAATCAACGTCACCTTCAGCGGTCTGATCGGGGAAACCAACGCCGCGCACATCCACTGCTGCACCCCGGCGCCGCGCACCGGCGTAGCCGGCGTGTTGACGGAACTTCCCACTTTAAGCGGCTTCCCCCTGGGGGTCCGCAACGGCGTCTACAGCCGAACCTACGACACCTCGCAGACGTCGAGCTGGAATCCCGCCTACCTGAGCGCTTGGGGCGGAAGTACAGCGTTCGCCGAAGCAGCGTTTGAAAGCGGCCTCAGGGCTGGGACCGCTTATTTCAACATCCACACCAGCTACGCCCCGGCCGGCGAGGTACGCGGCTTCTACGAGCCGGCGCCGGCCGCGGTGATTCCAGAACCGGAAAGCATGGCGATGCTAGGCATTGGCCTGCCGGTGATGCTGATGCTGGCGAGGCGACGCTCGAAAAATTCGGTCAAATCAAAATAACTTCTAAAACACGTAGGGCGGATTAGCGAAGCGTAATCGGCCATCTGTGAGCCGTCGACGGCTCATGGATGGCCGATTACGGCGTTCCGCCTAATCCGCCCTACGTGTATCTGTGGTAACTCTTGCGCTTGCCTACTTGCTGGCGCCGCTCAGCAGCATCTCGTTCAGACGCTTGACGAACGAGGCCGGATCGCTCAGCGAACCGCCTTCGGCCAGCAACGCCTGATCGAACAGGATGTTGGCCCAATCGCCGAACAAGGTGCCCGATTCCTCGTACTTCAAACGCGTCACCAGCGGGTGGTTCGGATTGATCTCGAGGATAGGCTTGGACTCCGGCGCGCTCTGCCCCGCCGCCTTCAGCATGCGCAGCAGATTACCCGACAGCTCATGCTCATCCGCCACCAGGCAGGCCGGCGAATCGGTCAGGCGGAACGTCACGCGCACGTCCTTGGCTTTGTCCGACAAGGCTTCCTTCATCTTGCCGACCAAATCCTTGTACGAGTTCTCGGTCTCCTCGTGCTCCTTCTTCTCTTCCTCGTCTTCCAGCGCGCCCAGATCCAGGCCGCCCTTGGCCACCGATACCAGCTCCTTGCCTTCGAACTCGGTCAGGAACGACAGCATCCACTCGTCGACACGGTCGGTCAGCAGCAGCACTTCGACGCCCTTCTTGCGGAAGATTTCCAGGTGCGGGCTGTTTTTCGCGGCGACGTAGTTATCGGCCGTGACGTAGTAGATCTTGTCCTGGCCTTCCTTCAGGCGCGCGACATACTGCTCCAGCGAGACGCTTTGCTCGTCGTTCTCGTTGGCGGTCGAGGCGAAGCGCAGCAGCTTGGCCAGACGGTCCTTGTTGGTGGCGTCCTCGCCGATGCCCTCTTTCAGCACCTGGCCGAATTCCTTCCAGAAGGTGACGTACTTGTCCTTCTTCTCCTGTTCTTCGGCGTTGGCCAGTTCCTCCAGCATGCCGATCACGCGCTTGGTCGAACCGTCGCGGATCACCTTGACGTCGCGCGACTCCTGCAGGATCTCGCGCGAGACGTTCAGCGGCAGGTCGGCCGAGTCGATCACACCCTTGACCATGCGCAGGTAGGCCGGCATCAGCTGCTCGGCATCGTCCATGATGAAGACGCGCTTGACGTATAGCTTGATGCCGCCGCGCTTGTTGCGGTCCCACAGGTCGAACGGCGCCTTGGCCGGGATGTACAGCAGCTGCGTGTACTCGCTGCGGCCTTCGACGCGGTTGTGCGTGTACGACAGCGGCGCCTGGAAGTCGTGCGAGACGTGCTTGTAGAATTCCTCGTACTGCTCCGGGGTGATTTCCGACTTGCTGCGCGCCCACAGCGCGCTGGCCTGGTTGACGGTCTCGAATTCCTCCTTGACGACGGTTTCCTTCTTCTCGTCGTCCCACTCCTCTTTCTGCATCACGATCGGCAGCGAGATATGGTCGGAGTATTTGCGGATGATGGATTTGATCTTCCAGGAGGACAGCAGTTCGTCCTCGCCTTCGCGCAGGTGCAGGATGATGTCGGTGCCGCGGCCGGTCTTTTCGATCTGCTCGACCGAGTAATCGCCCTCGCCGGCCGATTCCCAGCGCACGCCCTCGGACGCCTCGGCGCCCGCGCGGCGGGTTTCGACGGTGATCTTGTCGGCGACGATGAAGCCGGAGTAGAAGCCCACGCCGAACTGGCCGATCAGCGCCGCGTCCTGCTGCTGGTCGCCCGACAGCTTGCCGAAGAATTCCTTGGTGCCCGATTTGGCGATGGTGCCCAGGTGCGAGATCGCCTCGTCGCGGCTCATGCCGATGCCGTTGTCCGAAATGGTGATGGTGCGGGCAGCCTTGTCGAACGAGACCTTGATCTTCAGTTCATGGTCGTTGCCGTACAGGGCGTCGTTGTTGATCGCCTCGAAGCGCAGCTTGTCGGACGCGTCGGACGCGTTCGAGATCAACTCGCGCAGGAAAATCTCTTTATTCGAGTACAGGGAGTGGATCATCAGCTGCAACAGCTGTTTCACTTCAGCCTGGAAACCAAGGGTTTGCTTATCGTTATCTGCCATTTTTAAAGCCTCTAATAGTCTTAGTGTACGTGCGCGAAGTCGCACGGGTGTGGCGAAAGTGGGGATTATAAAATGGTTTTCAAGAGCAGCTTGCTATTTTCCCAACTTGCGAGTTGACTTATTGGCAAGTCATTTGCCCAACTCATTTTCCCAACTGCTGCTCCAGGAACTTCCACACGCCCGGCTCCTGCATCGCCGCCACATTGAGCCGCATGCGGGTCGACGGCAGCTGCGCCGGCGAGAACAGGCTGCCCGGCGCGAGCAGCAGGTTGTCTGCCATGGCGCGCTCGGTCAGCACGCTCGTGTCGCAACCGGCGTCGGCCCAGACGAACATCCCGGCCGGCGACGCCACGTCCACCTTCAGGCCGACGCGCTCCATCTGCCGCACCGCCTTGGCGCGGATGCCGTCGAGCCGCGTGCGTACCCGGTCCGCGTGCTTGCGGTAGGAGCCCTCGGACAGTACTTTATAGACCACCCGCTCGCCGATGTCGCTGGTGGTCAGGGTCGACAGCATCTTGCGGTCGGCCAGCCTCTCGGCCCGCTCGGCCGACGTGGCGATGAAGCCGACCCGCAGGTTGGCCGCCATCGTCTTCGAAAAGCCGCCCAGGTAAATCACCCGCTGCAGCTGGTCCAGCGCCGACAGCCGCGTGGCCGGCTGCACCGCGCTGCCGGGGTGCAGGTCGCAGTAAATATCGTCTTCGACGATGATGAAGTCGTGCTCCTCCGACAGCCGCAGCACCTGGAACGCCTTGGCCGCCGACAGCGACGTCGAACTGGGGTTGTGCAGCACCGAGTTAATAATATAGAGCTTGGGCTTGTGGATCGCCGCCAGCTCGGCCAACCGGGCGATATCCGGGCCGTCGGCCAGGCGCGGGATACCGATCACGTTCGCGCCCAAGGCGGCGAAGGAGCCGAACATCAGGAACCAGGCAGGATCGTCGACGAAAATGGTGTCGCCGGGGCGGGTGAACTCGCGCGCCACCATGTCCAGCGCCTGCGTGACGCCGGCAGTGGTGACGATTTGCTCCGGCGCGGCGGCAATTTCCAGCTCGGCGAGCTTGTGCTGCAGCTGCTGGCGCAGTGGCAGGAAGCCCTGCGGCAGGCCGTAGCTCACCAATAGATTGGGATTCTGGCGGCTGACCGCGCGCAGCGCGTTGGCGATCGCGGTGCCGTCCAGCCATTCCGGCGGCAGCACGCCGGAACCGGGCATCTGGTGGTGCGGCATCTGGCGGAACATGTTGCGCACCAGCCAAACCACGTCAACCGGCTTGGCGTCGAGACGGGAACGCGAAACCGGCGTCCCGGCCGCCGCCGATCCTTCTGTGGCGTTGAGCGCCATCGGCGCCCGCTCGCGGACGAAAAAGCCGGCGCCCCGGCGCGACTCCAGGTAGCCGGTCGCCACCAGTTTGTCGTAGCTGGCCACCACGGTGAAGGCGGACACGCCATGCGCGGCCGCGAACGCGCGGATCGACGGCATGCGCGCCCCGCCCCGCAGCAGCCGGTCGTCGATGCGCGCCGCCACCGAGCGCACGATCTGGTCGATGAGCGTTTCGCCCGATTCGCGCGACAGCAATCCCAGGAGCGGCCCGGCGGCCGGTTTGGATTTGGCCACGCGGCCGGCGCGCGCCGGCGCCGTCGGAACAGGCGCCGCTGCCGCCACTTTGGCGCCTGCCGGCAGCGACGCCACCGCCGGACCGGGTGCGGCGGCGGCCAGAGTGCGGGCGTGCGCGGCCGCCAACGCCTCATTGACAGCCTCGGCCGCTGCGGATGCGGCGGCCCCTAAAAGCGACGTGCGCTTGCGTGTATTGGTCATGCTACCGTCACAGTGTAAGAAATTAAGTTTAAAGTGTACTGGTACTGTACTGGCTTTTGTACCGTAGGATACACCTATAGAACGCGCAAATCCAAGCAAATCCACTGGAGCCAGCATGACCCGCATCGCCACTCACAGCGCCCCGCCCGCCACCGTAGCCCCAATTCCCACCCATGGCTCCCGCTTGGGCGGCATCGGCGACGAAACGGCGGGCATGCTGCTGGGGCTTATCGGCGTCGCCATTTTCAGCCTGACCTTGCCCTTCACACGGTTGGCCGTGGGCGCCGCCGGAGACGCCAACGGCCTGTCGCCGATGTTCGTCGCGCTGGCCCGCGCGCTGGTCGCCGCAGTCCTGGCCGGCGCCTGGCTGCTGTGGAAGCGCGCGCCGCTGCCGCCCCGCGCCGCATTGGGGCCGCTGGCGATGGTGGCCATCGGCTGCGTGATCGGCTTCCCGTGGCTGACCTCCGTCGCCATGCGCTCGCTGCCCGCCGCCCACGGCGCGGTCTTGATCGGCATCCTGCCGCTGGCCACCGCCGTCTTCGCGGCCCTGCTGGGAGGCGAAAAGCCGTCGGCCGGTTTCTGGATCATGGCCATGTGCGGCTCGGCGCTGGTGGCCGGCTTCGCGCTGCGCCAGAGCGGCGGCGGCCTGCATCCGGCCGATTTGGCGATCTTCGCCGCCGTGCTGCTGGCGGCCATGGGCTACGCCGCCGGCGGGCGCCTGTCGCAGACCCTGGGCGGCCAGCAAACCATCTGCTGGGCGCTGGTGCTGGCCGCGCCGGTGCTGCTCCCGGTGGTGGGCTGGCTGTGCTGGCGCGAGGCCGGCCAGATCGCCGCCGCCGGCGCGGCCGCCTGGACCGGCTTCGCCTACGTCTCGGTGTTCTCGATGTTCATCGGCTTCTTCTTCTGGTATCGCGGCATGGCGCTGGGCGGCGTGGCGCGGGTCGGCCAGGTGCAGCTGGTGCAGCCCTTCCTGTCGCTGCTCGGCGCGGCCGTGATCCTGGGCGAGGCGCTGGAGTGGCCGACCGTGATATTTGCAATCGCCGTCATCGCGACGGTGGGCATCGGCCGCAAAATGCAGGTGAAACGCGGCTAAAACCGTGGACTATTCTGATTTTGGCTCAATTGCAGGCATCGCCTGTCTCAAGAGTACAATATCGGTCTACAGCCCCACACCGAATTACTGCCTACTTACTAATATGGATAAGCACATGTCTGTCTACGAAAAACTGAAAGCGCTCGATATCACCCTGGCCGCACCGGCCACCCCAGCCGCCGCCTACGTCATGTACGCGCAAACCGGCAACACGGTGTTCATCTCGGGTCACATCGCCAAACGCGCCGACGGCAGCGTGTGGGTGGGCCAGCTGGGCAAGAATATCGACACGGCCGAAGGCAAGCAGGCCGCGCGCGCCATCGCCATCGACTTGATCGGCACCCTGCAGGCGGCAGTCGGCGGCGATTTGAACCGCGTGCGCCGCATCGTCAAGCTGATGAGCCTTGTGAATTCCACCCCTGATTTTACCGAACAGCACCTGGTCACCAACGGCGCTTCCGAGCTGCTGGGCGAAGTCTTCGGCGACGCCGGCAAACACGCCCGCTCGGCCTTTGGTGTCGCACAAATCCCGCTTGGCGCCTGCGTCGAAATCGAACTGATCGCGGAAGTCGCGTAAGCGGGCGGCGTCCTATCCGGCGCCGTTCCTTTTATAAAAGCCGCCACAAGCGCGCTTGTTGAATCGCCGGGCCGTCTTCGGCCGGGGCACACATCTAGTGAGACATGTATGAAAATCGAAAACCCGAACCCGATCCAGTGGCGCTTCTCCGAACGCGCCGACCAGCTGCAATCGTCCTTCATCCGCGAGATCCTGAAGATCACGCAGCAGCCAGAGATCATCTCCTTCGCCGGCGGCCTGCCGTCGCCGCTGACCTTCCCGGTCGACGAAATGAAGGTCGCCTTCGACAAGGTCCTGCAAAACAACGGCAAAGTGGCGCTGCAATACGGCCCGACCGACGGCTACCTGCCGCTGCGCCAGTGGATCGCCGACTCGCTGTCGACCAACGGCGCCAAAATCATCCCTGAACAGGTGCTGATGACGTCCGGCTCGCAGCAGGCGCTGGACCTGCTGGGCAAAGTGCTGATCGACGAAGGCAGCCGCGTGCTGGTCGAGACCCCGTCTTACCTGGGCGCGCTGCAAGCCTTCTCGGTCTACCGTCCGGAGTTCAAATCGGTCGACACCGACGAACATGGCCTGGTGCCGTCGTCGCTGGACCCCGTCGCCGCCGGCGCGCGCCTGCTGTACGCGCTGCCGAACTTCCAGAACCCGACCGGCCGCACCCTGTCCGTCGAGCGCCGCCTGGAGCTGGTCGAGACCTGCGCCCGTCTGGGCCTGCCGCTGATCGAGGACGATCCGTACGGCGCCTTGAGCTACAAGGGCGATCCGCTGCCGAAAATGGTGGCGATGAACCCGGAAGGCGTGATCTACATGGGCTCCTTCTCCAAGGTGCTGACGCCGGGCATCCGCCTGGGCTACGTGGTGGCCCCGCTGCCGCTGGTGCGCCGCCTGGAGCTGGCCAAGCAGGCCGCCGACCTGCACACCTCGCAGCTGACGCAGATGGTGGTGCATGAAGTGATCAAGGATGGCTTCCTCGAGCAGCACATCCCGAAAATCCGCACCCTGTACGGCAACCAGTGCCAGGTCATGCTGGACGCGATGGCCCAGTACTTCCCGGCCGGCGTCGAATGGACCAAGCCCGAAGGCGGCATGTTCATCTGGGTCACGCTGCCCAAGCACATCGACGCCATGAAACTGCTGGACGAGGCGATCGCCCAGAAGGTGGCCTTCGTACCGGGTTCGCCGTTCTACGCCAACGAACCGGAAACCAACACTTTGCGCCTGTCGTTCGTGACCGTGCCGCCGGAACGCATCCGCGCCGGCATCGAGATCCTCGGCAAACTGATCGCCGCCAAGATCTAAAGACGGTTCCCTGAAGTATCCCGTGGGCGGCGTTCGCCGCCCACACTCCCCTTCTTGTCATCCCTGCAAAGAAAAGCACGGTCCCTTCCAGGCATTGGGCCGCCGTCACTTTCAAGCTTGAAGCATTCCACCAAATTCATGCGCTGAATGTTTACATATCAGGCGGGCAACGCGGTATCATTTGATCGATAGTCACTTGGTAAGGCAAGACTTTGTTCATGCGTGTACAAACTTCCCCAACTCGCCCTCTGCGCCACGCACCGGCGCGATCGCGTCCCCACGCCGAGACGACCCACCAGGGTAAAGGCGAGGCGCAATGAACCCCGTGAGTTCCGGATCGGCCACGCGGCGCGATGCCGCCATCCTGATCGTCGACGACGCGCCGGAGAATCTCGCCGTGCTGCGCAAGCTGATGGTCGAACAGGGCTATCAGACGTTTGTCGCCACTTCCGGCGAGCGGGCGCTCAAGATCGCGCGCCGCGTCCATCCGGACCTGATACTGCTCGACGTGGTGATGCCGGGGATGGACGGCCTGGAGACCTGCCGCCAGCTCAAAAGCCACGCGGCCACGCAACGCATTCCCGTCATTTTCATGAGCGCCAGGACCGACACCGACGACGTGGTGGCCGGCTTCGACATCGGCGCCGTCGATTACATCGGCAAGCCGCTGCGCATGGCCGAGGTGTCCGCCCGCGTGCGCACGCAGCTGCAAATCCGCAGCAACAGCGAGACCCAGGAAGAACAGGCCGAGCGCCTGCGCACCATCGTCAACAGCATGGCCGAGGGCCTGTTGATCATCGAGGCGGACGGCCGCATCCAGTTCACCAATCCGGCCTGCGACAAGCACCTGGGCTACCAGGAGAACGAGCTGGCCGGCCGCGCGATCTCGGAGCTGCTCAACCCCCTGGTGGCACAGGAATACCTGGAATACTTCGCCCGCTACGCCGCCTCGCCCGAGATGGCGCACAGCCACGGCACGCGCGAGGTGATCATCCGCCACCGCAACGGCAGTTCGGTGTGCATGGACCTGACGCTCACGCCGATGTACCTGCGCCAGCCGCTGTTTATCGGCCTGCTGCACGACATCACACACCACAAGCAATCGGAAGACGCGCTGCAGCGCGCCGCCATGGTCGATCCGCTGACGCAGATCGCCAACCGGCGCCACTTCGACACCTTCCTGGAAAAGGAGTGGCAGCGCTCCATGCGCAGCGGCCAACCGCTGTCGCTGGTGGTGCTGGACGTCGACCACTTCAAACTGTACAACGACACGCTGGGTCATCCTGCTGGCGACGCCTGCCTGCAACGGGTGGCGGCGGCCATCGCCTCGCACGCGCTGCGCCCCACCGACCTGGCGGCGCGCTACGGCGGCGAGGAATTCGTGCTGCTGTTCGCCGAGACCGGGGCCGAAACGGCCACCATGATGGCCGAGGCGATCCGCGCCCACATCGAATCGCTGCGCATTCCCCACCCGCGCTCGACGACGTCCGACTGGCTGACCGTCAGCATCGGCGTGGCCACCATCCACCCGCACCAGCTGGACAACACCGAATCGCTGTTTGTGGCCGCCGACCGCGCCATGTACGTCGCCAAGGAGGGTGGCCGCAATCAGGTGCGCTCCACCAGCAGCGGCGGCGCCGCGCTGGAGGCGGTCAAAGCGCTGGTGATGCGCTGACCCGGCCCGGCCCCCGAAGCGCCTTCAACCCGAGCGGCACGCTGACGGCCAGCGCCAGCAGCGAGAACACGATCACGCCCACGCCGCCGGCGTTCTGGAACAGCTCCCCCGCGCCGACGGTGCCCACCGCCACGGCGGCAAAGGTCACCACCACCGATTGCGACAGCAAGCTGCCATCGCGGTCCTGCGCCGAGATGAAGCTGTTCAGCACCGCCATGATGGCGTAGAAGGCCATGTTCAACATTAATTGGCCGGCGAAGAACAGCACCACGCCGTCGGCGGTGAAGAAGCGGGCGACCGACGCGAACATCACCAGCAGCGCGCCCATGACGGTCAAACCGCGCCGCGCCGCCAGCGCCGGTATCGCCGGCACCACCGCGCCGAAGAAACCGAGCAGCGAGGACACCGCCAGCAGGGTCCCAATGGTCGGCAGCGACAGGCCGATACGCTCGCCCTGCAAGGCCGATACCGCCCACACGCCGGCCTGCACGCTGTAGACGCCGACGAACACGCCCCACGCCAGCCATACTCCCGCGCCGACGCGGCGCCGGCCGATACCCGGCTCCATCGGCTCCATCGGCGTGGGCGGCGGCGCTCGCAGGGGCACCAGCGCCGGCGTGCGCACGGCCGCCACGCCCAGCACCGCCGCCAGCAGCGCAAGGCCGATCCAGACCCCGTCGCCCGCCGCCACATCCGGCAGCAGCGACACCAGCGTGAACACGCCGGCAACGGCCAACCCCGACAACAGCAGCACCACGCCCCACAAACGCTCGGCGTCGCGGTGGCATGCCAGGCAAATGCCGACCATGACGATCATCTGCGCTTCGCAGACGCCGACCACCAGTCGCAGCGCGCCGAACAACGGTGTGGACAGCGTCAACGCGGTGAGCATCTGGCACAGCGCCAGCAGCACCAGGGCAACGGCGGTGCATCGCGCCGGCCAGCGGCGCGCCATCGGAGGCAGCAGGATGCAGCCGGCCAGCATGCCGATCATCTCGACGCCGGTCATCAAGGTGGCCTGCCCCTCGTCGAAATGCAGCCGCGCCATGGTGTTGGTCACCAACAGCGGCATCATGGTGGTGCCGCCTATGCCCAGCGCCCACGCGGAAGAAAGTATCAGGGTTGAACCGGCCGTGGTTTTCACGGCGTCGACGCCGATGTCTGGCAGGGGCGCTGCGGGTGTGGTGGTCATCGCTGGTCCATGGTGATGGCGGCACGATTTGCCGTGCCCAAAGCATACGACGGAAGCCACGATGGACGGGTCCAAAGCGGCCAAAAAAGACACACATGCGGCCATTTAGCGTGCCTCGACGCGCCGGCGCCTACATCCTGTGCTAGCCTCGTCCATCAACTTGAAGGAGTGGCCCATGCCGGTAAAACCGCACCTCCCCGACGCCGAAGCCGACGTTCCGCCCCATGTGATACGGCAGGTGCTGCAGCTGCTGGCCAGCCGTGGCCACTCGGGCGAAAGGCTGTGCAAGGGCTTGGGCTTCACGCCGGAGAATCTGTGCGACGCCAGTTTTCGGGTCTCCTACCGGCAAACCAGCATGCTGGTGCGGCGCGCCATGCAGCGCTGGGGCGATCCGGCCATCGGCATCGCCACCGGCGCGCGGCAGACGGTGGTGTGCTTCGGCCTGCCCGGCCTGGGCATGCTCACCTGCCCCACCCTGGGCGAGGCGCTGCTCTACCTGATCAAATACCAGCGCGCGGCGGGGGCGCTGACCATCAACGAGCTGGCCGTGGTCGACGAGCGCCATTTCACGATCGAAGTGGCGACCCGCTTCCACGACCCGGAATTGGAACCGTTTTTCATCGAGGAGATCTTCGTCAGCGGCGTGGAGGTCGCGCGCGCGATGGTCGGCTCGCATTTCCGGCCGGCGCGGCTCGAGTTGCGCTATCCGCGTCCAGTCTACGCCAGCGCCTACAGCGAGTATTTCCGCTGTCCGGTGGTGTTCAACGCGCCGCTCAATCGCCTGATCTGCGAGATGACCTGGTACCACTGCCCGCTGCCGACCCATGACCGCTTCATGCAGGACAGCCTGCAGGCGCAGATCGACCAGTTGCTGTCGATCGACACGCCGCGCAACGACCTGGTGGAGTCGATCATGAACGTGCTGCGGGCCTCGGTCGACGAGATGCCCGGACTGGCGCAGACCGGAGCGGCCCTCAACATGAGCGAACGTACGCTACGCCGCCGCCTGGCGGAGCTGGACACGTCCTACCAGCGGCTGGTGGACCAGGTCCGCTACGAGTGCGCGCTCGATCTGCTGAGACGCAGCGAGATGCCGCTGGTCGATATCGCGATGGCGACCGGATTTACCGATGCCCGCAACTTCCGCCGCGCCTTCAAGCGCTGGTCCGGCATCCTGCCGAACCAGATACGGCAAGGCATGCCAGCCCCACGGCTGTTGATGCCGGAGCGGGCGGACCAAAACTGATGGACTGACCGCCGTCAGGGAATTTCCCATTTTCCGGCGCGGAGCACCACCAGGCCGCGCCGGCGCAGCGACTCCAGATAGCGCGCGTGGCCGCGCACCCCTTTTTTGCGGAACAGCGGTATCAGCTTGGGCAGCATGTTCGGCAGCAGCATCGCCAGCCTGACCGTCCACGATTCGCTGACGCGCGGATAACGTTCCAGGCATGGGCTGTCCAGCATCCGCATGACCTGGCGCGCGACGTCCTCCGGCTGCTGCGGCGGGTCCATGAACTGCAGCGTGTTGCCGCCTTCTATCGCCTCGCGCATCAGCATCTGCGTCTCGGTCGCCGACGGCAGCACGCTGCCGACATGCACGCCGTGGCGCTCGCGGTCCAGGCCCAGGCACAGCATGGCGCCGCGCAGACCGAACTTGGTGGCCGAGTAGATGCCCGTTTCCGGCAACGGGAAGATCCCGCCCAACGACACGGTGTTGATCACACGACCATCATCGGCGCGCTGCAAGGCGCCAAAGGCCAGCCGGGTCAACACGATGGGCGACAACAGGTTGATATTCAATTCCGCCAGGATGTGATCGACCGAACGCTCCTCGAAATGCCCTGTGCCCGTCATGGCGGCGTTGTTGACCAGGATGTCGAGCCGACCGAAACGTTCCTGGATAAAGGCCAGCAAGGAGGGCAGTTTATTCAAGTCGTCCAGGTCGACCCGCACGCCCACCGCCCCCGCCCCCAACTCCGCCGTCGCCCGGTCCAGCGCCGCCTGGTCGCGGTCGGCCAGCACGCAGGTGATGCCGCGCTCGATGAAACCGCGGCAGATCGCCCGCCCGATGCCGCCCGCGCCGCCCGTGACCAGGGCCACCCGCCCCTCCCGGCCGGCGTTCGTTGTTATCGCCATGTGTATTCCTCTTGTGGTCTTAGTTGTTTTTATGGCCGGCCGCGCCCAGCTGCATCCAGATGGTCTTGGTCTCGGTGTACTGGTCGTGCGCCAGCAGCGATTTTTCGCGCCCGCCGAAGCCCGATTCCTTGTAACCGCCGAACGGCACACCGGTATCGCCTTCGGAGAAGCAGTTGATCGACACGGTGCCGGCGCGGATGGACTTGGCCACCCCGTGGGCGGAATCGAGGTTGCTGGTATAGACCGACGACGCCAGGCCGTAGCTGGTGTCGTTGGCGACGGCCACGCCCTGCGCCAGGTCGTCGAACTCCATCACCGATAGCACCGGCCCGAATATCTCCTCGCGCGCGATCGTCATCGACGGCAGCACGCCGTCGAAGATGGTCGGCTCGACAAAGCTGCCGCCGCTGTCCTGGCGCACCTGGGCGCCGCCGTGCACCAGTTGTGCGCCCTGCTCCCTGCCGCCGGCGATATACCCCAGCACACGCCGCATATGCCCCGGCTCGATCAGCGCGCCGACGCGGGTGGACGGATCGAGCGGATCGCCGACGATCCACTCATCGAAGGCGCGCTTGACCTCCTCCAGCAGCTCGTCCTTGCGCGAACGATGGACGATCAGGCGCGAACCGGCGCTGCAATTCTCGCCCTGGCAGAACAACGCGCCGGTTGCGACCTGTTGCGCCACGCGCGGCAGATCGAAGGCGTCGGCCAGCACCAGGGCCGGACTCTTGCCGCCGCATTCCAGCACCACCCGTTTCAGATTCGACTCGGCCGAGTACTTCAGGAACAGCCGCCCCACCTCGCCCGAACCTGTGAAGCTGATGCAGTCGATGTCGCGGTGCCGGCCTATGGCCTGCCCCACGGTCTCGCCATGGCCCGGCACGATATTGAGCACGCCGTCGGGAATGCCCGCTTCCAGCGCCAGCCGCCCCAGCATCAACGCGGTCAGGGTGGTTTGCTCGGCGGGCTTGATGACGATCGAGTTGCCGCTGGCAAGCGAGGGGCCGATCTTCCATCCGGCCAGATAGATCGGGAAATTCCACGGCAGCACCGCGCCCACCACGCCGATCGGCTCGCGCACGATCATCGCCACCACGTCCGGCGCGGTCGGTGCCACCTGGTCATACAATTTGTCGGCAGCCTCCGCGTGCCAGCGCAGGCTCTCGATCATGTCCGGCAGGTCGGCGGACAGCGCGTCGCGTATCGGTTTGCCCGAGTCCAGGCTCTCCATCAGCGCCAGCGTTTCCAGATTCGCCTCGACCAGGTCGGCCAGCCGCAGCAGCACCTTTTTGCGGTGCTTGGGCGAGGCCCGCGACCAGTCGCCATTGTCGAAGGCTCGCCGCGCCGCGCCCACCGCGAGGTCGACATCGGCCTCGCCGCAACTGGCGATGCTTGCCAGCCGGGCGCCGTTGGCGGGGTTGAGGGTGTCCAGCCGATTGCCGGAGATGGCGTCGACGAAGCGCCCGCCGATCAGGGCGCGGGTTTCAAAATCCAGGCCGGCGGCCAGTCCCTGGTAGTACTGCAGTGTCTTATCCATGTTCATCCTCAAGCGGCCGCGCGCAGGCCGGCGGCGGGCCGCGAGGCGGCCACGCTGTTGCGCAGGTTGTCGTAATAGGACTCGCTCAGTTCCGGCCATCCCATTTTTTTGCGCAGGCGCTTCAGATAAGACTTGAGCGCATGCGCCTCCAGATACACCTCGTGGCGCTGCGACTTGACGAATTTGAGCCCGCCCGACAGATCGGGATCGTCGCTTGCGATGAGCGCGTCGAAAGGGCTGGCCTTGCCGGGGTTGTCCAGCTGGTCACGCAGGTAGGCGGCGATCATGAAAGCCTCGGTGTCGAACAGCTTGTAGGCGCTGGAGTTGGTTTCGACATAGCCGATGCCGAACAGATTGCGATGGTCGCGGCTGAACATCGACAGATACAGCTGCGGCCTGCCGCCGCGCCACTCGAAGTATTCGCCGGCGTATTTGCAGCTCCACTTGTAGCCGGTGGCGTAGATCACCAGGTCGAGCGCCTCGCGGCTGCCGTCCTTGAAGACGACGTCATCGCCGTCGTAATGCGAGACGTCCGGTTTGACCGCGATGTTCCCGTGCTGGAGGTTGTGCAGCAGCTGGGAATTGAGCAGCGGATGGCTCTCGAACAGGCGGTGGTCCGGCTTGGGCAGGCCGAAGCGCGTCAGATCGCCGGTGAACATTTTCAGCAGCACGCTCATGACCGGGCGCGCGATCCAGATCGGCAGCGGGGGGCCGCTCTCGCCCACCTGGTCGGCGGGAAGCCCGAACAGATGCTTGGGAATGAAATGGTAGCCGCGCCGCATGCTGATGAAGGCCCTGTCGGCGCGGACAGCGGCGTCGCAGGCGATGTCCGCCCCGGAATTGCCGGCGCCGACGATCATCACCCGCTTGCCCTTGAATTCATCGCTGCTCTTGAAGGTGACCGAATGGCGGATCTCGCCGTTGAATTGACCTTTGATCTCGGGCATGTTGGGGTCCCAGTTACAGCCGGTGGCGCAGATGACGGCCAGGTAGCGCCGGCGTGCGCCGTCGTCCAGGGTCACCACCCATTTTCCGTCTTGTTCCTTGCGCACGTCCCGCACTGGGGTGTTGAAGTGGATCGCCTCGCGCAGGCCGAAGGCGTCGGCATAGCTGCGCACATAGCTTAATATCTGCTGGTTGGTAGGATAGTCCGGATAGGACTTCGGCATCGGAAAACCGATGAAGCCCGACAGGTCGCGCGACGAGATGAAGTGTGCCGATTCGTAAATCGGGCTGCCGGGATTGTGCATGTCCCAGATGCCGCCCACGTCGGAGTGGCGTTCGAACTGCTCGTACGGCAGCTTCATTCCTTTCAGGGCGCGGGCGGCGGACAGGCCGCCGGGCCCCGCGCCGATCACGCAGACGGCGTTGCCGCAGTCGGTAATCTGGTCCATGTGCTCTTGTGCCATCTCAGTCTCCCATGTATGTCGTTGCGTTGTGCGAACTTATTGTGCGAACTCATTATGCGAACTCATTGTGCAAACAAAGTGGCCGCCGCACGGGGGCCAAAGGGACAGGCAGGGAGCATTTCCGGCCAACGCCGCCTTCCGGGCGGCCACGCAACACCGGTGCCTGTTTGGCCATACCGGCGTCCTCCGGTGTCCGATCCGGCCCCTTTGCCGGTCCGGCGCGCGACTACATTCGATGACAGAAGCTTAAAAAAAAGACCAGTCCGTAAGACCAAACATAACAACGGGAGATATCGTGAAGACAAACGAAAAACAGGCGCCGTCCGGCCGCAAGGTGGCCTTGCGCACACTGGCGCGCAGCATCGCGGTGGCATTCGCCGGCACCGCCGCCGTGCCCCTGGGCGCCCTGGCCCAGGACGACATACAGAAGGTGGTCGTCACCGCGCAATCACGATCGCAGTCGGCGCAGGAGGTGCCGATCTCGATGGAGGTCGTAACGGCCAAGGACATCCGTAACCTGGGCGCCAGGAACCTGGGCGATCTGAATGGTTATCTTCCCGGCCTGGAGGTGGAGGCCACCCAGCCCACGCAGCCGATCTTCGGCATACGCGGCGTGCAGGCGGGGGACTTCGGCATCGGCACCGATATGCCGGTCGGGATCTATGTCGACGGGGTCTATACCGGCAAGACCGGCGGCGCGCTGATGAACTTCATCGACATCCAGCGCGTGGAGGTGCTCAAGGGGCCGCAAGGGACGCTGTTTGGCCGCAACAGCGCCGCCGGCGCGATCTCCGTCGTCACCAACGAGCCGGATCAAACGTTCGACATGAACGGCCACCTCAAGGTCGGCGAATATGGCCGCGCCAATATGGATGCGATGATCAACGTGCCGCTGGCCGACAACACGGCGGCGCGGCTGGTGTTCGTGCGCGCGGAGAGCGATGGCTGGGTGCGCAACGCCACCACCGGCGACCGGACCGCCGGCGACAAGTCGTGGGCCACGCGGCTCTCGCTCAAGCAAAAAATCAGCGATGCGACATTGAACCTGACGCTGGAACACGAGCAGCTGCGCCAGAAAGGCTGGCCGGCTTTCGGCGTGGTCAAGGACCCGGCGCTGCCGTTCGCCGGCTTCACGGGTGTCTACGACGCCGCCTATGTGGCCAACTTCGTCGATCCGCGCAAGGCGCCGCTGGAGAACGACACCGGCGGCAGCGAGCGCCGTACCTTCGACGGCGCCAGCCTGCGCGCGGAGCTGCCGTTGGGCGGCCTCACGTTGCGCTCGATCACCGCCTACCGCACCTTCTCCACCTACAACCTGACCGACAACGACGGCACCGCGCGCAGCGGCTTCTCGCTGGCGAACACCGATCAGAAAAAAGCCTACAACTGGCAGCAGGAATTCAAGCTGTCCGGTAAAACCGAGCACCTGGACTGGATCGTCGGCGCCAGCTTCTACGACAACCGCGAGCGGCAATCCTCGACCGCCCTGCTCAATACCGCGACCCTGGACAACGTCAGCCTGCTCAGCGGCGGCAACGCCGACCTGGCCGGCTTGTTCGGCGCACTGGGACAGGCCGGCATTCCCGGCGTCGACGCGTCGTCGAATTTCCCGTGGGGCGAAACCACCCGCAACTACCTGCGGACGCGCGCCCTCTCGGTCTATCAGGACGTGATCTGGCACGCCACGCCCTCCACCAACCTGACCTTGGGCCTGCGCTGGAGCCGCGACCGCAAGAACATGGAATGGCACGTGCCGGGGCGTGAATCCGCAGCGCTGGACAACCTGCTGAACACCTGCGGTCCGCTGGCGGGACTGGACGCCTCCGCGCTGCCGTCGAACCAGATCTTCTACGCGGCCGGACAGCTGGCGGCCACGCCGGTCCATTCGACCAAAAGCTGGACCGATTGGAGCCCGCGCCTGGTGCTGGACCATAAGCTGACGCCCGACCTGCTGCTGTTCGCATCCCTGTCGAAAGGCTACCAGGCGGGCGGCTTCAATGTCTTCACGCCGCCGAATGCCGCGTCGGCCAACGCCAAAGAGCGCGACCCGAGCTACGATCCGGAGAAAATGACCAATCTGGAACTGGGCTTCAAACTATATGCTCCCTCCATCAAGGCCACGCTCAACGGCTCCGTGTTCGCCTACCGCTTCAAGAACCTGCAGGACATCAAGCTAGGCGGCACCGGCCCCATACCGACCTACAATGTGGTCAACAGCGACCAGCAAGCCAAGGGACTCGATCTCGATGGCCGCATCCGCGTATCGCCGAACCTGACGCTGTTCGCGGGGCTGGAGCTGATCGACCAGACCTATAAGCGCTACCGCACCACCGACGACAGCGGCGCGGTGCTGGACCTGTCCGGCCAAACGGTCGGCACGCCCACCTTCAACGGCATGGGCGGCGTCAACGCCAGCTGGGAGGCGCTGGGCGGCAGGATCAGCACCACCCTGCAGGGCACCTATCAGAGCAAGGCCCGCTGCAACGACGACACGCGCGCGCTGCAATGCCTGAATGCGCCGGCCTTCCGCACCGGCGAGGCGCGCAGCAAGGCCGACTTCCGCCTGGGCTGGGACAACGCCAACGGCAAATTCGGCATCGCCCTGCTGGTGAATAATCTGTTCGACAAACAGTATGTGCATACACTGGACGGCCAGACCAAGCCATTCGGCCTGCCGTACGCCATCGTCACGCCGCCGCGCACCGTCTCGCTGGAGTTAAGGGGTAGCTTGTAGGGGCTTAGATGGCGCTGCCCTCGACCCGCACGAAGGGGCCGATGCAGCGCTCCATGCTGCGCTCCACGCACATCAGGAACATGTCGCCGCCGGGATGAAACAGCAGATAGTTGGTGACGGAGCGCCCCGGCTTGGTGATCTGGCCGGCGCAATCGGGTTTGCCGTTATCCTTGACCAGGGTGTCGACCGACTTGTAGAAGCCCTGCTTGTCCGGCTGGTCCGCGATGACAAAGGTGGACTCGGCCACCTCCTCGTTACTGAACACCAGCGTGCTGCCGTCGGCGCGCACGCGGTAGGTCTCGCTGCAGGAGCCGTCGGGCAGCGTGATTTTCCAGATGCCGATATACGGATGGTCTTGCCGCACCGGTGCGGCGCAGGCAATCATTGGCGCGACGGCGAGCGCCACCGCGGCGGTGAACGCGGCCGTCGCGGTCATCCTGAAAAGAGGTTCTCTGGTCATCGCACACCCCCACGCCGGTTTATTTGCCATTTAGTCTATGAAAGCATAAACGGCCGGGCGATCTTCTGGCGCGCCGCTGAAAGCCCGTTTCTTCACGTATATAATTGTCGAATCGACACTCATCCATGGGGAACAAATGCTATCGCATGTCTACATCGGCACCAACGATTTTGAAACCGCGTTCGGCTTTTACGGCGCGGTGATGGAGACGCTGGGCACGCGCCTGCGCTTCAGCGATCCGGTCAAGCCATGGGCGGCGTGGATGCCAGCGGAAGGCGGAAGGCCGCTGTTCATCATCGGCAAACCGTACGACGGCCAGCCGGCGGGATGCGGCAACGGCCAGATGATCGCCCTGATGGCGCCATCGCGCGAGGCGGTCGACCGCGCCCACGCGGCGGCACTGGCCAATGGCGGCCAATGCGAGGGGGCTCCAGGACTGCGTCCGCAGTACCACGACAGCTACTATGGCGCCTACTTCCGCGACCCGGAGGGGAATAAACTGGGCGTCGTCTGTCACGACGCCGTGGGTCTTTAAAACGCTTAGGCCAACGCCTCCTTGGCCGCTTCTTCCGGTGTCAGGCCGTCGTAGAACTGGTCGGTGAACCATTCCACCTGCTCTTCGATGTGATCCTGCGCCTCCGCCACCGTCGCGCCACCTTTGACAAGGAAACCCTCAACCTCGATACACCAGTTGATCAACTCCAGGGTTTCCGGATCCAGCTCTTCCTTTTTCTTTGCCATGATTTACCTCTACATCGGGTGGGTACGAGCCTCCAGTGTAACAGGCGGCAGGCTTACTTCTCCGGGTACAGCACCACCTGCACGTAATTATTCATGTCGAAGTAGCGCTTGGCCGCCTCCTTCAGGTCCGACGGCTTGAGCGCCTGCACGCGCTCCTCGTACTTGAGGATATCCTCCGGATTGCTGTTGTTGAAGAAGGCATTCTGCAGGGACGCTATCCAGTAACCGTTCTCGCGCATGCCCTTTTGATACCCTTTGAGCCAGGATGATTTGACCTTGTTCAGGTCCGCCTCGTCAGCGCCGTCCTGCTTGATCTTCTCGATCTCGGCGAACGTCGCGGCGATCACCTTGTCCACGTTCTCCGGCGCGCATGGCAGATTGGCGCTGATCGAGTAGTTCCCGTAAGGGATGCGGTTCAGCGAGCCGTTCATGCCGCCGCTGTAGATAACGCCCATTTTCTCGCGCAGCACCTCGATCAGTTTGATGTTCAACACCTCGATCAGCGCCTGCAGGCGCATGCGCTCTTCGCGCGAGTATTTCGCGTCGCCGGTGAAGGATAGGGAAACGGTGCTCTTCGGATCGGCGCCGGCGCGCACCTCTTTCTTGACCACGCCCCGGACCGGACGCACGCCTTCATCCTTGAAGGCCACCGGAATCTCCCCGGTCGGCAGGCTGGCCAGATAGGTCGCGATCAGCGGCTTGATCTTCTCCACGTCGAAGCTGCCGACGATGAAGAAGGTGAAATCGCGCGCGCTGGACAAACGGCTCTTATAGATCTCCATCACGCGGTCCAGCGCCAACTGGTCGAAATCGGCCGGCTTTGCCGCGCGCAGCACGCGCGGGCTGTTGTTGTAGATCGTCGCGGTGATCGTATCGTAGAACACCGACTCCGGCCGCGCCATATTGTTCTGCGCCAGTTCGCGCTGGCGATCGACGTAGGCGCTATAGATGGCGGCATCCTTGCGCGGTTGCGTCATCTGCAGATAGGCCAGCTGCAGCATGGACTCGATATCGTCGCTGCCGGAGCCGCCGGACACCGACTCGTTGAGCGAATTGACGCTGGCCTGGGAGCTGACGCTTTTCCCGGCCAGGACCTTCACCACGTCGTTCGGCGTGTAATTCAATATGCCCATCTGACCAACGATGCTGCTGGCGTAATGGGCCGCGAAGACATCCTTGTCGTCGAACAGCGACCAGCCGCCGTAGCGCAGGCCCGCCATCATCACCTGGTCGTTATTGAAGTCGGTAGGCTTGAGCACCACCTTGACGCCGTTGCTCAACACAAGCTCCGTGGTGCCGATCTTGGCGTTGGCGGTCTGCTTGACGATGGTGCCCGGCTTCGGCAGGACCGGCATCAGCTGGCTGGCGTAGACCTTCTCTTCCTGCGCCTTGACGCTGATTTTCTCGGCCGCGTTGGCGATGGCCACCAGATCGGCAGCCTTAGGCGTCGCGGCGCCAGGCTTGTCGACGCCCGTATAGATCACCAGTTTGCTCTCGTTGTCCGGGATCGCGACCTTGACGGCCGCATTCACTTCCGACAGCGATATCTCCGGAATCAGCTCACGCGCATAGCGGTATTCGGCGGCGATACCGGGTATGGTTTCATCCTCCAGGAAGTGGCGGATATATTCGGCCGCGTAGCCGGAGGAATCGGATTTGTCACGCTCGTTGTACAGATTTTCGTAGGTGCGCAAGATGCCTTTCTTGGCCCGTTCCACTTCGGAGGCGGTAAAGCCGTACTGGCGGGCGCGCTCGTCCTCCTCCACCAGTGCATTGATGGCCGGCGTCACGCCGCCCTTGCCCAGCACCGCGCCGGCGCCGAACGACCGGTAGCCGCGCACGATCTTGTTCATGCCGCTGCCGCCTTGCAGGAACGGCGGGTTGGCCTGCTGCGTCAACTCGTACATACGCTGGCTGAGGATAAAGCTGTACAAATTCTCGATCAGCTTCTGGCGGTAGTCGGCAAGCGTTTCGCCGGCCGGCCAGGGTTGGATCGGATAACGGATGTAGACGGAGTTGTTGCTGACTTCCTTGTCGGTGAAGACAATGCCTTCCGACTCCTGGCGCTCGGGGATCTTGGCGTACTCGCGCGGGCGTGGGTTCGCCGGGTTCTTCAACTTGCTGAAATGCTTTTCGATCAGCTTCTGCGCCGCCTCGGGCTCGATGTCGCCGACCACCACCACCGCCATCAGGTCCGGACGATACCAGTCGCGGTAGAAGCGCTTGATAGCGTCGTACTTGAAGTTCTTGATAATGTCTTCTTTACCGATCGGCATGCGCTGCGCGTAGCGCGAGCCATTGAGCACCTTCGGCAGCACCACCTTGTTCATGCGGTCGTCCACGCCCTTGCCCATGCGTAGTTCTTCGAGCACGATGCCACGTTCGCTGTCGATGTCGGCGTTGTTGAAGGACAGGCCGTGGGCCCAATCCTCCAGCACCTGGAAGCCCTGCTCGACGATCTCCTTCTTATCGGTCGGTATCGGCAGGATATAGACGGTTTCGTCGAAGCTGGTGTAGGCGTTCAAGTCGGCGCCGAACTTCACCCCGATCGACTGCAGATACGATACCAGCTCGTTGCGCTTGAAATTGGTGGAGCCGTTGAAGGCCATATGTTCGGTGAAGTGGGCCAGCCCTTGCTGGTCGTCGTCCTCCAGGATGGAACCGGCTTTGACCACCAGCCGCAGTTCCAGCTTCTTCTCGGGACGCGCGTTCTTCTGCACATAATATGTCAGGCCGTTTGCCAGTTTGCCAACCTTGACCTGGGGCCCGATCGGCAGCACGTCGCTTAGTTTGAGCGAAGGCTCCTTGCCCTGGCCTTCAACTTGTCCCTGGCCTTGCGCCAGGAAGGAAAACGACAACAGCAACGCCCCGGACAGCACCCGCAATTTAATCAATTTCATTCGGCAGACAGTATAAAAATCGGAAAAAGCTACCTTACACTGAAAATCTTAATTTGGGCTAGAATCCTTGTTCGCCTGCCGACCGGCAGGCGCTAACTTACGTCTTCGGGGCGGGGTGCGATTCCCCACCGGCGGTAAGGCCAGCGATGGTCAAGCCCGCGAGCGCCGCTTCAGTCGTTTTGAGGCGGGTCAGCAGATCTGGTGCGACTCCAGAGCCGACGGTATAGTCCGGATGAAAGAAGATGTGCGGTGACGCGGCCCTCCGCCCGAGCGATCGGTGTGGCGAGCCGCGCGTATTCGCTTGCCCTGTTGCGTTTTTCGCTATTGCGAGGAGCGTTCCACCATGTTTGACCAAGTATCCCATGTATCCCCCTACTCCCTGGTTTCGGACGATCTGGAGGGCCGCATCGCCGCCGCGCTCGAGGCCATGCGCGCCGGCGTGCCGGTGATCCTGCTCGATGATTTCGATCGCGAAAACGAAGCGGACCTGATCGTCGCTGCTGAAAAAATCACGGTGCAATCGATGGCGTTGATGATCCGCGAATGCAGCGGCATCGTCTGTCTGTGCCTGAGCGCCGACAAGGTGCGTGCGCTGGAGCTGCCGCCGATGGCCGCCGACAACGGCAGCCGTTACGGCACGCCGTTCACGGTATCGATCGAAGCGCGCGAAGGCGTCACCACCGGTGTTTCGGCGGCCGACCGCGTGACGACGATCCGCACCGCCATCGCCGCCGACGCGCGGCCGGGTGATCTGGTGCATCCGGGTCATGTGTTCCCGTTGCGGGCGACGCCGGGTGGTGTACTGGCGCGCAAAGGCCATACAGAAGGCTCGGTGGACCTGGCCACGATGGCGGGCCTGCAGCCGGCGGCGGTGCTGTGCGAGTTGATGAACCCCGACGGCACGATGATGCGCGGCGCCGAGATCGAACGCTTCGCGGAACTGCACGCGATGTCGATCTTGACGATCGCCGAAATGATCGAGTGGCGCAAGACCCGCGAAGCCTGATCCACAACGGTCTCTGATCCGCAATGAAAACACGTAGGGCGGATTAGCGAAGCGTAATCCGCCATGCATGCGTCTCGACGGCACACGCATTGGCGGATTACGGCGTTCCGCCTAATCCGCCCTACGTGTCTCCACGGGAAATCAACGGCTTCACATAAAAATACACCAAGGCCAGGGCACCCGCGTACGCGCACGACACCAGCCCGAACGCCATCGGCAAGCGCCACGCCCAATCCCCCGTCACATGCAACACGGTACCCATCATCGCCACGCCGACCAGCGCGCCGATCTGGCGATTGGCGTTCAGCGCCGCTGCGGCGCTGTTGGCATGCGCCTTGCCCGCCACCAGCATCACCGTGGCCGTCATCCCCGGAATCGCGATGCCGATGGCGACGTTCATCACGATAGTCCCCATCACCAGCAACCAGTAAGGCGTCTGCGGCGACAGCCCGGTCAACATCACGATCGCCGCCCCCAACCCCACCATCAGCCCATACAACATCGGCGGCCGTGTCCCCACCCTTGCCACAATCGCACCCGAAGTCAAATTACCGACGGCGAAAGCCCCCATCATGGGTATCAGCTTCAATCCCGTATCCAGCGCATCCGCGCCGCCCTGCTGGATATAAAGGCTAAGCAGGAACAGCTGCCCGAAGACCGCGAAATTAATCAGGAACCCGACACCATTGGCCGCCGCAAAAGCCGGCGTTTCGAACAAGGCGCGCGGCAGCAGCGGATGCGCCCCGGTGCGCTCGCGCCCCACCAGCAGCACGCCGCAGACCACGGCGGCGAAAGCTGCCGCCAGCACCGCCGCCGACATCCAGCCCAGCACCGGCCCCTCGATCAGCACAAAACTCAACGCCGCCAGCGCCGCCACGCCCAGCGCGTGGCTCAACATCGACAACGCGCGCCGATGCGGCGGCGTGGCCGGCGCCAGCATCTGCGTCAGCACGATGCCGGCCAGGCCGATCGGCACGTTCACCCAGAACACGCTGCGCCATCCGAATTCGTGCACCAGCAGACCGCCGACCAGCGGACCTGCGGTCGCCGAGCATCCGACGATGGCCGACCAGGTGCCCAGCATGCGCGCGCGTGTTCCCTGGTCCTCGTAGGCATGCGTCAGCAGGCTTAAGGAGCTGGGCATGAACAACGCGGCGCCGGCGCCCTGCAGCAGCCGCGCGGCGATCAGCGCGTTGCCGCTGGGCGCCAGCGCGCACGCCACCGATCCGAGTATGAACACGCTCAAGCCGCCCTGATAGACGTTCTTGGGGCCGAAGCGGTCGGCCAGCGCGCCGCCGGCCAGCAACAGCGCGGCGAAGGTCAGCGTGTAGCCGTCCACCACCCATACCAGCCCGGTGAGCGGTACCTGCAGGCTCACGGAGATGTCGGATAAAGCGGTGTTGACGGCGGTGACGTCGATCATCGCCATCACGAAGCCGATGGCGAGCGTCATCAGCATCAGCAGCGGCGGAACCTGTCGGATGGGCGCCGAAACGGCCGTCCCGGTGGTGGATTGGAGTGTCATGGAGCGTCCTTCAAAAAGATCCGTTCCATCTTAGGCCGCTTGCGTGATGCGGTAAATACGCATAACATCAGCACTTTGATGCAAAAATGCATTCCAAATTACGAGCCGACTAGCCATGGACTGGGACAACGCCAGGATTTTCCTCGCCATCTACCGCAAAGGAACGCTGCGCGCTGCCGCCGGCGAGCTTAATATCGACCAGGCCACGGTCGGCCGGCGCCTCAACGCGCTGGAGGATTCGCTGGGCGCGCGCTTGTTCCTGCGCACGCCGTCCGGCTACATGGCCACGCCGGCCGGCGAACTGGCCGTCACCGCCGCCGAATCGATGGAACAGGCGGCGCTGCGCTTTCAGCGCGAAATGCAGGGCATCGACAACCGCCTCTCCGGCGTCGTGCGCGTCACTACCTCGGACACGATGGCGAGCCATTTCGTCATCGACGCCATGCGCAGCCTGCACGTGACGCACCCGGAAATCCGCATCGTCCTAAGCACCGGCACCGAAATCACCAGCCTGACGCGCCGCGAGGCCGACCTGGCCGTGCGTACTCTCAAGCCAACGAGCCCGGACCTGATTTCGCGCCACCTGACCAAACGCACCATGGGCTTGTACGCCACGCCGGAGTACCTGAAGGAGCGCGGCATGCCGACACCCGGCAATGGCCTGGCGGGACACGACATCGTGATCTATCAGAGCGCGGTGGCGCCGCGCCACCGGGAGAAAATCTGCCTGGAGCCGGTCGCCAACGCCCGGGTGGCGATCGAAGTCAATAGCGGCTTGATGCTGCTGGAGGCGGCGCGAAAAGGCATGGGCGTGACCGAACTGCCCTGCCACATGGCCGACGGCGATCCTCTTCTCACGCGCATCTGGCCGGACCGGGTCGACCACTACGACGTCTGGCTGGTGATGCACAGCGATCTGAGTCGCAGCGCGCGCGTGCGCGCCGCCGCCGACGCCATCATCGACAGCTTCCCGGGAGGCCAGGTGCGATGACGAACACCTGCCCGCGCCATCCCGGTGCTAAGATGCCAACATGAACGCTCAAGCATCGACTCCATCCATATTGCAACGGCTCCACCATGGCGCGGTCGACTGGCTGCAGACTTGGTGGCGGCTGGCGCAGTTCGCCGTGCTGATGCTGTCGGTCGCGTTCACGCCGGCCACATACGGCCGCGCCAACCGTCCGGTGCTGGCGCGCCACCTGGTCGCGGACACGGTGCCCAACCTGGCCTGGTTCGGGGTGCTGTCCGCGCTGGTCAGCCTGGTGCTGATCCGTATCGTGGTGGTCACCTCGCAAAGCTACGGCCTGTCGCGCTTCGCGCTGGAGATGGTGGTGCGCGTGCTGGTGCTGGAGCTGATTCCATTGACCGCCGCCGCCTTCGTCGCCCTGCGCACCACCTTGCCGGCCGGCCTGGAGTTCTCGCAAGGACGCGGCGCCGGCACCGTCGCCACCGTGCAGGAGCTGCACAGCGAATTTTTCCCGCGCGTGGCCGCCGGCGTCTTCGCCGTCTGGATGCTCGCAGCCGTCAGCTGCGTGCTGACCCTGATCCTGGCCTACCTGACCTTGTACGGCTTCACGCCATGGGCGCTGACGGGTTACACGCGTGTGGTTGGCCAGGTATTCAACCCCGCCGTCACGCTGATACTGGTGCTGAAGGTCGTGTTCTTCAGCTTTGCCGTCGGCCTGATTCCGATGGCGTCCTCGTTCTACTTCGGCGGCAATTACCGCGTCAAGGTCACGCACGGCCTGTCGGACATGGTGCGGCTGTTCGCCATGATCCTCCTCATCGAAGTGGCCTCACTGATGGGCAACTACTACTAGCGGCGATAGCCTCGAAAACCATGACTGAACAACCGACCCAAACGACCCACACCGCCCCGCCGGTGCGCAATGCCGAATTCAAAGCCGCCGTGCTGCTGGTGATCATGGTGCTGCTGGTCGCCGGCGCGGCGGTATATCTGCTCTACGCGCGCGGCGCCTTCGAGTCGACGCAGACGCTGTTCCTGGAGGCGGACGACTCCGAGGGCGTGGTCGTCGGTATGGACGTCACCTTCGCCGGCTTCCCGATCGGGCGCGTGCGCCGCATCGAATTGAGCAAGGAAGGCAAGGCCCGCATCGTCGTCGACGTGCCGCGCGACGACGCGCACTGGCTGCGCAAGTCCAGCATCTTCACCCTGGAGCGCGGGCTGGTGGGCGGCGCCAAGCTGCGCGCCTTCACTGGCATTCCAACCGACCCGCCGCTGGAGGAAGGGGCAGCGCGCTCGCTGCTGGTGGGCGATCCGGGCGCCGAGATCCCGCGCCTGCTGGCTACGGCGCGTGATCTGCTGGAAAACCTCAACACGCTGACGGCGGAAAATTCCGCGCTGGCGGCCAGCCTGGCCAACATCCAGGGAGTGACCGGAAAACTGAACGGACCATCGGGCGCGATGGGACTGATCGCCGGCGACGACAAAAACGCGCAGCAATTGACCGAGCGCGCCAACAAGCTGCTGGTCACCGTCAACGCGCTGGCGACCAAGGCCGATAGCCTGATCGGCCACGCCGACACCCAGGTCTTCGGGCCACAGGGCGTGGTGACCGATGCGCAGGCCACCATCGTCCAGTTGAATGGGCTGCTGGCCGACGCCCGCAATAGCCTCAAAAAAATGGACGCGGTGCTGGTGGAGGCGCAAGCCGTCGGCGCCAACGCCAAGGAGGCCACCGCCGATCTGGGCACGCTGCGCGCCGAGGTGGAAAGCAGCCTGCGTCGGGTCGAACAACTGGTTAACGAGATCAACAAAAAATGGCCGTTCAAGCGCGATACGGAGATCAAACTGCCATGAAGACAAGCACCCCACTGATCTCCGCCGCTCTGCTGATCGCGCTGACCGCCTGCGGCAACAACCCGCCGGTGCCGGATTGGCAGATGAACGCCCAAAGCTCGATAGAGCGCTCCACTGCCGCCTACATGACCGGCAACGCCCGCGTGGAGGAAGCCGAATACAAACGCGCCCGCGACGCGCTGGGCAGCACCGGCAAGGTCGATCTGATCATCCGCGCCGAATTGATACGCTGCGCGGCCCGCGTGGCATCGCTGGTGTTCGAGGACTGCGCCGGCTTCGACAAGCTGGCGGCGGACGCCAGCCCCGCCGACCGCGCCTATGCGGCCTATCTGTCCGGCCGCGCCACCGCCGCCGATGCGGCGCTGCTGCCCGCGCAGCACCAGCCGGCTGCCGCGGCGACCAGCGACACGGCCGCCGTAGGCGCCGCGCAGGCGATCGCGGACCCGCTATCGAAACTGGTCGCCTCCGGCGTGCTGCTGCGCGCGAACAAGGCCACGCCGACGCTGCTGGCCGACGCCGTGGAAACCGCCTCGGCGCAAGGCTGGCGCCGGCCGCTGCTGGCGTGGCTCGGCGTGCAAGCCATGCGCGCCGAACAAGCCGGCGACGCCGCCGAAGCGCAGCGCATCAAACGCCGCATCGACCTGGTCACCAATAAAATTTAACGACGAATGACTTACTCACTATCCCGGCCGCTGCGCGGCCTGCTCTCAATACTCGCGCTGTCTTGCGCCATGCTGGCGCCACCGGCCCATTCCGCCGAAAAAATCAAGGTCGTCGTCGATATGGACATCGGCGACGACATCGACGATACCTTCGCGTTGGCGCTGCTGCTGCAAAGCGCGGAGATCGAAATCGTCGGCATCACCACCGCCTGGGGCGACACCGCGCTGCGCGCGCAACTGCTGGAGCGCATGCTGCGCGAGACGGGCCACAGCGGCATCCCCGTCGCACAGGGCATCGCCAGCACAGGCAATCCGCAGCCGTTCACGCAGGCGCGCTACGCCCGGCGCGGCAAGCTGCCGGCCAAGGTGCCGGCGGTGGACTTCCTGTTGGACCAGATCAAACGCCAACCGGGCCAAATCACGCTGCTGGCCCTGGGGCCGCTGACCAACGTTGGCGCCGCGATCGAGCGCGACCCCGCCACCTTCGGCAAGCTGAAACAGGTGGCGATGATGGGCGGCTCGGTGCGCGCCGGCTACCGCAAATCGCAGTACGTGCCATCGCGGCCTGCGGACAAGGAGTACAACATCGCCTCCGATATCGGCGGCGCGCAAAAGCTGTTCACGTCCGGCGTGCCGATCGTGATGATGCCGCTCGACTCGACCCAGATACGCCTCGATGAAGTCGAGCGCAACGCCCTGCTCGGCCACGGCTCGCCCGTCACCGACGCGCTGGCGCTGATGTACCACCAGTGGATCGACGCCTACCAGCCATGGTCGAGCAACATGCCGTCGTTGTTCGACGTGGTGCCCGTGACGTGGCTGATCGATCCCGCCACCTGCCCCACCACGCCGCTGCGCATCGTCGTCAGCGACGACGGCTACACCCGCGAGGAAGCGGGCAAGCCGAATGCGGCGGTCTGCCTGGCGTCCGACCAAAAACGCTTCTTCAACATCCTGATGCCGCGACTGCTGGAGGACAAGCCATGAGCACCCGCCTCGTTTATTCGACAGAGACGGGCCGCATCTGTCCGGATTGCGGCAAACCGCTTGCCGATTGCGTCTGCAAAACGGCCGCCAAGGCCAAGCCTGCGGGCGACGGCAACGTCAAGGTATCGCGTGAATCCAAGGGCCGTGGCGGCAAGACCGTCACCCTGGTCAAGGGATTGGCGCTCGACGCTATGGCGCTGGCATTGGTAGGAAAACAGCTGCGCGGCGCCTGCGGCTCCGGCGGCACCGTCAAGGACGGCGTGATCGAGATCCAGGGCGATCACTGCGATCTGGTGATGGAAGCGCTGAAAAAACAGGGCCACAACCCCAAACGCACAGGCGGTTAGGCGATTTTCGAACGGATTATTCTTCGGCGGTTTCGCCACCTTCACGGGCTGCCGCTTCGCGCAGCTTGTCCTTCTTGCTCTTGCGCTTGCCCTTGATGCCGCCGTTGACGGTATCGGTGACCGAATCGGCCGCTGGCGGCGGCAGCGTCTCCACCGGCTCGAAACCGGCGATGCGCTCGCGCGGCAGCAAAATATCCTGGCGCTTCTCGATCAGCCGGAAATGCTGTTCCGTCTCGGCGCTGACGAAGCTGATCGCCACGCCGCTCTCGCCGGCGCGGCCGGTGCGGCCGATGCGGTGGGTATAGTCGACGGCGGAACGCGGCAAATCGTAATTGACCACTGCCGGCAGGCGCGCGATGTCGATGCCGCGCGCGGCGACGTCGGTCGCCACCAGCACCTGCAGGCGGCTGGCCTTGAAATCGCCCAGCACCTCGGTGCGCGCGCCCTGGCTGAATTCTCCATGGAAGGCCCCGGCCCGGATGCCGTTGCGATTCAACTT
The DNA here is from genome assembly GCA_024123915.1 of Oxalobacteraceae bacterium OTU3CAMAD1. NCBI lineage: Bacteria > Pseudomonadati > Pseudomonadota > Betaproteobacteria > Burkholderiales > Oxalobacteraceae > Oxalobacteraceae bacterium OTU3CAMAD1. The sequence continues at coordinate 2,740,859 of CP099650.1, read as the reverse complement.
GTCGGCCACATGCTCCGCGGCGTACTTGGTGGCGACAAACACCAGCACCCTGCTCCACTTTTGCTCCTGGATCAGATGCTTGAGCAGCATGGTGCGGCGCGGCACGTCGACCATGATCGCGCGCTGGTCGATATCGGGTTTGCTCAGCGGCTCGGACAGCACCTCGATCCGGGTCGGCTGCTGCAGCATGCTGTCGGCCAGCGCCTGCACCGCCGGCGGGAACGTCGCCGAGAAGAACAGGTTCTGGCGCTGCTTGGGCAGCAGCTCCAGTATCCGGCTCAGTTCTTCGCTAAAGCCCAGGTCCAGCAGGCGGTCCGCCTCGTCCAGCACCAGCATCGCGGTGCGCGATATCTTCAGCGCATTATGGTCGATCAGGTCCAGCAGACGCCCCGGGGTGGCGATGACGATGTCGGCGCCGCCACGCAATGCCATCATCTGCGGATTGATTGACACGCCGCCGAACACGATCGACACCTTGACCTGCATCGACAGGTGCGACGCCAGCTTGCGCACCGATTCGCCCACCTGCGCCGCCAGCTCGCGGGTCGGCACCAGGATCAGGCCATGCAGCTGGCGCGGACCGCTGCGATTGTCCAGCAACGCCTGCAGCAGCGGGAGCGCGAAGGCGGCGGTCTTGCCGGAACCCGTCTGCGCCGCGCCCAGTACATCCTCGCCGCGCAAAATGGCGGGAATGGCGGCGCTCTGGATCGCCGTCGGCTCCAGATAGCCGATTTCGGTGACAGCGTTGATCAGGGAGGGAGCAAGGCCCAGCGAAGCAAATGACATGTTGGCCTATGAAGTAAGCGTGTGAATTGGCCGACAGTATAAAGCATGCGGGAGCGCCATCCCTTGGCATGGCACGCCATTGTCGGGTAGAGTGGCCTTTTCGACAAAGAAACCGCCATGATCAACTGGGACGCCCACGTTTGCCTTCCGCAGCACCCGCACGCCGACTTCACGCCCGTGCGCAAGCTGCACGCGGCCGGCGTGAACTACGTCTCGCTGAACGTGGGCGCCGATATGAATCCGGTGTCGCAGGTCATGTCCGTGATCGCCGGCTACCGCGCCACCATCGCCGCCGAACCCGAACGCTATACGCTGGTCTCCAGCGTGGACGACATCATCAAGGCCGCCGCCGACGGCCGCATGGCCATCACCTTCGACCTGGAAGGCGCCATGCCGCTGCTCGACCAGCCGGAGATGGTGGCCCTCTATGCGGAGCTTGGCGTGCGCCAGATCCACCTGGCCTACAACCGCAATAACAGCGTGGCAGACGGCTGCCACGACCTGCCGCGCGGCCTGACGCCGCTTGGACACAGCATGGTGGCCGCCATCAACGACGCCGGCATTTTGATGGACTGCTCCCACACGGGCCGCATGTGCAGCCTGGATATCATGGCCGCGTCGTCCAAGCCTGTGATTTTCAGCCATACCAATGCATACGCCCTGGTCCCGCATGGACGCAACGTCACCGACGAACAAATCCGCGCCTGCGCCGACACCAACGGCGTGGTCTGCGTATCGGGTTTGTCGTGGTTCGTCGGCGTCGACAAGCCGGGCGCGGACGACGTCGCGCGGCACGTCGCCTATATCGCGGACCTGGTGGGCGTGCAGCACGTCGGCATCGGCCTCGATATCTGCTTCCAGCAGCCGGGCCTGGACGACACGCCGCCGGGCGATTTCGACCCGGGCCACTGGTGGCCGGCGTCGGCCGGCTACCGCGCCGACAAACCGCCGGCCTTCACGCCGCCGGAAGTCTGGCGCGAACTGGCCGCCGCCCTGCGCAAAATCGGCATGAGCGACCAGGAGACCGCGCTGGTCATGGGTCGCAATATGATGCGGGTGGCGCAGCAGGTGTGGCACCAACCGTAGGGCGCTTGGCAGACTATTTAACTGGTCTGCAGCCACCGTCGGGCAGCACCGGCTCCATGTTCACTCCCACCCGCTGGCCACCAATTTCGAGTTCACGCATTTTGGGTGCGATCACCCTGAAGTCACCGCTCTTGAGCTTTTCAATCAGCGGCTGGCAGCGCGAGATTTTGTAGCTGATGGAACCTACCGATCCCCATTTTCCTTCGGCATCCTGAGCCATTAGCGCGTTGTTCCCGCTGCTGCTGTTGATCAGCAGGACGTCATCGAGGCCGTCGCCGGTGAGGTCGATCACAAAGCCATCGCATTTGCTGTTTTTGCTACCCAGGCAATCCGGCTTGCGCTCGTCGGCGACGTCCTGCCATTTTTGTGACACAAAGCTCGCCGGCAGCTTGGCGCCTGCGGGCCATGCTGTGACCTGGCCCTCGACGTCGATTGTCACGCCCGGGGGCTTCAATGATGACCAACGCTCATGGTCTGCAAATGCCAGCACCCGCGCCGCCTCCGCGCGCACCATTGCCGCATCGGATCCGCCCGACCGCTGCTTGAGTCGCTCCAGGGCTTCCCTGCCATAACGCCCTCCCTCGAACCGCAAATAGCGGAAATCGAACTGGCCGGGCGCGGTCTTGCCGCTTTCCAGCCGCGCCATCTGGCTATTGACCGAGATGCGCGCGGGGTCGGCGATCGGCGTAAACAGCGCCAGCATCACCGCGATCACCAAGAATGCGGCCGTGACGTTGACCGGAGCGAGGGGACGTAGCCAGGTGTCGTATTGATACGCCGCCCACGCGTAGCCGATCGCGTAGCAGCTGGCCACCAGCAGACAGGCGGCCGCGATGATGCGGTCGGTGGTCCAGCCGTACTGCGCCACCCGCAGCCCGAGCGCGTAGATGCCGATCGCGGTCAGCGGAAAGATCAGGATGCAGGAGGCGCGGGTGCTCAGTCGCACAATCGTCTGGACGCCGGCCACCGCCTCGCCGTTCTGGAACGCGGCGTTGATCAGCACCACCAGCACCACCACCGCCGCCAGGAGCACGGACGTGGCGTGCCGCGTCTCCCACAGCGCCTGCAGGCCGGTGAACGGCAGGCTGCATAGGAAACCGGTCACGATGATCGCCGCCACCGGCAAGATCCACGACATCAGCACCAGCAACAGCGTGCGGATGCCGCGCACGATGGCCGGCCGCACGTCGGTGATATGCATGGCGCAGGAAAAAGCGGTGAAGACCACCGGCACATTGAACCATGCTTCCCTGAGCAGCTCTTCCAGGAAGTTCAGCTTGATCAGTTTGAACAGTGCACTCCCCATGAACAGCACCATGAACAGCGCGCCGACGAAGAACGCCGAAAACAGCAGCTGCACACCGAGCTTCCACGCGATTTCGAAATAGGTGCCGTAGCTGGCCACCCGGCGCCGGTCATGGACGCCGGACAGCACCAGGGACTGGGCGATGAAGAAGAACGGAACGCTGCAAAGCGCCAGGATCTGCGACGGTGAATAGACGCGCCGCTCCGCCCAATTGTCGAAGATCGGGTAACCGTGGTGCCCCCGCCAGGCGTCATGCAGCGCCATCGCCAGAATGACCAGCGACGCCGTCGCCAGCCAGGCTGCAGTCTTACGGGCGGGCATATGGCCGATGCTGGACACCAGCAGCACCGGCAGGAACAGCGCCAGCATCATCAACGGCACTGCCAAATACGGCGCCGTGGCCGGCCACACGCCATCCTTGCCGGCGCGGTATAGCCAATACAGCAGCACGCCCTGTAGCAATCCCGTGATCAGCCTCGCGGCCATCACGCGCCTGCTGACGCCCGTGCCGAGCGCCATCTCGTCCCGCTCCACCGCCGATAGCTCCATGATTCATCCTCTAACTTGCCAAATATGCGCCGAGTATCGCATGATTATCAATCCCGCCATGTTAGCGGTTTAGCATTCATGACAAAGCGTCCAGACGGCGAATGCCCCCTATACGCCATAGGCGCTATAATGCCTGACCTACGCCGTTCCTTTTTCAACGATCCGCATCCGGTCCGCCACGTGAATCCACATCTCGAAAAGCTGCAACCCTATCCGTTCGAAAAGCTGCGCCAGTTGTTTGCGCAGGTAAGCGCCAGCCCAAGCCACAAGGCGATCAGCCTTGGCATGGGCGAACCCAAACATCCTACGCCGGCATTCATCCAGCAGGCGCTGATCGACAACATCGACGGCCTGGCCAACTACCCGACCACCGTCGGCTCGGAAGCGCTGCGTGGCGCCATCGCCGGCTGGCTGGAGCGCCGCTACGGCCTGCCGGCGCTCAATCCGGCCACCCAGGTGCTGCCGGTGAACGGCTCGCGCGAGGCGCTGTTCGCGCTGGCCCAGACGGTGATCGATCCCGCGGCCAAGTCGCTGGTGGTATGTCCCAACCCGTTTTACCAGATCTACGAAGGCGCCGCCTACCTGGCCGGCGCCGAGCCTTACTTCGTCAACTCCGACCCGGCCCGCAATTTCGGCTGCGACTACGACAGCATCCCGACCTCGGTCTGGGAACGCGTCTCGCTGCTGTTCCTGTGCTCCCCGGGTAATCCGACCGGCGCCGTGCTGACGCTGACCGACTGGGAGAACCTGTTCGCCCTGTCCGAGCGCTATAACTTCATCATCGCCGCCGACGAGTGCTACTCCGAGATCTTCCACGGCGACCAGGCGCCCTTGGGCGCGCTGGAAGCGGCCCACACGCTGGGCCTGTCGACGGTCGAGAAGCCATATGCGCGCCTGGTGGTGTTCAGCAGCCTGTCGAAGCGCTCCAACGTGCCGGGCATGCGCTCGGGCTTTGTGGCCGGCGACGCCGAGGTGCTCAAAAAATTCCTGTTGTACCGCACCTATCACGGCGGAGCCATGAGCCCTTCCGTGCAAGCTGCCTCGGTCGCGGCCTGGAACGACGAAACCCACGTCGAACAGAACCGCGAAAAATACCGCGCGAAATTCAACGCCATCACGCCGCTGCTGCAAGAGGTGCTGACGGTGGAACTGCCGGACGCCGGCTTCTACCTGTGGGCGGACGTCAGCCGCACCGGCCTGTCGGACACCGAATTCGCGCAGCGCCTGTACGCCGAATATAATGTCACGGTACTGCCGGGCAGCTATCTGGCGCGCGACGCGCATGGCGCCAATCCGGGCCGCAACCGCATCCGCATGGCGCTCGTCGCCGAGACGGAGGAAGGTCTGGAAGCCGCCCAGCGCATCGTCCAATTCTGCAAGTCCATCAACAAATAATCACCACATAATTGAGCAAATCATGACCCAACAACTCCAGCAAATCATCGACCAGGCATGGGAAGACCGCGCCAATATCAACCCGGCCAACGGCGCCGCCGAACTGCGTGACGCCGTCTCGCACGTGATCGCGGGCCTCGACGCCGGCACCATCCGCGTGGCCGAAAAAACCAGCGGCGACTGGGTTGTCAACCAGTGGGTCAAGAAAGCCGTGCTGCTGTCCTTCCGCCTTGAGAACAACGTGGTCCTGCCGTCCGACGGCACCATGCAGTTCTACGACAAGGTCCCGACCAAGTTCGCCAACTACACGCCTGAAGATTTCGCCAAGGGCGGCTTCCGCGTGGTGCCGCCTGCCGTCGCGCGCCGCGGCTCCTTCATCGCCAAGAACGTGGTGCTGATGCCTTCCTACGTCAACATCGGCGCCTACGTCGATGAAGGCGCGATGGTCGACACCTGGGCCACCGTCGGTTCGTGCGCGCAAATCGGCAAGAACGTCCACCTGTCCGGCGGCGTCGGCATCGGCGGCGTGCTGGAACCGATGCAAGCCAATCCGACCATCATCGAAGACAACTGCTTCATCGGCGCCCGTTCGGAAATCGTCGAAGGCGTGATCGTCGAAGAGAACTCGGTGATCTCGATGGGCGTGTACATCGGCCAGTCGACCAAGATCTACGACCGCGCCACCGGCGAAGTGACCTACGGCCGCGTGCCGGCCGGTTCGGTGGTCGTCTCGGGCAACCTGCCATCGGAAGACGGCAAATACTCGCTGTACTGCGCCGTCATCGTCAAGCGCGTGGACGCCAAAACCCGCGCCAAGACCGGCATCAACGAACTGCTGCGCGGTATCTAACCAGTAACAGCAAGTCCAATGTTGATCCACGTAGGGCGGATTAGCGTAGCGTAATCCGTCAAGTACCGTCGGCGGCTCATGGCCGATTACGCTACGCTAATCCGCCCTACGTTTTTAAGGAGCGCATCATGGCCATGGATCGCCTGTTCCAGCTGATGAAGGAAAAAAACGCGTCGGACATGTTCTTCGCGGTGAATTCGCCGGTGCACATCAAAATCAACGGCAACCTCATTCCCATCAACCAGCAGAAGCTCGAACCGGGCAACATCGAGTCCATGCTGGCCGAAATCGCCTCCCCGGCGCAGATGGAAGAACTGGCCGCCACCAATGAGCTCAATATGGGCGTGTCGGTGGCGAACCTGGGCCGCTTCCGCCTGTCCGCCTTCAAGCAGCGCGGCACCATCTCCGCCGTGTTCCGCTTCGTCCCCGCCTCGATCCCCGTATTGGCCGATCTGGGGCTGCCGCCGGTGCTGTCGGACCTGATCATGGAAAAGCGCGGCCTGCTGCTGCTGGTCGGCTCGACCGGCTCCGGCAAGTCGACCACCATCGCCTCGATGCTGGACTACCGCAACGAGCTGCGCTCGGGCCACATCCTGACCCTGGAAGACCCGATCGAGTACCTGTTCAAGAATAAAAAGTCGATCGTCAACCAGCGCGAGATCGGCAGCGACGCCAAGGATTTCGCCACGGCGCTGCGCAATTCGATGCGCCAGGCGCCTGACTGCATCCTGATCGGCGAGATCCGCGACAAGGAGACCATGGCGGCGGCGCTGGCCTACGCGCAGTCGGGCCACCTGGTGCTGGCCACCCTGCACGCCAACAACAGCTATAACGCGCTAAACCGTATTATCAGTTTCTACCCGATCGAGAACCGCGCGGCGCTGCTGCAGGACCTGTCCTCGACGGTCAAGGCGATCGTCTCGCAGCGGCTGGTCCGCTCGATCAACGGCGGCACGCGCACGGCGGCGGTGGAAGTGATGGTCAATACCCGCTACATCTCGGACCTGATCGAAAAAGGCGACATCGGCCAGATCAAGGAAGCGATGGAGAAAAGCCTGTCGCCTGGCTCGCAGTCGTTCGAACTGGCCTTGCTAAAGCTGGTGCAGGATGGTTCGATCAGCCAGGAGGAGGCGCTGGCCAACGCCGATTCCGCCACCAACCTGCTGTGGCTATTGAATAATGGCCCCGACAGCAAAGCCGCCAAGGCCGAACCGGAGGCCAAGACGCCTCCCGACGAAGCGTCCTTCACCGAGTTCACGCTCAATACCTGACCGGGATGCTCCGGTCAGCGGAGCGGCCTGGGGTCCGATGGCGGACGATCCTCCTCGGTGGACGGCACCAAACCCCAACCAAGCTGCCGGCGGATATCCCCGGTCGACGGCGGCGAGCACTGTTGCGTCAATCGCTCGCTCATATACTGACGGATCTGTTCTTTGGTCGGCTTGTTCGGCAATTCCATCCCACGGCTCCTGGTAGTTGTACGACAACCGATCCATAGTAGGCAGCGGATTAGGGGACTACCAATGCCAATTCGATAAGTAGCAATATCAAATTGTTATACCAGCGTGCCGTGCGCATGGCCCCAGCGCGTACCCTCCTCCTGCGCCCCATGGTATTCTGTCGGCCTTTCGCCCGACACCGCACGCACATGAAAACCACCCTTTACGGCATCCCCAACTGCGACACCGTCAAAAAAGCCCGCGTATGGCTGGCCGACCAGCAGCAGGAGTTCACCTTCCACGACTTCAAGAAGCAGGGACTGACCCGCGAAATCGTCGCCGGCTGGCTCAAACACCTGTCGCGCGATGTGCTGGTGAATAAAAAAGGCACCACTTGGCGCGCCCTGTCCGACGAGCGCAAGGCGTCCATCGTCGATGACGAATCGGCCATCGCGCTGATGCTGGAGAACCCCTCCGTGATCAAGCGCCCGGTACTCGACAAGGACGGCACCTTCGCCGTCAGCTTCTCCGACGCCCAGTACAAACAAATTTTCAATCTCTGATCTTCACCTTACCTTGACCATGACACCTTCCAAGACCCTGGCGCTGACCGAAAAACTGATCGCCCTCTCCTCTGTCACCCCTGACGACAAGGGCTGCCAGCAGCACCTGATCGACCTGCTGTCGCCGCTGGGTTTTGTCTGCGAGGTGATCGAATCGAACGGCGTGACCAATCTGTGGGCGCGCAAGGGCACGACCGCGCCGCTGCTGGTATTCGCCGGCCACACCGACGTGGTGCCGACAGGCCCGGTCGAGCAATGGCGCTCGCAGCCCTTCACCCCGACCCACCGCGACGGCAAGCTGTATGGACGCGGCGCGGCGGACATGAAAACCTCGATCGCCGCCTTCGTCGTCGCCTGCGAGGAGTTCGTCGCCGCCCACGCCGACCACAAAGGCTCGATCGCCTTCCTGATCACCAGCGACGAGGAAGGCCCGGCCACCGACGGCACGGTCATCGTCTGCAATATGCTCAAGGAACGCGGCGAAACGCTGGACTACTGCATCGTCGGCGAGCCGACCTCCGATGAAACCCTGGGCGACGTGATCAAGAACGGCCGCCGTGGTTCGCTGTCGGGCAAATTGACGATCAAAGGCGTGCAAGGCCACATCGCCTACCCGCAGCTGGCCAAGAATCCAATCCACCTGGCCGCGCCGGCGCTGGCCGAGCTGGTGGCCGAGGTCTGGGACAACGGTAACGAATACTATCTGCCGACGTCCTGGCAAATGTCCAACATCAACGGAGGCACGGGCGCCAACAACGTCATCCCCGGCGAAATGGTCATCGACTTCAACTTCCGCTTCTCGACCGCCAGCACCCACGAGGAACTGAAGCGCCGCGTGCACGCGATCCTCGACAAGCACGATCTGCACTACGACCTGAAATGGGCGCTGAGCGGCCTGCCGTTCCTGACCCCGCGCGGCACCCTGAGCGACGCGTTGTCGGCTGCGATCAAGTCGGAAACCGGCGTGGACACCGAACTGTCGACCACCGGCGGCACCTCGGATGGACGCTTTATCGCTCAGATCTGCCCCCAAGTGATAGAATTCGGGCCTCCCAACGCAAGTATCCACAAGATCGACGAGCATATCGAGCTGCGTTTTGTCGATCCGCTGAAGAATATCTATCGCCGTACACTGGAAAACCTGCTGGCCTGATTCACCGGCCGGCTGCCCGCGCGGCGTGCGCGAACCGATTACCGTTATACCGAGATAACCATGAACACGACTCCTTTCACCACGCCGCGCGACCTGTTGCGCTACGCCGTCACCCGCTTCAACGCCGCCCAGCTGTTTTTCGGCCACGGCAGCGTCGAGGCCTTCGACGAAGCGGCCTACCTGATCCTGCATACGCTCAAGCTCCCGCTGGACAAGCTGGAACCGTTCCTGGACGCGCGCCTGCTGCCAGAGGAAGTCGCGTCGGTGCTGGCGGTGATCGACCGCCGCACCGTCGACCGCGTGCCGGCCGCCTACATCACCAACGAGGCGTGGCTGGGCACTTACAGCTTCTACGTCGACGAGCGCACCATCGTGCCGCGCTCCTTCATCGCGGAACTGATCCCCGACTACTTCGCGCCGTGGGTCAACCAGCCGGACAACATCGCCAACATCTTGGAACTGTGCACGGGCTCCGGCTGCCTGGCCATCATGCTGGCCGACGCCTTCCCCGACGCCCAAGTCGACGCGGTCGATATTTCGGCCGACGCGCTGGAAGTGGCGAAGAAAAACGTCGCCACTTACAAGCTGGAAGACCGTTTGACGCTGATCCAGTCGGACCTGTACACCAATGTGCCGGATAAGAAGTACGACCTGATTATCACCAATCCGCCGTACGTCAATTCGGGCTCGATGTCCAAGCTGCCGAAGGAATACCTGGCCGAACCGCAAATCGCCCTCGACGGCGGCAGCGACGGCATGGACCTGGTGCGCAAGATCGTGGCCGGCGCCGCCGAACGCCTGACCGACGATGGCATCCTGATCGTCGAAATCGGCAACGAACGTGAATTCGCCGAAGCGGCCTTCGGCCACCTGGGCCTGACGTGGCTCACCACCAGCGCCGGCGACGACATGGTCTTCCTGCTGACCGCCGACCAGCTCAAACTGTAAACCAAACCCGTACCCCGCCCGCGTGGGGTCGTACCCCGTACGGGGTACGACCCCGGTTAGCCGGGGTTCAAACGTAGAAGAACAAGATGATCCGCTTTATACAAGTAAGTCTGATGCGCGGCACCAAGCCGCTGTTGGAACAAGTCGATGTCACACTGAACCCGGGCGACAAGATTGGCCTGATCGGCGCCAATGGCGCCGGCAAATCGAGCCTGTTCGCGATGATGCGCGGCGAGCTGCACCCGGACCAGGGCGAAATCGACTTCCCGGCCAAATGGCGCGTCGCTTACGTGGCGCAGGAAACGCCGCCGCTGGACCGCGCGGCCCTCGATTACGCCATCGACGGCGACGTCACCCTGCGCAAGCTGGAAGCGGAATTGGCACGCCTGGAGTCGGAGCCCGAATCGTCGGACAACGGTATCGCCATCGGCGAAATCTACAGCGCGCTGGCAGACGCCGACGCCTACACCGTGCAATCGCGCGGCGAACAACTGCTGCTCGGCCTGGGCTTCACGCTCGACCAGATGCAGCAGCCGGTGGCCAGCTTCTCCGGCGGCTGGCGCATGCGTCTGAATCTGGCGCAGGCGCTGATGTGCCCTTCCGACCTGCTGCTGCTCGATGAACCGACCAACCACTTGGACCTGGACGCGATCATCTGGCTGGAAGACTGGCTAAAGCGCTATGCAGGCACCCTGCTGATCATCTCCCACGATCGCGACTTCCTCGACGAAGTGGTCAACGTGGTGGTGCACATCGACGAGCGCAAACTGAAACGCTACTCGGGCAACTACTCGTCATTCGAACGTCAGCGCGCGGCGCAGATGATCCTGGCCGCCGGCGCGCTGGAAAAGCAGCAGCGCAAGCGCGCCCACCTGGAGTCGTTCGTCAACCGCTTCAAGGCGCAGGCCTCCAAGGCCCGCCAGGCGCAGAGCCGAATGAAGGCGCTGGCCAAGATGGAAGAACTGGCGCCGCTGCGCGCCGCCGCCGAATTCTCGTTCGAGTTCCGCGAGCCGCTGAGCGCTCCGAATCCGCTGCTGGTGATGGAAGACGTCAACGCCGGCTACAAGATCGAAGACGAAGCGACCGGCGACATCACGCACAAGACCATCGTCAACAACATCAAGTTCTCGCTGCAAATCGGCCAGCGTATCGGCCTGCTGGGCGTGAACGGCGCCGGCAAATCGACCTTGATCAAGACCATCGCCGGAGAACTGGCGCCGCTGACCGGCGACGCCACCATCGGCAAGGGTCTGAACATCGGCTACTTCGCCCAGCACCAGGTGGAGATGCTGCGCCACGACGAATCGCCGCTGTGGCACCTGGCGAAGATCGCCCCGACCGTGCGCGAACAGGAACTGCGCAACTTCCTGGGTGGCTTCAACTTCCCGGGCACCATGGTCACCAGCTCGATCGCGCCGTTCTCCGGCGGCGAGAAGGCCCGCCTGGCGCTAGCGCTGATCGTGTGGCAGCGCCCCAACCTGCTGCTGCTCGATGAACCGACCAATCACCTGGATCTGGAAACCCGCGAGGCGCTGACCGAAGCGCTGGCGCAGTTCGAAGGCACCCTGGTCGTGGTATCCCACGATCGCCACCTGCTGCGCGCCACCACCGACGAATTCATCATCGTCGCCGACGGCAAGCTGCAACCGTTCGACGGCGATTTGGACGACTACAAGGATTGGCTGTTCAAGACCAAGCTGGGGAAAGGCACCGACGTGCTGCCCGCCGCCGGCAAGGCCAACAAGACGGACTTCCCGGTGGTCTCGCCGGTCGCCGCGCCAACGGCGGCAGCAGCGCCGGCGGCCAGCAAGGACCAGAAGCGCCAGCAGGCCGAAGACCGTCAGCGCCTGGCTGCGCTGCGCAAGCCGCTGGAGCAAAAGATCAAGCGCCTGGACGATCAAATCGCCAAGCGCAGCGCGCAAAAAGCCGAGGTGGATGCCAAGTTGGGCGAGTCTTCGATCTACGAAGCGGCGAACAAGGCCAAGCTGAAACAGCTGCTGGCCGATCAAAGCTTCTTCACCAAAGATCTGGGCCAGCTGGAAGCGGAATGGCTGGAATTGCAGGAGCAGCTCGAAGCGCTGGCCTGATCAAGCCCGCCCGCCCGGGCGCTCAGGCGGCCTGGCGGGCGCCGACCGGCACTTTGCGGATCGACATCAGCCTGTCGATGTCGACCACGATTAGCCGGCGCCCGTCGACCTCTCCGAGGCCCAGCAGGTAATCCACCGGCGGCGCGGTCCCGGCGCCCGCGCCGGGTATCGGCAGCAGCTCGTCGAGCGTCAGCGAAACGATATCGGTCACGCCATCGACCACCATCCCCATCACGCAGGTCGACAGCTTGAGGATGATCACATCCGTCAGCGGGTCGTGCGCCGGGGGACGCGGACCGAAGGCGATGCGCATGTCGACGATCGGCATGATCACGCCGCGCGACACCGCCACCCCGCTGATAATCTCGCCGTCCGAGGCGAAGCGTTCCAGCTCCTTCAGCGGACGCAGTTCCTGCACCTTGCTGAAGTCCAGCGCATAATCCAGGCCGCCGAGCCGGAACACGAGATACTGTTGCGCTCCAGTGTCGGTCGGGCGCGCGGCGGCGTTGGCATTCAGGGCTTGCATCTTCGAGAGAATCATGATCATCCTTTCGTCTATTGACGTGCGGTAACAGGCATGAATCATCCTAACCGCGCGCTTCTGGTGCGGGATTGATTGGCATCAACGTTAGCCCGGCGGCCGACAGCCGTTTGCTACAATGCGACAAAGAGCGCGACCAACCCAATGACGAACTTAATAGATATGAATGACGTGGAGCTCAGTGCGATCCGCGCGCAGGGACCGGGGGGACAAAACGTCAACAAGGTCTCCAGCGCGGTGCACCTGCGTTTTAATATCGTAGCGTCCTCGCTGCCCGAGCATATCAAGGAGCGTTTGCTGGCCATGCGCGACAGCCGCATCACCAAGGAGGGCGTGGTGGTATTGAAGGCGCAGCAGTCGCGCAGCCAGGAGGCCAACAAGGAGGACGCCCTGCGGCGCCTTCAGGAACTGGTCGACAGCATCGCTGTGCTGCCCACCGTGCGGCGCGCCACCAAGCCGACGCGCGGCTCGCAGCGCCGCAGGCTGGATGGGAAAACCAAGGACGGCGAGCGCAAACAGCTGCGCGGCAAAGTCACCCTATAGCGTCGCCCTATTGCGTCACCCAATGGCGACGCGCAGGCACTGATGCGCGCCCAGCGCCAGCAGGCTAATAAAAAAGCAACGCCGAAACATGGCCGCCGGCATGCGGCCGCGCAGCCACTGCCCCAGCATCATGCCCGCGCCGGCGGGCAGCAGCGCCAACACCGATCCGCCGGCGGCCGACGCCTGCCAGTTTCCCCGGCAGGTCAACACCACGGCCAGCGCCAAGGTCGAGACGGTGAAGGCCAGTCCCAGCGCCTGCACCAGATCATCCTTCTCCAGATTGAGCGCTTGCAGATAGGGAGCGACCGGCATGACGAACACTCCCGTTATGCCAGCCAGCACACCGGTGGCGGCGCCGGCCAACGGCCCGGCCCACGGCTCCGCGCGCGGCGCCACGCGTCCGCGCCAGCCGCTCAAACCCAGCGCGCCGTAGGCCGCCAACGCCAGCCCGAGCACCACCGACGCCCAGGCGCCGCTGGACATGCCCGCTGCGCCGGAAACGATGAAATCGTCCTGGGGCGGCGGCGACAGCAGCCACCCTCCCGCCGCCGTACCCACGCAGACGGCCGCCAGCAAGGTCCGCAGGCGCAGCCAGAGCGGGTACAGCGCCGGCCCCTTGGCCAGCTGCCATACATTCGTCACAGCCGAAGGCACGATCAGCAGCGCCGCCGCTTCCAACGGTGGCAAGGTCAATGTCAGCAACGCCATCGCCACCGTCGGCAGGCCCATTCCTGTGACGCCTTTCACCAGGCCAGCAAGCACAAAAACCAATGCGATAAAAAGTGTCGATGTATTCATGGGGGCTATTCTGCACTCCGGGAGCTTGCCTGGGAATGTGGAATATACTTAGCCTGACTTCACATTATCCGTAGGCTGAACCATGCGCTTCGACCTGATCGACCTCAAATTATTCGTCCATATCGCCGAAAGCGGCAGCATCACCGCCGGCGCCAAGCTGGCGCACCTGTCGCTGCCCTCGGCCAGTGCCCGCATACATGGGATGGAGGAAGGCTTGAACCTGGCGCTGCTGGAGCGCGGACGGCGCGGCGCCGAGCCCACCGAGGCGGGACGCGCGCTGCTCCATCACGCCCGCGCCATCGCCCGCCAGCTGGACGACATGCGCGCGGACCTGGCCCAATTCGGCTCCGGCCTGAAAAGGCAGGTGCGCCTGCTCTGTAACACCTCGGCGATGACCGAATTCCTGCCGGAGGCGCTGGCCGGCTTCCTGGCCAGCCACCCGCAACTGAGCATCGATCTGGAGGAACGGCTTAGCCGCGACATCGTGCGGGCCGTCACCGACGGCGCCGCCGATGTCGGTATCGTCACCGATGCGGTGGACAGCGCGGCGCTGCAAACCTTGCCGTTCCGTGACGATCCATTGGTGCTGGTGATGGCGCGCAAACATCCGCTGGCGCAGCGCATCGGCAAGCGGCGCGGCGTGCTGTTCGCCGATGCGCTGGACCAGGATTTCATCGGTTTGGCGGGCGACAGCGCTTTGCAGCAGTACGCGGCCGAGCAGGCGTCGCGGCTGGGACGCCAGATGCATTGCAAGATCAGGTTGCGCAGCTTCGAGGCGGTTTGCCGGATGGTCGCCAGCGGCGCCGGCGTGGCGATATTGCCGGAGACGGCGGCGCGGCGCAGCTCGGACCTGGAGGCGCTGCGGGTGGTGGCGTTGAATGACGATTGGGCCGATCGCAAGCTGCTGATCTGCGTGCGCGATCATGCGGCGTTGCCCCTGCATGTGCGGGAGCTGGTCGCGGTGTTGCGGCGGGGTTAGGAGTCTCCAGCGAGCGACCAGTTGATCGGGCCTGTGTGGCCGGAGAAGATTTTTGTCATGCCGGCGTCGGCGCCGCGCACTTTGGCTTTCAGTTCCTTCGCCGGGCGGTCGTAGGGCGGCGGGCCGTCCGGCACGAAACTCATCGTCCGCGCCAGCACGTCGCCGGTCAGCATGTGGACGGTGCAGCGCGAACCGTTCTTCAACGCGTGCTTGTCGCGTTCCACCTGGTTGACCTCTTCCTGCGCCTGCTCCTGCTGCACTTGCGCCGCCTTGATCGCCAGCGAGATCTTGGCGACCGCGCGCAGCGACGGCCCCACCGCCGTCGCCATCTTGTGGAACAAGGGTTCCTGCTCCGTGGTCAGTATCACCTCGCGCTTGCGCACCCGGGTCGCCAGGTTCAGATAATTGCGCACCTCCGGCTGGCCGGTGATGGCGTCCATTTCCGCCTTGCGCTGCTCCGCGTCGCGCAGCGCCTGCGACACCTTGGGCAGCAGCTCGGCGATTTTCCTGTCGAACTTCGTCATGTCCGGCACCAGCGTGTAAAGCAGCATCTCGCTTTGCTTGCGCGGGCCGGCGTGGATGATCTCGATCTTGCGGGCGGCGATCGCGCAGCCCTCGGCCACCTTGATGATCACCTCGTCGGCCATGATCTCGCAGTTGCTTGCCTCGCCGATCACCACCCGCGTGCCGGAGATGATGCAGCTCTCGGCCCGCGCCAGCGCCACCTCGCCCCGTTTGGTCTGCAGCACGGCGCCGGAGGCCACGCCCTTCACGCGGATCGCCCCTTCGGCGTTGATGGCGGTGCCGCCCATCAGGTTGCGGCCCAGGACGATGTCGCCGCCGCGCGAGCTGATATTGCCGAAGACGTTGCCGTGGATGGTGATGTTGCCGCCGTCGACCGAACGCTGGTCCTGCACGTCGCCGAATTCCTCGTACTCGCCGGTCAGCTGCAGGTTGCCGGTGGTGCGCGCGCTCACCCCTTCCCGGCTGATGATCTTCGGGCCGATCGAGATGCGCTTGCTGCCCGGCTCCACGCTCAGGAAGCCCTCGACCGCCGACACCAGGTACTCGCCATCGCGCAGGTTTTCGATCACCGTCCCGGCGCCGGCCACGGAGGTCAGCTCGATATCGCGCGGCACCGGCGGCTCCAGCACCACGCCGGACAACTCGAAGCCGCGCACCCCAGGCGTGCGCGGCACCTTGCGCAGCAGCTTGACGTTGGGTTTAACCTGCGGGAAGCGATTCTGGAAGGTCTGCAGATCGAGCTTGCCGTCCGGCGTCTCGCGCGGCGCGTTGCTGCGGTGGATGTCGCGCGACACTTCCACGATGGTAGCGTCGCGCCCCGGCACGACGTTGAGGCGGCGCGCGACGATGATGCGCGCCAGACGCCCGGTGACGATCACGTCGCGCACGGCCGGCGCGTCGATCCCGAAGCGTATGCCCTTGCCCCACATGTCGGCGACGAATTCGTCGAACTTCAACCGCGCCGGTTGCGGCGGCAGGTCGGGGACCTCGAAGAACACCGGCTCGAAATAGTATTCGGCCTCGCCGCCGATGATCTTGACGGTCTTGTACAGGGCGCGGCGCACGGAGTGAAACGGCTCGATGCTGTCGGCGAAGCGCAAGAGCGGCTTGCCGGCCAGGTTGGCGGGCAGCTCGGGACCGCAGTTATACAGCATTCTGGTGAAGACGGCGTAGTCGAGGCCCGCGAAGTAGGCGCCGCCGAGGAAAACCTGGCTGACCGCCGCGACGCATGATACCGCCGTCGCCTCGGCATCGAAATAAACGCCGTCATCGCGCTTGACGATCGCCGCGGGCAAATCCCCGTCCGCAGTTTGTTCCAGCGTCGTTGCGTCGTCTGACACGGTAGTCCCCACGAAGATGTACGTCGGAGCCGGCGCTCCTTCACTTTTTTAATGTTATTTGTAGATTAGCATGAACGCATGGCATTGTGCGCGCGCGTTGTCGGGCTGCAAAGCGTCTGCGCGCAAAACGGCCGGCTAGTCGGCCTGGTTGGTCGATATCTACGCGCGCGGGTCGAGGTGCCAATCGAGCGATCCGGCGCTGTCGCAAAACAGCATCTCGCCGCCGTTCGGCGTGCCGCGCAGGCGCTGCTTGATCTCCTTGGGCGGCAACAGCGTCAACGACGCACCGTCGGCCGGGAAAGGCATGGTGCGCACTGTGGTCTCGCCGCTGACCATGTGCAGGCCGCAACGCGCCACGCCGGCCGCAGCCACCTTCTGCTCGATCACCCGCGCCAGCCGGTCCCGCAACAGCGTTTGCTGCGTCTGGACAGCCTGGATCTCCTTCTTCAACTGCTCGATCGACTGGATCTCGGTCGCCACGGCGCCGGCGATCTTGCGCAGGAATTGGCCCTGCTCGGGCGTCAGGGTCAATTCCTGGGTGCGCAGTTTGACCGCCAGCGCCAGATAGCGGCGCACATCGGGCAGCGCGGAGATGCGTGCGCCTTCCTGCTCCGCGGTGAGGATGGTCTGCGCGAAATCGGCCAGGCGCAGATCGAGTTCGGCGATCTCCTCGTCGAACCGCTTCACGTCGCGCACCAGCACGTGGATGATCATCTCGGTGCGGCGGCGTGGGCCGGCACTCTCGATTTCCACGTTGCGGCCGGCCACCGCGCAGCCCTCGGCCACCGAGATCAGCACCTCGTCGGCGATGATCTCGCAATTGGAGGCTTCCTCGATCTTGACGCTGCTGCCGGAAATGACGCAATTCTCGGCGCGCCCTATCGTGATCGCGCCGCCGCTGGTGTGGATCACCGAATTCGACGCCACGCCGGCGATGCTGATCGATCCCAGCGCGTTTTGCACGCTGCCGCTGACCAGGTTCTGGTCCAGCACCACGACGCCGCCGCGCGAATGGATATTTCCGTAGACATTGCCGTGCACCGTGATGTCGCCGCCGGTGACGTCGCGCTGTTCCTGCACGTCGCCGTATTCCTCGTAGGCGCCCGCCAACTGCAGGTTGCCCGTGGTGCGCCCGCTCACGCCTTCCGTGCTGACGATTTTGTCGGTGATGGAAATGCGGTTGGACTTCGAGTCCACGCTCAGGAAACCCTCGCGCGTGGACACCAGGTATTCGCCGTCTTCCAGGGTTTGCGCCTCGGTGCCGTCGCCGGCATAGAAGCGCAAGGTCAGGTCCTGCGGCGGCTCCGGCGCCGTCATGCGTCCGGACAGGTCGAAGCCTGGCTGCCCGGGCACGGCCGGCACTTTTTTCAGCAGCCTGGCATTCGCCTTGATCTGCGGGAAGCGGTTCTGAAAACTTTGCAGATCGATGCGGCCGTCGGCGCGCGCCTTGGGCGCGTCGCTGCGGTGCAGGTCGGACGACACCTCCATCACGGTCGCGTTCTGTCCCGGCTCGGGCTCCAGATCGGTGGCGAAGGTGATGCGGTCCGGCTTGGAGGCCGCCATCGCCGACGCCACCGCCGCTACGTCGATACCGAACTGTATGCCCTTGCCCCACATGTCGGCGACGAATTCGTCCACGTCCAGGCGGGTCTGGCGCTCCGGGATCACGGTGCCGTCGGGGAGGACCTCCTCGTCCAGATACAGCGGCTCGAAGTAGTATTCGGCGTAGCCGTGTCCCATCTTGGGATTTTTGTACAGCGGAACGCGCAGCGGGTCGATCAGGCGCACGTCGTCGCACAGGCGCGCCGCCTGAACCGCGCCCAGATCGGGGCCGACGCCGTACAGCGCCTTGATCATCAACGGATAATTGAGGCCCGCCAGATAGAAGCCGGCGCGGAACACCTGGTTGATCGCGGCGATCAGCGCCGGCTGCGGCAGGCCGACATCGATATAAATGCCGTCGGTTCTCCGGACCAAACCGATAGGCAGGCCGGCGTCGGGAGCCGATGGCTCGCCAACGGGAAGGGGCGCTGCGGGAGCAACGTCTTGAACCACGATTTTCCTCCAGGCGTCACGCGGCCGAAGGGCATTGCGTGCAATTAATTAATATTACACACAGACAAAGAAAAAGAAAGCGATATTCGTGGTAAAAACTCTACAACCGTGATGTTATTGTCACAGATCAATAACGATTTGATATTTCGCGCGTCAAACGGGCCCGAATCGGGCCCGGAACGCGAAAAAAGGGAAGCAATCAGGCGAAGGCGAAAGTGGAACAGGCGTGGCCGGGACAGTCCCGGCCGGCGCTTAGCGGCGTGGCGGATTGGCGTAGATATCCTGACCGACTTCGTTGATCTGGCGGCGCAGATCGCGACGTTCGTCCGGCGTCAAACGGCCGACGCGGCGGTTCATCTCGGCGTTGCGGCTGGCCTCCTGCATCGCGCGGCGTTGCTCTTCAGCACGGGCCTCGTAGCTGTTGCGCTGGTCGACCTGGCGCTGCTGGTCGGCCTGGCGCGGATCGGCCTGGCGCTGGTTCTGCTGCACGGCCGGGGGCCGGCCATCCTCGCGGCGCGGCCCATCGCCGGGCTCGGCATAGGCATGCCCGCCCCCCAGCAAACCGCAACACAGCAATAGCGCACCCATGGTGGATCGAACGCAAAAAGATGCGCTTGCTGCCGCGTGTATTTTTTTGTGATCGATGAACATGATGTTCCTAAAAAGCTGAATCCGTGCTTGAAGTGTATGATGCTTTAACCGAGGGGGTAAGACCAATTGGGTAAAGTTTGTAACACTTTGTAATGGGTCGTCATAGACGTTTTCGCAAAACGGATATGACGTTACCATAGCGACATCAATAAGACAATTCTGACAGAGCAAATGACCAGTACAACGACTGAATCCGGCAACAACTCCGCCAACCAGCACGGCCACCAGGCCAAGATCATGGTTGTGGACGACGACGTTCGTCTGCGCGATCTGCTGCGGCGCTACTTGACCGAACAAGGCTTCAACGTCTTCACCGCCGAAAGCGCGACCGCCATGAACAAGCTGTGGCTGCGCGAGCGCTACGACCTGTTGGTGCTGGACTTGATGCTGCCCGGCGAGGACGGCCTGTCGATCTGCCGCCGCCTGCGCGGCGCCGGCGACCAGACGCCGATCATCATGCTGACCGCCAAAGGCGAGGATGTGGACCGCATCGTCGGCCTCGAAATGGGCGCCGACGACTACCTGCCCAAGCCGTTCAACCCGCGCGAGCTGGTGGCCCGCATCGGCGCCGTGCTGCGCCGCCGGGGGCCGGACGAGATTCCGGGCGCGCCGTCGGAGACGCCGCAATCGTTCGAATTCGGCCAGTTCGTGCTGGACCTCGGCACGCGCACGCTGAAGAAAAACGGCGAGACGGTGCCGCTGACCACCGGCGAATTTTCGGTACTAAAAGTATTCGCCCGCCACGCGCGCCAGCCGCTGTCGCGCGAGAAGCTGATGGAACTGGCGCGCGGCCGCGAATACGAAGTGTTCGACCGCAGCCTGGATGTGCAGATCTCGCGCCTGCGCAAACTGATCGAGCCCGATCCATCGAGCCCGCTGTACATCCAGACCGTCTGGGGCCTGGGCTACGTGTTCATCCCGGAGGGGCAGCCGCGCTAAGTCGCGACAACCGCGAAGATGCGCATGAAGTCTCTTTCGAAGTTCCGTTTCGCTTTTCGGCTGGCCAGCATGAAAAGCGGCCTTTTCTGGCGCACCTTCTTCCTGCTCGGCGCCTTGACGACGACCAGCATGACCGCGTGGGTCGGCATGATCAGCGTGGTGCAGCATGAGCCGCAGGTGCAGCAGATCTCCGCGCAGGTGATCTCTGTCGTCACCATCACCCACGCCGCCCTCACCCACTCCGCGCCCGAACTGCGGCGCGAGCTGCTGTTCGACCTGGTGTCGAACGAGGGCATCCGCGTGTTCCCGCTGGAGGAAGACGACAAGGTCGAGCCGCCGCCGAAGAACGCGCTGATGCCGGACATCCAAAAACTGGTCAAGGCCAAGCTGGGCGCGGACACGCGCTTCTCGGCCAAAGTCAATGGCGTCTCCGGCTTCTGGGTCAGCTTCAAGATCGACGACGACCGATACTGGCTGATGCTCGAACGCGAACGCATACGCGGCCTGACGGGCATCCAGTGGCTGGGCTGGGCCAGCGTGGTGTCGGTCGTCTCGCTGCTCGGCGCGGCCTTCATCTCCAGCCTGATCAACCTGCCGCTGCGCCGCCTGACCAAGGCCACCCGCGCCTTCGCCCAGGGCAAGCGGCCGGACCCGCTGCCGGAAAGCGGCCCGGCCGAAATCATGGAGGCCAACCGCAGCTTCAACCAGATGGTCGACCAACTTCGGCAAGTCGAATCCGACCGCGCCGTGATCCTGGCCGGCATCTCGCACGACCTGCGCACGCCGCTGGCGCGCATGCAGCTCGAAGTGGAAATGGCCAATCTGTCGAACGAGGCGCGCGAAGGCATCCAGTCCGACATCGGCCAGATGGACGCCATCATCGGCCAGTTCCTCGACTACGCCAAACCGACCGAGGCGTCGAGCTTCACCAACGTCGACGTCAGCGAACTGCTGGCCGACACCGCGCACGAAGCGGAGCGGCTGCAGGACGTGCGCGTGACCGCCGACATCGCCGCCGACGCCCAGGTGATGGGCAACGGCACCGACCTGAAACGGGTGCTCAACAACCTGGTCGAAAACGCCCGCCGCTACGGCAAAACGCCGGACACCGACGTCACCGAGATCGACATCAAGTGCGCCGTGAAAGGCGTGGGCGCCTCCAGGCGCGTCGTCATCGAGGTGGGGGACCATGGCTGCGGCGTGCCGGACGACCAGATCGAACAGCTGCTCAAGCCCTTCACGCGGCTCGACGCCGCGCGCGGCCAGGCCAACGGCGCCGGACTGGGGCTGGCCATCGTCGACCGCGTGCTGCTGCGCCACGGCGCCGAGCTGACCTTGAGCAACCGCGTAGGCGGCGGCCTGGTGATCCAGATCGCGATGAAGGCGGTATGATGCGGCGCTTCGTTATTTCGTGCGCGCTGTCGCTGACCGCGCTGGGCGCCGGCGCCGCTCCCGACAAAGCCGGCAAGCCGCGCATCGAACAACGCGCGCCGACGGCGCAGGAACGGGACTCCTTCGACGACTTTTTCCGCGCCCGCAATGCGGCGCAGCCGCAGCGGCCGTGGGGCGCCACTCCGCTGTTCGCGCCCTCGTTCGAGATCGAACGCCAGCGCGGCAAGCCATGGCAAGTGATCGCCCGCGTCGACTCCGCGCCGCGCCGCTCGGCGCCGGATCTGTGCAGGCAAATCCGCTCCAGCTTTATCTACGATGCGGCCAAACCTGCGGGCGAACGCTGGACCGACGCCGCCGAGGCGCCGCAATGGTATGTGTGGCTGGCGCAACCGGGCATTCCCTGCCAGGCGGCCAGATATACGGTATTGATGGATCAGGCCGTGCCGCCGGCCGATGCGGCGGCCTTGCTGAGGCAGCACCGCGAGCTGCTGATACGCGCGCGTCTGCTGTTCGCCGGCAACTCCGGCTGCGCGCGGCAGCGCGCCCTCACCTTCCGGCTGGCCGCGCTGAAACCGGCGGCCGCGACGGCCGGCGCGCCGGTGATGTTCGGGCTGGTGTTTGAAAGCGACCGCGACACTACCGCCACGGTCGCGGTGCGCAAGCACCGTGGCGAATACACGGCCTGGAACGTCAGCTGCCAAAATTGATCGCCGGACGCCCCCCCCCCTTCCTCCACGTGTTGCTGCCGGCGCGGCATTACCAGAAAACCATCGCTTATTGCCCTACAGTATAATAGTGGACTTTAAAAAATGATGGAGCAGTAACTTGGCAGATTTGAAAAACGCGCGCACGGCCGCCCCGCTAGCCTGCATTCTTGCACTTGCACTGGCCGGTTGCGGCGGTGGTGGTGGTGGTGGTGGCGGAAGCAGTAGCAAAGACGGCCAGGCCGGAGCCGGATCCAACGGCAACGGTGCCTGGCTGACCTTCTCGCCTGCGGTGAGCGAGGTTGTGGTGTTTCCCGGACAAACCACCAACTTTACGATCAACGCCCTTTCCAGCAAGACGTTCAGCGACGTCATCAACGGCGTCATCACCGACAAGACTGGCGTGGTCGATGCGAACGTGACCTTGTCCTCCAGTCCACCGGCCAATTACTGGGCGCGGCTGCAAACCAGGGCCGGCTTGACACCCGGACTGCACACCGGCGCCTTCGAGCTCAAGCTGTGCTACGACGCACCAACGGTATGCCAACGTCCGGTGGAAGGCTCGCCGTGGCAACTGCCTTACAAGATCACCGTGCTCGCGCAGAGCGACCTGCACTATGGGTACTGGGAGGCGGCCACCGAGGGGCCGTTCAGCGGAGGCCTGGGCCTGGGAAATCTCGGCAACACGTTGGTGGTCCCCTCGATCGAATACTTCGACGGACCCAGCACGTGGCTATCCACCTCGGATGGCAGCACCTGGGAGAAATTGCCCGCTGACGGCAGAACCGTACCAACGTTCGGCCACGCGCTGGGCGGGGACGGCGCCACGCTCTACATGAGCGGCGGCCGAGACAACGCGACCACCGGCTTCCCTTACACCAACGCGGTGTGGAAATTCAACGGCAGCCGCTGGCAACAACAAACGCCCGCTGCCGAATTTTCGCCGCGCGCGCAGCATGTGATGTTGAAGCTCGGCGCCGACCTGTACGTGATGGGGGGTAAAAAGGACGACGTCGCCTTGACCGACATCTGGAAATCGTCCGACGATGGCATCCACTGGCGGCAACTGTCCCGCCTGCCTGCAGCCATGGGGCGTCCAACGTGCGCGGTGAACTGGCGCGGCAGCCTCCTCGTGATCGGCGACACGGTCATGACCTCTCCCGATGGGCAAAACTGGACCGCGCGCAAAACCTACCCGGGCAACTTCCCGGTCCGCTCGACGCAATGCGCGGTGATGAACGATCGCTTGTTTGTCAATCCGAGCGACGGCTACGGCGGCGTGACTTATTCCACCACCGATTTGCAGACGTGGCAGCCGGAGGTAGAGCGCGCGAGCAATCCGTTCGACGTCCCCGGCATGGTTGTCGTCAACGGCAGGCTGGTCGTGGTGATGGGCGATGGCACGTCGCAACGCACGGTCATGCGCACCACGCCGGCCACACGGTGATGGCGCTGCGCCCGGTCAACCGCGGTTGATCGGGTGCTCGCGCGACTCCAGAAGCTTGGTCAGCAGCAACTCGGTCGAACCGTAGCCGTACAGCGAATCGGCCTCCAGGCCCGGCGTATCGTAGGGCACTGATTCTTCCCGTTCGGAACGGCTTGGATCGTTGTCGGAATACGTCACGCGCCAGGCCCGCTTCAACGCGTCGGCGCGGCGCAGGAACTGCGGCATCGGCCACAGCGCGGGATTCCAGTCGACGGCCTCGCCCAGCACGCGCCAGTGACCGCTGGCCAGCGCCATGTCGCCCACGCGCAGCACCTTGACGGCGTCCTGCGGCTGCAGCGTGTTGAGTTCGTCGATCGACGGCAACCTGTCGAGCTTGGGCCCGAACAGATAGGCCAGCATGATCTTGCTGCCAGGCGACAAACGCGCGACCAAGCCCCAGCCGTAGCCACCATCGAGCAACGGCACCGCAAACCAGCTTCCTTCATGATACGACTGCCTCATTCCACTCCTTTCGCTAGCACGAACCAGCAAAGTGGCGCCGAAATGCACTGAAGAACAGGACATACCGTCGCCTCCACATATGCTGTGACTGCTTCGTTGGCGCCGTGCGGCGCAAACCCGAAGTGTATCGTCGCGGCGTAAATTGTGTCGCACGCCATCGCGCGCGCGCCGGCCACTGTGCCTGGTGTGATACACTGCCGGCTCGCTAGGGGTCCTGGGCATTTTGTTCCGGGTGAGAGATACCCTTCGTACCTGATCTGGATAATGCCAGCGAAGGAAAGCGCAAAGTAGTTCTCCCCTTCTTTGATAGCTCTCCTCGCCGCTTCCAGCCGAGAACAAGTAGAGAGCAGACATGTCCACACCTAATTTCGCAGTTTCCGTCATCGCCCTGGCGGTGTTCCACGCATTTTCCGGCGCCGCCGTCGCCGCCGACACCACCGTGGCCGCCGACTCCGCAGTCGAGGCCGCCGTCGAGCAGGCCATGCCGGAAGTCATCGTCAGCGCCACGAAGTTCCGCGCCAACACCGCCTCGGTCGCCGGCTTCAGCAACTCGCCGCTGCTGTCGACGCCGGCCTCGGTCAGCGTGCTGACATCGCAGCAGATGCTGGACCTGCAAATCCGCTCGACCACCGACGCGGCCAAATTCGACGCCAGCCTGAGCGACTCGTACAACGCCGTCGGCTACGCCGAGCAGTTCTCGATCCGCGGCTTCAAGCTCGACAACGCCTCGAGCTACCGCAAGGACGGCATGGCGATCCCGGGCGACACCCAGATCCCGCTGGAGAACAAAGAGCGCCTGGAAGTGCTCAAGGGTCTGTCCGGCCTGCAAGCCGGCGTTTCCGCGCCGGGCGGCATCGTCAACTACGTCACCAAGAGCCCGACCGACACACCCATACGCTCGGTCGTGCTGGAAGCGCGCGAGCGCGGCACCTTGTACGGCGCGGTCGATGTCGGCGGACGTTTCGAGGACAACCGTTTCGGTTACCGCGTCAACGTCGCCGGCGAGCGCCTGCGCTCCTACATCAAGGGCGCGGACGGCAACCGCAAGTTCGTCTCCGCCGCCTTCGACTGGCGCATCTCGCCGCAGGCCCTGCTGCAGATCGACGCCGACTACCAGCGTAAATCCCAACTGACCGCGCCGGGCTTCCAGCTGCTGAATAATACGACCTTGCCGGTCGTCGACGCCGACACGATGCTCAACGATCAGCCGTGGAGCCGTCCGGTGGAAACCACCACCAGCAACATCGGCGCGCGCTTCGAATACAAGTTCTCGCCCGACTGGAGCACGACGATCAGCGCCAACCAGCACCATTTCAAACGCGACGACTACACCGCCTTCCCTTACGGCTGCGGCGAGCAAAACCTGTATCCCGGCTACTGCGGCAACGGCGACTACGACGTCTACAACTACATCAGCCTGGGCGAGAAGAAGTCGCCGCTGACGGTGCAGGCGCTGGTGCAGGGCCGCTTCGCCACCGGCGCGCTGGCGCATGAATTCACGGGCGGCGCGTCGTTCTACAAAAACAGCGAGAAATGGGGCGATTACCTGTACGACTATTCGGGCGTCAGCAATATCTACCATCCGGTCGTCGTGGCGCCCGTGCCAGGCACCAGCGGCCCGGTGTCGGAGCGCCGCCACAGCGACGAACGCGCCCTGTTCGCGCAGGACATCGTCAGCCTGAACGCGCAGCTCAAGCTGCACGCCGGCGCGCGCTATGTGCAGCTCAAACGCACCGAGCGGAACGACGATTTGCCGGACGCCGATACCGATGCCGGTTTCTGGCTGCCGAATGTGGCGCTGGTCTACAGCCTGCGGCCCAACGTGTCGCTCTACACCTCGTACGCGCAAGGCCTGGAGCATGGCGGCATCGCGCCGATCCAGACCGTGAACGAGGGCCGCGCGCTCGCGCCGTCCAAGTCCAAGCAGGTGGAAGTGGGCGTCAAAGCCGACATCCGCCCCGACCTGAGCGCCACCGTCGCGCTGTTCGAGATCCGCAAGGGCCTGGAATACACCGACGCGCAGAATGTCTTCGTCCGCAACGGCAAAGCCCAGCACCGAGGCCTGGAAATGGCGTTGAACGGCCGCGCCACGCGCGAGCTGACGGTGGGCGTTTCGGCCACCGCGCTCAATACCAGGCAAAGCGATACCGGCGTGGCCAGCATGGACGGCAAGCGCGTGACCAACGTCGCCGCGTTCAAATCGTCGGTGTATGCGAATTACTCGGTGCCGCAGGTCGAAGGCTTGAAATTGAACGCGAACTGGCAGTACTCGGGCAAGAAGGCGTTCGATCCGGAGAACCAGGTGTTCGTGCCGAGCTACCATGTGCTGAATTTGGGGGCTTCGTACGCCACGCGCATCGGCGGTGTATCGACGACCTTGCGCGCCAGCGTGAACAACGCGCTGGACAAGTTCTACTGGCGCGATGTGACGCAGGATCTGGGCGGGTATTTGATGCCGGGGGCGTCGCGCACGTTCCGGGTGTCGGCGCAGTTCGACCTGTAACGCGAAATGCGCAGGCGGATCGGCGATGGCCGATTACGGCGTTCCGCCTAATCCGCCCTACGTGTCACCGTGGCTGCTCGTCGGGAATAGCCACAGTTACACGTAGGGCGGATTAGCGCAGCGTAATCCGCCACGAGCCGCCAACGGCGCGCGCTCGATCACGTGGCCTTGGCTAACAACCGCTCCACCTGCGCCAACCGCTGCTCCGGATCGCCCGATACCAGCACATACGGTATCCGGCGCGTCCTCAACTCCTCCATCAACAGACGGTTGATGACAACGCTGACTTCTTCGCACTCGCGCTGCAAGCCATCGGCGACCCAAGGAATATCCGGCGCGGTCACCAAGGTCAGCGCATAGTCGCGCTGATGTCCGTCGGCCAGCCGCGCCAACCGATCATCAATACCACCGAAATAATGACGGCTGTAGATCGCCGTCATCAACGGCGCCGTGTCGCAGAACAAATAGGCGCCGGCGCCCTGCGCCGCCGCGTCCTCACGCCGGCGCTGCGTACTGGCGATATTGAACTGGTCCAACGCCACCGGCACCCGCCCCTCCACATCGACGAATTCACGCAAATACTCCGGCACCCACACTGTCCGATAGCGCTCCGCCAGCGCGGCGGCCAGCGTTGTCTTGCCGGAGGAAGCCGGCCCCAATATCGCCACCCTAAGCGGCAACGCGGCCGATGTCATTCCAGCACCAGCCTGCGGCCGCCGGTTTCATCGCCTTCGCCCCCGCCGCCGCCCGTCCCCATGCCGGCCGACTGCTGCCAAGTGCGCAGGCCGACCACCGCCATGCCGACGAAGACCGCGTACAAAATCGCCGTCAGCATCAAATGCTTGTGCAAATAAAGCCCGACATACAGCACATCGACAACGATCCAGACATGCCAGTTCTCGATCTTTTTACGCGACAGCAGCAACTGTCCGACCAAGCTGCCGGCGGTCAGGAAACCATCGGAGCGCGGCACGTCGGTATCGGTATAGGTCTTGAGGAACCACGCCAGCAGCACAAAGCCGGCCAGCCACGCCGCCACCGCGATCCAGCGGCCGCGCGCGTCGAGCGCGGTGACCGCCAGCCGTTCGTGGCGATCGTCCCCGTGCAGCCACTGGTACCAGCCATAGAACGAAACGGTGATGAACACCAGTTGCAGCCCCATGTCGCCGTATAGCCGCGAACCATAGAAAACCAGGCCGTAGGTGGCCGACGAGATGATGGCGAACAGCCATGCCCAATGGCTCTGGCGGATGTTGAGCCACACCGTGGACACCGCCAGAATGAACGACACCAGTTCCAACGGGGTCGTGGCGAATACCGCCAGATGCAGCGGCATATTCAGGTACCCCAATAGAACTGATAATTCGTGCATTATTTTTTCGCCGGATATTTAATGGTCATCTCTTCGAGCACATTGTCGGCATGATCGACCTCGCTCATCACCCACAGCATATACCGGATGTCCAGATGGATAGCGCGGGTGATGGCGGGATCGAAGTACCAGTCCTTCGTGATCGACTCGTAGGTCGAATCGAAGTTCAGGCCGATCAACTCGCCTCTGCGGTTCATCACCGCCGAGCCGGAGTTGCCGCCGGTGGTATCGGCGCTGCTCAGGAAGTCGACCGGCACGGTGCCGAGGATGGCGTCCTTGAACCGCCCATAGCGCTTGGCCTTGATGGCGTCGAGCTGCTTTTGCGGCGCGTTGAACGGGTCCTTGCCGGTATGCTTTTCAACGATGCCCTCGACGGTGGTGAACGGGCCTTTGCTGATGCCGTCGCGCGGCGAATACGGCGCCACGGTGCCGTAGGTCACGCGCAAGGTGCCATTGGCGTCCGGGTACACCGGCTTGCCCTGCGATTTCTTCCACGCGATGACAGCCTCCATGTAGCGCGGGATCACGCGCTCCAGATTGCCGTCCAGTTCCTTGCGGCGCTCCTTGAGCGACTGCGCCGTGGCGTCCAGCTTCGCCGCCAGTTGCATGAAAGCGTCATCCGACGCCTTGACGGCGGCGGCGTCCTTGCCGATCCACGCCAGCCGCGTGGCGGTGTCGCCCAGCCGCGTCTTCGCATACATCGCCGGCACCGCCTCGGGCGCTGGCAGCAGCGGATCAAGCCCCGCCACGTGCATGGACTTGGGCAGCTTGGCGTAGCGCCGCAGCGACGCCACGAAACGCGCCTGGTCCACCCCGGCCACATACGACTGCTCCAGGCGGTTCAAACGCGCCTTGATGAAGGTGGCGTCGCGCTGCTGGAAACCGGTTTCGCGCTCGGCGTCCGGCTTCGCGCTTTCGAGCGCCAGGCGATGCAGCGTATTGGCGCTTTTCAGCAGATCGCCGGTGGTGGCGACGCCGTAGCCGAATTCCTCGTCGCTTAACGCGATATCGGCGGCGATCACCGCGTCCAGTTCGGACAGCAGCGTTTTCGATACATCCTTCTGCGCGGCGTACCAGGCGCGGAACTCCGCGTCCTGCACGTCCTTGACGGCGGCGATGTCCTTGCGCGCGAAGCCGTCCATCAGGCCCTGCGATTTCTTCATCACGTTGTTCAGGCTCTTGGCGACGCTGGCGTAGCGCACTTCCGCCGCCGGGCTGCCCTTGGTGGCGGCGGCGATGACGTCCAGATCGGCCTGGATTTCGGTCACGCGGGCCGGATAGCCGACGTCGCGCGCGGCGCGGATTTCCGACGGCAGCTTGTAACGGCTGGTGCGGCCCGGATAACCGGCCAGCAGCACCGGATCGCCGCTCTTCAGCCCCTCGGCCGACAGCACCAGGAAGTCCTTCGATCGATACGGCACGTTGTCCGGCGACGGATCGGCCGGACGGCCGTCCTTGCCCACGTAGGCGCGCAGGAAGGCGAAGTCGCCGGTATGGCGCGGCCATTCGTAGTTATCGACGTCGCCGCCGTAATTGCCGATCATGTCCGGCGGCGCGTAGACCAGGCGCACGTCGCGTATCATCATCTGGCGGATGCGGTAGTATTCCAGCCCCCGATGGAAGGCCGGCACCGAGCAGCGGTAGCTCTTGTCGGTTTCGCATTCGGCGATCAGCGCCTTGACGGCTTTTTCCACCGCGTCGTGGCGCTGCTTGCCGCTCATCGACGACGTCACGTCCTTAAGCACGCGGGCGGTGACGTTTTCCACCTTGTCGGTCACATACACCAGCGCATTCGGGCCGCCCGGCAGCTCCTGCGCGCGGGTCTTGGCCAGGAAGCCGTCGACGATGTAGTTGTGCTCCGGCGTCGCGTTGCGCTGGATGGCGCCATAGGCGCAGTGGTGGTTGGTGACCACCAGGCCGGCGTCGGACACGAACGACGCCGAGCAGCCGGGCAGCGCGACAATGGCGCTCATCGGATGCTTGGACAGGTCGGCCAGCTTTTCGGCCGGGATGGTGATGCCGATGCGTTGTAGTTCGGATTTCAGCTGCGGCAATTGGTATGGCTGCCACTGCCCTTCGTCGGCGTGAGCCGCCGCCGCGCCGAGGATAGCGGCCGGCAGCACTAGATATTTTAACAAGATAAAGCCCCTGGTTGAGTTCCAGCGGCAGTATATTCCTTATGCGGATGGCTGAAAATGCTTTTTGCGCATCCGGCAGCTAAGCTGCGCCGCTAGTCGGCGCCGTTTTCGTCCGGCAGGTCGAAGCCCAGAGTCAAGGTGCAGCCGCCGCCCGGCACATATTGGCCGACCTCGAAACTGCCGCCCAGCGCCGCCACGCGCTGCGCCATGCCGATCAAGCCGAAGGACTCGCTCTTGCCGCGCTGGTGGGGCGCGATGCCGATGCCGTTGTCGGCCACGCGGAAGACCAGGCGCCCGCCGCGCACCGCCAGCACGATGTCGACATGGCTGGCGTGCGCGTGGCGGCGCACATTGCTCAGCGCCTCCTGCATGCCGCGGAACAGCACGATCGCCATCTCCGACGTGATCGTCGCGAAGGTCGCCTCCCCGGGCAGGGCCAGGGCGCACGTCATGCCGCTGCGTTTGCGGAATTCGGCGGCCTGCCATTCCATCGCCGCCTGCAGGCCCAGGTCCAGCACCGCCGGGCGCAGTTCGTTCATGATGCCGCGCACGCTGCGGATGGTCGTGTCGATATTGTCCAGCACCCCGTTGACGCGCTGGTGCAGGCGCGCGTGCCGCTCGCCGGTGCGGGCGCTGAGCATCGAGATGTCGATGCGCAGCGCCAGCAGGTTTTGTCCCAGTTCGTCATGGATGTCGCGGGCGATGCGCTTGCGCTCATCCTCCTTGACCGTCTCCAGGTGCTCGGCCAGTTTGCGCAGCTGGTCGCGCGATTCGTGCAGCGCGGCCTCGGTGCGTTTGCGCTCGGCCACCTCCAGCATCAGCAGGCGGTTCGCCTCGGTCAGCTCGGCGGTGCGCGCCGCCACCCGCGCATCGAGCTGGCGCGACAGTTTCAGCAGGTCGGCGTCGGCCCGCTGGCGCGCCGTGATGTCGGAGAACACGCCGATGAAATGGGTGATTCCACCGTCCTCGTCGCGGATCACCGTCAGCGACATCGCCGCGACGTAGGGCACGCCGTCGCGCCGGCGGTTGAACACCTCGCCCTGCCATCTGCCGTAGCTGCACAGGCAGCGCATCGCCTCGGCGTGGAAGCCCACCGGATGGGCACCGGGGCGACCGAGAAAGCGCGGATCGCGGCCCAGTGCCTCCTCCACCGGATAGCCGGTCAAGGTGGTGAAGGCGGGATTGACGGAGACGATGCGCTTTTCGAAGTCGCACACCATCACGCCCTCGCCCATGCCGTCGATCACCTGGAAGGCGCGCCGCCGCGCGGCCTCGCGCGCGTCGGCGCTGCCGATGTCGGTGAGGATCATGCGGCACTTGCGGGCGGCGGCATCGAGATTGGCCTCGATGTGCACCTGGCGCTGCGCGCCGCCGCGCAACGCGGCGAACAGCGGCACCTCCAGCACCGCGCGCTGCCCGCTCACCAGCAGCTCGGCCAGGAACCGGCGCAGGCCGGCCTGCGCCTGCGGCGCCACGAACTGCTCGAACGACCGGCCTCGCAGTTCTTCGCGGCGGCAGCCCAGCAAATCGCCGGCGGCGTGGTTGGCGCGCGTGATGCGGCCCTCGGGATCGAGCGACAGATAACCGGCCGGCGCCTGGTCGTACAACGCCGCGTAGTGCTCGCGCGCCGCCTCGGCCAGATCGCGCTCGGTCTGCACCTCGGCCAACGCCACATTCTGCATATCGAGCTCGATCTGGCTCACCTGCAGTTCGTGCCAGCGCTTCAGCGTCTCGCTGTCGGCGTCGGCGGGCGGCGGGCGGCCGGTCTTGGCCAGCGCAGCGACCGCCTGCTCGGCCACATAGCGTAGCCGGTCGGGATCGAGTTCGGGGCGCTGCCGCTTGTTCATGCCGGTCCCGGACCTTCTTTTTGCATGGACCGCAGCTGCGCCTCCAGCAGTTTCGATTCGGTGATGTTGATGAACGTGACCACCACGCCATCAATCACGTTCTCCACGGTCCGGTAAGGCATGATGCGCACCGTGTACCAGCCGCCGCTGCGCGTGGGGATCTGCTTTTCGCAGAACACCAGCGTGCGCAGCACCTCCTGCGCGTCGGCCTCCAGCTCCGGATACAGCAAATCGTTGACGATGTCGCCCAAAGGCCGTTGCGCGTCGCTCGGTATCAGCTTGTAGATCTGCGTGGTCTGGTCGGTGAAGCGGCGGATGCGCAGCCTGGAGTCGAGGAAAATGGTCGCCACGTCGGTGCTGTTGAGCAGATTTTTCATGTCGCCGTTGACCAGCGACAGATCGTCCACCTTCGATTGCAGCTCGGCGTTGACGGTGTACAGCTCCTCGTTCAGCGACTGCATCTCCTCCTTGGAGGTGGTCAGCTCCTCGTTGGTCGATTGCAGTTCCTCATTGGTCGACTGCAGCTCCTCGTTGGCCGACTTCAACTCCTCGCGCGAGGCCTGCATCTCGTCGCGCACCGCCTGGATCTCCAGGCGCGCCTGCGCCAGCTGCTGCTCCAGCTCCAGCACCTGCGGGTTGGCCGAGCGCGAACGGCGCCGCTCCGGCGGCAGCGGCAAGGTGGCGAAGGTCAGCATCAAGGTACCCGACAACGGTCCCGATTCCGGCATCGCTTCGGCGGTCAGGTCCAGCGCCTGCGACGGTTTGCCCGCCGCGTCGCGCTGTATCAGGCCGCGCACGGCGATCATGCCGTCGGTCTGCGAGGCGCGCTTGAGCAGGTCGGCCAGCTCGTGGCGCAGGCTGTCGCGCGCCATCGCGTGGATGTTCCAGTTGGCCTTGCCGGCGGCCGGTTCCAGGTAGGCGCCGGTGCGGCCATGGATGTACAGGATGTCGCCATGGACGTTGAGTAGCACGGCGGCCGGCGCGTGCTTTTTAAGCAGCAGCTGCTCGACCTGGGTTTGGAGATTACCGTTCATGGATGGATTGATGGGCTCGCTGACGGAAGGAATCGACACGCTGCTAACGCGCGTGGGGAAGTAATTGGCCACGCGGTGGATGGACGCGTCCAGCCGCCGGTAAATGCGGCCGGCGCCGGTCATCGGCGCGAACAGTTCATTGAAATGGCCGGGCGTGTCGGCGCTGCCCAGCATCAGCAGGCCGCCGGTCTTGAGCGCGTAGTGGAACAGCGGGATCAGTTGCTCCTGCAGCTTGGCGGTAAAGTAAATCAGCAGGTTGCGGCAGCACAGGATATCGAGCTTGGTGAACGGCGGATCGGAAATGATGTTCTGGCGCGCGAAGATGATCGTGTTGCGCACGTCCTTGCGGATACGATAGCCGCCCTTCTCGGCCGGCATGAAATAGCGTTGTAGCAGTTCACTCGAGACGTCGGCCTCGATGGCGGCGTTGAAGACGCCCTGGCGCGCGCGGTCGATGGCGTCTTCGTCAAGGTCGGTGGCGAAGATCTGCAGCGTGTAGCGTGCCGTGGGCCGCAACTGCTCGAGCACCTCGTTGAAGGCAATCGCCAGCGAATAGGCCTCCTGCCCGGTCGAACAGGCGGGCACCCAGGCCTTGAAGGCGGCACCGTCGGGATGCTCCGCCAGCAGTTGCGGCAATGCGCTCGCCATCAGGTATTCCCACACCTTGGGATCGCGGAAGAAATTGGTCACGCCGATCAGCAGTTCCTTGAACAGCAGCTCGATCTCGGCCGGGTTGGCGGCCATGTAGCCGACGTAGTCGCTTAACGCGGCGCACTGGCGCAGCTTCATGCGACGCTCGATGCGGCGCATGACGGTGCTCAGTTTATAGTCGGAGAAATTGGCGCCGGTCTGCTTGAGCAGCAACTGGAACAACTGCTGCAGCGCCTCGCGCTGCGCCAGCGCCTGCGCCGGCAAGCCGCCTTCATGGCCGCCGCGCCACTCGGCGATATGCGCCGGCATCTCGGACGGCGGCGCGACGATGTCGATCACCTCGGCGTCGATGGCGCTGAGCGGCATCGGATCGAAGCGCGCCGCCCCCGGCGGCTGCGCCATGGTCAGGCCGCCGTTGTCGCGGATCGCCGCCAGGCCATGGGTGCCGTCCACGCCCATACCGGAAAGTACGATGCCGATCGCGCGCTCGCGGCCATGCTCGGCCAGCGCGCGGAAGAAGCTATCGATTGGCAAGCGAAAGCCGCGTTGCCCCACCGGCGGCAGCACCGCGAACCGGCCGCCTTCGAAACCGAGGTCGCGGTCGGGCGGAATCACGTAGACATGGTCCGCTTCGACCGGCATACCGTCGGTCACCTCCGTCACCTTCATCGGCGTCACCCGCTGCAGCAATTCCGGCAGCATGCCTTTGTGGACCGGGTCGAGGTGCTGCACGACGACATAGGCCAGGCCGCTGGAGGAAGGCACCGCCACGAGGAATTCGCAAATCGGATCGAAGCCGCCGGCCGAGGCGCCGATGCCCACCACCGGCACCGGTATCGGCGCGGCGGACGAACGCGCCGGCGCGCCGTCGGCGGCGGCAGGTGGGGCAATAGTGTTGGAAAGCGGGCGTTTCGTCATCGTGGCATTAAAACCAACCGTCGGGCCACGCCGCCTGCTGCGCAACAAGGGAAGCAGGGAATGTGGTTTTTGTCTACATCTTGCCAGATGATTATACAAAGGTCGCGCCCAAAAACCAAGCGGGCGCCCCGCGCGTGCGCACCCTAGTCGCTTGCGGCATGCCAGCCGCCGCCCAGCGACTGGATCAACGCGATCGCCGTGGTCTGGCGGTCGGCCTGCGATTGCACCAGCGCGCGGCGCGCGTTCAGCGCCGTGGTCTGGGCGGTCACTACATCGGTGTAGCCAACCTGGCCGGCGCGGTAGCGGTTCAGCATCTGCGCCTCGACCTGGTCGGCCGCCTCGGAGGCGATCCTGCGCAGGTCCTGCTGCTGCGCCAGCGCCCTGGTGGCCGACAGCTGGTTCTCGACGTCGGCGAACGCGGTCAGCACCGTCTGGCGGTAGCGGGCGATGGCGGCGTCGCGCGAGGCCTCGGCGCCAGCCACGCGGGCCCTGGTGGCGCCGGCGTCGAACAGCGTCTGCGCCGCCGACAGTCCCAGCGACCACAGGCTGTTGGAGGCGTTGAACAGGCCAGAGGCCGCGTTCGAACCGAAGCCGTAGGAACCGGTCAGGTTCAGGCTCGGGAAATAGGCGGCGCGCGCAATGCCAATTTGCTCGTTGGCGGCGGCCACCGAGCGTTCGGCCGAGGCGATGTCAGGACGGCGTTGCAGCAAGGTCGAAGGCACGCCGGCCGGCACATCCGGCACCGTCACGTTCCACGGCGCCGGCGCCAGCGCGAAGTCGCTGGCGGCCTTGCCCAGCAGGACCGCGATCGCGTGTTCCAGCGTGGCGCGCTGCTGCAC
This sequence comes from Oxalobacteraceae bacterium OTU3CAMAD1, assembly GCA_024123915.1. Lineage (NCBI taxonomy): Bacteria > Pseudomonadati > Pseudomonadota > Betaproteobacteria > Burkholderiales > Oxalobacteraceae > Oxalobacteraceae bacterium OTU3CAMAD1. The sequence goes on along the minus strand of CP099650.1, from coordinate 2,704,980 downwards.
CAGCGAGACCTGGTCGATGCGGGCGTTGGCCAACTGGGTTTGCGCCTGCAGCAGGTCCGACCTGGTGGTGACGCCGGCGTCGAAGCGGTTCTGCGTGATCTGCAGCACGCGCTCGTAGCCTTCGGTGGTGGCGTCGAGCAGCGCCTTTTCGGCGTCGGCCTGGCGCAGCAGGAAGTAGTTGGTGGCCAGTTCGCCCTGCGCGGACAGGCGGGCGGCCGCCAGGTCGGCGGCGCTGGCCTGCAGGCTGGCCTGGGCGCTGTTGGTGCCGGCGCGCAGCCTGCCCCAGATATCCGGCTCCCAGCTGGCGCCGATGTTGGCGCGGTACTGGCTGGCGGTCTGCGTGTTGCCGCCACCGGAGCGGTTGGCGCTGCCGTTCAAATCGACCGCAGGGAACAGCGCGGCGCGCTGCTCGCCGACCAGCGCCCTCGCCTGCGCGTAGTTGGCGGCGGCCAGGGCCACGTTCTGGTTCGAGACCTCGATGCTGTCGGCAAGCTGGTTCAACAGCGGGTCGCCGAACAGCTGCCACCACGGCCCGCGTTCGAGCATGTCGGACGGCGCGGCGACGGTCCATCCGGCGGCGGCCTTCTCGGCATCGGTGGCGGTTTCCTTGAAGGCCGCCGGCGACGGCGTCTCCGGCAGCTTGTAGGCCGGGCCGACGGCGCAACCGGCGGTGGCCAGCGCCGCCAGCACGGCAAGCGCGATCACAAGATGGCGCGGCGTCTGGCGAAGGATGGTTGTTGCGTGTGTGCTCATGGTGTGCTCGGCGACGGATCGCTGTGAATTTTGCTCAATTGTTGTTCGGACGGACTGCGGCGGCGCAGCTTGTCCATCAGGATGTAGACCACCGGCGTGGTCAAAAGGGTCAGCAACTGGCTGGCGATCAGGCCACCGATGATGGCCACGCCCAGCGGCCGGCGCAGCTCCGAGCCCTCGCCGAAGCCGATCGCCAGCGGCAGCGCGCCCAGGGCCGCGGCAAGGGTCGTCATCAGGATGGGACGGAAGCGCAGCAGGCAGGCTTCGCGCACCGCTTCGAGCGGCGACAGGCCGCGCGAGCGTTCCGCCTCCAGCGCAAAGTCGATGATCAGGATGGCGTTCTTCTTGACGATGCCGATCAACAGGAAGATGCCGATCAAGGCGATCGTCGAGAACTCCATCTTGAAGATCAGCAGCGCCAGCACCGCCCCCACACCAGCAGACGGCAAGGTGGTGAGCACCGTCACCGGATGGACCAGGCTTTCGTACAGGATGCCCAGCACGATGTAGATCACCACGATGGCCGCCAGGATCAGCAGCGGCAGCGACTTGTTACTGTCCTGCGCCGTCTTGGCGGCGCCGGCGAAGCTGCCACGTACATTGTTCGGCAGGCCGATCTCCGCCTCGGCCGCCGCGATGTCGGCGGAAGCGTCGGACAGGCTGAAGCCGTCGGCCAGGTTGAAGGCGATGGTTGTCGCCAGCTCCCCGTCCTGGTGGTTGATCGACGTCGCCGTCGAGCTTTCCGCGAACTTGGCCATCGCCGACAACGGCACCATGGTGGTGGCCGAGGTGCTCAGCGCGGAGCCGGACGACGCGTCCCTGACCGCAGGCGCGGCGACGTTGGCGGCGGTGGCCGTGCTGGCGGTGCTGGTGGTGCCGGTACTTGCCGTCGCGGCGGTCGTGGAGGCCGTCGTGGTGGCCGTCGGCGCGCCGCTAGGGTTGCTGGCGGTGGGCGCCGGCAGGCCTTTCGACGGCACATAGACGTCCTTCAACGCCTCCGGACTCCTGCTGTACTCGCGCGCCACCTCCATGATCACGTGATACTGGTTCACCTCACCGTAGATGGTCGCCACCTGGCGCTGGCCGAAGCTGTTGTACAAGGCGTTGTCGATATCCTTGGCCGACACGCCGAGCCGCGAGGCGCTTTGCTTGTCGATGGTGACGAAGGTTTCGACACCGTTTTCCGCCTGGTCGCTATCGACATCGACCATCGACTTCCTGGCCTTCATCGCGTCCGCCAGACGCGTGGCCCACTTCTTCAAATCGGCCTCGTTGTCGCTTTTGAGCGTGTACTGGTTGTTGGCGTTGGCCGAACGCCCGCCCGAGCGCAAGTCCTGCACGGGACTGAGGAACAGGCTAACGCCCGTCACCTTCGCCAGCTTGGGCCGCAGGCGCGCGATCACGGCGTTGCCCGCGACGGAGCGCTCGTTGGCCGGCTTCAGGTTGACGAACATGAAGCCGCCGCCGGCGCGCCGCCCGCCGGTGAAGCCCACCACCGTGGCGACATCGGGATCGTCCTTGATGATGTTGACCAGCTGGCGCAGTTTTCCTTGCATGGCCTGGAACGAGATGCTCTGGTCGGCGCGGATGCCGCCGCTGATCTGGCCCGTGTCCTGCTGCGGAAAACCGCCCTTGGGAATGGCCGCGAACAGATAGACATTCAGGCCGATCACGAACACGAGGCTCAGCATCACCAGCCAGACGCTCGACAGCGCCCAGTCCAGGCTATGCTCATAACCCTTGAGTATCTTGTCGAAGCCGGCCTCGAAGAAGCGCGCGACGCGGCCGGGAGGCTTGCCATGCTGGTCCGGCTTGAGCAGCCAGGCGCACATCATCGGCGTCGTGGTCAGCGAGATCACCAGCGAAATCATCACCGCCGCCGACAAGGTGATGGCGAACTCCTTGAACAGCGCGCCGAACTGGCCGCCCATGAACAGCAATGGAATGAACACGGCGATTAGCGAGAGGCTGATCGACAGCACCGTGAAGCCCACCTCGCGCGCGCCAAGCAGCGCCGCCGACAGGCGGTCCATGCCGGCCTCGATGTGGCGCTGGGTGTTTTCCAGCACCACGATGGCGTCGTCGACGACAAAGCCGGTGGCCACGGTCAGCGCCATCAGCGACAGGTTGTTCAGGCTGAAGCCGAGCAGGTACATCACGCCGAAGGTGCCCAGCAGCGACACCACCGTCGCCACCGCCGGCACGATGGTCGCGCGCAGGTTGCGCAGGAAGACGCTCACCACCAGCACCACCAGCAAGATCGAAATGATCAGGGTGACCTCGATCTCGTGCAGCGACGAGCGGATCGAATTGGTGCTGTCGCTGGCGATGGCGACGTTGACGTCGGGCGGCATCTGCGCCTGCAGCGCGGGCAGTTGCGCGCGCACGCTGTCGACCGTTTCGATCACGTTGGCGCCGGCTTGCGGCCGGATCAGGACGACAATCGCCGGCTGGCCGTTGAACAGGCCAAGATTGTTCACGTCCTCGACGCCGTCGACCACCTCCGCCACGTCCTTCAGCCGGATCGCGGTGGCGTCGCGCCAACCGACCACCAGGTCCTGGTAGTCCCTGGCGTTGCGCCCGCCGCTGGCGTTGGCCGACTCGGTATAGATCTGAAGGCGGCGGCCGTGCCCCTGCACGGCGCCGCGCGGACGGTTGGCGTTGGCGGCCTGGATCGCCGCGCGCACATCCTCCATCGACAGGCCGTACTGGTTCAGCGCATACGGATTGAGCTCGACGCGCACCGCCGGCAGCGAACCGCCACCCAGTTCCACGTCGCCCACGCCGGTCACCTGCGACAGGCGCTGTAGCACGGTGTTGGAAACGGCGTCGTAGATCTGCCCCGGCGTGCGCGATCTGGACGTCAGCGCCAGGATCATCACCGGCGAGCCGGAGGTGTTGGCCTTGCGGTAGGTGGGATTGCTGCGCAAGGTGGCCGGCAGGTCGACGCGGCTTGCGTTGATCGCCGCCTGCACCTCGCGCGCCACCGAGTCGACGTTGCGGTTCAAATCGAACTGCAAGGTGATATTGGCGGAGCTGGTGCTGGAACTGGACGTCATTTCGTTGACGCCGGCGATCACACCCAGGTGGCGCTCGAGCGGCGTCGAGACGCTGCTGGCCATCGTCGACGGGCTGGCGCCCGGCAGGTTGGCGTTGACCGTGATGATGGGGAAATCGACCTGCGGCAAAGGCGCCACCGGCAGCACGAAGAACGCGCCGATGCCGGCCAGCGCGATGCCGACCGTCAGCAGGACGGTGGCGATCGGCCGCTTGACGAATGGCGACGACAGGTTCACGGCGCACCACCTTCGGCCACGGTGGACGAGGGTTTCGATGCCGGCGCATTCGGCTTGCCGCCGCCGAAGCGGCGCGCCAGGCTGTCGAAGCCCAGGTAAATAACCGGCGTGGTGAACAAGGTCAAAAGCTGGCTGACGATCAGGCCACCGAAGATCGCCAGGCCCAATGGGCGGCGCAGTTCGGCGCCCTCGCCCCAGCCCAGCATCAACGGCACGGCGGCGAACAGCGCCGCCAGGGTCGTCATCAGGATCGGACGGAAGCGCAGCAGCGCGGCCTGGTGGATCGCCTCGCGCGGCGGCATGCCGCCTTCGCGCTCGGCGTCGATGGCGAAGTCGATCATCATGATGGCGTTCTTCTTGACGATGCCGATCAGCAGAATGATGCCGATGATGCCGATCACGCCCAGATCCTGGCCGCTGATCCACAGCGCCAGCAAGGCGCCGACGCCGGCCGACGGCAACGTCGACAGGATCGTCAGCGGGTGCACATAGCTTTCATACAGCACGCCCAGCACGATGTAGACGCAGACCACCGCCGCCAGGATCAGCCACAGTTGGTTGGACAACGAGGCTTGGTAGGCGCCGGACGCGCCGAGGAAGGTCAAGGTCACCGACGGCGGGAACTTGATCTCGGCGGCGGCCTGCTTGATGCTGTCGACCGCCGTGCCGAGGGAGACGTCGGGGGCGGTATCGAAGCCCAGGGTGGTGGCCGGATACTGCGCCACGTGTGTCACCTGCAGCGGCGCCGGGCGCTCGCTGATGCTGGCGATCGCCGACAGCGGCGTGGACTTGCCGGAACCGGTGCGCAGTTGCAGGTTGCCCAAGTCCTGCGGCGTGGTGATGTCGTCGCTTTTCGCCTCCAGGATCACGCGGTACTGGTTGGTCTCGGTGAAGATGGTCGAGACGATGCGCTGGCCGAAGGCGCTGTACAGCGCGTCGTCGATCGAGGCGGCGGTGACCGACAGGCGCGAGGCGGTGTCCCGGTCGACCGTGATGTAGGCGGCGTTGGCGCTGGCGCCAACGTCGGAGACGACGTTGCGCAGCTCCTTCTTGGTGCGCATCTGTTCCGCGAGCTTGGTGGCCCATTCGTTGACGGAGGCGTTGTCCGCGCCTTCGATCGACACGCGGAACTGGGTCGGCCCGGTCTCGGCGTCGATGGTCAGATCCTGGGTCGGCTGCAGATACAAGGTCAGGCCAGGGATCGTCGCCACGCGGTTGCGCAGGCGGTCCATGGTCTCCTGCTGGCTGCCGGTGCGCTCGCGTTTGAGGTTGATCAGCATGCTGCCGGTATGGAGCATGGTGTTGTTGGCCGCGTCGACGCCGACCACGGAACTGAGCGTGGCCACATCCGGGTCCTCCAGCACCAGGCGCGCGGCCTGCTGCTGCAAGTCCGCCATCTTGGCGTAGGAGACGGCCTTGCCGGTCTCCAGGCGCGCCTGCAACTGGCCGGTGTCCTGCGTGGGGAACAGGCCTTTCGGAATCACGATATACAGCAGCACCGTCAGCAGCAAGGTGGCCAGCGCCACCAGCAGGGTCAGGCCGCTGTGTTTAAGCACCCAGATCAGCGCGCGGTCGTAGTGGCCGACCACCCAGTCGAAGAACTGCTGGAAGCGCACGGCGAAGCGGCTCGGCTTCTCCTCGGCGTGGTTCTTGAGCCAGCGGGCCGACATCATCGGCACCAGGGTGAGCGACACCACGGCGGAGATCAGGATGGTGATCGCCAGCGCCATCGCGAACTCGCGGAACAAGCGCCCCACCACGTCGCCCATGAACAGCAGCGGAATCAGCACCGCGATCAGCGACACCGTCAGCGAGATGATGGTGAAGCCGATCTGTTTAGCGCCTTTGAGCGAGGCGGCCATCGGCGTCTCGCCCTCCTCGATGTAGCGGGCGATGTTTTCGATCATGACGATGGCGTCGTCGACCACGAAGCCGGTGGCGATGGTCAGCGCCATCAGCGACAGGTTGTTAAGGCTGAACCCGAGCAGATACATGATGCCGCAGGTGCCGATCAGCGAGATCGGCACCGACAGGCTGGCGATCACGGTGGCGCGTATGCTGTGCAGGAAGGCGAAGATCACCAGCACCACCAGCAGCACCGCCAGCACCAGCTCCATGCCCACGTGTGTGACCGAGGCGCGGATGCCGGTGGTGCGGTCGCTCAGCACCTCCAGTTTCATGGCGCCGGGCAGGCCCGCCTCCAGCTCCGGCAGGCGGGCCTTGATCGCGTCGACCGTGGCGATGACGTTGGCGCCCGGCTGGCGCTGCACGTTGAGGATGATGGCCTGCTTGTTGCCGGACCACGCGCCCAGCTCCACGTTTTCCGCGCTGTCGACCACCTGCGCCACGTCGGACAGGCGCACCGGGGCGCCGTTCTTGTAGGCCAGGATCAGGTTCTGGTAGTCCTTGGCCGCCACCAGTTGGTCGTTGGCGTTGATGGTGTAGGCGCGGGTCGGGCCGTCGAAGCTGCCCTTGGCGCCGTTGGCGTTGGCGGCGGTGATCGCCGTGCGCAGCGTGTCCAGGCCAAGGCCGTAGGACGCCAGCGCGTTGGTGTCGGCCTGTATCCGCACCGCCGGACGCTGGCCGCCGCTCAGCGTGACCAGGCCGACGCCGGAGACCTGGCTGATCTTCAGCGCCAGGCGCGTGTTGACGATGTTCTGCACCTCGGTCAACGGCATCGTGTCGGAGGTGATCGCCAGGGTCAGCACCGGCGCGTCGGCCGGATTGACCTTGGCGTAGATCGGCGGTGCCGGCAAGTCGGTCGGCAGCAGCGAGGAGCCGGCGTTGATCGCGGCCTGCACTTCCTGCTCCGCCACCTCGAGGGTCTGCGACAAGCCGAATTGCAGCGTGATGATGGAGACGCCGGCGGCGCTGGTGGAACTCATGCGCTGCAGGCCTGCCATCTGGCCGAATTGGCGTTCCAGCGGCGCCGTCACGGTCTGTCCCATCACCTCGGGACTGCCGCCGGGATACAGCGTTTGCACCTGGATGGTCGGAAAATCGACCTGAGGCAGCGCCGACAGCGGCAGGAACTTGAAGCCGACCAGGCCGGCCAGCACGATCGCCAGCATCAGCAGCGATGTCGCTACCGGCCGCTGGATAAATGGAGCGGATGGACTCATTATTGTGCCGCGCCCTGTTCTTTGCGGTGGCGACGCTCGTGGGCCGGGGCCGGAGTACCGTCGGCGGCGGGCGCGCCGGCGGCGCCGTGGGACCGGTGTCCGCCCGCACCAGGGCCGGCGCCCGGCAAGGTCACCTTGGCGCCTTCCTTGAGGCGGTCCGCGCCCTCGGTGATCACCTGCTCGCCGGCCTGCAGGCCGGTCGCGATCTGCACCTTCTCGACGGTAGCCTCGCCGCGCGTGATGCTGCGCATGGTGACGGTCTTGTCGGCCTTGAGCACCCAGACGAAATCGCCCTTGGTGCCATGGCGCACCGCGTTCACCGGCACCATGACCGCGTCCTTGATGGTGCGCAGTTCCAGGCGCACGTTGACGAACTGGCTCGGGAACAGCGTGAACTTGGCGTTGTCGAAGCGCGCCTTGGCCTTGACGGTGCCGGTCTGCGTATCGACCTGGTTGTCCATCGCCGCAAACTTGCCGCTGTCGAGGATATTGGTGCGGGTGCGGTCCAGCGCCAGCGCGGGCAAGGCCACGCCGTCGTTCACGCGCTGCATCACGCCCGGCACGCTGTCCTGCGGGATCGAGAATTCCACGTCGATCGGCGACAGCTGGGTGATCACGGCGATGCCGGTGGCGTCGCCGGAGCCGACCAGGTTACCGATATCGACCACGCGCAGGCCCACCCGGCCCGTGATCGGCGCAATCACCTTGGTGTAGCCCAGATTGAGCTTGGCCGTGCCCTCGGCGGCGCGGTCGGTCATGACCGTGCCTTCGAGCTGCTTGACCAGCGCCGCCTGCGTGTCGACGTCCTGGCGGGCGATCGAGTCCTGCTTGAGCAGCGTTTGATAGCGCTGCAAGGTCAATTTGGCGTTTTCCAGCTGGGCGTCGTCGCGCTGGCGCTGGCCGCTGGCCTGCAGCAACGCCATTTCGAACTGGCGCGGATCGATTTGCGCCAGCACCTGGCCGGCCTTGACCATCTGGCCTTCCTTGAACAGCACCTTCTGCAAAATGCCCGATACCTGCGGGCGCACCGTGGTGGTGGCGGCGGCCGTCACGGTGCCCAGCGCCTCCAGGGTCACCGGGATGTCGGCCTTCTCCGCCGTCGCCACGCCAACGGTGGTCGCCGGCGCGCCGCGCCGCCCGCCGCCGGCTCCGGGACCGCCCGGGCCTCCGGGACCGGCCGCACCCGGGGCGCCGCCAGGCCCACCCGCCGGCGCCGCCGGCTGGTGCGTCAGATACCATGCCAGCCCACCCAGTCCCGCCATCGCGGCGACAGCGATCACGCCGCCGACGACCTTGCTGCGGCGGCTGCGCTTCGGTGGGTTGACGTTCTGAGTGGGCTTGGCTTGCGAATCCATTGTTATCCTTTTATAGGCTTGCGTGTCCATGGCAAAAACACCATGGCGTTTGATGCGAGGACTCTAGCATATGCACCCTGCCCTGTCAGTGGCCCGCAACCTCGGGTTACAAACTCGCTACAAAACACCGCGTTTCCCCACGGGGCGTTAATCCTGCTTTACATTTCTTTACGGATTTGACATTCCAGCGACACGCGTTAACGTCAGACTGCCCCTTTGAATCCCGCAACCGGGCGGCCGCCGCACGTCCTTGTGAAGCCGCGCGCCTGTCCGTAGAATGAACCGCATGAATACGACAAACGACCGCATACTACTGGTGGAGGACGATCCCCGCCTGGCCGAGATGCTCACCGAATACCTGAGCCAATCCGGCTTCCGCGTCACGCACGCGCCCAATGGCCGCACGGCCGTCGGCCACATCGCCACCGGGGAGGTCGACGCCGTGGTGCTCGACCTGATGCTGCCCGACATGGACGGCCTGGAGGTCTGCCGCCAGGCGCGCGCCGTCTCGGACGTGCCGGTGCTGATGCTGACCGCGCGCGGCGACGCCATCGACCGCATCGTCGGCCTGGAAATGGGCGCCGACGACTACCTGCCCAAGCCTTTCGAGCCGCGCGAGCTGCTGGCGCGCCTGCGCGCCATCCTGCGCCGGCGCGTCGACCTGGGGCATCTCGACAGCGCGCGCCGGGGCGCGGGAGAGCTCGCGCGCGGCGAATTCCTGCGCTTCGGCCGGCTGGAGATCGATCCCGATTCGCATTCCGCCAGGATCGACGGCGTGCCCTGCGAGCTGACCGCCTACCAGTTCGACCTGCTGCTGGTGCTGGCGCGCCACGCCGGCCGCGTGCTCTCGCGCGACAGCCTGATGGAACTGCTCAAGGGCGAGCCGATCGAAGCGTTCGACCGCTCCATCGACGTCCACATGTCGCGCATCCGCGCCGCCGTCGAGGACGACCCTAAAAAGCCGCGCCGCATCATCACCGTGCGCGGCGCCGGCTACCTGTTCGCCAAGGTGCAGGATTGATGAAGCGCCCGAATTTCGGCATACGTATTGGCCTGCCACGCCTGTATTTCCGCTTCTATGCCGCGATACTGGTCATCCTGCTGCTGTTTTCGCTGGCCGTGATGCAGGTGTGGAGCCGCAGCGGCGGGCCGCTGGAACGCTCCAACGTGACGCTGTCGCGCGTGATGCAGAACGTGCTGGCGCCGCCGGACGCGCCGCGCGAGGAACAACAGGCGGCGCTGGAGAACGTGGCCCGGGGCCTGAACGCGCACATGACGCTCTATACCCGCGACTGGAAGACGCTGGCGGTGGTCGGCGACCAGATCCCGTCGCGCCACTGGCGCCAGCGCGGCATCACCGGCCCGCCTCCCGAATCGTTTGTGCGGCTGCCCGACGGACGCAAGCTGCTGTCGAGCGAGCCGCTGGGCTTCGCCCGGCCCAAGGCGATGTTAAACAACGCGCTGATGCTGCTGGCGGTGGGACTGGGCATCGCCGCCTTTCCCCTGGTGCGCGGGCTGACCAAGCGGCTCGAGCGCCTGCAGCACGGCGTCGACTTGCTGGGCGCGGGCGACCTGAAGGCGCGCGTGCAGGTCGAGGGCAAAGACGAGGTGGCGCGGCTGGCGCTGAGCTTCAACCGCGCCGCCGACCAGATCGAGCAACTGGTCGGCGCGCACAAGACGCTGCTGGCCAACGCCTCGCACGAGTTGCGCACGCCGCTGGCGCGCATCCGCCTGGCGCTGGAGTTGATCAAGGACGGCGTCGACGCCAAGCGCCGCGCCGGCCTGGAACAAGATATCGCCGAACTCAATGAGCTGCTGGACGAGATCCTGCTAGCCAGCCGGCTGGGGGCCGTGGTCGACGACACCACCTTGGAGGAAATCGACCTGCTGGCGCTGGCGGCGGAGGAATGTGCGCGTTACGACGAAGCGGTGCTCGATGGTGAATCGGCCGTGATGCAGGGCGATCCACGCCTGCTAAGGCGTTTGTTGCGCAATTTGCTGGAGAACGCGCACCGGCACGGCAAGCCGCCGGCGAACGTGAGCATCGCCAATGACGGCGGCACGGCCAGGCTGACGGTGTGGGATGACGGACCGGGCGTGCCGGAGGCGGAATTCGAGCGAGTGTTCGAGCCGTTTTATCGCCGTCGCAATACGCGGGACAACAGTGGCGCGGGATTGGGATTGGCGTTGGTGCGGCAGATCGCGCGTCGCCATGGCGGCGAGGCGCGTTGCGTGTTGATGGACGATGGCCGCAGCAGTTTTGAGATCACGTTGCCGTTGATGTCAGGCGCCGCGTAAAACACCATGGAAACCAACGAACCACCGGAAACACGTAGGGCGGATTAGCGTAGCGTAATCGGCCATGCATGCGTCAACGCGGCGCATGCATGGCCGATTACGGCGTTCCGCCTAATCCGCCCTACGTGTCTTCCGAACGGCTCGACTCGATACTTACGGCGACTCGCACAGGCAATGCGTGATCGCGGTGAACGGCTTGCGCGACGCCGTCAGCTCCGACAACCAACCCAAATCCTTGGCGATGCCGTTTGCCGCGCTTGGCGGCAAACCGGTGCTGGCGGCCACGCCCAGGTTCACCTGCTGGCTGATGGCCTTGGCCACCGCCTGCGCCGCCGAACCGCCCAGCATATCGACAATGCGATCGAACTTGCTGGTTTCGCGCTCGATATACACCACGCGGAAATCCCCGCCAAGGCTGGCGCGCTTGGCGGCCGACTTCAACGCATCGTTGTAGCTGCCCAGCGTATCGACCAACCCACGTTCCTTGGCCTGGGCGCCGGTCCATACACGGCCCTGCGCCACCGCGTCGATTTTCTCCGGCGTCGTCTTGCGCGCCTTGGCCGCGCGGGTCGTGAACTCGGCGTAGATGTGGTTGATGCTGCCCTGGATGACCTGCGCGAAGCGCGGATCGAGCGGACGCAATGGATTGCCGGCGTCGCCCAGCCAGGTGGTCGGCTGGCCGGCGGTGTGGATGCCCAGTTTATCGATCACCTTGTCGGCGGTCGGCAGGATCGCGAACACGCCGATCGAGCCGGTGATCGTGTTCGGATCGGCGATCACCTCGTCGGACGCCATCGACATCCAGTAACCGCCGGAAGCGGCCACGTTACCCATCGAGACCACCACCGGCTTGCCGGCGGCGCGCGTCAGTTCCAGCTCGCGGCGGATCAACTCCGAGGCGAAGGCGCTGCCGCCGGGCGAATCGACACGCAGCACGATGGCCTTGATGCCGTTGTCCTCGCGCGCGGCGCGTATCAGTTTGGAGGTCGAATCGCCGCCGATGGAACCCGGACCGGCGGTGCCGTCGCTGATCTCGCCCTGTGCCACGATCACGCCGACGGCGTCGCCGGTCAGCTTGTGCGGCGCGCGCGCCAGGTATTCGTCGAAGCCGACCTGGCGGAAGCTCTTGCCTTCCAGGTCCAGCGCGCCGCGCTTGATCATCATCTGGCGGATTTCATCGCGGGTTTTCAGGCCGTCGACCAGCTTGGCCGACAGCGACAGCTTGGCCAGGTCGCCATTGACCGCGACCACCTGGGCCGGCAGGTCGTTGATGGTCTTCATGATCTGACCCTGCGGCAGCTTGCGCGCCTTCTCGACGTCGTTGGTGTAAGACGTCCACAGCGCGTTGTTCAGATACGATTCCGCTTCGCTGGCCGCCTGCGACGGACCGTTGGCGACATACGGCTCGCCGAAGCTCTTGTAGGTGCCCACGCGCAGCAGGTTGACCGTCACGCCGACTTTATCGAGGGCGTCGCGGTAGTAGTTGCGATAGCGGCCGAAGCCCTCCATCAGCACCATGCCCATCGGGTGCATATACACCTCGTTGGCGTGGGAGGCCAGCAGATACTGGCGCTGGTCGTAGCTGGAACCCCAGGCCACCACCGGCTTGCCGGACGCCTTGAAGCGGTCCAGCGCCGCCGCCACTTCGCGCAGCATGGCTTGGCCGCCGCCCTCCATTTCGTCGGTCAGCAGCACGGCGGCGCCGATCGATGGGTCCTTGGCGGCCGTGTCGAGCACCGCCAGCACGTCGCGCAGCTGGATCATCTTCAGCGTTTCGCCGCCGCGCGCGCTGGTGACCAGCGCCTCGCGCGCGCTGACGCTGGACTGTTCGACCAATTGGCCCTTCAGTTCCAGCACCAGGGTGGTCTTCGGCTGCAGCGGTTTGAAGCCGCCGCCGAAGATGGCATAACCCAGCGCGATCAGCAACGCCAGGAACAACAGGTTCAGGATCGTTCGGCGGCCGGCGTCGAGCGCCCGCCAGAAGAAAGCGAAGCCGCTACGAATGTAGGAAAACGGTGATCGGGCCATTGATACTCCAAGTGATTGCGTAATTTACAAGATCATACTGCATGCGGCCTGCGCTGTCCCGGTACCGAAATAAGGAGCAAGCCCCCAAACACCAGCAAACCGTTCATGATAAGCAATTCCAAGCCCAAACGATAGTTACCAAATAGTAATTTTTGATTGACGTCGACGACATAACAGAGCGCGGGACCGGCCAGCGCCACCAGCGGCACCCAGCGGTCGCGCACCGCGCGGCGCGTCAAAATCCCAAAGGCGAACAGGCCGAGCAACGGGCCATAGGTATAGCCGGTCAGCTTGAGCACAAGCCCCACCATGCTGGCATTGTCTATCCATTTGAACATCAGCACCAGCAGCAGGAACAGCGCGCAGAAGCCGAGATGGACGCGATGACGCAATCGTACCTTGGACGCCTCGGTCAGATCGGTGCGGCGCTGCACGCCAAGAATGTCGATGCAGAAGGTCGACGTCAGCGCCGTCATCGCGCCGTCCGCGCTGGGGAACAGCGCCGAGACCAGGCCAATGAAGAAGATCAGCTGCAGCGCCGCCGGCATGTGGCCCATCACCACCGCCGGGAAGATCTTGTCGCCGCTGGCCGTCAGGCCCACCGTCGGCGCATACAGGTACAGCAGGCCGCCGAGGAACATGAACAGCACCAGCACTGCCGACAGGATCACCGTCAGCATCAGCATGTTCTTTTGCGAGTCGCGCAAGGTCTTGACGGAGATATTCTTCTGCATGATCTCCTGGTCCATGCCGGTCATCGCCAGCACGATGAAGAAGCCGGCCAGCACCTGCTTCCAGAAATAGGCGGGACTGTCGACCGAGGTGGTGACCACGTTCGTCAGGCCCTGCGCCTGCATGCGGGCCAGGCTTTCGGGCAAGCTCAGGTTCATGTCGTGCAGCAGCCAGCCGACGCAGATCACCAGTCCCAGCACCATGCCGGTGGTTTGCAAGGTATCGGTCCAGACGATGGTCTTGACGCCGCCCTCGTAGGTGTAGAGCAAGATCATGCCCAGGATCACCAAGGTGGTCAGCCAGAACGGTACGCCCATGTTGTCGAGGATGGTGATTTGCAGGATGTTGACGACCAGGTAGAGCCGCGCGGACGCGCTCAAGGTGCGCGACAGGATGAAAAACGCGGCGCCGCTCTGGTAGGAGCGCTGGCCAAGCCGGACATCGAGGTAGTGGTAGATCGAGGTCAGCTTGAGGCGGTAGTACAGCGGCAGCAGGATGTAGGCGACGGCGATGTAGCCGAGCACGTAGCCAAGGATCACTTGCAGATAGCCGAAGCCGTCGCGACCGACCGCGCCCGGCACGCTGACGAAGGTGACGCCGCTCAGGGTGGTGCCGACCATGCCGAACGCGACCAGCATCCAGTTGCTGCTTTTGTTACCGATGAAGAAGCTGTCGTTGGTGGCGTTGCGGGAGGTGCGCCAGGCAACCACCAGCAGCAAGGCGAAATAGGCGAAAACCAGGCAAAACAGCGTGACAGCAGACATAGGGGTTATCCAGCGACAAGTAATTCAAATCGCCGCCAATATACACCCCAGCCCGGCCCCGCGTGCCGGAAGTCATTGAGGCGAGCGATTCACGCCGCTTCCCACGGCGCGGCCTTGGATACAACGGCGTCCGCTTCCAGCAGCGGCTGGAGCGCGGCGTCGCTCACGTCATGCTCGAGAATGAAACTGCTGATGCCGTTGATGTGCGCCACGCGGAACGGCGCGTTCGTGCCCAGCTTTTCGTTGGTGGCCAGCACCGTGATACGGGCGCTGGCGGCGACCAGCGCCCGCTTGAACTGCGCGTCGGCCGGGTCGAAGGCGCTGACGCCGGTCGGCGCGGCGACCGCGCACGCGCCGAGGAACAACCGGTCGATATTCATGCCCGACACCGTGGCGATGGCGGCGGCGTCGACGCTGCCGCCCAGCGCCGGCGCGACCACGCCGCCGACCAGGATCAGCCGCAAATCTGTGCGCTTGAGCACGGCGGCGGCGATGTCGATGGAATTGGTGGCCACGGTCAAGTCCAGGCCGTCTTTTAGAAACTCGGGGATGAGCAGGTTGGTGCTGCCGCAGTCGAGAAAAATCAGTTGTCCTGGCTCGATCGTGGCGGCAGCCGCGCGCGCCAATGCTGCTTTCTGACGCTGCGCGGTTTGTTTTCTGACGGCGATGGGTTGTGACGCCGCCGAGGTCGGCATGGCGCCGCCGTAGATGCGCTGGCACAGCCCTTCGGCCGCCAGCGCCCTCAGGTCGCGCCGCACGGCGTCCTCGGAGACGGCGAATTCGGCCGCCAGCAATGCGGCGGAGACCGTTTGGCCGTCGGCAAGACGCTGGGCGATGACGGCGCGGCGTTCAAGGGGAAGGATAGCATTCATGCGCCATGATAACACGCACAAACGTGCACAAACAATCGACAATCGTCGCCTTGCAAAACTCCGATCGTGCGTAAACCCGTTGCATTATCGATGGGATCGGCGTATCTTTCCAATCCACGTTAGTGCACGTTCATGCATGTTTATGCATAAAGGACATCAAATTGGAACAAACGCAAAAACAGAAAATGCTGACAGGGGAGTTCTACAACGCCGCCGACGCCGAGATTCAGGCCGATCAAGCGGCCGCGCGCGACTGGATGGAACGCTACAACCGCAGCGTCGGCTTGACCCCAGACCAGCACCGTCAACTGCTGGTCGAGCGCCTCGGCGGCGTCGGCGAAGGCGTGGTTATCCGCCCGCCCTTCCATTTCGACTACGGTTACAACATCAAGGTCGGCAACGGTGTGTTCTTGAACTTTAACTGCGTGATCCTGGACGTGGTGCAGGTCGAGATCGGCGACATGACGCAGATCGGTCCCGGCGTGCAAATCCTCACCGCCGACCACCCGCGCGATCCGGCGCTGCGGGCGCAAGGGCTGGAGTTTGGGCGTCCGATCCGCATCGGCCGCAATGTGTGGATAGGCGCGGGCGCGCTGATCATGCCGGGCGTAACCATCGGCGACGACGCGCTGATCGGCGCCGGCAGCGTGGTCACGCGCGACGTGGCGCCGGGCGTGACGGTGATGGGCAATCCGGCGCGGCCGCGCTCCGCTTGAGCGCGGGTCGTGCTCACATCCGGTCGAGCAACTGCTGTTCGGCGCGCTCGCTGAGGACCAGCACCAGCTTCAGCCTGGCGCGCGTCATGCCCACGAACAGCTTGCGCAGCACGCGGTCATCGATCTCGGCGAAATCGATTTCGGTAAAAATCACCGCCGGCGCCGATTGGCCCTTGAAGCGGTACACCGACTCGGCCAGCAAGCCGCCTTCCCGGTACTCTGGGTTGCCGAACAGGTCATACACGCCGGTGAACGACTTCAAGGTATGGGCGTCGCTCAGCTTGTCCAGGTTGAGGATGGCCGACTTCTCTCTTCCGCGAAACGAGGCGATGGCGATGTCCTGGCGCGCGAAGCCCGCGCCCAGGCACAAGGTGACGGCCTTGCGGGTTTGCGTCAGCATCGCCTCGGTATCGCCTTCCGGGTACATCAACTCCTCGATATCGGCGCCCTTGAACGGGCTGCCCGCCTCCACCGGCGAGGCGGTCGCGCCGATCGAGGCGAGCATGTCGACGATCTGGCGCGGGCTGCGGTAGTTGGTGTTCGAATGCAGCGTGACCCAGCCCGGCAGCGGCACCATCGCGCGGCCATACAGGTTTTGGTTCGGGTCCTCGAGCCAGATCGCCCGGCCGTCGTCCTTGAGCATGCGCAGCAGGATGTCGCGCCAGGCCGGCGAAAAATCCTGGCCCTCGTCGACGATCACCACGTCGTAACGCCACTCCTCTGGCAGCGGCGAGACGGTCATCTTCGCCTCGATCTCTTCCCACACGCCGGGCGCGCCGTACTCGGGCACCTGGTCCTGCGCGCGCATGAAGGCGTCGCTGAGCATGTGGAAACTGGCGACCTTGCCACCGGGCGGCACCAGGCGTTCGATATGGTCGGCCAGCGGCCGGTTGTAGCAAACGTACAGCGGCGACAGGCCGGCATCGATGGCGGCGGAATATTCGGCCAGCGCCAGCTGGGTCTTGCCGCTGCCGGCCGTGCCCACCACGTGCAGGCGGAACGGTGTAAATTCCAGCCGCCGCGCCCAGGTCGCCAGGCCGCCGGATAGCCGCGCGACCATCTGCGCGGCGTTGCCGATCATCGAGCTGGGATCCGGGCGCAGGCTCAGCATGTTGCCGAGGAAGCGCGTGACCTTGTCGAATTGCTCGCCGGGCTTGGGATCGGTGATGGGCAGGATTTCGCGGATCACCTGCGCCAGGCGGTCCTTGCTGGTGGCGTCGATGATGTGGCGCGGATCGATGCCCGCCAGATTCGCGTTGCGCACGGTGTAGTCGGGGCAGTACAGCAGGTAATCGATGGACAGCTCGCTGCCGAAGCGTTCGGTCAAGCCCTTGATCGAACGCATGATATGGTTGGCCACCTTGCGCGGCTTGCCCTCGTAGTTGCGTACCAGCCCATCCTTCGTTTCGTTGAGAAAGCCGGACTTCTGCTCGATCAACAGCATTCTCCCATTCGGCGCAACGATAATGAAATCGATCTCGCCATATGCCGAGAAGCCGTTTTCGACGTTGGTCCAATGGACGCCGTGATAGATGCGATAGGCAGCGCTGGCGAGGGTGGATTCGAGATAGGTCAGCGTCTCGATCTCGCGGGCGGCGGTGCCGGTGACGGCCATCTCTTGCCAGCCGGTAGGATGAAGATGAGCCATGAAGTGTGGGCGGGGCCGCCTGTAGTCGAAAAAAACATTGTAAGGCAGATGCGTGATTTATGATGGCGGGCCTGAACTATCCACACTATCCTCCATGAATTCAGAAAAGCTCGCCCTGCTGCTGACGCGTGAAATGCCTTACGGTAAATATAAGGGGCGCAAGATCGCCGACTTGCCCGGCCATTACCTCGGCTGGTTCGCGCGCGAGGGTTTTCCGTCCGGCGAACTGGGGGCATTGATCGCATTGATGTACGAGCTCGACCACAACGATTTGCGCGCCCTGCTCGATCCGCTGCGGCGATGAAATTATCGCCTCACAGTTTGCAATAGGTGACATCGGACAATTTAGATTCCGTGTATAAAGTCACTTATCGCTAACAGAGGAGAACACCATGGCGCCCAACCAATATCGCTGCACCTGTTTCATCATCTCATCGAAAATGCTGCGCCTGCTGGCCGACGAGACGAGCGATGAACACGAACGTTGCGTGCTCTTGGACCAGGCCGAGCTGTCGGCACATTTGCGCGGCCAGCGGTCGGTCTCGCCGCCGACGACGGCCTTCGGCATCACCGCCACCGGCGAGAAACGCCGCACCGTCTACGACGCCAAGAACAAGACCACCCTGCCCGGCAAGCTGGTGCGCGGCGAAGGCGCCAAGGCCGGCAACGACGCGACCGCCAATCAGGCCTACGACGGCGCCGGCGTCACCTACGATTTTTTGTTCGAGGTGTTGAAGCGTAATTCGATCGACGACAAGGGTGTGCGGCTCGACTCGACCGTCCACTATCAGAAGAATTTCAACAACGCTTTTTGGAACGGCCAGCAAATGGTCTACGGCGACGGCGACGGCAAACTGTTCATGGGTTTTACCACCGCCATCGACGTCATCGCCCACGAACTGACCCACGGCCTGACGCAGAACGCCGTGCCCGGCGGCTTGGTCTACGACGACCAGAGCGGCGCGCTCAACGAGTCCATCTCCGACGTGTTCGGCTGCATGGTCAAGCAGTGGAAGCTCAAGCAGAGCAGCGCCCAGGCCGACTGGCTGATCGGCGCCGGCATCATGGGGCCGACCGTCGGCAAGGCCTTGCGTTCGATGGCCGATCCGGGCAACAAGGAACTTACGTGGTCCGGCGATGACCAACCCAAGACGATGGCCGGCTATATCGAAGACGGCGACGTCCATACCAACTCGGGCATTCCCAACCACGCCTTCTACGCGACCTGCATCGCGCTCAAGGGCAATTCCTGGGACAAGGCCGGGCCGATCTGGTACAAGTCGCTGTCCCTGCTGACGTCCAACGCCACCTTCTCCGACATGGCCAGGGCGACGATGCAGTCCGCCGAACTGTTGTACGGGGCCGATTCGAAGGAACAGCACGCGGTGCAGGCCGCGTGGAAGCTGGTCGGCGTGATTTGAAAGGAAGCACGATGCGTATGACATTGCGATGTACAGGCGGCTTCGCCGGACCGGCCGGCGCGCAGACGCGCACCATCGATCTGGCGCAGCTGCCGCATGAACAGGCCGAGCAACTGCAGCAGCTGGTGCAGTCTTGCGACTTTTTCGCATTGCCGGACAAGCTGGTCAAGAGCCAGCCGAAGTCCTGGGACTTCCAGTACGACCTGGAGGTCGACGAGGGCCAGCACGCCCACACCGTGCGCTACCATCTGGACGCGGTGCCGGAGCAGCTGCGGGCGTTGACCGAGAAGATCAACGACGAGGTCGATCCGGACTGATCTTCAGTTCCGGGTAGCCGGTGAGCGGGTCGAATTCGCGCGTGAAACGCCGCTCCGGCAGCAAGGCCAACAGCAGTTCGGCGGTGGTACGCACCACGCAGCCGGGCGCCACATGGCCGCCAAGCACCTGCCCGCGCGCGTCGGACACCGACATGTGCAGATGGGCGCCGTCCGGCGCGATCGAGCCGGACAAGGTCAGGATTTCCAGATCGCCGTGCAGCGCCGTCGCGTGCGGCTGTCCGGCATAGCGCAATTGCGCGACGCTCAGGCTGCCGATGCCTTGCAGCACGAAGCCGGCCTGGTGGCCGCTGGCCAGCAAGGCGGCGACCACCGCGCCGCGCACGTCGTCGCCGGGCTGCAGGCGTAGCGGCAAGCTCAGCATCAAGCCACCATGGTCGCGAACTCGCCGCTCTTGATGAGACGTTGCAGGTCGGTGGCGCCGCCGATCAGCACGCCCTTGACGAAGATCATCGGGAAGGTCGGCCAGCCGGTCCACATCTTTAACGCCGTGCGCGGGCGCCATTCGGAGAAGTAGTTGCCGTAGCTGAGGTATTTATAGGGCGTGCCGTTGGCGTCGAGGATCTGGCGGGCTTTGCGCGGGAAGGGATTGAGTCCCATGCCGACCACGACGACGCTGTTGGCGGCGATGGCGGCCTGGACTTCGGCGACGAGGTCGCGGCGGTAGTCGCTGATGGGTGCGCGGATGGCGGGATGGATGTGGGCTTCGTCCAGGATGTTACGGCTCATCGTGTTCCTCGTGATCATGAAAACCGCAAGCGTAGCCGGTACGGGCTCGGCAGGCCAGCACTTTTAGCGTCATTTGAAATGTCGTCTAAAACACGTAGGGCGGATTAGCGAAGCGTAATCGGCCATGCATGCGTCATCGACGGCGCATACATGGCCGATTACGGCGTTCCGCCTAATCCGCCCTACAGCGCCAGCTTGGTGACCTTGGTGCCTTCCAGACTCAGGTTGGCCATCAACCCGGCGTTGGTCAGCACCAGCGCCTGCACCGGGCCGGTCGCGGTGGTGGTGTCGATCTCGCCGTTGGCGCCCACCTTGAGCAGCGCCACCGAGCCATCCACACCCGCCGTCCAGCCTTTGCTATTGCGGAATTTATCCAGCGCTTCCCGGGTCATGAACAGCATCACCACCGCCTTCGACTGCGCGCCGGCCTGGAAACCCACCGACACCGACGTCATGCTGTAATAGTCGGCCGTCTGGCCACCCGTGCGCAGCACGCCGCGCCCATATTCGCCACCCACCACCAACCCCGCCGCCAGCACGCGCGGGAAGACCAGCACGCCGTTCGCCTTGCGCACCAGCTCGCGCGAGCCCTTGACCTCCTTGTACAGCCGCTCCAGGGTGTCATAGGAGCCGCGTTCGATCTCCGTCTTGACGGCGGCCGGATCGGACTTGGCGTCGGTGGTGGTGGTGGTGCATCCGCCCAGGGCCAGGCCGGCGAAAGCGATGGCGGCGGTGGCGCGCATCAGAAATGTACGTTTTTGCATAGAAGTCTCCTGAAAAATATCGAGTGAGCCAGCTTGCCAAAATAGCAGTCCGATTTTGGCACCTTTATTGAAAACGCGCCAACTCGCCTTGTCTCAGGTGCGCGACAGTGGCCTAGACCCGCGTGCCGAACGCCAAGCGCTTGCCTTCGCGCAACATCGCGGCGAATTCCACCGCCGGCACCGGCTGGCTGAACAGGTAGCCCTGCAACTGGTCGCAACCCAGCTCGCGCAGGAAACTCATCTGCTCGACGGTTTCCACGCCCTCGGCGACGATCTCCTGGCGCAATTGCTGCGCCATCGTCACTATCGCGCGCGCGATGGCGCAATCGTTTTCTTCATACGGCAAACCGACCACGAACGAGCGGTCGATCTTCAGGGTGCTGATCGGGAATTTCTTCAAGTAGGCCAGGCTGGAATAGCCGGTGCCGAAGTCGTCCAGCGCCAGCGACATGCCCATCGCCACCAGCTCGTTCATGATGGCGATGACGTTGTCGGTGCCGCGCACCAGCAGGCTCTCGGTGATTTCCAGATTGATCTGGTCCGGCTGCACGCCGTAACGCTCCAGCACCGCCGCGATGCGCTGCGGCAGCTGGCTGTCGAACTGCCGCGCCGACAGGTTGACCGCCACCGGCGGCATGATCAGGTTGTCCTCGCGCCATTCGCTGATCTGGCGGCAGGCCTGCTCCAGCACCCAGGTGCCGAGGTCGAGTATCAGCCCGGTCTCCTCGGCCACGGGAATGAACACGCCCGGCGAGACCAGTCCGCGCACCGGATGGCGCCAGCGCAGCAGCGCCTCGGCGCCGACAATGCGGCCGCTGCGCAGGCTCACCTTCGGCTGGTAGTACAGCAGCAGCTCGTCGTTGATGAGCGCCTGGCGCAGCTCGCTCTCGAGCCGCAAATGCTCCTTGGCGCGCTGGTTCATCTCCTCGCTGTAGAACAGGAAGTCGGCCTCGATATTCTGCGCCGCCTTGTTCATGGCGACGTCGGCGTAACGGATCAAGGTCGGCACATCGGTGGCGTCCTCGGTGTAGACGGTGATGCCGATGTGCGCGCCCACCTGCAGGCTGTGGGCGGCGATCTGGATCGGCGCCGTCAGCGCGGACAGCAGCTTTTGCGCGACGATGGCGGCGTGTTCGCGTTTTTCGATGTGCAGCAGCGCGACGGCGAACTTGTGGCCGTCGAGCCGCGCCAGCACGTCGGCCTCGCGCAGCACGGACCGGAACATGCGGCCGATCTCGCACAGCAGCTCATTGCCGATGTCGCTGCCGAGCGTGTCGCTGATGGCGCCGACGCGGGTGATCTCGACCACCAGCATCGCGCCGTGCTCTTGCGAGCGGCGGTTCTCGGTCAGCGCTTGGCCGACCAGCTGCGTCAGCAGGCACAGATTGGGCAGGCCGGTCAGCGGATCGTAGTTGGCCATGCGCTGCATGCGCGCCTGCGCGTCCTTGTGCTCGCTGATGTCGGAGAACAGCGAGAACGTATGGCTGATCTTGCCGCGCCCGTCGCGCACCACGCTGATCGTCACCGATTGCGGGAACAGCTCGCCGTTCTTGCGTTTGCCGATAATCTCGCCGCGCCACGGTCCCGCGCCCTGCATCGCCGCGCGCACCTTGGCGCGGAACTCGGCGTCGTGCACGCCGGAGCGCAGCAGGTCCGGCGTCTTGCCGATCGATTCCTCCGGCGTATAGCCGGTGATGCGGGTAAACGAGGAATTGATCGACACGATGCGTTCGTGGCCGTCGGTGATCAGCACGCCCTGGTCGCTGTCCTCGATGATGCGCGCGTGCAGGTTGATCTTGTCGGCCGCCGACAGCGCCTCGCCCACCCGCGACAGCCTGACCAGCATGCCGACCGGCTCGCCGCTATCGTCATGGCGCAGGAAGATGTGCATTTTGACCCAGATGATCTCGCCGTCTTTCTTGCGGCGCCGCACTTCGGCGGTGGCGCCGGCCTCGCCGCCGGGTTCGCCGCCGCTCTCGAAACCCAGTTCGGCGATGTTGCCGTCGTCATCGTCCTCGGCGTACAGGAACAACACGTGCTGGCCCAGCGCCTCGTCAGCGGCATAGCCGAACATTTGCGCCGCGCCGGGACTCCAGGCCGTCAGGTAACCGGTCAGGTCCAGCTCCAGCACCGCGTGGTCGTCGGCGTCGACCGACGGCGCCATCGCCGCGCGCGCCTCGGCCAGCGCGGCGTCGAGGCTGGCCAGCGTGAGCGCCAGCGCCTCGCCCTGCTCGCTGCGGGCCCGCTGACTCAGCGCCAGACAACGCTCGATCGCGTCAAGCATGGGTTTTACCCGCCTTGCCGGACGCCACCGTCTGCATCCACAGATACGCTTCGGCGGCGACCTGGTTGAAATTGTCCGTGTCGATCTGCAGCGCTTGCAGGCGCTCGGCCAGCGCTGCGTGATCGTCGCGTTCGGCCGCCTCCACCACGCCGAGCAGCTCGCCGAGCTCGCCCTCGTGCGCCAGCAGCGCCTGTTGCACGGCCTCGCTCATCGTCAACGGCTTGAGCACCTCCGGCAGCGACAAGCCGAACAGCACGCCCAGCAGCGAGAACATGCCCACCATGAACGCTTGCTCCTGCTGCGCCTTGCCCAGGCCCGCGTCCCGCGACAGCAATTCCATCGCCCGCGCCCGCACCGCCACGCGCGCGAGCAGCATCGGCGAGCGCTGGTCGCCCTCGCGCGACGAAAACAGCATCAGGTTGAGCCAGCGCCGCAGTTGCGAACGGCCCAGGATCAGGATCGCCTGCGAAAAACTGGTGACGCGGCGGCCGGCGCCCATGCCCAGCGAGTTGACCAGCCGCAGCAGGTGATACGACAAGGTCGGATCCTGGCGCAGCAGCGCTTCGATCTCGTGGGTGTCGGCGTCGGCCGACACCAGTTGCACCAGTTGCAGCGCCAGCGCGCGCGAGGCGACCTGGCTGCCCACCGGCTTGGACGGCGGCGCCAGGAACCATTCGCCCTCGACCCACGCCACGGTGGACGGCAGGGTGCTCACCAGCTCGGCATCGGCGCGGTGCAGCTTCTCGGGGGGCATTTTTTTCCAGCCCGCCTGGTCCAGCAATTGGCCGAGGGCGTCGGTCAGGCCGGCGCGGTAGTAGCAACTCATGCTGCCGCCCGCCACGTCGCGCAGCACCGCGACGATGGCGTCCGGCAGCGCGGGGGGCTGATCGGACTGGTCGGGCTGGTCGAGAACGCCGGCGTCAAACAGCAGCGCGCCGGGATGACCGTTGCGGTCGACCAGCGGGTGCAGGAAAACAGGCGGGATGGCAATCAGGGCGGTCATAAATGATCCAGCAAAAACAGTCAGTTATGCTGCTATGGTACTCCGAAACAGTTGGCCTCGGTCAACATTGTCAAGCCGGGTGAAGCTTTCGCCTGTGGGTTTCCTGTTCTGCGTCAAACGGACTGCGTGTGGTGGGGCAAATGGCGCAACAAGCGCTCGAACAGACCCGGCTGGCGCATGCGGGCGATCCACCAGTTCAGCGCGGCGCCATGCTCGCCGCTGCGCCAGGCCAGGTAGAAGGTTTCGGCCGGCTTCGGCTCCCCGACCTGCTTTTCCACCAGCAAGCCGGCGTCGATGGCGGCGCGCGCGCACGGCTCCGGCAGGAAGCCGAAGCCGGTTCCGGCCAGCTGGAACTGCAGCTTGGTTTTCATGTCCGGCACGGTCAACGTATCCTGCCCCAGCAGCAGGCCGACGGTACGCGGCGCCAGCTGGCGCGCCGAATCGGCGACGCTGACGGCCCGGTATTGCTGTAAATGCACGCGGTCGAGCCGGCCTTCGACGGCGGCCAGCGGGTGCGACGGCGCCACCGCGAAGACGAACTCCACCTTGCCGATCGGCTCGGAGACATAGCCGCCCCCCGCCGGACCGTCCCCGGCCACGCCCACCAGCAGGTCGGCGCGGCGGTCCAGTAGCGCCTCCCAGGCGCCGGACAGCGTCTCCTTCACCACCCGCAGCCGGGTTTGCTGGGCGACCTCGTAGAAGGCGTTGATATCTTCCAGGAACATACATGGCGAGAACATCGAATCCATGCCCACCGCCAGTTCTGTCTCCCAGCCGGACGCCACGCGCCGCACCCGGTGCTCCAGGTCCTGCGCCGCCTTGAGCAGGTAGCGCCCCTCCTTCAACAGCTCAACGCCGGCCGCGGTCAGGACCACGCGCGGGCCGTTGCGCTCGAACACCTGGACGCCCAGGTCGTCCTCCAGTTTGCCGACGGTATAGGAGATGGTCGACGGTACGCGGTGCAATTCCTTGCCGGCGGCCGAGAACGATCCGCGACGGTCGATGGCGTCGACAATTTGCAGCGCTTCGAGGCTTAATCTGAGCATTCGATTTTTTCGATAGTAGAGGGGTAAATTTTCCGTTTTTTAATCCGGAATCCGGGGTCTATACTGTGATTCATGGATGCGGCGATAACAAAGAAGCTTTCAAAATTATCGCACATCAGCTGAACACAACCTTGAAAACAATCGAAGAAACGGAGCTCATCATGTTGCAAATTCGTAAAAGTGAAGAACGCGGTCTGGCAAATCACGGCTGGTTGAATTCCCGCCACAGCTTCTCGTTCGGCAGCTATCACGATCCAAAACACGTCGGTTTCGGCCCGCTGCTGGTGATCAACGAAGACCAGGTCGAAGCCGGCCAGGGTTTCGGCACCCACGGCCACCGCGACATGGAGATCATCTCCTACGTGTTGAGCGGCGCGCTGGAACATAAAGACAGCATGGGTACCGGTTCGGTGCTGCACTACGGCGACGTTCAACGCATGAGCGCCGGCACCGGCGTGCGTCACAGCGAGTTCAACGGTTCGCAAAAGGATCAGGTGCACTTCCTGCAGATCTGGATCCAGCCCGGCCAGGTCGGCATTCCTCCAAGCTACGAGGAAAAGCACTTCACGCCGGAGAGCAAACAAGGCCAACTGCGCCTGATCGCTTCGAACGACGGCCGCGAAGGCTCGGTGCTGGTGCATCAGGACGCATCGATCTATGCGACGATCATGGCTGCCGGCGACAGCCTGAAGCATGAGTTGGGCAATGGCCGTATCGCCTACGTCCATGTGATCCGGGGCGACGTGACCGTCAACGGTACCGCGCTCAAAGGCGGCGACGCGGCGAAGATCACCGAGGAAAACTTGGTCACCCTGGAACAGGCGACCGATGCCGAAGTGCTGGTGTTTGATTTGCCAAACTAAGCAAGCAAACAAACCCTTCCCATGGGAAAGGCTGGCCTAAAATAATTTTCCGCCAGTTTTGGTATGATGAAGGGCGCGCCGGGTCTGTTCGAACAGCCCGGCGCGCCTTTTTTACTTTATTACATCATCAATATTTGAAGAGCATAGCTATGTTGCAGAGCGCGGAAACACCGGCAAAAGACGAATTGGACTACATGACTTCGTGCGCCCTGCCGACGCCCTGGGCACAGTTCACCTTGCACGCCTTTGTCGAAAAAGCCACCGGCAAGGAACATCTGGCCATGGTGCTGGGCGATATCGGCGACGGCGAGCCGGTGCTGGCGCGCGTGCACTCCGAGTGCCTGACCGGCGACGTGCTGTTCTCACAACGTTGCGATTGCGGCGCCCAGTTGGAAGGCGCGCTCAAGAAGATCGCCGCCGAAGGCCGTGGCGTGCTGCTGTACCTGCGCCAGGAAGGCCGTGGTATCGGCCTGATCAACAAAATCCGCGCCTATCGCCTGCAAGAGGCCGGCGCCGACACGGTCCAGGCCAACGAGCAGCTGGGCTTTAAACCGGACCAGCGCACCTACGGGCTGGTCAAGCCGATGCTGGCCCAGTTCGACGTTAAAAGCCTGCGCCTGATGACCAATAATCCGCGTAAGATTGATGCCATGACTAAACTTGGCATCGAAGTGGCCGAGCGCGTGCCGCTGCTCGTCAACCGCAATGCGTTCAACCAGCACTATCTGAACACCAAAGCTGCCAAGCTGGGCCATATGATGACGCCTCTGACGCCCGCCGCCGTGGAAGATGGCGCGCTCTGAGGTTGACGATAGAATAAGTCTAAGGACTGCATGAAATTCACCGCGCTTGCCACAACCATCGCCTTGACCGGGGCCTGCGCTGGCGCGCTGGCCGCCTCCACCACCGCAAACCCCGCCGCGCCGACACTGGCTGCCGCCGCCAACGCGGCCACCGCAGCGGCGACCACCACCGCGACCGCCGCGACCACGACGGCAACCACCACGACGACCGTCACCGCGCCTGCCAAGGGCAAGCAGCCGCAGGCTGCGCAGCCGCAGGCTGCGCAGCCGGTCCCGCCCACCTCACCCGCCTCGCCCGAGCCGGCCGACCCGTCCGCCGCTGGCGCGGCAGCCGCCGATACCGCGCCGCTGCCCCCGCCGTCGAGCGCGGCCCAGCATTTATATGCGTCGGCCAAGAACGACATCCTGCAGGTGCGTTCGCTGCTGAAAAGCGGCCGTACGCAGTCGTCGGTGGGTTCCGGCTTTTTGATCGGCACGAGCAACCTGGTCGTCACCAATTACCACGTGGTGTCGCAGTTCGCGCTCGATCCGGACACCTACGTCGGCGAATGGGTCGACACCAGCGGCCAGCGCGGCAATGTGGAACTGCTGGCGGTCGACGTGCTGCACGATCTGGCGGTGCTGCGCGTCAACCGCAACGGCACCGGCTTCTTCAAGATGCCCGACCAGCTGGCGCGCCTGACGCAAGGCCAGTATCTGTACTCGATGGGCAATCCGCTCGACCTGGGCTTCGCCATTTCCGAGGGCGCCTACAACGGCGTCATCGCGCGCAGCTTCTACGACCAGCTGATGTTTACCGGCCCGATCAATTCCGGCATGAGCGGCGGTCCCAGCGTGACGGTCGACGGCTCGGTGGCCGGCGTCAACGTCTCCAAGCGCCTCGATGGCGAGCTGGTCAGCTTCCTGGTGCCGGCCCGCTTCGCCCAGGACCTGCTGCGCAAGGTCGAACAACAAGCCAAGGCGCCGGCCGATTTCACGTCCGTGGTGGCCGGGCAGTTGCTGAGCCACCAGCGCGCAATGGTCGACCAATTGCTGTCGAGTCCGCTTAGTTTGAAGCCGATGGGACCGTATCAGGTGCCGGTGCGCGAGTCCGAGCAGATGCGCTGCTGGGGCCGCTCCAACGTCAAGGCCGACAAGCCGTTCACGGTCGATGACGCCAGTTGCGCGATGGAGTCGGCGATCTTCGTCAGCGGTTCGCTGCAAACGGGACAGCTCAGCATCCGCCACCAGTTCATTCGCGGCACCGGCCTCGACAAGCTGCGCTTCGCGCAACTGGCCAGCGCCTCGTTCAAGAACGAGCACTTCGGCAGCAACAAGGACACCCGTTTGACCGGCCCCAACTGCACCGAAGACTTCGTCAAGAATAAAAACCTGCCGCTGCGCGCCGTGCTGTGCGTGCGCGCCTACCGCAAGTTCGCCGGCCTGTACGACTTCGCGCTGCTGACGGCAACCACCGATCAAGGGTTGATGAGCCTGCAAAGCCGGCTCGATGCACGCGGCGTTTCGTATGACAACGGCATGCGCCTGTCGCGCGTGTTCCTCGAATCGCTGTCGCTGGCGCCGGCTGGCGCGACGCTCCCGGTGCGCGCTCCGGCCGGTAAATCGGCGGGCAAGCCATCGACCACGCCCACGCCTGCAAGGGGAGCCGCCGACAAGGCGCCGATCCCCGCCCAGCCACCGGCCAAGCCGGCCACGGGAGGCGTGCAATGATGGCCCCCTACTTCGTCGAAATCCTCGCCCGCAACGGGGACGTGCTGCACCGACACAAGGCCGACACCTTGCCGATCCGCCTCGGCCGGAGCTACGACAACGACATCATCCTCGACGACGCCCACAGCGCCGCCGCGCACGCCATCGTCAATCTGGACGACGCCCAGGAAAAGCTGGTGCTGCGCGACCTCGGCAGCAAGAACGGCACCTACGCGCGCGGCAAGCGCCAGACCGAAGTCGTGCTGGGCGGCGACACGGTCGTGCGTCTCGGCCACACCCGCTTGCGCATCCGCGCGGCCGACTTCCCGGTGCCGGCCGAAATCGCCGACACCACCATGCACGGCTGGGAAGGCGCGACGCCGGCCACCATCGGCTTGGTGCTGATCGCCGTCTTCAGTTGCCTGGAGACGTGGCTGTCCGATGTCGAGCCGTTCGCGCTGATCCGTTACCTGCTGGTGTTGGCGTCCAGCCTGGCGGCAGGGCTGCTGTGGAGCGGCGTATGGGCGCTGGCCAACCGCCTGTTCGGCAGCCATGCGCGCATGGGGCGGCACCTGTTTATATTGGGTTGTGGCTTGGCGGCGGTGGGCATCTGGCGCGCGGCCAGCAGCACCATCGCCTATGCATGGTCGGCCGAAGGGTTCACGCGCTATGGCAACCTGGTCAGCCTGGCGATCGTCTGCGGCATGCTGTTCTTCCACTTGAAGACGATCAAGCCGCATCTGACGCGGCAGTTCGCCACCACCGCCACGATCATGATGCTGGTCGGCGCCGGACTGATGTTGATGGCCAACCTGCAAGGCACTGGCCGCTTGTCGGACGAGCTGTATATGTCCGTATTGTTGCCGCCGGAAGTCAAGCGCAGCGGCGACCGCAGCGTCGACCAATTCATGGGCAACGCCGCCAAGCTCAAGGCCGACACCGATGCCGCGCGGGCGCGCGGCGTCAAGGACGGCGTTGACGAAACGGATGATGACGACGACGACACGGGCGCCGAATGAGCCAATCAGTAACCCGGTAAGGCGGGGTCGTACCCCACGGGGTACGACCCCTGTGTGCTGCCGTGCGGGTTAAAAAACAGCATCACGGCCACCCGCGCAACACCTGATCGACCACGCCCTGCAACTGCTCGCGCGTGGCGCCGGCGGCGGCCTGCACAGCCATGCCGTTCGACACCGTCACCACATAGCGCGCCATCTGCCCCGAGCAGCTGTCGGCCGGCAAATCGCCATCCACCTTGGCCCGCTCGAAACGCTCGCGCAGCTTTTCCTCGCTCGCCGCCCTCCGCTCGATCAATGAATTACGAATAGGCAGCGCATCGTCGCTGCACGCCAGCGCGCCGTTAATCACCAGACAGCCATGCGGCTTGTCGGTCTCGGTCTGCGCATCGGCGTTACCGCGCAAGTAATGCTCGACCACGGCGCGCGCGGTCGGCTCCTTCAACGCCGCGTTAAACAGCGGATCGTGCGTGGCCCCATACCGGTCCAGCGCCAGGCGGAACAGGTTCTCCTTGTTGCCGAACACGGCGTACAAACTGGGCCGGTTCATGCCCATGGCCTCGGTCAGTTCCGGCAGCGAGCTCCCCTCGTAACCCTTCTCCCAGAACACCTTCATCGCTTTGTCCAGCGCCGTTTCAGCATCGAACGTGCGCGGACGGCCCGTCTTGCGGGCTGCTGCATTAGATTCTTTCATACCGATCGGTTAAAAATTATGTTGACAACGTTATCTCCAGCCGTCATTATGAACCGATCAGTAAAAAACTCAAGCATTTTTACTTCTACCTAGGACTATTCCATGCAATCTACCTCCACCGCACAGGCTTTGCCGCCTGCTGGCGAGGCGTCGGCGTCGTTGCCGCCCGCCACCGCCCCAACCCGCGCCGCCTGGCTGGCCGTGCTTTCCGTCGCCGTCGGCTCGTTTGCGCTCGTCACGACCGAATTCCTGCCGGTCGGCCTGCTGCCGTCCATCGCCGCCGAACTGAAAGTGACCGAAGGCATGGCCGGCATGATGGTCACCATCCCCGGCATTGTGGCCGCCTTTGCCGCCATCCTGGTCACCATCGGCGTCGGCAAGACCGACCGCCGCTATGTGATCTGGGGGCTGACGGCCACCCTGATCATTTCCAATCTGATGGTGGCGCTGTCCGATTCGTTCATCGTGATCCTGATCGGCCGCGCGCTGCTGGGTATCGGCGTCGGCGGCTTCTGGGCCATCGGCGGCGCGCTGGGCAACCGGCTGGTCCCGCCCGAGTATGCGACGCGGGCGACCTCGATCATCTTCGCCGGCATTTCGCTCGGCACCGTGGCCGGCGTGCCGGCCGGCGCGCTGATCGGCGAACTGGTCGGCTGGCGCGTGGCCTTCCACGCTGCCGGCGCGGTCGCCGTGCTGGTGCTGCTGACGCAAATGTGGCTGCTGCCACGCCTGCCGACGACCCAGTCCCTGACCTTCGCGCAACTGCCGGCGCTGCTGCGCGTGAAAAAGGCGCGGCTCGGCATGCTGGCCACCTTGTTGATCTTCATCGGCCAATTCGCCGCCTATACCTATGTCACGCCGTTCCTGAGCCAAGTGGTCGACCTGAACGCGACCACCATCAGCGCGCTCTTGCTGACCTACGGCGCGGCCGGCTTCGTCGGCAACCTGATCGGCGGCTGGACGGTGGCGCGCAGTGTGCGCATGTCGATGATCGTCACCGGCGTGGTCATGGGTTTGTCGGCGGCGGCGTTGCCGTTGATCGGCACCTCGCTGCTGGGCGCAACGGCGCTGATCGTGATCTGGGGCCTGGCCTTCGGCATGATGCCGATCTCGGTACAAACCTGGATGTTCCGCGCCGCACCCGATGCGATGGAAAGCGGCGGCGCGGTGTTCGTCGCCACCGCGCAGATCTCGCTGGCCAGCGGCGCTCTGGTCGGCGGCGTGGCGGTCGATCATCTGGGCGTCTCAAGCGCGATGGTGGTGGGCGGCGTGTTCGCCGTCGCGATGGCGGCGGTCATCGCCAAATGGGGCGAGGACGACGGCAAACCGTCAGGCAAACTGCACGCCGTGCACTGACCACAGACCGCCGCGAAAATGAGGAAACACGTAGGGCGGATTAGCGCGCAGCGCGTAATCCGCCATGCATGCGCCGCCGGCGGCGCATGCATTCCCACCTAAATCCTGCCGCGCCTGAACTCAGCCAAAAAGGCCTTGGTCTCCTTGGCCGACAACACCTTGATGTCATCACCGTGCCAAGCGAAAAGATAAGGCGTGCCCCCCTGACGGTCGGTCAACTTGGCGTCCAGCAGAAAACAAGTACCCAGCGGATACAAGGACGTATCGCTCATCCGCCGCGAACACTGCACCGCCAGCTCGGGTGAAAACGCCTGTCCCGGCACCGGATGAATCTCGACTACGCCCCCGCGCTGCACCGAGTGCACCGCCACCTGCCGGTAAGCATAAATATCGCGCGCCATGGTCATCCTTGCTGAAAAACCGCCATGGTAGCAGATCGTTTTCCACAGGTATGACAATAAGCACACACCATTGATCTGATCGAAGGACCGATGAGAGAGCCGGGCGCAGGATGTCGCGAGACGTCCTGGCAGCCCGGCTTTTTTATTCAGTGCCGCTTGAAGGATATCCTCAAGCTACTACACTGAACATGACCACCTACACTGAGGACGACGATGAAGTACGAATCATCTCTTTTAGACGAGCAACCCGACGCGAACGACGTGGACTATTGGGACAGAAATGACAGTTGGGGCAATGTCATGCCTATTCCTGGCGATGACGAGATCGAATATGACGAGGACTCGCCACCACTAGAGTCCGGATTTTATGCCAACGGCGTTCATCGGATACACGGTCGGGTGCTACCTCTGCGCACGTCGCCGCTCGACCCCGTCGATCCCGAAGTACTAGCTTTCATGCGAACTCAGGTTCCGGAGGTCCAAATAGACCGGCACATCATGGGTGGCATGCCTGTCTTCAGAGGAACGCTGGTGCCCATCAAGCGAATGTTTGACTACCTTTTAGCCGGTAAAACAATGGAAGACTTTCTTGCCGATTTCCCTACGGTATCGCAGTCTGCCGCTAAGTCAGTTTTAGAAACCGAGGCGACGATGTTTTACGAAGACATCAGTAAGGCCATGGACGCCGAAGCCCGCCTCGCGTCGTTGTCAAAATAAGCGGCCCCGCTGCCCTTGCCTGCATCACGCTAACAGCGACTGAAAGAACTCCAGAAACGCCCGCGTCTTGGCCGGCGGATGCTGGCGCGATGGATACAGCGCGTACAGCGGAAAACGTTCATCCGGCCACGCCGTGAGCACTGGCGTCAGCGCGCCGGAGCGCAGCAGCGGCTCCACGGCGATATCGATGACCTGCGCCAGGCCGTAGCCTGACAGCAGCACACTCTCCATGGTGCCGGCGTCGTTGAGGGTGACCTGGCTATGCGGCTGCACACGGGTGACTTTACCTCCACGATGAAACTCCCAATCAAAAGGCCTGCCCGTGGCCGGATTGCGGAAGTGGATACAGGTATGGTCCGCGCTCTCCAAATCCGACGGCTTCTTCGGCACGCCATGCTTGCGCAGATAGGCAGGCGTGGCGACGGTGAGCACGCGCGTGTCCATCAGCTTGCGGGCGATCAGTGACGAGGTCTGAGGCTGGCCGAGTCGAATGGCCAGGTCGACGCCGTCGCCGACCATGTCGCCGATCTGGTCACGGGCGTAAAGGTCCAGTTCAAGCTCCGGGTGCCGCTTTAAAAAAGCGCCCAGCCTCGGGCCAAGCAGCAGGCGCGCCAACAGCGGATCGGCGTTCACCCGCAGCTTGCCGCGCACGGCCACCGCCCCTTCTCCCGCCGACACCACCGCCTCCTCCAGTCCCTCCAGCAATGGGCCGATCTGCGCGTAGAAGCGGCGCCCCTCATCGGTGAGCGAGACCTTGCGCGTGGTGCGGTCAAACAGCCGGATATTGAGACGCGACTCCAGCCGCGCAATGGCACGGCTCACGCCCGATTGCGACATCTCGAGCGCCTCGCCCGCGCGCACAAAACTGCCGCTGTCCACGATCGCGGCCAGCACCCGCATGCCGTTCACCACCCGTTCGTCAAAAGCCATATATGCTGTTTGGTCATTAATGATATGCATCCCATGCTATCGGAATATGGGCCGGTTTGCATCAAAATTCTCCTTATCGATTTTCAAAGGAGAACACCATGTATGCAATCACCGGTATCACGGGACAGGTCGGCTCGGCGCTGGGCCATCGACTGTTGGCTGCGGGGTTGCCATTGCGCGCCGTGGTGCGCGACGCGGCCAAAGGCGAAGCCTGGGCTGCGCGCGGCGCTGAAGTGGCGCTGGCCGACGTCAATGACGCTGCTGCGCTGACGCAAGCCTTCACCGGCGCGGAAGCGGTATTCGTACTGCTGCCGCCGACCTTCGATCCGTCCGACGGCTACCCTGAGGCGCGGCGCAGTATCGCGGCACTGCGCGCGGCGCTGGCGGCGGCGCGTCCGGGCCGCGTGGTCGCGCTATCGACCATCGGCGCGCAGTCCACACGTCCTAACCTGCTCAACCAATTGGGCATCCTGGAACAGGAATTGGGCACGCTGGATTTGCCCGTCGCCTTCCTGCGGGCGGCATGGTTTATCGAGAACAGCCTGTGGGACGTGGCGTCCGCCCGTGCGAGCGGATACATTGCCAGTTTCCTGCAACCGCTCGACCGCCCCGTGCCGATGGTCGCCTGCGCGGATATCTCGAGGGTGGCGCAAGAGCTGCTGCGGCAAACCTGGAGCGGGCTGCGCGTGGTGGAGCTGGAAGGTCCGGGGCACATCAGCCCAGCCGATATCGCGGCAAGCTTCGCCAGGTTGCTTGGCACCGACGTCAAAGCGCATGCAGTGCCGCGCGATACGTGGGCAGAGCTATTCGTTTCTCAAGGTATGAAGAATCCCGTTCCACGCATGCGGATGCTGGACGGGTTCAACGAAGGCTGGATCGCCTTTGAAGGAACGCCGCGCAAGGGCGTCGTCACACTGGACGAGGCCATTGCGGGGCTGCTGGCGCGCTAACCCGGCATGCTTATGCGGCAATCAACATCGCGATCGCTTCGGCCGCGATGCCCTCTTCCCGGCCCAGATAACCCAGCTTCTCGTTGGTCTTGGCCTTGACGTTGACCTGGCTGATGTCCAGGCCAAGGTCTTCGGCGATGTTCGCGCGCATGGACTGGATATGCGGCGCCATCTTCGGACGCTGGGCGATGATGGTGCAATCGACGTTGCCGATGCTGTAGCCGGTAGCCACCACGCGGCGCGCGGCTTCCTTCAGCAAGGTGCGCGAATCGGCGCCCTTGAACTGCACGTCCGTATCCGGAAAATGCTTGCCGATGTCGCCCAGCGCGGCCGCGCCCAGGATCGAATCGGTGATCGCGTGCAGCAGCACGTCGGCGTCCGAATGGCCCAGCAGGCCGACGTGGTGCGGGATGTCGACGCCGCCGATGATCAGCTTGCGGCCTTCCACCAAAGCATGGCAGTCGTAGCCTTGGCCGATGCGGAACGGGAGTTTGTTCATATAGATTCCTTGGTTATTCGTCGGCTGCCAGATACATCTCGGCGATGCGGATATCGGCCGGCAGCGTGACTTTCAAATTTCGTGGGTGGCCTTCGATCAGCCGTGGCGACATGCCCAACATCTCGACGGCGCTGGCGTCGTCGGTGATGGCGTTGGCGTCCGGCGCGCCGCCCAACGCCCGCAGCAGCAGCGCGTAGCTGAACATCTGCGGCGTCTGCGCCAGCCACAGACCGTCGCGCGGCACCGTGGCGACATCGGCGTTCACCTTGCGCTTGACCGTGTCGACCACCGGCAGCGCCAGCAGCCCGCCGGCTGCGTAGTCGCCCACGCCCTCAATCAGCTTGGCGATCAAGGCCGGCGTCAGGCCGGGACGCGCGGCGTCGTGCACCATGACCAGGTCCGCGTCGGTGACGACGCCGTCCAACGCGCGCAAGGCGTTGAGCACCGAGTCCATGCGGGTGGCGCCGCCACAGCGCAGCACCGTCACGCCATCGAGGTCCGGCGGCAGCACGGCGTCGATCTGGCCGTCCGCCGCGCTGACCACGACGTAAGTGTGCGCCACCAGATCGCTGGCGCGGAAAGCGTCGACGGCGTGGCGCAGCATCGGCTTGCCGCCGACCGTCAGGTATTGTTTGGGTCCGTCGGCCGCCATGCGCGCGCCGACGCCGGCGGCGGGCAGCAGCGCAAAGTAGCGCGGTGTATCAGTATGTGCTGTCATCTTCTTTATCTTCTGCGCCTGCGCTGGACGATTTCCCGGATCTCGCCGTTACAGGTGTTGGCCAAACGCGCATATTCGGCGGGGGTGTCGATTTTAGCCTGCTCCGCCTTGCCTTTGTCGAATTCGGCCTGAATAAACGGCATCCACTGGCTGTTGATCTCGTGCTGCAGCGCCGATTGCGCGGTGCCGGACGGCGCGTACAAAGGCTTGCCTTCGAAGCGGCGGTTCAGCGCATCGCGCACCACCTTTTCGACCCGCGCCAGATTGTCCATATACGCTTTGAGGTGGCGCTGCTCGTGCTCCAGGATCGTCTTGTAGCCGCAACTGCCCGGCACGAACTCGTTGCCGACGTAAATCAACACAGGCGAGTAGTTCAACTTGATCTCTACACGCGGCGCAACGCATTCATAGCCGCTCACCTTGTCCTGCAAAATCGGCCCGCCCATCGTGGCGGCATACTGCGCCCGCGTGACGGTCAGACCCAGGGTCTCGCTGCGGCCGTCGATGCTGCCGGTCTTCAAGGTCAGCGCGCGGTAAGGCAGCTGGTTGTTGATCGTGAAGCCATTGCTCTTCGTCGACAGCACCGAAATAGTTTTGCTGATCGTATCCTCGCAGCGGATCTGGAACGGCGTACGTTCAGCCGCCCGGGTCACGTCAGCCCCGGCGCTGGCGACGCCAAACAACAAGATCAGCGCCGCCGGCTTCATAACGTCAGTCCAGCTTCCAGTCGCCCGCGCGCAGCTTGTCGAGCCAGAACGCGCCGATGATGGTTTTGACGTCGGTGACTTTACCTTCGCGCACCCATTGCAGCAGTTCGTCGATGGTGGCGGTGAACAGTTCGAGGAACTCGCCGTCGTCCAGCTTTTGCTCGCCCAGGGTCAAACCGCGCGCCAGGTACAGGTCCAGATGCTCGTCCGAATAGGCGATGGCGTTGTGGATCTTGCTGACGAACTGCCAGTCGGTGGCGGTGTAGCCGGTTTCTTCTTCCAGCTCGCGTTTGGCGCTGGCCAGCGGGTCTTCGCCCGGATCGATTTTCCCGGCCGGGAATTCGATGAACACGTCGTGCAGCGGGTAGCGGTACTGACGCTCGAGCAGCACCTTGCCGTCGTCGAGCAGCGGCAGGATCACCACCGCGCCGGGATGCAGGATGTATTCACGGCCGGTACGTTTGCCGTCGGGGAGTTCTATGGTGTCGCGTTGGACTTTGAGGAAATGGCCGTCGTAGACCAATGCACCGTCGATGCGGGTTTCTGTCAGTTTCGACATGTCGGCTCCTTGATTGAAGCCGCTAGTGTATCAGTCGCGATGCTTGCGCAGGTAGCGCGCGATGAATCCGGGGAAGCCGAAAACGAGGAACAGACAGCCGGAGATCGCGTAGAACTCCCAGGTCTGGGGGAAGCGGGTGCCGATGCGGCCTTCCAGGGCGAAGCCGAGGAAGCCAACGACAAAGTACAGCGCGACCATTTCGACCAGGCGCACGATCAGCGGCTTGCGCCCCCACGTGGCTGGAACAACGGCCAGTACTTTGTCGTTGAAAAAAGGCAGGTTGGCGGCCGCGATGGCTATCGCGATCACCAACCAGCTTGCGACGGAAACATCCATCAAGTGGCGAGGGTCGCTTGCATCGCCTTCAGGCACATCGCCAGCAGCGGGCCTGGCAGAACGCCCAGTAGCACGATGGCCAGGCCGTTCAGGCTCAGGACAAACTTCATGTCGCCGTGGGCGACGATCGGCGCGGTGTCGGTCGGCTCGTCGAACCACATCAGTTTAACGATGCGCAGGTAGTAGAACGCGCCGATCAGCGAGAACATCACCGCGACCACGGTCAGCCAGATCTGGCCCGTACCCAGTACGGCGCTCAGCACCGAGAACTTGGCGGCAAAGCCCATCATCGGCGGCACGCCGGCCAGCGAGAACATCAAAATCGTCATGACGACCGCGAACCAGCCACTGCGCTTGCTCAGGCCTTTGAAGTCGTTCAGGTTTTCGGCTTCGAAACCGGAACGCGACAACAGCATCAACAGGCCGAAGCTGCCGACGGTGGTCAGCACGTAAGTCAGGATGTAGTACATCGACGAGCTGTAAGCGGCGGCGATGCCGGTGCGGTCGGTGGTGCCGACCACGCCAGCCAGCAGGCCAAGCAGCACGAAGCCGATTTGCGCGATGGTCGAATAAGCCAGCATACGCTTCAGGTTCGTCTGTGCGATAGCGGTCAGGTTACCGATCGCCAGCGACAGCACGGCCAGGACCATCAGCATCTGCTGCCAGTCGAACGCCATCGGCAGCAGGCCTTCCACCAGCAGGCGGATGCAGATCGCGAAGGTGGCGATCTTCGGCGCGCCGCCCAGCAGCAGGGTCACCGCGGTCGGCGAACCTTCGTAGACGTCCGGTACCCACATGTGGAACGGCACGGCGCCCAGTTTGAACGCCAGACCAGCCACCAGGAACACGATACCGAACACCAGGATGGTCGGCTTGATGGTGCCCGCTGCGACGGCGGCGGCCACTTTGCTGATTTCCAGGGTGCCGGTGGCGCCGTACAGCATCGAGATACCGTACAACAGGAAACCCGATGCCAGCGCGCCGAGGATGAAGTACTTCATCGCCGCTTCGGTGGCCTTGTGGTTATCGCGGCGCAGCGCGACCAGCGCGTACAGCGACAGCGACATCAGTTCGACGCCCAGGTAGATCGTCAGGAAGTTCGAACCCGAGATCATCACCATCTGGCCCAGCATCGCGAACAGCGCCAGGACGTAGAACTCGCCGCCCAGGTTACCGCTCATCATGCCGCGCTGCGTGACGTACTGGCGCGAATACACCAAGGTCAGCGCCACGGCCACGTACGTGGCCAGCTTGAGCAGGTTCGCCATCGGATCGTTGACGTACATGCCGTGGAAGGTGTACGCGGTGGTGCCGGCGCTGAAGTCGGCGAAGGTGATGCCGGCCAAAACGGCCAGGATCGCCAGCGACAGCACGTAAGTGATCGACCGCTTGGACTCGGACAGGAACATGTCCACCAGCAGGAGTAGCGAGGCGCCAATGATCAACGTCACCTCGGCATACGCCGGTGCGAGATTGAACGCCTCTTGTGGAATAGGTGTAGTCATTTATGCGTTTCCGTTTTTCTTAAGGCAGCTTGCTTTTTGCGACATGCGTCAGCAGGTCGGCGACCGAGGTTTGCATCGTGTCGGTGAATGGCGCCGGGTACAGACCCATGACCAGCACCGCGATCGCCAGGACACCCAGCATGAAGAACTCGCGGCCATTGACGTCGACCAGCGCGGCCACATGGTGGTTGGTCACTTTACCGAAGATGACGCGCTTGGCCATCCACAGCGAGTAGGCTGCACCGAAGATCAGCGCGGTCGCGGCCAGCAAACCGATCCAGAAGTTGTACTGCACGGCGCCCAGGATCACCATGAACTCGCCGACGAAGCCGGAAGTCGCAGGCAGACCGCAGTTAGCCATCGAGAAGAAGATGAACAGCGCGGCGAACTTCGGCATCTTGTTGACGACACCACCGTAGTCGGCGATTTGACGCGAGTGCGCCTGGTCATACAGCACGCCGATACACAGGAACATCGCGCCGGAGATGAAGCCGTGCGAGATCATTTGTACGATCGCGCCCTGCACGCCGATGGCGTTGAAGATGAAGAAGCCCAGGGTGACGAAGCCCATGTGCGCGATCGACGAGTAGGCGACCAGCTTTTTCATGTCCTTCTGTACCAGTGCGACCAGGCCGACGTAGATCACGGCGATCAGCGACAGGGTAATCACGAAGCCCGACAGGTAGTGCGACGCGTCCGGGGTGATCGGCAGCGAAAAGCGGAGGAAGCCATAGGCGCCCAGTTTCAGCATGATCGCGGCCAGCACGGCGGAACCGCCGGTTGGCGCTTCGACGTGGACGTCAGGCAGCCAGGTGTGGACCGGGAACATCGGAACCTTGACGGCGAAGGCCATGAAGAAGGCGATGAAGATGAAGATCTGCTCTTTCATCGTCAACGGCGTCAGGTGCCAGGTCAGGATGTCGAAGGTGCCCGTGACGCGGTACAGGTAGATGATCGCGACCAAGGTCAGCAAGGAGCCGAAGAAGGTGTAGAGGAAGAACTTGAACGACGCGTACACGCGGTTCTCACCACCCCACACGCCGATGATGATGTACATCGGGATCAGGGTCGCTTCGAAGAAGAAGTAGAACAGCAGGCCGTCCATCGCGCAGAACACGCCGATCATCAGGCCGGACAGGATCAGGAAGGCGCCCATGTATTGCGCGACGCGCTTCTGGATCACCTGCCAGGCCGAGATCACGACGATCACGGTGATGAATGCCGTCAGCGGCACGAACCACAGCGACAGGCCGTCGATGCCCAGCGAGTAGTAGATGTTGAACGTCTCGATCCAGGGCGACTTCTCGACGAACTGCATGCCGTGGGCGGCGTTGTCGAAATTGGTGATCAGCGGGATGGTCGCGGCGAAGCTGACGATCGCGCCGATCAGCGAACCGACGCGGACCAGCGCCGCGTTGGTGTCACGGCCGACGGCCAGGACGATCAGGCCGAAGACAATCGGAAGCCAGATCGCCAGGCTCAGGTACGGAGGTAAGGTAGATATAGTTGACTGCATCATGGTTATCGTTATCTCTTTGCGTATCAGCTAATTAAGCGTGCCAAAACGGCAGGAAGTAGACCAGGAACCCCAGAATGCCCAGGATCATGACGAAAGCGTAGTGGTAGATGTAACCCGTCTGCCCCAAACGCGTCAGCTTCGAGATCCAGTTCACGACCTTGGCGCTGCCGTTGACCAGCAGGCCGTCGATCAGGGTCTTGTCGCCGACGTTCCACAGGCCGTTACCCAGCAGGCGCGCGCCACCGGCGAACACCACCTCGTTGAACTTGTCCATGTAGTACTTGTTGTCCAACAGCGTGTGGATCGCCTTGAACTTGGCGAAGAACCATGCAGGTACGCGTGGATTGATCATGTAGCAGTAGTACGCCGTCGCCACGCCGGCAATCGCTAGCCACAGTGGCAGGGTTGTCAACGAGTGGATCGCCATGGCCATAGGACCGTGGAACTCTTCGCCCAGGATCTTCATCGCTTCATGGTTTTCACCGGTGAAGATGACGCCCTTGAAGAAGTCGCCGTGCAGCATAGGCTGGATCGTCAGGTAGCCGATCAGCACCGAAGGGATGGCCAGCATCACCAGCGGGAACCAGACCACGAATGGCGATTCATGCGGCTTCTGACCTGGCTCCAGGCCGTGGTGCGCGTGGTCGTCTTCTTCCTCTTCGTGGTGCGCGTCCGAATCGTGACCATGTGCGGCCGGATCGGCGCCATGAGCGGCTTTAGGAGCATGCGCATCGTGGGCGTGGTGCGCATCGTGGTGACCATGGGCGTGGGCCTGGCCGAAACGCTCCTTACCGTGGAAGACCAGGAAGTACATGCGGAACGAGTAGAACGCGGTCACGAACACACCTGCCAGCACGGCGAAGTTGGCGAAGCCCGAACCCCAGATGTGGGTCTCGTGCACCGCTTCGATGATCGAATCCTTCGAGTAGAAGCCGGAGAAGAACGGGGTACCGATCAGCGCCAGGGAACCGAGCAAGGACGTGATCCAGGTGATCGGCATGTACTTGCGCAGGCCACCCATGTTGCGGATGTCCTGGTCGTGGTGCATACCGATGATGACCGAACCGGCGCCAAGGAACAGCAGCGCCTTGAAGAACGCGTGCGTCATCAGGTGGAACACGGCCACCGAGTACGCCGACGAACCCAGTGCCACGGTCATGTAGCCCAGCTGCGACAGCGTCGAGTAAGCGACCACGCGCTTGATGTCGTTCTGGATGATGCCCAGGAAGCCCATGAACAGCGCGGTGATCGAGCCGATGACCAGGATGAACGACAGCGCGGTGTCCGACAGTTCGAACAGCGGCGACATGCGCGACACCATGAAGATACCGGCGGTAACCATCGTCGCGGCGTGGATCAGAGCCGAGATCGGGGTTGGGCCTTCCATCGAGTCAGGCAGCCAGACGTGCAGCGGGAACTGCGCCGATTTACCCATCGCGCCGATGAACAGGCAGATACAGGCGACGGTCAGCAGCATCCAGTCGGTGCCCGGCAGGGTCAAGGCGGCCAGCGCTTCCTTCTTGGCGAAGACTTCCTGGTAGTTCATGGTGCCGGCGTAGGCCAGCAGCAGGCCGATACCGAGGATGAAGCCGAAGTCGCCGACGCGGTTGACCAGGAACGCCTTCATGTTGGCCACGATCGCCGTTGGGCGGGTGTACCAGAAGCCGATCAGCAGGTACGAGACCAGGCCCACCGCTTCCCAGCCGAAGAACAGCTGCAGGAAGTTGTTGGCCATGACCAGCATCAGCATCGAGAACGTGAACAGCGAGATGTAGGCGAAGAAGCGGTTATAGCCCTCGTCTTCCGCCATGTAGCCGATGGTGTAGATGTGCACCATCAGCGACACGAAGGTCACCACGCACATCATCATCGCCGACAGCGAATCGATCTGGAAGCCGACTTCGAACTTCACGCCCGCCACCGTCATCCAGTGGTAGATGGTGCCGTTGAAGGTCGCGCCATTAAGCACGTCGTTCAGCGTCATCACCGACAGGATCAGCGCGACCAGCACGCCGAGGATGGTCGCGGTGTGCGAAGTCTTGCGACCCACAACGTTGCCAAAGAATTTGGTTCCTAACAAACCCGCCACCGCAGCGCCGGCCAGCGGCGCCAGAGGTACGGCTAGCAGGAGGTTAGGGTTAAGAAGAGTACCCGCCATGATGAACCTTAATCGTTATTTTTCGAGATTAGAACTAAAGCCGCGGGATTAACCCTTAAGGCTATCCAGGTCTTCCACATTGATGGTGTCCAGGTTACGGAACATCACCACCAGAATCGCGAGGCCGATTGCCGATTCGGCAGCCGCCACGGTCAGGATGAAGAAAACGAAGATCTGCCCGGCCGCGTCGCCCAGATAGTGGGAGAACGCGATGAAGTTCATGTTCACCGCCAGCAGCATCAATTCGATGGCCATCAGCAGAATAATGATGTTCTTGCGATTCAAGAAAATACCCACGATCGAGATCGCGAACAGAATCGCGCCAAGAACGAGGTAGTGAGCTAGCGATAAAGTCATGGGGTCTCCTTTACTTCGGCCGAACCGGCGGCAGGCGCCACGTCCACGCGTGGACGGACCGGGTCGATCTTGACGATCTTCAGACGGTCGTTGCGCTTGACGCGGACAGCGTCTGCCGGGTCGAAATGTTTGGTGTCCTTACGCTTGCGCAGGGTCAGCGCCACTGCCGCGACAATCGCGACCAGCAGGATCGCCGCTGCGATTTCAAAGCCGTAGACATATTTGGTGAAGATCAGGATACCGAGTTCCTTGGTGCCGCCGATGTTGCCGGCGCTGACGGCCTGCTGGTCGAACGACAGGAAGGAGCGCCACAGCACGGCGGCC
The DNA here is from genome assembly GCA_024123915.1 of Oxalobacteraceae bacterium OTU3CAMAD1. Lineage (NCBI taxonomy): Bacteria > Pseudomonadati > Pseudomonadota > Betaproteobacteria > Burkholderiales > Oxalobacteraceae > Oxalobacteraceae bacterium OTU3CAMAD1. The sequence continues at coordinate 2,661,713 of CP099650.1, read as the reverse complement.
ATTTCCAGCACGATGATGACGCCGACGAACGACGCGATCGGCAGGTAGCCCCAGAAGTTTTCGCGCATCTTGTCGGTGTCGATGTCGAGCATCATGACCACGAACAGGAACAGCACCATGACGGCGCCGACGTAGACCAGCACCAGCACGATGGCCAGGAACTCGGCTTCGAGCAGCATCCAGATGCCGGCGGCCGAGAAGAACGCCAACACCAGGAACAGCGCTGCGTGCACCGGATTGCGGGCCGTGATAACGCGCGTCGCAGCCAATACCATGATGGCTGAGAAGGCGTAGAACAAAGCAGTTTTAAATTCCATAACTAACCCAAGAGACGTACAGTTTTATTATCGGCACCACTGTGCGGCGGACCGGCAAACTTCACCATGGCCCGCCTGTCGTCAGCGGTAAGGAGCGTCCGCTGCGCGGGCTTCGGCGATCTGGTTTTCATAACGATCGCCAACGGCCAGCAGCATCTCTTTGGTGTAGTACAAATCACCGCGCTTCTCGCCGTGGTACTCCAGCACGTGCGTCTCGACGATCGAATCGACCGGGCAGGACTCTTCGCAGAAACCGCAGAAGATGCACTTGGTCAGATCGATGTCGTAACGCGTGGTGCGGCGCGAACCGTCGTCACGCTGTTCCGATTCGATGGTGATGGCCATCGCCGGGCACACCGCTTCGCACAGTTTGCAGGCGATGCAGCGCTCTTCGCCGTTTGGATAGCGGCGCAGCGCGTGCAGGCCGCGGAAGCGCGGCGACATCGGCGTCTTCTCTTCCGGGTACTGCACGGTGATTTTGCGCGAGAACATGTACTTGCCCGTCAGCGCCATCCCTTTGATCAATTCGGCCAGCATGAAGCTGCCGAAGAAGTCTTTTAATCGTTCCATTTTCTCTTGTCCTTACTTCCAGATATTCCAGGATGTCTGCATCCAGCCGGCCACGAACACCAGGTACACCAGCGTCAGAGGAATGAACACTTTCCAGCCCAGACGCATGATCTGGTCATAACGGTAGCGTGGGAAGGTACCGCGCACCCAGATGAAGACCGACACCAGGAAGAACGCCTTGGCGAACAGCCAGAAGAAGCCGCCGAAACCGCCCCAGAATTCGAGGAAGGCGAACGGTGCGGACCAGCCGCCCAGGAACATGATCGAACCGATGGTCGCGATCAGGATCATGTTGGCGTATTCGGCCAGCATGAACATGGCGTAGGCCATGCCCGAGTACTCGACCATGTGACCGGCGACGATCTCGGACTCGCCCTCGACCACGTCGAACGGATGGCGGTTTGCTTCGGCCAGGCCGGAGGTCAGGTAGACGACGAACAGCGGCAGCAACGGCAGCCAGTTCCACGACAGGATGTTCAGGCCATGGTCGGCCATCATGCCGCGCTGCTGCATGGCGACGATGTCGCCGAAGTTCAGCGAGCCCGATACCATCAGAATCACGACGAATACGAAGCCCATCGGGATTTCGTAGGAAATCATCTGCGCCGAGGCGCGCATCGCGCCCATGAACGAGTACTTCGAGTTCGAAGCCCAGCCGGCGATGATGATGCCGTAGACTTCCATCGAGGTGATCGCCATCAGCAGCAGCAAGGCGGCGTTGACGTTGGCCAGCACCGCTTCCGGACCGAATGGCACCACCGACCATGCGGCCAGCGCCGGCATGATGGTCATGATCGGACCGATGACGAACAGGCCCGGGTTGGCCTTGGCCGGCATGATGATCTCTTTGAACAGCAGCTTGAGCGCATCGGCGATCGGCTGCAGCAGGCCCATCGGACCAACGCGGTTCGGACCGACGCGGATTTGAATCCAGCCGATGAACTTACGTTCCCACAAGGTCAGGTAGGCGACAAGGCCCATCAGCGGCAGCAGCACCAGGACGATCTTGATCATCGTCCAGACGATCGGCCATACCGGCGCGATCGGGCTGGTGGCGCCCAGGTCATACAATGTAGTGACGAATTCAGGCAGAGCCATTATTTACCCTCCCCTGCTTTTTCAACGGTGATAGGACCGAACATGCCACCCAGTGCGGCGGTCGATGGATGGGCCGCTGCGACGCGCACGGCGTTCGCTGGCAGGCTTGCATCGACGGCGGCGACCAGGATGGCGCTGCCCGAACCTTGCGTGACCTTGACGGTGTCGCCGGCGGCGACGCCCAGCTGCTGCGCCAGTGCGGTCGACAGGTGCGCTTTAGGCGCAGCCGAATCGGCCATCTTCTGCAGCGACTCGGCGCGGCGCACAACGGCGTCGGCAAAGTAGATCGGCACGTCGGCGATACGTTCGGTACCGGTGGTCTCGATCGAACCGGCGAAGTTGGACGCCACGACGGTCTGCTTGCTGATGTTGTTCAGCTTTGCCGAGAAGTCGCCGGCGCCAACGACTTCGTCGCGGATCGCTTCCGAGGTGTCGTAGTCGAAACCGGCCAGGCCGAGGATGTTACCCAGCACGCGCAGCACTTTCCACGCAGGGCGGGTTTCCAGCAGCGGCTTGACGGTGCCGTTGAAGCTTTGCGGACGGCCTTCGCAGTTGACGAAGGTGCCCGAGGTTTCGCTGAACGGCGACACCGGCAGCAGCACGTCGGCGTAGTCCATGCCATGCTTGTAGGCGGACATGACGACGACCATCTCGGCTTTTTTCAGCGCGGCGACGGCGGCTTGCGGATTGTAGGCGTCCAGTTCCGGCTCGACGTTCAGCAGGATGTAAGCTTGCTTAGGTTCGGTGAAGGCTGGAGCCTTGGCGCCGTTGGCGTTGACCAGGTAGGCGCCAACGGTGTTGGCGGCTTCGGTCAGGTAGCCCAGTTTGGCGCCGGTCTGTTCGGCGATCCATTGCGCGGCGGCGTGCAGCGCGGCGGCTTGCGGGTGCTGCGTTGCCGCGTTACCCAGGAAGACGCCCTTATTTTCACCGGAGACCAGCGACGCGGCGATCGCGGTCGCGGCGTCCGACGCCTCGATGCCTTCGAAGCCGGCCGGCGCCGACACTTCCTTGGCCTTGGCGACAGCCACCACCACTTGCGACAGCGCGGACAACCACTCCGACGGCGCGGCGATCATCTTGTTCGCCACTTTCATCAGCAGGTCGTCGTCGGTCGCGTTCAGGATCGACAGCTTGGCGCCGTTTTTCACCGAAGAACGCAGGCGGGTCGCCAGCAGCGGGTGATCCTTGCGCAGGAAGGAGCCGATCACGAAGGCGCGGTTCAACGCGCCGAATTCGGTGATGCTCATGCCCAGCCAAGGGGTCACGTCGCCCAGCGAGAAATCGCTGTGGCGCAGACGCGTGTCGACACTGTCCGAGCCCATGGCGCGGGTCAGCTTTTGCAGCAGGTGCAGTTCTTCCAGCGTCGAATGCGGCGTCGCCAGCGAAGCCAGCGCCTTGTCACCGTGTTCGTGCTTGATGTTCTTGAGGCCGTGCGCGACGTATTCCAGCGCGGTCTGCCAGCTCACCTCTTTCCACTCGCCGCCCTGCTTCAGCATCGGCTGGGTCAGACGGTCGTTGGTGTTCAAGCCTTCGTAGGCGAAGCGGTCCTTGTCCGAGATCCAGCACTCGTTGACGGCATCGTTCTCCAGCGGCAGCACGCGCATGACCTTGCCGTTCTTGACCTGAACGATCAGGTTCGAACCCAGGCCGTCGTGCATCGACACCGATTTGCGGCGCGACAGTTCCCACGAACGGGCGCTGTAGCGGAACGGCTTCGACGTCAGCGCGCCGACCGGGCACAGGTCGATCATGTTGCCCGACATTTCCGAGTTGACGGTCTGGCCGACGAACGCGGTGATTTCCGAGTGCTCGCCACGGCCGATCATGCCCAGCTCCATCACGCCGGCCACTTCCTGGCCGAAACGCACGCAGCGGGTGCACTGGATGCAGCGCGCCATCTCTTGCATCGAGACCAGCGGACCGGCGTCCTTCGGCACGACGACGCGCTTGTCTTCTTCGTAGCGCGAATCGCCCTTGCCGTAGCCGACAGCCAGATCCTGCAACTGGCATTCGCCGCCCTGATCACAGATCGGGCAGTCGAGTGGGTGGTTAATCAGCAGGAATTCCATCACGGACTTCTGTGCCTGCACGGCCTTGTCCGACGCGGAGCGCACGATCATGCCGGCCGAGACCGGCGTAGCGCATGCTGGCAAAGGCTTAGGCGCCTTCTCCACTTCGACGAGACACATACGGCAGTTCGCGGCGATCGACAATTTCTTGTGATAGCAGAAGTGCGGAATGTAGGTTCCCAATTTGTTGGCGGCGTCCATCACCATGCTACCAGCAGGGACTTCGACTTTTTTGCCGTCTATTTCGATTTCAACCATGGTGATCGTTACCTGACGCAGCTTAGATGTAAGCGGGCACTAAGCAATGCTTGTGCTCGACGTGATATTCAAATTCTTCGCGGAATTGCTTGATGAACGCGCGCATCGGCATGGCCGCCGCGTCGCCCAGCGCGCAAATGGTGCGGCCCTGGATGTTGTCGCAGATCGAGTTCAGCACGTCCAGATCCGACGGACGGCCCTGGCCGTTTTCGATGCGGTGGATCATGCGGTACATCCAGCCGGTGCCTTCGCGGCAAGGGGTACACTGGCCGCACGACTCTTCAAAGTAGAAGTACGCCAGGCGTTCCATCGCCTTGACCATGCAACGGGTCTCGTCCATGACGATGACCGCGCCCGAACCGAGCATCGAACCGGCCTTGGCGATCGAGTCGTAGTCCAGGTCGGTGTTCATCATCAGTTCGCCACGCACGACCGGCGCCGACGAGCCGCCAGGAATGACGGCCTTGATCTTTTTGCCGCCGCGCATGCCGCCTGCCAGTTCCAGCAGTTTGGCGAACGGCGTGCCCAGCGGGACTTCGTAGTTGCCCGGCAGTTCAACGTCACCCGAGATCGAGAAGATCTTCGAACCGCCGTTGTTCGGACGACCCATGCCGAGGTACTTTTCCGGGCCCATGTTCAGAATGAACGGGACCGCGGCGAAGGTCTCGGTGTTGTTGATGGTGGTCGGCTTGCCGTACAGGCCGAACGAGGCCGGGAAAGGCGGCTTGAAGCGCGGCTGGCCCTTCTTGCCTTCGAGCGACTCCAGCAGCGCGGTTTCTTCGCCGCAGATGTAGGCGCCATAGCCGTGGTGCGCGTGCAGCTGGAAGCTGAACTCGCTGCCCATGATCTTGTCACCCAGGAAGCCGGCGGCGCGCGCCTCTTCCAGCGCGTCCTCGAACTGCGTATAGACTTCGAAGATCTCGCCGTGGATGTAGTTGTAGCCCACGGTAATCCCCATGGCGTAGGCGCCGATGGCCATGCCCTCGATCAATGCATGCGGGTTGTAACGCATGATGTCGCGGTCCTTGAAAGTGCCGGGTTCGCCTTCGTCCGAGTTACACACCAAGTATTTTTGGCCCGGGAACTGACGCGGCATGAAGCTCCACTTCAGGCCGGTAGGGAAACCCGCGCCGCCACGGCCGCGCAACGACGACGCTTTGAGGTCGGCGATGATTTGTTCCGGGGTGATTTTCTCTTCGAGGATCTTGCGCAGGGCGCTGTAGCCGCCGCGCTTGACGTAATCTTCCAGGTGCCAGTTTTTGCCGTCCAGGCCGGCCAGAATGACAGGGTCGATGTGACGATTGTGGAGTGACGTCATTTCGTAGTGTTCCCGCTTAGTTCCTCGACGAGACCGTCGATTTTGTCGTTCGACATGAAGCTGCACATGCGATGGTTATTCACCAGCATGACCGGCGCGTCGCCGCAGGCGCCCATGCACTCGCCTTCCATCAACGTGAACTTGCCGTCGGCGGTGGTGTCGCGGTAGTCGATGCCCAGCTTTTGCTTCAGGTGGTGCGCGGCGCGCTCCCCGCCCGACAGCGCGCATGGCAGGTTGGTGCACACGGTGATCTTGTGCGTGCCGACCGGCTTCAGGTTGTACATATTGTAGAAAGTGGCCACTTCCTGCACGGCGATCGCCGGCATCTGGATGTAGTCGGCCAGTTCCTGCATGGTTTCGGGCGAGATCCAGCCCAGTTCAACCTGGGCGTGGGCCAGCGAGGCCATCACGGCCGACTGGCGCTGGTCGGCCGGGTACTTGGCCAACTCGCGATCGATTTTTTTTAAGCACTGCTCTGATAACAACATACTTTTACCTTTTAGCGGTCAATACTGCCGAACACGATGTCTTGCGTACCGATGATGGTCACGGCGTCGGCAATCATGTGTCCACGCGCCATTTCGTCGAGCGCCTGCAGGTGGGCGTAATCGGGGGCGCGCAGCTTCATACGGTATGGCTTGTTGGCGCCGTCCGACAGCAGATAGATGCCGAACTCGCCCTTCGGATGCTCCACCGCGCTGTACGCTTCGCCCGGCGGCACGTGGAAGCCCTCGGTGAACAGCTTGAAGTGGTGAATCAGCGATTCCATGTTGGTCTTCATGTCGACGCGGCCCGGAGGCGCGACTTTATGATTGCTGGTGATGACCGGACCTGGATTATTGCGCAGCCATTCTACGCACTGTTTGATGATCTTGTTCGACTGGCGCAATTCCTCGACGCGGACCAGGTAGCGGTCGTAGCAGTCGCCGTTGGTGCCGATCGGAATGTCGAAGTCCATCAGGTCGTACACTTCGTACGGCTGGTGCTTGCGCAGATCCCACTGGATGCCCGAACCGCGCAGCATGGCGCCGGTGAAGCCCATCGCCAGCGCGTCTTCCGGCGCGACCACGCCGATGCCGACCGTACGCTGTTTCCAGATACGGTTGTCGGTCAGCAGCGTTTCGTATTCGTCGACATAGGTCGGGAAACGGCGGGTGAAGTCTTCGATGAAGTCCAGCAGCGAGCCCTGGCGGTTCTCGTTCAGGTCGGCGATGGCCTTGTCCGAACGGATGATCGACGGCTTGTGCTGCGGCATCGAATCCGGCAGGTCGCGGTACACGCCGCCCGGACGGTAGTAGGCCGCGTGCATGCGCGCGCCCGACACCGCTTCGTAGCAGTCGAACAGGTCTTCGCGGTCGCGGAACGCGTACAGGAACGGGCCCATCGCGCCGACGTCGAGCGCGTGCGCGCCCAGCCACATCAGGTGGTTCAGGATGCGGGTGATCTCGTCGAACATCACGCGGATGTATTGCGCGCGCAGCGGAACTTCAAGGCCCAGCAGCTTCTCGATCGCCATCACGTAGGCGTGCTCGTTGCACATCATCGAGACGTAATCCAGACGGTCCATGTACGGCACCGACTGCAGGTAGGTCTTCTGCTCCGCCAGCTTCTCGGTGCCACGGTGCAGCAGGCCGATGTGCGGGTCGGCGCGCTGGATCACTTCGCCGTCCAGCTCCAGCACCAGGCGCAAAACGCCGTGCGCGGCCGGGTGCTGCGGACCGAAGTTCAGGGTGTAGTTCTTAATTTCAGCCATTTTTTACTTCCCGTAATTTTCTTCGCGGATCACGCGCGGCACGTTTTCACGCGGCTCGATGGTGACCGGCTGATAGATCACGCGCTTCTGCTCGGGGTCGTAGCGCATTTCGACATAGCCCGACACCGGGAAGTCCTTGCGGAACGGATGGCCGATGAAGCCGTAGTCGGTGAGGATGCGGCGCAAGTCGTTGTGGCCTTCGAACAGGATGCCGAACATGTCGAACGCTTCGCGCTCGTACCAGTTGACGGCGCGCCACAGCGGCACCAGCGACGGCAGCAGCGGCATTTCGTCGTCGGCGCAGAACGCGCGCACGCGCACGCGCCAGTTGTGCTGGATCGACAGCAGGTGCACGACGACCGCGAAACGCAGGCCGTCCCAGGCGCCGTCGCCGTAGTTCAGGTAGTCCACGCCGGCCAGGTCGATCAGTTGTTCGAAGCCGAGCGACTTGTCGTCACGCAGCGTTTGCATCACGCCGTAATACTCGGCCGCTTTAACGGTGATCGTCACCTCGCCCAGCGCGACGGCGATACTAACGCGATCGCCCAGGGCGGTGCCGAGGGCGGTTTGCAGTTGTTCTAATTGTGTAGTCATCTTCTGAAGCGGCCTCGTTTAGCGTGCGATCGTGTTGGTGCGCTTGATCTTGTTTTGCAGCTGCATGATGCCGTACAGCAGGGCCTCGGCCGTTGGCGGACAGCCCGGCACGTAGACGTCCACCGGCACGATGCGGTCGCAACCGCGCACCACGGAGTACGAGTAGTGGTAGTAGCCGCCGCCGTTGGCGCACGAGCCCATCGAGATGACCCAGCGCGGTTCCGGCATCTGGTCGTAGACCTTGCGCAGTGCCGGCGCCATCTTGTTGCACAGCGTGCCGGCCACGATCATCACGTCGGATTGACGTGGCGATGGACGGAACACCACGCCGAAGCGGTCCATGTCGTAACGGGCAGCGCCCACGTGCATCATTTCGACCGCGCAGCAAGCCAGACCGAACGTCATCGGGAACATCGAACCCGTACGCGCCCAGTTGATCAGCTTGTCGGCCGAGGTGGTGATGAAACCTTCGTTTAATACGCCTTCAATAGCCATGGCTTATTCCCAATCAAGGGCACCTTTCTTCCAGATATACCAAAAACCGACGACGAATTCAGCGATGAAGCTCATCATCACGAGGAACCCGTTCCAGCCCAGTTCGCGCACGGAGACGCCCCATGGGAAGAAGAATGCCGTTTCCAGATCGAACAAAATAAAGAGGATAGCGACGAGGTAGTAACGCACGTCGAATTTCATGCGCGCGTCTTCGAACGCTTCGAAGCCGCATTCATACGGGGAGAGTTTTGCCGCGTCAGGCTTGTTCGGACCGAGTACGTGGCCCAAGACCTGGGGAAGGATCCCTACGCCGAGACCGACGAGGATAAACAACAGAACGGGGAGATAATTTTCGAGGTTCACGATTGATGAGCTTAAATTGAACGATCGGTTAGGGACTGCGAGGACTTGCGGTGTTCTGCGGTGCTCTCTTAACGTTCGCCCCAATCGTACAACTTAGACCAGGATCGAACGACACATCCTCGTAAAAAAGCCAGCTCAGGTACACACTACTCCCTTGCTGGCCTCTATATATTTCTGGTGCCGACGACGAGACTCGAACTCGTACAGCTTTCGCCACTACCCCCTCAAGATAGCGTGTCTACCAATTTCACCACGTCGGCATAAGGCCGCTATTCTACTTTGTTTTCACGCTGTTGTTAATGCGTATTGCGGTAAAACAAGGAGAAAAACGATAAATCTTTACTTCTTTGATCACCCGTTTGATTTTCCGGACGGGGCAACCGGAGGTCACTTCTAAAACTACCGTAACTTCTGCCAAAACAAGTGGCAGATGTCGCGCGGCCGATGGTGCGCCGCGCCATTCAGGCTGTAATTATATTACTTTGGGATCGATCCTGCAGGACCTGCCGGCGCCGGAGCGGCTGGAGCAGGTGCGGCGGGAGCTGCCGGCGCGGTCGCTGGAGCGGTCGGGATCGCCGCCGCGCCGGTGGCTGGTGCCGGGGCTGGCGCCGCTGGCAGCGCTTTGTCCATCACGCCGCCGCTGACCGTGCTGTGGCCTTGGGCCGAGATGTAGGCCAGCGCCAGGGTCGCGCTGAAGAAGATCGCGGCGGCGACGCCGGTCGACTTCGACATGAAGTTCGACGAACCGGTCGCGCCGAACAGGCTGCCCGAAGCGCCCGAGCCGAAAGCCGCGCCCATGTCGGCGCCTTTGCCGTGCTGCAGCAAGACCAGGCCGATAATGGCGATGGCCGAAACGACTTGCACGATGACTACCAGGTTGAAGAAGCTGCTCATGTTATTCCATTCAAAGATTAAATAGTTTTGTATCGTTTTGTTTCACACCTGTTTATATGCTGCCAACAGGTTTTTTTACCATCGCGTCATTACCGCCTGATTTCCAATGCGGCAGTTACACAACACTTATACAGCGTGGATGATTCCGAGGAAATCCACCGCCTTCAATGCGGCGCCGCCAATCAGGCCGCCATCGATATCGGGCTGCGCCATCAATTCTTTCGCGTTCTCGGGCTTCATGCTGCCGCCATACAGGATCTGTACCTTGGCCGCCGCCTCGGCGTTTCTTTGCTCCAGGCGCGCGCGCAGGAAACGGTGCGCGTCTTGGGCGATTTGCGGCGTGGCGGTCTTGCCGGTGCCGATCGCCCAGACCGGCTCATACGCCAGCACGACCTTGGTCAGATCGGCCGCCGGAATCACATCCAGCGCCGCCTGCAGCTGGCCGCAGATGACCGACTCGGTGGTGCCCGCTTCGCGCTGTTCCAGCGTCTCGCCGAAGCAGATAACCGGCGTCAGGCCTGCGGCCAGCGCGGCCAGGGCCTTCTGCGCCACCAGTTCACTGCTTTCGTTGTGGTAGGCGCGGCGCTCGGAATGGCCGCACAGCACGTAGGTGGATGCGAAATCGACCAGCATGCCGGCCGCCACTTCACCAGTATAGGCGCCGCTGGCGTGAACCGACAGGTCCTGTCCACCCCAGGCGACCGGAGTGCCTTGCAGCTCGGACTGGCACTGGGCCAGGTAAGGGGCCGGCACGCAGACCGCGCAATCGGCGCGCAGAACGCCATCGTCCTTGAGGCCGGCGACGACGCCGGACAACAATGCCGTGTTGGCGGCGCGATTGCCGTTCATTTTCCAATTGCCGATGACGAGTTTGCGACGCATAGTAGCCTAAAATTCAATAACCCGCTATTTTAACGCGAGGGCGGGGGCGGGTCAAACCAGCCGGCGGCGCGGCGCCGGCGAAAATGGCGGAAATACCACGTCAAACCCTTAAATTACCTGCAACATTATCTTGCCGACATGGCTGCTGCTCTCCATTAGCGCATGCGCGGCGGCAGCCTGCTCCAGCGGAAACACCGTATGGATCACCGGCTTGATTTTTCCCGCCGCCATGATCGGCCACACCTTTTTCAGCAGGTTCTTGGCGATCGCGCCCTTGAACTCGACCGAGCGCGGACGCAGGGTCGAGCCGGTGATCGTCAGGCGCCGGCGCAGCACCTGGCCCAGGTCGACCGTGGCCTTGCCGCCGCCCAGGGTGGCGATCAGCGCGATGCGGCCGTCGTCGGCCAGGCAGGAGATCTCGCGCGGCACGTAATCGCCGCCGACCATGTCCAGGATCACATCGACGCCACGGTCGTTGGTCAGCGATTTTACGACCTCGACGAAATCCCCGGTCTTGTAATTGATGCCGCGTTCGGCGCCCAGCTTGACGCAGGCGGCGGTCTTATCATCGCTGCCGGCGGTGGCGAACACGCGGTGCCCCATGGCCGACGCCAGCTGGATCGCCGCCACGCCAATGCCGGAGGTGCCGCCCTGCACCAGCAAGGTCTCGCCGGCGCTCAAGTGGGCGCGGTCGAACACGTTGCTCCACACGGTGAAATAGTTCTCCGGAATCGAAGCCGCTTCCAGCATGCTCCAGCCCTTCGGGATGGGCAGGCACTGCGCCACGGGCGCCACGACGTATTCGGCGTAGCCGCCGCCCTGCACCAGCGCGCAAACCTGGTCGCCGATATCGAGGGTGGTGTAATCGAGGTCGCCGTCGACGATCTCGCCGGCCACTTCCAGGCCCGGCAGATCGGAAGCGCCCGGTGGCGGCGCGTAATTACCCATACGCTGGAACACGTCCGGACGGTTGACGCCGGCGGCATGGACCTTGATCAGCACCTCGCCCGCCTTCACGACAGGCATCGGGCGTTCGCACAGTTTCAGCACATCGGCCGGGCCGGGCTGGGTAATTTCAATCGCGCGCATGGGCATCTCCGGACAAAACGGCGATTGTACGCGAGACGCCCCGGCGGCGCAGAGCGTGGGAAACTAGCGGTCACGCCAATGCCCGCCACACTAAGCCAAATCTAAACCACGTAGGGCGGATTCGGCGGAACGCCGTAATCCGCCAATGCATGCGCCGTCGAGACGCAAGCATTGGCGGATTACGCTACGCTAATCCGCCCTACGTGTTTCCGGCGGTTTCAGACCGCCGTGGCCTACCCTCCCCCGGTGCGCGATTTGGTTGGCAGCGGCGTGTTCGGCTTCCAGGCGGCCGACAACGCTTGCCCTTCCTCGAGCTGTTCCTGCGTCATGTGCTTGACCACGGCCGAGCGCTGCTCGGCGGCGTTGACCGAGCCCTTGGCCGCGGCCAGATTCCATAACATGTAGGCGATGACGTTGTCCTGCGGCATGCCGGCCATCTGGTAGCGGTACATCAGCCCCATGACCTGCTGCGCATCCGGATGCCCCTGCTCGGCGGCCTTGCGGAACCAGCCGACCGCCTGCTTGTGGTCCTGAATCACGGCGTTGCCGGTGTAGTACATGGCGCCGACCACATATTGCGCGTCGGCCTTGCCCTGCAGCGCCGCCTTGCGGTGCCAGCTCAGCGCTTGCTTATAGTCCTGCTTGACGCCACGGCCCATGTAATACATCAAGCCCAACAGGTGCTGAGCCTCAGCGTTGCCGGCCTTGGCCAGGGGGGTGATCTCTTTCAAAGCCACCGCGTAGTTTTTGTTGTTGTAGGCGGTGGCGCCTTCGGCGAATCCAGCCATCGCGCTCTGTTGCAGAGCAAATGCGAGACCTATCGCTAGTATGAATTTTTTCATATCACGTATAAGTGGGTATGTTTATTTGGTTTTATTTCCAACTTACCTTGCCCAGGCCGTCAACGGTGACGTTGCGGTTCAGGGGCTTGCCATAGACGATGACCGACCCGAGGCCGCTCAGGTTCAATGTCGCGTTGGCTTTGGCGTGGACCGTGGCATTGCCCAGGCCGCTGAGGTCGACGTTGACCGACTCCGCCTGGAACTGCTGGGCGTTGAGTCCGCCCAACCCGCCGAGTGTGGCCTTGAGCAACTTACTTCGCCCGCCGAGGGTGATGTAGCCGGCGCCGCGCAAGTCGAGCTCGACACTCTCGTTTTCGCCGACCAGCAAGTGCATCTTGCCGACGCCGCCCAGGTTGGCCTTGAGCACCTTGTAGTCGATCACCGCCTTCATGTTGCCGGCGCCGTCCATTGTCAACTCCAGCTCGTCTCCGCTGAAGCCGCTGATGTCGGTCGTGCCGACACCCTCGCAGATCACCTGGCGCAAATTCGGCAGGATCAGCTCGGCGCGCGCGCTGGATCGCCCCACTTTGACGCCACGGCCGTTGTCGGTATCGAGGTACAAGGTGTCGCCGGTTTGCGCCGCGTTCAGCTTATCCATGTCGCGCTTGTCTCCGATGATGCGCAGCGACGGCGTATCGCCCTGCCGCATTTTGACGTCGATCACCCCGTCGAGCTTGACGCGCACGACGCGGGCGTCGATCGTGACCACGCGCGTTTCGCTCTCCTCGGCGGCGCTGGCGCGGGCAAACAGCGTACACAACGCGGCAAACAGCAGGCCAAACTGGAAAAGCTTCGTCATCATCTCAATCCTCTGATATTTTTTTAACAAGCTGATAGTGGCCAATATAGCAACAATAGCGACGGCCGCCAACCACCCATGATGTAGGCGGTCACTATATCAATCGCCGGCGCAACGTCGCTGCGGATTGCGATGAACTGCACAAAACGGCGACCGGACGTCGAAAAACGCGGACAGGCGACGGTGGGAACCTGGAGTTGTTCAGGCCGGCAAGCGGATGGTCGCGTTCAAGCCGCCGTCTGGATGGTTTTCCAGTATCAGCTCGCCGCCATGCGCTTCGATGATGCTGCGCGCGATGCCCAACCCCAGGCCCATGCCGCCGTCGTTCTGCTCGCGGCCGTGCTCGAGTCGCACATAGGGTTCGAACAAACTGGCGAACGCTTCCTCCGGCACGCCCGGGCCGTGGTCGCGCACGGTGATCGCGACCGCGCCCGGCTCGGCGCGCACCCCGATCTCGGCGCGGTCGCCGTAGAACAGCGCATTGTCGAGCAGGTTGCCGATGGCCCGCTTGAGCGCCAGCGGCTTGGCACGCACCGATTGGCCGCTGTCGCGATAGCCCACCTCGTGCCCGGCCAGCCGCGCGCTGCGCACCAGGCGCCCCAGCAAGGCGTCGAGTTTGACCTCGGCCGGGTTCTCGTGGATGTCGCTGTCCTTCACGCATTGCAGCGCGCCCTTGACCATCATGTCCAGTTCATCGAGGTCCTCTTCGAACTCGTTGCGCAAGGCTTCGTCGTCGAGCAACTCGGAGCGCAGCTTGAGGCGCGTGATCGGCGTGCGCAGGTCGTGCGAGATGGAGATGAACAGCCGGTCGCGGTCCTCGATGTAGCGCTGGATGCGCTCGCGCATTGCGCTGAAGGCCCGCGCGGTGTTGATGAATTCCCTGCTGCCCGTCTCCGGCAGCGGCGGCGCGCGGTCGTCCTGGCCGTTGCCGAAGGCGGCGGCGGCTTCCGACAGCGCCGCCAGCGGACGCGTGATCCAGCGCACCACCAAAAGGCATAGCAGCAGCACCGCCGCCAGCGACAGCCCTTGCAGCGCGAGCCGGTCCCACGCCAGCGGATCGTTACTGCTCAAGAAGTATGGATTGGGCATCAGCGCCGCCATGTACAGCCAGTTGCCAGGTTCGATCTCGGTTTGTATCACCAGGATGGGCGCGGGGTCCGGCTGCAGCAGCAGGATGTGCTGCACCCAGGCGTCCGGCAGGTCGCTCAGATGAACGTCGTTTTCCGACACCACCAGTTGATCCGGCCACGCGAACGCCAGGTGGAAGCTGGGGGAATGCGGCAGATCGCTTTTGAGCGTCGCGCCGACGGTGTCGATGACGCTGCGCGCCAGCGGATGCTCGGCGATCTGCACGACCGGCACGTAGGCCCGATTGAGGTTGACGAAAAAGCGCGTGCCGCCCATCTCGCGCAGCTGCTGGATCAGCAGCAGGCGGTAGTTGGCCGGCAGGCTGCGGAAAAACCGGATCGCGCCGGAGGCGCTGTGCGCCACGTACAGCGACGCCGATTGCGCCTCCACCTGGGACTTGGCGCGCAGCTGGCTGGCCCAGATGATGCTGGCGGTGAGCTGGGTCACCAGCAGCCCCGCCACCATCACCAGGGTCAGTCGCCCCAGCAGCGATTGCGGCAAAAACCTTTGCAGCAAAGCTGGCAGGCGTCTACGCATGCGAGACGCTGACGTCGGCCGAGAACACGTAGCCGGCCCCGCGCACCGTCTTGATCAGGGCCGGCTGCTTGCCGTCGTCGTTGAGCCGCAGCCGCAGGCGGCTGATCTGGACATCCAGCGAGCGGTCCAGCGGGCCGGCGTCGCGCCCGCGCGTCTCCTCGCACAACACGCCGCGGTCGAGGATCACGCCCGGATGCTCGGCGAAGTATTTGAGCAGCTGGAAATCGAGCCCGGTCAGCACCACCGGATTGCCGTCCCGGTCCACCACCTTGCGCTCCTTCAGGTCCAGGGTGAAGCCGACAAAGCGATAGTAGCGCGCCGACGGCGGCTCGGCCGCGCTGCGCCGCAGGATGGCCTTGATCCGCGCCAGCAGCTCGCGCGGGCTGTATGGCTTGGCGATGTAATCGTCGGCGCCCAGCTCCAGGCCGACGATGCGGTCCGTTTCGTCCGAGCTGGCGGTCAGCATGATGATGGCGACGTTGGAGCGCTGGCGCACCTGCTTGCACAGCGCGAAGCCGTCGGTGTCCGGCAGCATGACGTCGAGGATCACCAGCGACAGCGCGTCGGCGTGCGCGTGCAGCTCGGCCAGGAAGCTTTCGCCGTTGTGCGACAAAATCACCTCGTACTGGTTCTTCTCCAGGTAGGTCTTGAGCAGCTCGCGGGTTTTTTGGTCATCATCAACGATCAGTATCTTGCGCACCGGGTGCTCCTTGGCTTTTGATGTTGAATAGTCGGAACAGCGCGCCGAGACGGCGCTGCGCCTCCGCCGGCGTGGCCCTGTCGTCGAGAAAATAGCGGTGGACCTCGGCGATGATGGCGTCGCGGCTTGCCTCGTCGGAGGCCATGCGGTGCACCAGGCTCGGAGCCTGCACCGCCGCGCCCTGCGCGAAGATGGTCCACGAGGCGCGCGCGCAGCTGTCCATGCGTGCCGGGTCGGCGTCGCGCCGCACCGGGACCGCGCCCTTGAGCGCGTTGAAATCGGCCTGCACCGACGGCGACACCAGCACCCGCGCCATCTTCTCCTGCGCCGGCCTGTGGCGGTTGGCGCCGGCGAACATCGTCAGCGTATCGACGCTGTACAGGTGATACCGGGCCGTTCCCGGCGCGGCGGCGCAGCCGTAGTCCTCGTCCAGCGCCATGCCGCGTTCGGCCAACTCCGGCTTGGCCCAGTCGCCCATGATCATCATGCCCGCCTCGCCGCGCGCGAACTGGCGCACCACCTCGGGCCAGGTTCGCTCCTCCATCTCGCGGCCGATCCAGCCCTTGACGATGCGCAGCCGTTCCAGCGCCTCGGCGGTGCGGCGGTCGGCGGCGGCGGTAGGGCTGCGCTTGACCAGCAGCTCGCGGTAGAATTCCGGCCCGCTCTCGGCCAGCACCAGGTTCTCGAACAGCGCGGCCACCTGCCACGACTCGCTGCTCTGCGCCAGCGGCGCCACCCCGGCCGCCCGGAGCTTGCGGGCGGTCGCTTCGAATTCCGCCCAGGTGCGTGGCGGCGTGAGTTTGAGCCGGGCGAACAGCGCCCGGTTGTAGTACAAGGTGTTGACGCGGTGGATGCCGACCGGCGCCGCCACCACATGGCCACGGTGCTGGATCAGCTTTTGGACGGTCGGGAACAAGAAGCCGTTCCAGTCGCCGGCGCTGGCGACGCTGTCGATGTCGAGCAGCAGCCCCAATTCGGCCCATTCGGCGACAGAGGCCCCGATGATCTGCGTGACCTGCGGCGCGTCGCCGGCCAGCACACGTCCCTTGAGAACCTTGCCGGCGCCGATGCCGGCACCGCCGGGAATGGCGGCGTCCTTCCACGCCAGTCCTTCGTCGGCCATGCGCGCGGCCAGCAAGTCCGCCGCCTTGCGCTCGCTCGAGGAGGTCCACCAGTGCAGCACTTGCAAGGTGTTGGCCGGGAAGGTGTTGGCCGAGGCCTGCGCCGAAGCTGCCGCACCGCTGCTGGCGGCGCCGGCTGCGGTCGCAAACAGGACGAACGCAAATGCGCGGATGGCGGATGCGCGACGCGCACTCGAACGAAATCGTAACCGGCCTAACCGGGGCGGCAGTACTTTTTCCATCGACGCTATCACTCATCATCCCTGAGAAAACAGTGAAAATGATTATAACGGAGATGAACGCCTCCGGGGATGGGTCGTCAACCCGGTCACTTAGCGGTTTTCCATCCGCGCCACCATCCCCGCCCTGCCGTTGCGGTCGAAGGCGGCAACCTGGATGACGCCCTTCTCCGCTATCGGCCCTGTCACCGGTTTGCTGTTGGCGTCCGGCGTTCCGCCGTCGGTGGTGTAGCGCATCGCGATGCCCGGCAAGACGTGGTTGACCAGAATCCGGCCGCCCTCGATCAGCAGGCCGGGAGGCGCGATGCGGTAGTTAACGCCGGTTTTCTCCAGGTCGAGCCGCGGCAGCACGCGCTGGCTCAGCGTGTTGACAAAGCCCGACCATGCGGCGCGGTGCAGCACGGCGGCTTTGTCCCGATCGTTCTCGGTGGCCCAGGCGGGGTCCGGCGCCCACGAGCGCTCGGCCATCGCCAGCAATCGCGGCATGACCAGATAGTCGATGCGGTCCGGGGTCAGCACGGTCTCCGTGAATAAAGTGGCTTCCAGCCCGCGAATGCGGCGCTTGCCGTAATCTGTCAACGCATCCTTGCCAGGCAGCGGCTTGGCGGCGTTCTTCAGATAGTCCAGCGGGATGAAGTCGTACACCGTATCCAGCTCGACGTAGTCGCCCCAATTGACGCCCGGCTCCTCCGGGTTGGCGTTATAGGCCATATCCATGTACATCTTGGTCACCGGCGCCAGCACGATGTCGTAGCCGGCGTTGGCCAGCCGGTAGGCGAAGTCCTCGGCGCCCTCGGTGTTGTTCCAGACATAGGCGCTGAAGCCACGCTGCGTGAAGCGGGGATTCGGGATCAGCTTGTGCTGCCCGCGCAGCATGGTGGAGCGCGCAGCCATCTCCTCCCAACCGGAGGCGAACAGGCCTTGTTTGCGCAGGATGACGTCGACGCGGTCGTAGAAGTAGTCCCACAGGTCGGCGACGGTTTCCAGTTTTTTCTGTTGCATGACCTTTAGGCTGGCAGGCGATTTTTCCCACGCGCCGTGCGGAAGC
This sequence comes from Oxalobacteraceae bacterium OTU3CAMAD1, assembly GCA_024123915.1. Classification (NCBI taxonomy): domain Bacteria; kingdom Pseudomonadati; phylum Pseudomonadota; class Betaproteobacteria; order Burkholderiales; family Oxalobacteraceae; species Oxalobacteraceae bacterium OTU3CAMAD1. The sequence goes on along the minus strand of CP099650.1, from coordinate 2,643,599 downwards.
TCATCGCCGCCGACGTGGATGGTGCGCAGCTTGACGCCAGCCTCGCGGTGCAGCGCGGCGACCTGCCCGACCACGTGCTCGATGAACGTGAAGCTCGATTCGAGGCCGGGGTTGATCACGTGGTCGTTGTAGTGCTGCGGCGAGCTGTAGACGGAAAGGTCGCCGAAATCGTTGAGCAGGTATTTCGCCGCGTCGCGTTTGCCGGCGGCCTTGAGACGATGGTAGCGCGCCTCCATGGCCTGCACGGCAGCGCGGGCATGGCCCGGCATTTCGATCTCGGGGATGACGTCGATGTGGCGCGCGGCGGCGTAGCGCAGGATCTCGATGTAGTCGGCGCGGGTGTAGTAGCCGGTGCCGGTTGCGTTGTCCGGATTGCCGCCGGAGCCGTAGGCCGGTTGCAGGCGCACGCCCGGTTTGGCGCTGTGGCCACGCACCGCGCCGATGCTGGTGAGCTCCGGCAGGCCGGCGATCTCCAGCCGCCAGCCTTCGTCGTCGGTCAGATGGAAGTGGAAGGTATTGAGCTTGTAGCGCGCCATCAGGTCCAGCAGCTTGAACACGGTTTGTTTTGTGTGGAAGTTGCGGCTGACGTCCAGTTGGAAACCACGATACGGAAACCGTGGCGCGTCGACGACGGTCAGTTCCGGCAGGTCGATGCCGCCGGCGCCCGGCAGCGGCATCAGGTCGCGCAGCGATTGCAAGCCGTAGGCCACGCCGGCGGCGCTGTTGCCGACGATGGCGATGCCGCTATCGGCCTTGATGGTCAGGCTGTAGGCTTCCGGCGAAGTTTGACCGGCGACCTCGCCGACGCTCAGGCGGAGTTCCGGCGCGCCAGCGCCGTTGGCCGGCAAGGCCGCCGGGAACAGCGAACGCGCGAAGGTGGCCTCCGTCTTCAACGCGGCCGGCGCGACGAGCTTGGGCCGCGACGTCACACTGAGCTTGCCGAGTCCCTGCTGCAACAGCAGCGGGGTCGGGAACAACGGTGGCAGCGCCTCCGCTGGCAGCAGGTCGGCGTTGGCGTTGCGGCGATAGGTGTCCTGCGGCGTGATAATGGCCTTGGCGCCGCTGCCGCCCTTGTCGAGTTGTTCGGGGCGGTCGACGGGCAGCAGTTCGTAGTCCGCGATGTTCTGCCCGACATCGGGCGCGCTGTCGTAGACGAGATACGGGCCGGCCGGGGCCTTCGCCAGCTTGATCACCAGGTTGGGATGAATGTACGGCACATTCAACGTCTCGCCCGGCACGACGCCGGCAAACCCCGGAGTGGGACGAATACGGAACAAGCCGCCCGCCACCTTCTCTACCGTCAGATTGCCGGCCAGCGGGCCGGTCGCGACACCGTCCATGCAATTGAAATAAAGCGACCAGCCCTGGGAAGGCAACGGATACTTGTCCAGGTTCGTCAGGATGAAACGCGCACGCGTGATGCCGCCCGGCGCACCGGGACTGAACTCATTGCGCTCCAGCTCCCAGCGCAGGCGCAGTCCGGCGGCGGCGGCGACCCGCGCCGACTCCTTCGCCACGGCCGGCTTGCCCGGCTTCGCGGCCTCCGCCGCCCGCGCCATCGGGGCCGGCGCCACCGCCATCAACAACGACATCGACAGCGACGCAAGTCCGATACCACCGGCCATTTTCCGATTCAGCATTCCACTCCCCTGGATGACGATTAGCGATTAAAACTTGGCTTTGAGACCGACACTATACCGGGCGCCGTTCTCATACACGCCAACCGGCAGGCCGTCGGTGGTATTGGTGCGTATCAGTTCATTCCCGATGTTCACCGCCGTCAGGTACAAGCTGATTTTCGGCGTGACGTCCCAACTGGCCGACGCGTCCCACTGGCCGTAGGCGCTGGTGACATCCTGGCCGCCCTCATTCAAGCCGCCGTAGGACTTGGAGCGGTAGTTGTACGATAGCCGCGCGCTGTAGCCGTCCTTCTCGAAGAAGCCGCTGACATTAGCCTGGTTGCGCGAGTTGCCGATCACATTGAGCTTCTGGCCGTTGGCATTGGCGCCGGTCTTGGCGTCGGTGAAGGTGTAGTTGACGACGGCGCCAAAGCCGCTGCCGAACACCTGCTGCCACTGGAGTTCCAGGCCGTTGACGGTTTGCCCGCTGCTGGCGTTGTACGGCCGCGTGACCGAGCGGGTGACGCCGCCAACGTTTTCCAGCGCGCTTTGCGTGTAGACGAAAGTATCGAGCTTCTTGGCGAACAGCGTCGCCGACAGCAGCGAGGCGTCGGCGTAGTACCACTCGGCGCCGATCTCCGCCTGGTTGGCGTGGTACGGTTTCAGCAAGGGATTGCCGGCGGTGGCGGCGTTGGTGGTGCCGCTGACTTCCGTGCTGGCACTCAAATCGCTGTAGGTGTTACGCGCCATCACGCGGGCGACGGCGCCGCGCACCAGCAAATCCTTGTTCACCGAGTAGACCGCGTTCAGACTTGGCAGCACGTCGTTGTAGGTGCGCGAAACGCTCCCCAGCACGTAATTGCCATTGCCGTTCAGGTCCTGATAGGCTTCCGAGGTCTGGTCGGTCTTGACCAGACGCGCGCCGAAGTCGCCGCGCCACTGTCCCACCGCGAAGTCGGCGCGGACGTAGGTGGCGTAGATCTTCTCCTTGATGCGGTAGTACTCGCCCTTCGCCTCGGCGTAGACCATGCCCTTGTCGAACATGGCAAAGCCCCGCGACGACGCCAGCCCGTCATCGACCCATGCGTACTGCGTCAGCGAGCCGGCGCTGGCCGCCTCCTGCGAGATCAGCGGCGATGGACCGGTCGACAGGTCCGCCAGGGTCAGCGTCTCCCAGCCCGGATTGCCGGGGCCATTGGTGCCGATGATGCGGCGGTTCTGCACCTTGGTGTCGCGCAGCTTGACGCCGACCTTGATCGATTTGAAGAAGGCGTTATCCAGGTCTATCGTCAGGTCGCCCTGGGCGTAGTTTTCCTTGGTCTCCATGCGGCGTATCCAGTCGCGCGTGCTTTGCAAGGTCAGTTTGGTCGGATCGAGCGGATTCATATCCAGGTACTTGATCTCATACGTGTCGGGCGCCAGGTTGAAGGTGGCGCGGGTATTCCCGGTGAACCAGAAGTTGCGGTCATGGTCGCTGCCGCCGGAGCCCTTGGTGGTGCCGGCCTGGCCGTGGAACTTCCAGTTGTCGGCGTCATAGGTGCCTTCCAGGTCCAGAACCTGCGACTTGACATAGGACTGGCGGAAGATCGGCTCGAACGATACGCCGTTGGCCGGACCGACGGTGCCGCCGACCAGCGCCTTGGTGCCGTCCGAGGTGGTGATGAAGCGCGGATCGGTGACGGCGATATTGCCCTGCGCGTCCACCAGGCCACCCGCTTGCCACAGGTAGTTCTGGTTGCTGTTGTCCATGCTCATATCGGAGTTCATGTAGTTCAGCGAGATGTCCGTGTTGGCGTTCGGGCGCGCCTGCAAGGTGATATTCCCGGTGGTGCGCTCGCGGTCCTGGCGGAAGATCGGCGTGCCGCCGCCCCACGACGCATACGCGCCCGGCGTGACCGCGCCGTTCTGGTCGACGATGTTGTACTTGGTCGTGTCGGTGAAGTTTTCCAGGCCGTCGCGGCGCATCGTGCGCTTTTGCTGGCTCAGTGCGACCAGCGCGCCGAAGGTCTTCTGTTCATTGGTCCAGCTGAGCAGGCCGGAGAACTGGGGATCGGTTTTCTTCGGCAGCTCGCTGTAGGTCGCTTCCGCCGACACCTGCGCCACGAAAGGCTTGAGCTGGAACGGTTTGCGGGTCTTGACGTTGACCAGGCCACCGATGCTGCCCTCGTCCAGGTCGGGCGACGGGCTTTTATAGACGTCGATGCTGCCCACCAGCTCCGACGCCAGGATGTCGTAGTTGAAGCCACGGCTTTGCGAGTCGTTTTTCCACCAGTAGCCGGAGGCCACGGCCTGGCCGTTCAACTGCGTCAGATTCAAATTCTTGTCGGTGCCGCGCACGAAGATGTCGCGGCCCTCGCCCCAGGTGCGGTCGACCGAAATGCCGGGCACGCGCTGCAGCGAGTCGGCCACGTTCTTGTCCGGGAACTTGCCCACTTCCTCCGCCGTCACCGTGTCGATCACATTGCCCGAGTCGCGCTTTTCGGCCAGATTGCGCTTGAGGCGTTCACGGATGCCCTTCACCTCGACCACGGCCGGCTCTCCCGCCGGCGCGGCCTCGGCGGCCTGCGCCTGCCCGACCGGATCGGCGGCATACAAATGGGGAGCGAAAGCGCCTCCCAGCGCCAGCGCGATCAGCTTTGGTAACAGTTTTTTCTTCAACAGCGGCTTGGTGGTCGTGGTCATTTGATTCTCCTGTTTTATTCAAAAATGGAATCGCTTCGTTATCGGGCGCCACCCCAGCTGCGGATCTTGTGGCCGCTCGCGGCGTACCACAGGATCAGCGCGTAGCAAGGCAGCATCAGCCAGTAGCCAGCTTGCGGACCGGACGCATCGGACAAGCGGCCATACAGCAGCGGCAGCACGGCGCCGCCGGAGATGGCCATCACCAGCACGGCCGAACCGGCGGCGGTGTAGCGTCCCAGACCTTGCAGGGCAAGCGGCCAGATGGCCGGCCACACCAGCGCGTTGGCCAGCCCCAGCAGCGCCAGGCACATGACGGTGTCCGGCACCAGCGGCACGCCGGCCCAGCCCACCAGCACCTGCGAGATCCCGTTCGACTGGCTGGAGCCGGTGGCGACGCCGACCGTCAGCACCAAACCCAGCAACGCAGACAGCAGCAGCGCGCCCTTCTGCGACAGGTAGCGAGGAATCGCCACCACGCCGACCAGGTAGCCGAGCACCATGCACACCATCGTGTAGGAAGTGAGCACGCCGAAGTTGGCGACGTTCAGTTCGTGGCCATACAGGCCGATGGTGTCGCCGGCGATCACCTCGACGCCGACGTAGCCGAACAGGGCCAGCGCGCCCAGCACCAGTTGCGGGAATTGCAGCACGCCGGTGCGCTCGACGTTAGCTGTGGCGTCGTCCGCCTCGGGCGGGATGTCGCGCAGGTTGGAGAAATGGATAAACACCATGATCACGAACAGCACTGCGGCCATGCAGGCATAGGGGAACACCAGCCGCTCGGCCAGGGTGGCGCGCATGGCGTCGCGCGCGGCCGGCTCCAGGGTCGCCAGCGCCGTGTGCGAGAAACTGTCGATATCGGCCAGCATCAGCGAGCTGAACACCAGTGGCACGACTACGCCGGCGCCCTTGTTAAACAGGCCCATGATGCTGATGCGCATGGCCGCGCTGTCGCGGTCGCCGATCTGGACGATGTAGGGATTAATGGCGGTCTGCATCAAGGTCATGCCGGTGGCCAAGGTGAAGAGCGCGGCCAGGAACAGCTCGTAATGCGTGCTGCGCGCCGCTGGAATGAACATCAAGGCGCCGGCGCCCATGATGCCCAGTCCGAGGGTCATGCCCTTTTTGTAGCCGATCCGGCCCAGCACGGCGGCGGCCGGCAGCGCCATCACCGTGTAGGCGATGTAAAACGCGAACGTGACCCACAGCGCCTGGAAGTTGTTCAAGCCGCAGACGATCTTGAGGAAGGGCACGAGCGAACCATTCAACCAGGTGACGAAGCCGAGAATGAAGAACAGCAGGCCGACGAACAGCATGCCGACCACTACCGTTCGAGAGGAATCGCGTGACCGCTGTTCCGTTGTGTTCGCACTCATTTGCATGGGGCTCCCCCAAGTTATCGATGAGTCATGCTACCAGTGCAATACCACTCAGGCCAGCGCTCGCCCCGCCGCGCCTAAGCCATTGTTTTTATTGAAAACAGGTCTATTTCAACTGTGATACCGCTTACATTTCTTTACAAAGCCACCGTTCGCCCCCTTTCCTGTCCAGGGTATTGCGCAATGCATGCTTGCAAATCTTTACAAAACAGTTCGAGAAATTACAGCCTTGTGTCTTCATAACCACGGTAACCAAAAAACAGCAAAATATTGTGTGTTTAGTAAATTTTGTTAAACATCGGTTTCAAATTTGGTTTCATTTGACCCTCGAAAATTACGGATCGATACTCCGCATTGCCAGGAAGCTAAGCCGTATCAGACAACCTGCGGTGCTGGCACTTTCCATAATTCCAAAAACATCGAGGAGACTGACACAATGTTGCACCCCACAAGACGTACTCTCATGAGCCTGGCCGTCGCCAGCGCTTGCTCGTTCATGACCTTCAGCGCCCAGGCCCAGGCTGACACCGCAACCGCACCCGCAGCCGAGGCGCAAGCCGGCGCACCCGCAGCACCCGCAGCACCCACGGCAGCCAATCCGGACCAGATCCAGGAAGTGCGCGTCACCGCGACCCGCTATTCCACTTCGCTGCTGCGTACTCCGCTCGCCGTCGCCGCACTCAGCCAGGATCAATTGACCCGCAAAGGCGCGACCAGCCTCTCCGATTTGAGCGGCGAGATGCCCAACGTCGTGATCGAAAACACCGGCGAGGATTCGGCCGTGCAGATCACCATCCGCGGCATCACCTCCACCAACTTCACCGAGACCGGCGATCCGGCGGTCGGCTTCCACGTCGACGGCATGTACTCGCCGCGTCCACAAGGCGCGCAGGCGCTGATGTTCGACCTGGAACAGGTCGAGGTGCTGCGCGGCCCGCAAGGCACGCTGTTCGGCCGCAACTCCACCGGCGGCAGCGTCAACGTGATTCCCGCCAAGCCGGATTGGACGGGCAACTACGGCAAGGCCGACATCGATATCGGCAACTACCGCAAGAAGCAGATCTCGGTGGTGCAGAACATCGTCGTCAACGACGCGCTGGCGTTGCGCGCGACGTTCATGAAGGTCAAGCGCGACGGCTACGCCAACCAGACGCGCGACCTGAGCGAAGCCAACGCGCCGGCATTGGGCTGGGTCCCGAACGGCAAACCGGATGTCGACCAGCGCTTCAACCGCGTGGTCGGCCCGAGCGACTACTACACCAACCAGGACGAATGGGCCGGCCGCCTGACCGGTCTTTTGAAGATCAACAAGGACCTCACGGCCAAGGCGTCGTATGAGCAGTTCCAGGATTCCGGCGCCGGCGGCGCCACCTTCCGCGATTGCGCCGCCACGGCGGGCACCCGCTACGCCTGCGGCCCGGGTCAGGGCAAGTGGGACATTAACGTCAACGTCCCCGGACAGAACGACCTGAGTATCAAGACGCTGCGCACGGGGATCAACTGGAACATCAACGACCACACCAACTTCGACTACACCTTCCAGGTCGCCGACCAAACCCGCTCGCAGATCACCGACGACGACCTGGGCATGCAGCACGCGGCGCCGTTCCAGATCAACGGCGCGTATCCGAATTCGGTCGACGGCAACTGGGGCACCTGGCCGCTGACCGACTCCTTCCACCGCACGCTCGATTCGCGCTATCTGTCGACCGTGCACGAGGCGCAGTTGAAGCAGCAGCTGGGCAATGTGCAGTACGTCGGCGGCTTGTTCTGGATGCACGAGCGTAACCGCATCGACTACGAGCAGACCAACACCATCCAGAAGCCGTACGGCGATGTCGGCAGCGTGCTGTATAACCAGCCTAACCGCCAGGTCGACGCCAAGGCGGTCTTCGCCCAAGCCGACTGGAAGTTCATGCCAACGTGGACCGGTACCCTCGGCGCGCGTTACAGCATCGACAGCAAAGAGGACAAGGGCGGCAAGGTGTATGGCGCCAACTGGATCGGCAATTCGGCCTATTACAACGGCCTGTATTCGCAAGGCACGCCCGGCACGCCCGGCTTCCGCGTCCATGACGGCACCGACCTGACGCCCGGCATGGGCGGCAGCGTGGCCGCTTACAACCTGTATGGCGCGCCGACCTCGAACGATCACAAACAGGAATGGAAAAAAGTGACGTGGCGTGCCGGCCTGCAGAAGCAGCTCGACGCCAACAAGATGGTGTACGCCTCTGTGTCGACCGGCTACAAGGCCGGCGGCTTCGCCGACAAGACGGACAGCTGCAACTACCGCCTGTGCGCAGATGGCAAACCCGGCGTCGAGACCTTCCTGCCGTACGAGCCGGAGACCGTCACCAACTATGAGCTGGGCTTCAAGGGCAAATTCCTGGACAACCGTTTAAGCCTGTCGGCCACCGCGTTCTTCATGAAGTACAAGGACATGCAGGTCACCGGCACCTACTTCATCAACCAGATCATTCCATCGAACGGCCTGCCCTGCCCGGCCGACCAGCCGAAGTGCGACGTGTATGAAGGCTGGCGCACCATCAACGTCGGCAAGGTGAATATCCCTGGCCTCGAATTGGAATGGGATTACAAGCCATGGCGCGGCGGCCGTATCGGCGGCGGTTTCGCTTACATCAACTCCAGCATCCACGACTACAACTCGTACAGCGACGACTACCAGTGCGACGTGCGCGTGGAACTGGGCCTGCCGGCCTGCCCGACCGCCTACAACGGTCCGGATAAGACCTTGCTGGGCCGCCGCCTGGCCAACATCGACGGCAACCACCTGCCGAACACGCCGAAGTACCAGTTCAACATCAACTTCTCGCAGGAGTTCGGGTTTGAAAACGGCTACAAGGTGATCCCGTATGTGAAGGTGAACTGGCGCGACAAGGCTTACTTCGACATGCTCAATTCGGAGTTCGCGCACGTCGGCCGCTATCAGAAGGCGTATGCGATGGGCGACGCGTCGGTGCGGCTGGAAGCGCCGGACGACAAGTGGCACGCGGAGCTGTATGTCCGTAACATCTCGAACAGCCATGCGAAACTGAGCGGAAATTCGGTGTTTGGTGGGTTCATGGAGGCCAATTTCGTACAGCCTCGCATGTTCGGGTTCCGGGTTGGCGCGAACTACTAAGGCGTTTGGCGGATTACGGCGTTCCGCCTAATCCGCCAAGCTCCGTCGGCGACCTAAACACTCACCAATTCATAATCACACGAACCTGGGGGAGCAAATCGTTGGCGATATTGACGGTTTGCTCCCGGGTCGGATGCCCGTCATCCGCATCGCCGGAATAGGGTTTCGACGCGATCGCGCGAACGCGCTTGTCCCCCACCCGCTTTACCGTCTCGGCGATATATTCGATCAACGCCACCCTCTTCTCGCCGGTCACCAAACCGCCCTCGGACAGCATGATTTGCGCCTGCGGATGATCCTTCAACAGCGTGTGCACGAACCGCACGTAGGTGCCCACATACTGCTCGCGATCTGGAATTCCGAGATTGAAGTCGTTGGTACCGATCGTGCTGAGAATCACATCGGGCCGATAATCCCGCTGGTCCCAGCGTACCGGCTTTTGCAGGTCCGCGACCGCCAACTGATAATAGTCCGGCAGATTCATTTCGTCGGTCTTGTTTTCCCAGGTACGTATCAAGCCCCGACCGCCGTAGCAGACCAACTGCACCTGCGCGTGCAGCTCGCGCGCCATCAGCATGCCGTAGGATGAACGCGCGTTCCACCAGGACGTATCCTTCTTCGCCCCGGCCACGCGGTCGATCGCCTCGCCGCAGGTGACGGAATCGCCCAGCACCAGCATTTTGCGTTGAGGGAGGACGGGCGGAGCGTTCCATTTGCCGTCGGTGTCGAAGCGCAGCAACGCGGCGGTGCCGTGCCAGGTCTCGGAACGGTTGACGATTTCCACCATGTGCCTGCCGGCGGAGGCGCCGTCGACCAGGGTAACGGTCTGCCTGCCGTACGCCAGCCGCACCTTGCGCGCGACGCCATCGACGATCACGTCCAGGTAGCTGTTTCCGCCGCTGGCCTCCGCCTCGACGCTCAGGCGCGTGCCTTCGAAGTTGAGATAAAAACTAACGCCCGGATAGCCAAACCGCACGGCGCCATCGGCGTCGATACCGGTTCGACCCATCCGGGCGACATGTGGATCGGCGGCCGTCATCGACGCCGCCGCGACCAGCGGGGCCTGGCCCCATAGCGCGGCAAGCAACGCCGCGCAGCCGGTGATACGGCGTTGGGCGCCGTTCATTACTTCATTAGCTTCTGTATGTCCGGCAGCATCGCATCGGACCAGATCTGATAGCCCTTGGGCGTCGGGTGCAGGAAGTCGGCCATCACGTCCGGCGACATGTCGCCGTTCGACAGCAGGAAGCGCGCGCCGTAGTCCTTGAAGATGATGGTTTTGCCATCGCCCAGCGTCGATATCTTGCGGTTCAACTCAATGATCTGCTGCCGCTTGGGACTCTGTGCCGATTGCTCGTACGGCAGCACGGCGTTGAGCAGTATCTTCGCATCCGGATACAGCCCGCGCAGCTTCTTGACCACCGCCTGCACGCCTTCGAACACGTCGGCCGGCGCGGCACCGCAATGGAAGAAGTTGTTCACGCCGATCGTCAGCACCACCAGCTTGGGATGCAGCTTTTCGGCGTGTCCGTTATCGAGCCGCCAAAGCACGTTGCCGGTATGGTCGCCGCCGATGCCGAAATTGGCCGCATTCCATGAACCGAAGGACTTGTCCCATATCTGCTGGTTCCAGCCTTCGGTGATGGAGTCGCCGACAAACAGCAGATCGACGTTGCCGGCATCGGCGACCGCGACATCCTCGTTGAACATCTGGTGCCAGCGCGCCACCGACATCCACGGGTACTCGATTTTGCGCGGCGCCGGGGTGGTGCTGCACGCGGCAGGGCTCAGGGCCGCGTCGGCGTAACTGGGGGCACTACTCAACGCCAGCAGGCCGGCGGCGACGATCGCGGAGATCAGGGACTTCTTCATCTTGAATCCTTTCATTGCGCGCCCACCGGCAGCGATTGCGGCGCCACGTTCCAGCCACGCAGATCCAGGCGCACCGCGCCCTGGCTCTTGAACGTGACGGTCACGGTGCGGCTCTCGCCCGGCATCAGCGCTACATAATTATCCGAAAAATACACCGGCAGTATTCTCTCGCCGTCCGCATTGAACAAGGTCAGTTTACCGCTCAAGGCAGGCACTTCGCCGCCGTTGCGCATTGTAACCTCCAACTGCCGTTCGCCCGGCACTGCGGCGCCGGTCCAGCGCGCGGCCAGTTCCAGCGGCACGGTCGCCAGCTGGTTCAAGCCCTGTTGGCCGGCCAGCGTGCTGCTCGGCCAGTACGCGTTCTGCGACAGCACTTTGCCATCGGCGTCCTTGAGCGCCAGTTTGATCACGATCAGCTTATGCTGCGCCAGCAAGGCGGCGATGCCGGCGTCGATCGGTTCGGACGTGCTTACCGCCGCTACCGTCACCGGCTTGTCGCCACTCGCCAACAGCTTGCCCTTGACGTCATAGGCGGCGTAGGACAGCGTGGCGCCATTCAGCGCGGCGGCCGGGTTGTTGATCACCATCAGCTGATAATCGGGCAGGTTCATTTGCACGTGCACCGGCTCCGCCGCGTTCTTCACGCCATAGAAGGCGCCGTGCGTATCGTAGTCGTGGCTGAGTATCTGCCACATGGTGCTCGGCCAGGCCGGCTGCGTCATCCACAGCATGCGTCCACTGTGCTGGCGCCACAGGCCCGCGTTCATGCCTTCGAAGATGGCGCGGTGGCTTTCGTAGTTCAGCAACTGGGCCTTGCGTTCGAAGTCCGCCAGCGAGTCGGGCGCGCCGTAACCGGTCGCCATCGCCGCATTGAAGGTCTTGACGCTGCCGTTGCCGTCCGGGTGCCAGTCGTGATACGTGACGGTGTCGCTCAAAGGCCACTGGTCGGTCGACGGCACCGCCGCCTTGATCGCCTCCATCGTCGGGAACGACGGCGTGCCCACTTCCACCGAAAAGCCTTTGGCGTGGTCTGTGAAGTAACTGACCGGCGTCTGGTAGTTATACGGGCCGCTGTTCTGCAAATTGACGCGGTTCGAGCTGCCGCTGTACCAGCGCGTGCCGTCGAGCTGATAAATCATCGCCTCGAGCGCCTCGTTCAGCACCGGCTGCGGCACTCCCTCGTTACGGCCGAACCACATGATCACCGACGGATGGTTGCGATAGCGTTTGACGACATCGCGCGCGTTCTCCATAAACAGGTTGACGTCCTGCGGCTCCAGGTTGTAATCCTGGGTCGAGGCCCAGAAGTCGTTCATCACCATCAAGCCATATTCGTCGGCCAGTTCGAAGAAGCTCTCCTCGGTGTTCTGCCCCACCCAGTTGCGGATGATGTTGACGTTGGCGTCGCGATGCAGGCGGAAGTAAGGCTCGAGCCGTTCACGGTCGACGCGTTTGCGCCAGTCTTCCGTGCCCCAGTTGCCGCCGCGCGCCGCGATGCGCACGCCATTGACCTTGATGACGAGGAAAGGACTGAGCGTGGTTTCCTCCAGCGGACGAATCGCCGCCGTCCATTCCGCCTCCGGCCGCAGTCCCGTGGCCCAGTTGTTATCCGACAGCTTGCGGATGGACTGGTGGCGGCCGTCGGTGATGCGCACGCCCAGTTCACGCCCCTTGGTGAAGTCGGCTTCCACGCGGCGCAGATGGCCGCTCTGGTCGACCAGCGACAGTTCGTACGTCACCGCGCGCACGCCGAACCGGATGCTGGCCTGGTCGGACAGCTGCGCGCCCTGCACCGCCTCGAGTTTGAGTTCATGCAGATCAGGTGCGCCGTAGCCGTTGGGCCACCACAGCTTGGGATTCTTCAGCTTGAGCGCGGCGAAATCGGCCGGCGTGAAACGCACGTTATGCTCGCCCGGCGCCAGATTGACGGTCTTGCTCACCTGGACAGGCTTCATGCCGCCGTCCCGGCGCGAGATCGTCGCGCGCACGGTCACCCGCTGCGCCGATTTGGACAGGTTCGTGACCGGCACCTCGATGCTGACGTCGGCCACGCTGTTGTCGGCCTTCGGCAGCGCGGTAATCACCTGGGCGTCGCCCAGCTTGAAGTCGCGCGTGGCGTGCAGCTCCACGTCCTGCCACAAGCCGGTGTTACGGTCGCGGACCGAGGGAATCCAGTCCCACCCCTCGGAGGCGATAAAGGTCGGGCCGTCCTGCGCCAGCGTGCCGCCGTTTTCGCCGGCGCCCGCCGCGATCGATTCCTCCTGCGGCAGGCCTGGATGGGGCGGCGGCGATACCTTGACCGCGATGACGTTCTCGCCCTTGAGCTTCAGATAGGGGCTGATGTCGAAGGTGCCGCGTACGAAGGCGCCCTTCATGCCACCCAGCTTGCGGCCATTGATCCAGACTTCCGCCTCGTAGTTCACCCCCTTGAACGTGACGAACAAACGCTGCCCCTGTTTTAAGGCGGTCGGCGGCTGGAACAAGGTACGATACCAGTAATCCTGTTTGTTCAGCAATTCCGGAATGGCCATGTTATTGAGGCCGTAGTCGGGATCGGGATAGACGCCGCGATCGACCAGTGTGGTCAGCACCGTGCCGGGCGTGGTGGTCTGATACCAGCCGGCGGTGTCGAAGCCGGCGGACGAAATTCGCTCCGGCTTGGCGTCGACCTGCGGCGCCGCCTGCAGCTTCCACGACTTGATGGTCCACAGGTTGGCGTCTTTTTGCACCAGCGCCGGACCGCTGTAGGCCGGCTTGGCCTTCGGTTCCTGGAACGGCGAACCGGATTTTGGCAAGGTCCACGGGTCCTGCGGCGCGACCTGGCCGTACATCTGGCGAACCTGTATCGGCCACGACGGACTGCCGGACTCGAAATTGATCAACGCGTCGTTCGGCTGCACGGCCGCCATCGCGCGCACCGCGCCTTCGTCCAGCGCGGTACTGGTGACGGTGAAGCCGGCGATCCGTCCGGCATAGCCTGTCGCGGCCCTGCTGCGCGGGCCCAGCGAAATCCGGGGGCCGAAGTCGTCGGCCGGCGCGGCCTGCGCGCCGTCCTTGACCTGGACCGGCTTGAACTCCTCGGCCTTCAGCGCCGCGTCCTGGCGGGCGACCGCGCTGCCATTGGCGTACAAGGTGACTTGTTTGCCGTCATAGCTGGCCGCCAGGTGCACCCAGGCGTTCGACGCGAGCTTCAACGGCGAGACCAATTCCAGCCCATAGCCGCAGAAAGCAAACGCGCCGTCCACGCTGCACACAAACCAGCCCGGCCCAGCCTGCGCGCCGGCAAAGCCGGCGATCAAGGTGCGGCCGGGCGCCGGCTCCGATGGTTTGAACCAGCCGCTCAAACCGAACGGCTGTACCCTGCCTGCCACCGCCGACGCGAAGATGTCGGCCTGCTTGACCTTCTTCAGCAAACCATCGCTGGCGGCCGGGAACTCTGCGTTATAGGGCCCCCACTGGTCGCCGGCTTGGGCGCCGGACCACATCATCGCGGCCAACGCCGCCACAGTCATCGTGTGCTTCATTTCAGCTCCGGGCCTTCAGGCGCAAAACAATCACGCCGTGCGGAGCCAGTTTGCTCTCCAGTTTTTTGCTGGTGTCGCCGGTCTTGCCGGTGAACGCGTCGGTCCAGTTGAAGACCGTCTTGGTGGTGTCGAGCACGCGCTTGTTCGCATCGTCGTTGATACGCGAGGCGGACCACTGGTAAGTCACCGGCTTGGCCTCGTCGCTGCGGTTCAGGATCATCACGGCCCACTCGTCGTTGGCCAGCGGCTTGGCCCAGTACTCCAACTGGCCGGACTGCAGGAAGCGCCATGCCTGGATGCCCAGCTTATCCTGGTTGATCGAGATCACCGCCTTGTTGGTCAGGATGCGCTTCGTGGCCTCGGACATCTTGCGGACGTCGTTGCCGAGGATAAGCGGCGAGGTCAGCATCGACCAGGCGGCGAAGTGGGTGCGGTCCTCGTCTTCGGTGAAGCCACGGCCCACTTCCAGCATGTCCATATCGTTCCAGTGACCCGGACCGGCATGCACGCGCAGGCCCGCCTGCTTGTCGAGAATCTGCAGCACGCCCCAGCGCGAGTACGACGCCTCGCTGAATTCGCAATCGAAGCACATGTGAATGTCACCGGTGGTGCGCCACGAGTGGCCGACGTCCTTGGCCCATTCCCACGGCTTGTTGTCACCCCATTCGCAAATGCTGAACAACATCGGCCGGCCGGCGGCGTGGATGGCGTCGCGCATGGTGGTGTAGGCACCGACGGCGTTCAGGCCCTTGCTGTCGCACCAGTCGTACTTGATGTAGTCGATGCCCCAGGACGCATAGGTGCGCGCGTCCTGGTACTCGTAGCCACGGCTGCCCGGACGACCGCCGCACGTGGTGGCGCCGACGTCCGAATAAATGCCGATTTTGAGGCCCTTGCTATGGACGTAGTCGGCCAGCGCCTTCATACCGGACGGGAAGCGCTCCTTGTCCGGATGGATCGCGCCCGTTTCGTCGCGTTTACCGTGCCAGCAATCGTCGATGTTGACGTACTGGTAGCCGGCGTCCTTCAAGCCGCTCTTTACCATCGCGTCGGCGGTGTCTTTGATCAGCTGTTCGTTGATGTCGCAAGCGAAGGTGTTCCAGCTGTTCCAGCCCATCTGCGGCGTGTCTGCCAGCCCGTCGAACTTCTGGGCGTGGGCATTGAATCCGAATGCGCAGGCGGACGCCGCGACCATGCTTAACACGGTACGTTTCATGCGCGGCCCCTTAGCGTTTGATGGTATTGAGTTTGTCGGCGTATTCCTTGATCAGCTTGAGCGAGCTGGTGTCCGAATCGAACACCGAGTACAGGCCCTGCTCTTCCTGCGGAGGATCGCCGACAAAGTCGTTACCCGGCTTCCACCAGTAGTCCGCATTGGCCGCGCGTCCGGCGCCGCCCCAGGCCCAGAAATTGAAGCCGGCGATCGGATCGCCCTTCTTGGCGCCGTCGTAGACGAAGTCGAACACTTCGCGGTAGAAGCGGTCGCGGATCTTGGTGGTGGCCTTGATGCTGAACGAGGCGCCGTCGCGATCGAGGCCGAATTCCTCCAGCACGATAGGCTTGTCCAGCTTCTTGGCCAGGTCGATGTGCGAGGTCAGGTAGTTGCGGCTTTTGGTGATGGCGCCGTCCCACGAACCAGTTGGGTCCTTGGAATCAAACCAGCCCCAGTTCTTCGGCCACAGGTGATAGGTCAGGTAGTCGATATGCTTGGTGCGGTGCGAGTCGAGGAACAGCTGCGCGTCCTGGGCGGAACCGGCCAGGCCCTCGCTGCCGCTGCTGACCATGTGGTTCTTGTCCAGGCTATGGATATAGGCGGCGGTTTCGTCGATCCACTTGACGTAGGCCTTCTTCTCTTCCGGCGTGGCGTTGCCGTTGCCCGGGCGCGGCTCGTTGGCCAGCTGCCACGACATCAGGATCGGGTCTTCCGAATACGGCTTGCCGGTGATGGTGTTGACGCGCTTGACGATCTTCTGGATCACATTACGGTACTCTTTTTGCGCCGCCGCGTTGACGTAGAAGCGCGCGTTCTTCTTCATGTAGTCGTCATAGTCCTTGGTCACGTTCGGGTCCAGCGCCGGCGTGCCTTCGAACCAGTTCAGGTACTGCGTCATACCGCCCGACCACTGCCAGAAGTTGTTCAGGTAGAGCACCACGGTCATATCGCGCTTGGCCGCTTCGGCCATCAGGAAGTCCAGGCCGACCAGCAGGTTCTCGTCGTACTCGCCCGGCTTGGCGGTGGTCGCCGGGCTGACGGCGCTCTTCATATCGGTCTTCTCGGAGACGGCCAGTACACGCAGGTTGTTGATGCCGATCGCGCGCATGCTATCGAGTTCCTTCAGCAGGCGGGCGCGCTCGCCCACGCCTTTTGGCGCGCCAAGGTAGCCGCCGTACCAGAAGTTGGCGCCGACGATGTAATAGGCTTGGCCTTTGCGGGCGAAATGGGTCTTCTTGGCGGTGACGAAATCGCCTTTGCTGACCGGCGCGCCATCGGCGGCGGACACGATGCCGCAGGCACTGATCATCAACGCGGTCGCGCAGAATTTGTAGAGTTGTTTCATGTCTCGTTCTCTCTTTTTATGGATGGTTACTTAATTGGCTTGCCTGCGACGTTCAAAGTCTGCTTGGGTAGCTGCACGGTGATGCTGGTGGCCTTGCTATCATTGGCATTACCGGCGTCATGCGCCAGCAATACCTTGTAGCCGCCGCTGGCGACACGCCAGGTCTTCGATTTGCTGTCGTACATGGCCAGCAGGCGCGGATCGACCGTCACGCTGACGTCCTTGCTCTCGCCCGGCGCCAGTTCGACCTTGTCCCAGCCGGCCAGGCGCTTCGGCGCTTCCCACTTCACGCCTACCGGAGATACGTATACCTGCGGCACGTCCTTGCCCTTGACGGCGCCGGTGTTGGTGACCTTGAAGCGCAGTTGCAGCTTGCCGTCTTTCTGGCTTGCGGCCAGGCCGGAGTACGAGAACTGCGTGTACGACAAGCCGTGGCCGAACGGGAACAGCGGCTTGAGGCCCTTGGCGTCGAACCACTTGTAGCCTACGGCCGCGCCTTCATGATAGTTGACGGTGAAGCGCTCGCGGTCCTTCTTCGGATCGCCATCGAGCTTTGGACGCGGCAGCTGGCTTTCGGAGACCGGGAAGGTGGTCGGCAGGTGGCCGGATGGATTGACCTCGCCATACATCACGCGGGCAATCGCCTCTCCGCCGCCGCTGCCGGCATACCAGGCCTGTACCACGGCGGCGGTCTGGTCGATCCATGGCATCACCACCGGACCGGAGGTCTCCAGCACCACCACGGTTTTCGGGTTGGCCTTGGCGACGGCGGCGATCAGCGCGTCCTGGTTGTTCGGCAGCGACAGCGACACGGCGTCCAGCGCCTCGCCCACCCACTGCTCGGCGAAGACGATAACGACATCGGCGTCGGCCGCTTCCTTGGCCGCCGCTGCGGCATCCTTGCCGTCGTTGTAGATGACCTTGGCGTCGCCGGCGCGGGCCTTGATCGCCTTCAGCGGCGACGACGGGTGGTACACCACGGGACCTGGCCAGATGGTCGGTTCGATGCCGGGCACCGGATTGCCGCCGATCGGATAGACCAGCGACGAGCCGCCGCCGGCCAGCACGCCGACATCCGAGTGTGCGCCGATGACGACGATTTTTTTGGCGCCGGCCTTGAGCGGCAGCACGCTGTTGGTGTTCTTCAGCAGGACGATGCCCTCTTCCGCGTCGGCCTGGCTCACCAGCTTGTGCGCTTCGAAGTCGATCGCGCCGCCCTCCTTGACCGGGTTGTCGACCACGCCCTTGTCGAACATCGCCCACAGGATCCGGTACGCCATGTTGTCGAGGCGCGCCTGCGGCACGTGACCGTTTTCGACCGCTTCCTCCAGCGCTCCGCCGAAGTACGCCGACTTGTCGAACTCCCAGCCGGAGTGCTGATCGAGGCCGCTGTTGGCCGATTCGACGGTGCTGTGGACTGCGCCCCAGTCGGACATCACATAGCCCTTGAAGCCCCAGTCCTTCTTCAGCACCTGGTTGAGCAGGTAGTCGTTTTCGCAGGCGTAGACGCCGTTCAGACGATTGTAGGAGCACATGACGGAACCGGGATCGGCCTGCTCCAGCAGGAACTGGAACGCCAGCAGGTCGGACATGCGGTTGCTGGCGTCGTCCAGGCGGGCGTCCAGCACGAAGCGGCCGGTCTCCTGGTCGTTGACGGCGAAGTGCTTCATCGTCGCGATCAGGTTGTTGGACTGGATGCCCTTGACCTGCTGTGCCACCATGGTGCCGGCCAGCAGCGGATCTTCACCGGCGTATTCGAAGTTACGGCCGTTGCGCGGTTCGCGCAGCAGGTTCACGCCGCCGGCCAGCATCACGTTGAAGCCGGAGGCGCGCGCCTCGCGGCCGATCATGGCGCCGCCCTGGTATGCCAGGTCGCGGTTCCAGGTGGCGGTGGTGGCCAAGCCGGAAGGCAGCGAGGTGCGCTCGCGCGGGTTCTTGCTCAATTGCGTGGCGACGCCCAGGCCGGCGTCGGTCTCGAACAGCGCCGGCAGGCCCAGACGCGGCACGCCGGGGATGTAGCCGGCCGAGAAAGGCAGCGCCGCCGGATGCTTCTTGGTCTTGTTGGGGACGAAGTCGGCGCCGAAGTAGCCCAGCACCCAGTTCAGTTTTTCCTGCTGCGTCATGGCTTCCAGCGCCAGCTTGGCGCGCTTGTCGGCGCTCAGCGACTTGTCCAGCCAAGGCTTGGAAGTTGGTTCGGCCGGCGCGGTGGCCGCTTGTCCGGCGGCGTAGGCCGGCAGCGAGGTCGCCACGGTGACGACGGTTGCGGCGGCAAGCGTTGCCGCCACCGCCAGCGCGATGGCCAGCGGACGCAGATTCAATTCGGAGTTCATTAGCTGTCTCACTTTATTATTGGAAGGCGAAATCAAAAATCAACGGTCTGAGTACATGCCGGCATATTTCAGGCCGTAGTACAGGATAAAGGTATAGCAGGCGGCCGGCACGAAGAACGACAGCTGCAGGCCGATGGTGTCGGCCAGCAGGCCTTGCGCGAACGGCACCAGCGCACCGCCGACGATGGCCATGCACAGGATGCCCGAACCCTGGCTGGTCAGGGGACCGAGCTTGTACAGCGCCATGCTGAAGATGGTCGGGAACATGATGGAGTTGAACAGGCCCACGGCGATGACGGCCCACATGGCGACCGCGCCGTGGGAGAAGATCGCCGTCAGCAGCAGCACGATGGACGCGGCCGAGTTGAAGGCCAGCGCCTTGCCCGGGCTGACGTAGCGCATCACGCCGAAGCCGATGAAGCGGCCGATCATGGCGCCGAGCCAGTAGAAGCTGACGTAGTTGGCGGCGGCGCCGTGCGACATGCCGGCGATGTTGGACTCGCCCAGGAAATTGATCAGGAAGCTGCCGATGCTGACCTCTCCGCCGACGTACAGGAAGATGCCGATCGCGCCCAGCACCAGATGGCGGTGCGACGTCACTTTTTTATCCAACGTGTAGGCGCCCGATTCTTCGGCGTCGACGATCTTCGGCAGGCGCACCAGCGCGAACAGGATGGCGATGGCCAGCAAGGTGGCGGCCAGCACCAGGTAAGGGCCCTGCACGGTGGCGGCTTCCTCTGCCTTGGTCTTGACGATGTTGGCAACGGCGGGAACGCCTTCGGACAGGATCAGGAACCCGCCCAGCGCCGGAGCGATCGCGGTGCCAAGCGAATTAAACGCCTGCGTCAGGGTCAGGCGGCTCGACGCGGTGGCCGGCGCGCCCAGCGCCGCGACGTAGGGATTGGCGGACACTTGCAGGATGGTGATGCCGCCGGCGAGGACGAACAAGGCCAGGAGGAACAGCGCGTAACCGCCCATCGAGGCGGGATAGAACATGGCGCAGCCGATGGCGGCGACCACCAGCCCCGCGACCGCGCCGCGCTGGTAGCCCAGGCGCTTGATCAACATGCCGGCGGGGAGCGAGACGATGAAGTAGGCGCCGAAGAAGCAGAACTGCACCAGCATCGCCTGCACATAGGTCAGCGTATAAATCGATTTAAGGTGGGGAATGAGGACATCGTTCAGCGAGGTGATCAACCCCCACATGAAGAACAACAGCGTGATGATCATCATCGGGAAGGTATTGCTGCCACCGCCCTGACGCGCATGATCGTGGGTACTCAAAGTTGCCGGTGCAACGTGCTCCATCAGCTGTCTCCTCTTGGATGGTTTTTATAGTAATGAAAAGATTCTGCATCGGCAGCGCCCAAGGGTCAAATAGCAAGCGCGTTTGGGGCGCAGTTTAGCCGCCTTCACTAAACACGCGATACCAGCAGATACGCCGTGTTGCGCTGCAGCGTACAGCTAAAAATCTCGTGTTTAGTAAATTGCGCTAAACTTTTCGGGAAAGTCGACGTGTCGTTTGACCGTGGCTGGACGATTATGCAAGACTGTATTCACACCAGAAACCCGCCGACGGCACCGCCGCGAGCCGGTTCATGAGAGATTTGGAGACCGAGATGGGCGATTCCACAAATAGCGCTGCGACCACGGGAGTGACGATACGTGATATCGCACGGGTGGCCGGCGTGTCGGCGGGGACCATTTCCCGCGCCCTCAAAAACGAACCAGGATTGACCGAGGCCACACGCCAGATGGTGCTGGAGGCGGCGCGCGCACTCGGTTACGACTTTTGCAAACTGCGGCCGAAACGGCTGCGCCGCCTGACCTTCCTGCTGCACCGGCAGCACAACACCGCGTCGAGCAGTCCTTTCTACTCGCCGGTGCTGCACGGCGCCGAGGAAGCCTGCCGCAAACAGGGCATCGTATTGTCGTTCATGGCGGTCGGCCCGGCGGATGGATTGATCGACCAGATACGCATGCACGCGCCGGACGGTATCGTCTGCGCCGGCTTCTTCGAACCCGAAACATTGAGCGCCCTGCGCTCGACCGGCAAGCAGCTAGTGCTGATCGATATGAAGCTGCGCGGTTACAGCTCGGTCAATCCGGACAATATGATGGGCGGCTACCTGGCCACCAAGCACCTGATCGATACCGGCCGCACGCGGGTCGGTTTCATTTCCGGTCCGCTGTCGCATTACAGTATTCGGGAACGGGCGCGCGGCTACCGCCAGGCGCTGTTCGAAGAGGGCATCCTGGCCGACCCGCGCCTGGAAGCGGGCCTGCCCGACGGCGTCGACCTGGAAACCGGCGCATGGGAAGCGATGGAGCAGCTGCTGGCCCTGCCCCATCCGCCCGACGCCGTGTTTTGCTACAACGACAGCGCCGCGCTGGTGGCAATGCGCTGCTGCCTGGCCAAAGGATTGAAGGTCCCGCACGACATCGCGATCGTCGGCTTCGACGACATCTCGACCGCCGTGCTGGGGCATCGCCCTTTGACGACGCTGCGCATCGATAAGAAAGCGCTGGGCGCCCTGGGCGTGGAAATGCTGTTGAACGGCCCGCACAACGAGCCGGTGGAAAAAATCGCGCCGGTGGAACTGGTGGTCCGCGCCAGCACAGTGTTCGACGGCTGGCGGGTACAGAAGCCGCAGGCCAAAGGGAGCGGCGTGACAGCGGCATAAACAAAAGAGAACTTCGCACGACCTCGGGACGCGACAAGAAAGCGCCCGCCTATCAACTAAAAACGGACCCAATGATGGTACCAGATTTTCAATCCCGCGCTACGCTGCTCAACCACATCCGCCACACCCGCAACTTCTACGACAACCGTTGCGTGGACGCCAGCGGCGGCTTCTATCACTTCTACAAGGATGATGGCACCGTCTACGACACCCGCACCCGCCATCTGGTCAGCAGCACGCGCTTCATCTTCACCCACGCGATGGCCTGGCGCCAGTTCGGCGAGGCGGCCGACCAGCAGCGCCTGCGCCACGGCCTGGCCTTCCTGCGCGGCGCCCACCGCAATCCGGAAACCGGCGGCTACGCGTGGCAACTGGACTGGCACAACGGCGAAGGCCGCGTCACCGACGGCACCAACCACTGTTACGGCCTGGCCTTCGTGCTGCTCGCCTACAGCCACGCGCTGATGGCCGGCGAGACCGAGGCCCGCGCATGGATAGACGAGACCTTCGAGCTGATGGAACGGCGCTTCTGGGACGCCAAATACGGCCTGTATGCCGACGAGGCCAGCGCCGACTGGTCGACACTGGACGGCTATCGCGGCCAGAACGCCAACATGCACGCCTGCGAAGCGCTGATTGCCGCCTTCGAAGCGACCGGCGAGCGCGCCTTCCTGTTGCGCGCCGAAACGCTGGCGCGCAACATCACCCAGCGCCAGGCCGCGTTGGCGGACAATCTGATTTGGGAGCACTACCACGCCGACTGGTCGGTCGACACCGAATACAACCGCCACGACAAGAGCAATATCTTCCGTCCGTGGGGCTATCAGCCGGGCCACCTGACCGAATGGGCCAAGCTGTTGCTGCTGCTGGAGCGCCACGGCGACCAGCTGGAAGGCGGCAAGGACTGGCTGCTGCCGCGCGCGGTGGAGTTGTTCAGCGCGGCGATGGACAAGGCGTGGGACGCGCAGCACGGCGGCATCTACTACGGCTTCGGGCCGGACGACAGCATCTGCGACGATCTCAAATACTTCTGGGTGCAGGCCG
Organism: Oxalobacteraceae bacterium OTU3CAMAD1; assembly: GCA_024123915.1. Classification (NCBI taxonomy): domain Bacteria; kingdom Pseudomonadati; phylum Pseudomonadota; class Betaproteobacteria; order Burkholderiales; family Oxalobacteraceae; species Oxalobacteraceae bacterium OTU3CAMAD1. Next base: position 2,620,765 of record CP099650.1, on the reverse strand, counting down.
AAAGCCTGGCCACCGCCGCCCTGCTGGGCGCGCGCACCGGCGAAGCAAGCTACTGGACCTGGTACGACAAGATCTGGGCTTACAGCTGGGAGCATTTCGTCGATCACCAGCACGGCGCCTGGTACCGCATCCTCGGCACCGACAACAGCAAGCTGACGGACGAGAAAAGCCCGGCCGGCAAGGTGGATTACCACACCATGGGCGCCTGCTACGAAGTGCTGAACGTGTTGAAGAAGGACTGAGATGGCGACTTTTCCTTTGTTTGTCGCGGCGGGCGAAGCGCTGACCGACATGATCGTGCAGGACGGCGACCAGCCCAATCCCCAGCGCTGGCTTAGCCAGGTCGGCGGCTCGACCTGGAACGTGGCGCGCACGATGGCCAAGCTGGAGGTGCCGACCGCGTTCGCCGGCGCCATCAGCGTCGACGTCTTCGGCGACGCGCTGCATGGCGCCAGCGTGGCGGCGAACCTCGACATGCGCTTCCTGCAGCGCTACGCGAAGTCGCCGCTGCTGGCGATCGTGCACCGCACCGATCCGCCGGCCTACTTCTTCGTCGGCGACGACAGCGCCGACCTGCACTTCGACGCCGCGCTGCTGCCGGAGGGCTGGCGCGCGCACTGCAAATGGGTGCACTTCGGCGGCATCAGCCTGGCGCGCCAGCCGCTGGCCGGCAAGCTGGTGGCGCTGGCCGAACAGCTCAAGCAGCAAGGCGTGCGTATCAGCTTCGATCCGAACTACCGGCTGCTGATGGACGAGCGTTATGACGCCACCTTGCGCCGCATGACGGAGCTGGCCGACGTGGTCAAGGTGTCGGAGGAGGATCTGGCGGGACTGTTCCGCACCGACGACATCGGGACCGCGTTCGCCACGCTGCGCGGCTGGAATCCGGCGGCGACCTATCTGTACACCAAGGGCGGCGACGGCGCCTCGCTGCACATCGGCGACCAAGCCTGGGCGCTGCCTGCGCCGAGCATCACCGTGATCGACTCCGTCGGCGCGGGCGACGCCAGCATCGCGGCCCTGGCCTACAGCATGATGCACCACGCCGACCGCGCGCCGCTGGAGCATCTGCGCTTCGCGGTGGCGGCCGGCGCGGCGGCCTGTCTGGCGCCGGGCGCATCACCACCGTCGCTGGCGGCGATCGAGGCGCTGCTGCAGTCAACCGCAAACGCTTAACACCCACAGCCACCTCTCCCCGGACACGTCGGGCCGATCGCGTTAGCCGATCCGCCCGACGCGGTCCACAGCCCGCCGCGGCGATAACAAAACAATCATTTTTCTTTGAAATCCGCTAAAACGTTGTTCTTTGCGCTATATCAAAAGTATTGCACTGGCGTTAACCCAACGTTTGATACATGTCAGCGCAAACATTAATGTTTTTCTGGTGCTACACTCGAAAGGTCTTTGTCCTTACTGAAAGGCATTTCCATGAACCAGATGTCCAGGCGACAGTTCCTTAGGGTGACTGGCGCGACCATCGCGGGTTCGAGCATTGCGCTCCTCGGCTTTGCGCCGGCAACGGCCCTGGCCGAAGTCCGGCAGTACAAGCTGGCGCGCAGCACCGAAACCCGCAACACCTGCCCCTACTGCTCCGTAGGCTGCGGAATCCTGATGTACGGCCTGGGCGACGGCGCGAAAAACGCCACCGCCAAAATCATCCACATCGAAGGCGACGCCGACCACCCGGTCAACCGCGGCACGCTTTGTCCCAAGGGCGCGAGCCTGATCGACTTTATACACTCCCCGAATCGCTTGATGGTGCCGGAATACCGCGCCCCGGGCGCCACGGAATGGAGCCCGATCGCCTGGGACGACGCGCTCACGCGTATCGCCAAGTTGATGAAGGCCGACCGCGACGCCAACTTCATCGAGAAAAGCGCCGACGGCAAAACCGTCAACCGCTGGACCACGACCGGCATGCTGTGCGCGTCGGCCGGCTCCAACGAAGTAGGCTACTTAACCCATAAAACCATGCGCAGTCTGGGCATGCTGGCATTCGACAATCAAGCACGTGTATGACACGGTCCGACGGTGGCAGGTCTTGCCTCGACATTTGGACGTGGTGCGATGACGAATCACTGGGTAGACATCAAGAACGCGGATGTCATCCTGGTCATGGGCGGAAACGCCGCTGAAGCACACCCTTGCGGATTCAAATGGGTCACGGAAGCGAAGGCGCATCGCGGCGCCAAGCTGGTGGTGGTCGATCCGCGCTTTACCCGAACCGCCTCGGTAGCCGACTATTACGTCCCTACCCGCACCGGCTCGGACATCGTATTCCTGGGCGCGGTCATTAATTACCTGCTCACGAACGACAAAATCCAGCACGAGTACGTCCGCAATTACACGGACATGCCGTTCATCGTCCGCGAGGACTTCTCCTTCACCGACGGCCTGTATTCGGGCTACGACGAGGCGGCCGGCAAGTACACGGACAAGAGCAGCTGGAACTACGAGATGGGCGACGACGGCTACGCCAAGATCGATCCGACGCTCGAGCATCCGCGCTGCGTGTACCAGCTGATGAAGAAGCACTACTCGCGCTACACCCCGGAGATGGTGGAGAAAGCCTGCGGCGTGCCGCCGGAGAAATTCCACAAGGTCGCCGAGATGCTGGCGTCGACGGCAGTCCCCGGACGCGCCGCGACCATCCTGTACGCCCTGGGCTGGACCCAGCACTCGACCGGTGCGCAAACCCTGCGCACCGGCGCGATGGTGCAGCTCCTGCTGGGGAATATCGGTATCGCCGGCGGCGGCATGAACGCGCTGCGCGGCCACTCCAACATCCAGGGCCTGACCGACCTGGGTCTGCTGACCAATATGCTGCCCGGTTACCTGACCCTGCCCGGCGAGGCGGAACAGGATTGGGAAGCCTATACGGCTAAGCGGGCGCTCAAGCCTTTGCGTCCGAACCAGCTTAGCTACTACAGCAACGCCAAGAAGTTCCTGGTCTCCTTCATGAAGGCCTGGTGGGGCGACGCCGCCACCGAGGAAAACAACTACGCGTTCGACTATCTGCCCAAGCTCGATAAACCCTACGACATGATGCAGGCCTTCGAGCTTATGCATCAGGGGAAAATGAACGGCTACATCTGCCAGGGTTTCAACATCCTGGCGTCGGCGCCGGACAAGCAGAAGATCACCGAGGCGCTGTCGAAGTTGAAATTCCTGGTGGTGATGGACCCGCTGGCCGTGGAGACGGCGGAATTCTGGCGTCCGTTCGGCGAGTTCCACCAGGTCGATCCAACCAAGATCATGACCGAGGTGTTCCGCCTGCCGACCACCTGCTTCGCCGAGGAACGCGGCTCGCTGGTCAGCTCCTCGCGCGTGCTGCAATGGCACTGGCAAGGCGCCGAAGGCCCCGGCCAGACCAAGAGCGATCTGGAGATCATGTCCGGCATCTTCATGCGCATTAAGAAGATGTACCAGACCGACGGCGGAAAATTCCCCGACCCGATCCTGAACCTGACGTGGAACTACGCCCAGCCTCTGAGCCCGCAGCCGGAGGAAATCGCGATGGAGTTCAACGGCAAGGCGCTCAAGGAGCTCACCGATCCGAAGGACCCGACGAAAGTCATCCTGAAGAAGAACGAGCAGCTGGCCGGCTTCGCGCAACTGCGCGACGACGGCAGCACGGCCTGCGGATGCTGGATCTTCGCCGGTTCGTGGACGGCCGCCGGAAACCAGATGGGCCGCCGCGACAACAGCGACCCGACCGGCATCGGCAACACGCTGAACTGGGCCTGGGCCTGGCCGGCCAACCGCCGCGTGCTGTACAACCGCGCCTCGTGCGATACCAAGGGCAAGCCGTTCGACCCGACCCGCAAGCTGGTGGCCTGGAACGGCACCAACTGGGCCGGCGCGGACGTACCAGACTTCAAGGCGGACGAACCGCCGGAAAACGGCATGGGTCCCTTCATCATGCTGGCCGAGGGTGTGGCGCGCTTCTACTCGCGCGACGCCATGGCCGAGGGCCCCTTCCCCGAGCACTACGAGCCGTTCGAGACGCCGATCGGCCACAACCCGCTGCATCCGGCGAACCCGCGCGCCACCAGCAATCCGGCCGGCCGCATGTTCCCGAACGACAGGGCGAAGCTGGGCAAGGCGAACGAGTATCCACACGTGGCGACCAGCTACCGTCTGACGGAGCACTTCCACTACTGGACCAAGCACGCGCTGCTGAACGCGATCATCCAGCCGGAGCAATTCGTCGAAATCGGCGAAGACCTTGGCAAGGAGCTCGGTGTCTCCCATGGCGACCGTGTCAAGATCAGTTCCAAGCGGGGACACATCGTGGCCAAGGCCGTGGTGACCAAGCGTATCAAGGCATTGACCATCGACGGCAAGAAGACCCACCAGGTCGGATTGCCGATTCACTTCGGGTTCAAGGGAGTCACCAAACCGGGCTACCTGATCAACACCCTGACGCCGACGGTTGGAGACGGCAATTCACAGACACCGGAATTCAAGTCGTTCCTGGTGAAAGTGGAAAAAGCATGACGGCCCGAGGAGAATAAAACATGGCTTTACAATCACTTGATATCAAACGAATGTCGGCCACCACGGTGCAGTCGCCGGTGGCGCGCACGCCGGCGACCGGCACGGTGGCCAAGCTGATCGACGTGTCGAAGTGCATCGGCTGCAAGGCATGCCAGACCGCCTGCATGGAGTGGAACGACCTGCGCGACGACGTCGGCGAAACCACCGGCGTGTACGACAACCCGCTCGACCTGACGCCGCAATCGTGGACCGTGATGCGGTTTTCGGAGCACGAGACCAACGACGGCAACCTCGAATGGCTGATCCGCAAGGACGGCTGCATGCACTGCGAGGACCCGGGCTGCCTGAAGGCCTGTCCGGCGCCGGGGGCCATCGTCCAGTACACCAATGGCATTGTGGACTTCCATCAGGAGAACTGCATCGGCTGCGGCTACTGCGTCGCCGGCTGTCCGTTCGACGTGCCGCGCATCTCCAAGAAGGACGACCGCGCCTACAAGTGCACGCTCTGCTCGGACCGAGTGGCCGTCGGCCAGGAACCTGCCTGCGTCAAGACCTGTCCTACCGGCGCGATCGTCTTCGGCACCAAGGAAGACATGAAGGTACACGCGGCCGATCGCATCGAGGACCTGAAGTCGCGCGGCTACGCCAACGCCGGCCTGTATGATCCGGCTGGTGTCGGTGGCACGCACGTGATGTATGTGCTGCACCATGCCGACAAGGCGCCGCTGTATCATGGACTGAAGCAGAATCCGAGCATCAGCCCGATGGTCGGTTTATGGAAGGGGTTGACCAAGCCGCTCGCGCTGGCCGGCATCGCCGCGACGGCGCTGGCGGGCTGGTTCCACTACTCGCGCGTCGGTCCGATAGAGGTCAGCAAGGACGAGGAAGCGGAGGCGCTGCATGAGGCCAACCGGATCAGGGAGAGCGAGAAATGACCACCCCGATGAGCACACCCGAAAACAAACCCTTGCGCGACAAGGACGGCAATCCACTGATCGAGCGCTATACGCCGAATGAACGCAGCAACCATTGGGTCACCGCCATCTGCTTTATCGTGCTGACGGTGTCCGGCCTTGCCATGTTCCATCCGGCGACGGCGTGGATGGCGGTGTTCCTCGGCGGCGGGCAATGGACGCGCATCCTGCATCCCTTCTTCGGGATACTGATGTTCGCCTCGTTCGCGCTGCTGGTGGTGCGCTTCTGGCACCACAACCGCTTCGAAAAGGGCGACAAGCAGTGGCTCAAACAGGTCGGCGACGTGGTCAACAACCGTGAAGACAGATTGCCCAAGGTCGGGCGCTACAACGCCGGCCAGAAGGTGCTGTTCTACGTGCTGATCCTGTGCATGCTCGGGCTTCTGTTCTCGGGCATCGTGATCTGGCGCGCCTACTTCGCGTTCTATTTCCCGATCGAGGTGGTACGCTTCGCCGCGCTGCTGCATGCCTTCTGCGCGTTTGTGATCATTTGCTCGATTGTGGTTCACATTTATGCGGGCATCTGGATCAAGGGTTCGCTCGGCGCGATGGTGCGCGGCACGGTGACCTACGGGTGGGCGCGCAAGCACCACCCGCGCTGGTTCGAGGAAGTCGCGCGGAGCACCAACAAACCGCGCGATTGATTTATTAATTTGGGATTAGAATAGTTCCCAAGCCGGCGGCCAGGATCACTAACGCCGCCGGCAACATGGGAGACATCTTTGGTACAACGTCTGCTTGAACCGGGCGAAATCGAATCGCTCGATCACAATGCCATACCGCGCCTGCTGCTGCCGCAAGCACGCAGCCTGTTCACCGCGCGCGCTGCGCGCCTGCGCCAGTTGGCGAACAACGACATCACCGGAATTCCCGTCGCCGAATCGATGCAGGGCTATCTTCAACTGATGGCTGCCCTGGTCGACGCGCAGGCCGCCGTCGCCGCGTCGCTGCCGGCTGAGACGTTCGCACTGCCGGATGCGGCGGAAATCGCCCTGTCGCTGGAACACAATATGCCGCCGCTGCCGGTCAGCGGCACGCGCCCCGCCTCATGGCGTACCGTGTTCGCCGCCCTCCTCGATCGCCTCGATCCGCTGGTCAAAGAGCAGCCGCAGATGGCCGGCGTGCTGGCGCAACTGCGCGAACTCGACACCGCCCAGCTGGAAGGATGCGCCGACGCCGTGCTGGCCGAAGTGACCGAGGGCGTCGATCCGCTGCACGCGCCGTTTGTCGCCGCCGCGCTGCAGGTGGTGTGGGCGATGCGCGCCAGCCAGCTCGATTCCCCGGCGGTGCAACCGCTGGTGACCAACACCTTGTGTCCCGTGTGCGGCTCTCACCCGGTCGCCAGCGTGATCCGCATCGGCGGCCAGTCGCAGGGCTACCGCTATCTGCATTGCAGCGCCTGCGCCAGCGAATGGCACATGGTGCGGGTCAAGTGCTCGTGCTGCGAGCACACGTCCAAAATCGCCTACCAAAGCCTGGAGACCAACGAGGACAAGGCCGACGTTGTCGCTGCCGACTCCGCGCCGATCAACAAGGCCAACGATCCAAGCAAGGTGGCGCGCGCAGAGACCTGCGAGGACTGCAAAACATACCGCAAGATCTTCAACCAGGAGCACGACTTCAACGTCGAGCCGCTGGCCGACGATCTGGCCAGCCTGACCCTGGACCTGCTGGTCGGCGAAGCCGGCTACGCCCGCGCCAGCGGCAACCCGCTGTTGTGGTTCAACGCCGCATGAGCGGCCCCGCCAACCCGGTGAAGACGGCCGGTGCGATCCACCTGCCGGCCGTGCATCTGATTCTGTCGGACGCCGGCTGCGAAGCGCTGATCGCCGAATACGGCCGCACGCAAACGACGGAGGCGGCGCGCGCGCTGCTGGCCGAGTTGCGCGGCCTGCTGCTGGCGGCGCGCGATGGTTCCGGCCACGGCCCGGCCGCCACCGACACCTCCATCCCCACCCTGCTGACGATGCTGGCGGCGCGGCTGCGAGGGACCAACCGCTCGCCCCTGCGTCCCGTCTTCAACCTGACCGGCACCGTCCTGCACACCAACCTGGGACGCGCCCTGCTGCCCGACAGCGCGGTGCAGGCCGTGGCCGAGGCGCTGCGTTGGCCGATGAACCTGGAGTGGGACATCGACACCGGCAAGCGCGGAGACCGCGACAACCTGGTCGAGGAACTGCTGCTGGAACTGACCGGCGCGGAAGCGGCGACCATCGTCAACAACAACGCCGCCGCCGTGCTGCTGATGCTCAACACCCTGGCGCAGGGCCGCGAAGTGATCGTCTCGCGCGGGGAGCTGGTGGAAATCGGCGGCGCCTTCCGCATCCCGGACATCATGACGCGCGCCGGCGCCGTGCTGCGCGAAGTGGGCAGCACCAACCGCACGCACCTGAAGGACTATGCCGAAGCGGCAGGCCCGCAGACCGCGTTGATGATGAAGGTCCATTGCAGCAATTACGCGATCACCGGCTTCACCAAGAGCGTCGAACTGCCGGAACTGGCGCCGCTGGCCCGCAAGCATGGCATCCCGACCGCCGTGGACCTGGGCAGCGGCACGCTCGTCGACCTCGAACAATACGGCCTGCCGCACGAGACCACGGTACGCGAAACCATCGCCGGGGGCGCCGACCTGGTGACCTTCAGCGGCGACAAGCTGCTCGGCGGCCCGCAATGCGGCATCATCGTCGGCCGCGCGGACCTGATCGCGCAGATCAAAAAGAATCCGCTCAAGCGCGCGCTGCGCGTCGGCAAACTGACCCTCGCCGCGCTGGAGCCGGTGCTGGCCTTGTACCGGGCGCCGGACCTGCTGCCGGAGCGCCTGACCACCCTGAAGCTGTTGACGCGCCCCGCCGCCGCCATGCGCGAGCAGGCGCAGGCCATCCTGCCGCAACTGCAGGCGGTGCTGGGCGACGGCTACTTGGTGGGCGCCGAACCGATGATGAGCCAGATCGGCAGCGGCGCCCTGCCCGTCGATCAGCTGCACAGCCACGGACTGGTGATACGCGCCGCCGCGACGGTCCGCACCGGCAACGCGCTGGGCGTGCTCGAACAGCGCCTGCGCGCGCTGCCGCTGCCGGTGATCGGCCGCGTATCGCAGGATGCGCTGTGGCTCGACCTGCGCTGCCTGGACGACCACCAGCAACAGCGCTTCACCGAACAACTGCCCCTGCTGGCGCATACACCCGCATGATCGTCGGCACGGCAGGTCATATCGACCACGGGAAAACCACGCTCACGCGCGCGCTGACGGGTGTCGACACCGACCGCCTGAAGGAAGAGAAGGCGCGCGGCATTTCGATCGAACTGGGATACGCCTACGCGCCGCTGGCCAACGGCGACATCCTCGGTGTGATCGACGTTCCCGGCCACGAAAAATTCATCCGCACGATGGCGGCCGGCGTCACCGGCATCGACGCCGCGCTGCTGGTGATCGCCGCCGACGACGGCATCATGCCGCAAACGCTGGAGCACCTGGCCATTCTGCGGTTGCTTGGCGTGCGGCGCGGCGCGGTGGCGCTGACCAAGATCGACCGCGCCGACGCGCAGCAACTGGAACGCGTGGAAGCCGACATTGAGGCGCTGCTGGCGACCACCGATTTCGCCGGCGCGCGAATCTTCCGCACCAATGCCACCAGCGAAGGCGACGCCGGCGTGAAGGCGCTGCTGGCGCATCTGACGGATATGGCGGCCGCATTGCCGGCCGCCGATGAACGCCGCCTCTTCCGCCTGGGCGTAGACCGCGTGTTCACCTTGTCCGGCCAGGGCACCATCGTCACCGGCACCGCGCTGGCGGGCAGCGTGCGCGTGGGCGACACGCTGCAAGTGGCGCCGGGCGAGCGGCAGATGCGGGTGCGCAGCATCCACGCGCAGAACCGCGCCGCCGACACCGGCCGCGCCGGCCAGCGGCTGGCGCTCAACCTGAGCGGGGTATCGAAGGACGACATAGCGCGCGGCAGCTGGATCGTCGCGCCGGCCCTCGCCGCATGCTCCGAACGCATCGACGTCGAACTGACGTTGACGCCGGATTGCGGCGTCACCCTCAAGCCATGGTCGCCGCTGCATGTGCATCTGGGCGCGGCGCACCATGTGGCCAACATCGTGCCGCTGGACGGCGAAACCCTGGCGCCGGGCGGTAGCGGCCGCGCGCAGCTGGTGCTCGGCGCCCCGGTGCACGCGGTGCCCGGTGACCGCTTCGTGATCCGCAACGCCCAGGCCACCGCCACCATCGGCGGCGGCGTGGTGCTCGATCCCTTCGGCGCGGCGCGCAAGCGGCGTAGCGCACAGCGGCTGGACTGGCTGCGGGCGCTGGCCGGTTTCATCGATGGCAATCACGATCAGGATCCCGATCATGACCGCGGCGCGGGAGGCATCGGCGCCCTGCTGGCGCGCAGCCCGCTGGGGTTGCGCATGTCGACGCTGGTGCGGCTGTCGCAGCTGCCGGCGCGCGAGATCGTGCCGCCGCCGGGAACCGTCGAAGTGTCGCTGTCCGGCGGCGACGCGCTGCTGATCGCGGCGGCCGAGGTGCGAGTGCTGGAGGCGCGCATTCTGGAGGGATTGGCGCGATTCCACGCGCGCGCGCCCGACGAGGCGGGACCGGAGCTATGGCGCCTCAAACGCATCGTCGCACCGGAAATGGAGGACCGGCTGTGGAGCCGCCTGGTCGAGACGCTGACCGCCGCCGGACAAGTCAAGCAGCGCGGCCGCAGCCTGCATCTGCCCAGCCACAGCGTGGAGTTGAGCGAGGCTGAACAGGCGCTGGTCCAACCGCTGCTGGTGTCCTTGCACGCGGGCCGCTTCGATCCGCCGTGGGTGCGCGATCTGGTGCGCCAGCACGGCTTGCCCGAGGCGGAAGTGCGGCGCCTGCTGCTCAAACTGTCGAAGACCGGCGAGATCAGCCAACTGGTGCCGGATCTGTTCTACCATCCAGCGCCGCTGGCCGAGCTGGCGGAGTTGGTGGCGACTTTGCCCGAAGTGCAAGCCTCGTCGTTCCGCGACGCCACCGGCCTGGGACGCAAGCGCGCGATTCAAATCTTGGAGTTCTTCAATCGCGTCGGCTATACTCGGCGCGTCGGCAACGTCCACCTGATCCGGCCCAACGCGGCCTGGTCGTTCAGCGCGCAATAACGACGATAGCGCCGATATCGCACCACGGAAGGCAATCTCATCCGGTGATGGGGCCGGGCTTCAAACCCGGTGGGGGGCGTCAGACGCTCTCCTGTAAGTTCGACTCCTACTGCCTTCCGCCACTCTTCCCCCGCCTCCCGCGCTCCGTCACCCAGCGCCAGCGCAAGTGAAACTACGTAGGTACGTCCCGCACAAATAGCGTGTAAAATTACATTCAAGAAACAGGTATTGTCAATAATAAAATATTGGCCTGTTGTGGATCGGTCGCATAGACCTGCTTTAATGTAAGGAAGCACAATGATTTTTTCCAAGATGAAGGTCGGAAAACGGCTGGCGGTCGGCTTCGGCGCCGCCCTGTTGCTGCTGCTAACGATCTCCGTGGCCAGTGAACTGACCATCCGCAGCATCGCCGCCGACACCACCAACCTGCTCGAACAGCAGTTGCAGACCGAGCGCCTGGTCACCGAATGGAAAGGCATCATCGAAGCCAATGTGCAGCGCGCACAGGCCGCCGCCAAGACGAGCGACCCAGAGACACAAAAATTCTTCGAAGACGGCATCGCCCGCGCGTCCCAGCGGGTGGCCGGCGCGCAGGAACAAATCGGCAAGCTGCTGATCGATCCGCGCGCCAAAGAGCTGTTCGCCAAAGCGCTGGAAAACCGCGCGATCTATCAAGGCCACCGCAAGGCGGCATTCAGCGCCAAGGCGCAGGGCGACATCGAGCAAGCCAACGCCATCATCGCGCAAAAATTCGTGCCCGCCGGCGATGTCTATGTGGGCAGCATCGAGGCGCTTGCCGATCGCCAGAAGGCCGCCATCGACGAGATCGGCAACGGCATCCAGAAACGCAGCGAAGCGGCCGTGATCACCATCCTGATCCTGTCGGTGGCGTCGATCGCCGTAGCGCTGCTGCTGGGCTGGCTGATCACCCGCTCACTGCTGACCCAGCTCGGCGGCGAACCCGATTACGCGGCCGGCATCACCGACCGCATCGCCGCCGGCGACCTGACGGTGGACGTCGCGCTGCGCGCCAACGACCGCTCCAGTCTGCTATTCAGCATCGCCACCATGCGCGACCGCCTGGCGGCCATCGTCGGCGAAGTGCGCAACACCACCGACGCCGTCGCCACCGCGTCGAACGAGATCGCCAGCGGCAATATGGACCTGTCGACCCGCACCGAGCAGCAGGCAGGCTCGCTGGAGGAGACCGCCTCGTCGATGGAAGAGCTGACCTCGACCGTCAAGCAAAACACCGACCACGCGCGCCAGGCCAACCAGCTGGCGGCCAGCGCGGCCTCGGTAGCGGTGCGCGGCGGCGGCGTGGTGGCGGAGGTGGTGACGACGATGGATTCGATCAGCGCGTCGTCGCGCCGCATCGTCGACATCATCGGCGTGATCGACGGCATCGCTTTCCAGACCAATATTCTGGCGCTGAACGCGGCGGTGGAAGCGGCGCGCGCCGGCGAACAAGGGCGTGGCTTCGCCGTGGTGGCGTCGGAAGTGCGCAACCTGGCGCAACGCTCGGCCAGCGCGGCCAAGGACATCAAGCAGTTGATCGGCGACTCGGTCGGCAAGATCGACGATGGCGCCAGGCTTGTCGGCCAGGCCGGCGACACCATGACGGAGATCGTCGCCAGCGTCCAGCGGGTGAGCGACATCATGGGTCAGATCGCCACCGCCAGCGGCGAGCAGGAGGCCGGCATCGAGCAGATCAACCAGGCCATCGTCGAGATGGACGGCGTGACGCAGCAAAACGCGGCGCTGGTGGAACAGGCGGCGGCCGCAGCCGATGCCTTGCAAGGACAGTCCGGTCATCTGGCGCAGCTGGTCAGCATGTTCAAGCTGGACGCCGGGCCGGCGCGCGGGCACAAGGCGCTGGCATTGCGCTGACAGTGATCTTCAAGATGTCTCCAGCGCAAGAAAACTGGCACAATACGGCATTGTTGACCTTGGGACACTTATGAAAAAGATCGCCTTGCCCGCCGCCGCTATCGCTCTGGCCTTCACTTCTTTCGCTACGCATGCCGCCGCGCCATCGGTGGCCGCTGAAAAACTTTATCAGGCCAACTGCGCCTCCTGCCACGGCGTCAAGATGGAAGGCGGCATCGGTCCGACCTTGGGCAAGCACGCCTGGCTGCACGGCGAGCCGACCAAGGCCAATCTGATCAAGGTGATCAGCAAGGGCGTGCCGGAGAAGAATATGCCGGCGTGGTCCCCTGCGCTGAGCGCGCCGCAGATCGCGCTGCTGGCCGACTACATCGCCGCCGGCGCCAACAAACCGATCGTTGCCGCTGCGGCGACCACTGCGGCAGCCGCCGCGCCCGCAGCCGCAGCCAAGGCCGCCCCGGACGGCATCGACCTGAGCGGCTTCAAGCTGCCCAAAGGCTTCCGCATCAGCGTCTATGCCAACCAGGTCGATGCCGCGCGCAGCATGGCCGTGTCCGACAGCGGCATCGTCTATGTCGGCTCGCGCAAGGCCGGCAAGGTGTACGCGCTGGTGCCGCGCGGCGACAAGCAGACGGCCGAGGTGGTCACCATCGCCTCCGGCCTGGAAAATCCTATCGGTGTCACCCTCCTCAACGGCGCGCTGTACGTCGGCGAGATCAGCCGCGTGATCCGCTTCGACGATATCGACAAGCGCTACGCCCAAAAGCCGTCGTACGAGGTGGTCAAGGTCGATCTGCCGGACGACAAATGGCACGGCGAAAAGGTCATCAAGGCCGGTCCGGACGGCAAGCTGTACATTCCGGTGGGCGCGCCCTGCAACATCTGCGACACCGACGACACCAGGCACGCCAAGATCTACCGCATGAACGCCGACGGCAGCGGGCTGGAAGAATATGCGCGCGGCATCCGCAATACGGTCGGCTTCGCCTTCCATCCAACCACCAAAGCATTGTGGTTCACCGATAACGGCGCCGATCAACTGGGCGACAACAGCCCTTCGTGCGAACTGAACATCGCACCCAAGGCCGGTTTGCACTTCGGCTTTCCGTACTGCCACGGCGGCGTGGTGCCGGATGCGACCTTCAAGGGCCGCGCCTGCGAGGAGTATGTCGAACCGGTCGCCAAGCTGGGGCCGCACGTCGCGCCGCTGGGCTTGACGTTCTACACGGGCAAGCAGTTCCCGGAGGAGTACCGCAACAACGTCTATGTCGCCGAGCATGGCTCGTGGAACCGCGCCACCAAGAGCGGCTACAGCGTACGCCAGATCACCTTATACGGCAGCAAGGTCGTCAGCGACACCGCGTTCATCGACGGCTTCCTGCGCGGCGAGGAAGTGGTGGCGCGGCCGGTCGACGTGGTCACCTTGGCCGACGGCTCGATGCTGGTCTCCGACGACCACGGCGGGCGCGTATTCCGCGTGACGTACGACGGCAAGTAATCAGCGAATACGCCGGACCTTGGCAACCGGAATTTTCGGTTGCGGGAAGAATTCGGGATCCAGCACTTGTGTCAATTCCCAAGGCAACTCGGGGGGAAATGCTTTTATTCCGCTTTCGCGCTTGGCCTTCCGCACAGCGCGGCGATAAGTGGTGACGATCCACCCGGGGTCATCAAATAGTTTTTTTAGACTCGGACAATCTTCAAGTGCGTCCTCAATGAGGTCGCGTTGCGTGCAGATGGATGCGTTCCAACTCGCGCCGCGACGGAGGGGTTGATACGTCCATTTTAATAAATGCACCAGCAAGACAATGAGATGGCTGCGCAACGCGCTTTTTTCGCTTCTGCCCACATCCTCGATCTCCTCGGCGATGTTGTCGACGTCCAGTTGCGACCACTGTCTCGCGCGCAGCAGTTCCGCTTGCTGCTCGGCCCATGCAACGACGTCCTCATCGTATAGCGTGCCCATGGCGGCTCCCCTCCTCACACATTCAGTTAGAGGCGCCAGGTGATCAAAGGTTCAGACAAAAAAAACCGCCGGCGCTTGCGCTCCGGCGGTTTTCGCTCAGACTGGTCCGAGATTAGTTCGCTGCGGCGGCCGCTTCTTCAGCGGCTGCTTTCATCGACAGCTTCAGGCGGCCGCGGTCGTCGGTTTCCAGAACCTTGACGCGCACTGCCTGGCCTTCTTTCAGGTAGTCGGCAACGGCGTTGACGCGCTCGTTGGCGATTTGCGAGATGTGCAGCAGACCATCTTTGCCTGGCATGACCTGGACGATCGCGCCGAAGTCCAGCAGCTTCAACACCACGCCGTCGTAGGTCTTGCCCACTTCGACCGAGGCGGTCAGCTCTTCGATGCGACGCTTGGCTTCCTGGCCGGCGGCGGCGTCGACGGAGGCGATGGTGACCACGCCTTCGTCGCTGATGTCGATCTGCGTGCCGGTCTCTTCGGTCAGCGCGCGGATGACGGCGCCGCCCTTGCCGATGACGTCACGGATCTTCTCAGGGTTGATCTTGATGGTGATCAGGCGCGGGGCGAAATCGGACAGTTCCGTTTTCACGTGCGGCATGGCTTTTTGCATTTCGCCCAGGATGTGCTCGCGGCCTTCCTTGGCTTGCGCCAGTGCCACTTGCATGATTTCCTTGGTGATGCCCATGATCTTGATGTCCATCTGCAGCGCGGTGATACCGTTGCGGGTACCGGCGACCTTGAAGTCCATGTCGCCCAGGTGATCTTCATCGCCCAGGATGTCCGACAGCACGGCGAACTTGCCGCCTTCCTTGATCAGGCCCATCGCGATACCGGCGACGTGCTCTTTCATTGGAACGCCGGCGTCCATCAGCGCCAGGCAGCCGCCGCAGACCGAAGCCATCGACGACGAACCGTTCGATTCGGTGATTTCCGACACCAGGCGCACGGAGTAGCTGAACTCTTCCGGTGCCGGCAGCGCGGCGATCAGCGCGCGCTTGGCCAGACGGCCGTGACCGATTTCGCGGCGTTTAGGGGTACCGACGCGGCCGGTTTCGCCGGTGGCGAACGGAGGCATGTTGTAATGCAGCATGAACGAGTCGGTGAACTCGCCCATCAGCGCGTCGATCTTCTGGCTGTCGCGGGCGGTGCCCAGGGTGGCGACGACCAGCGCCTGCGTTTCACCACGGGTGAACAGAGCCGAACCGTGGGTGCGTGGCAGCACCGAGGTGCGGATCGAGATCGGACGCACGGTGCGGGTGTCGCGGCCGTCGATGCGTGGCTCGCCGTCCAGGATCTGGGTGCGGACGATTTTCGCTTCGATGTCGAACAGGATGTTGTTCACTTCGGCCGAATCGACCGGCGCGGCGCCTGCAGCGGCGGCTTCAGCCGACAGGTCGGCCAGCACTTCGCTGGTGGCGGCCTTGAGCTTGGCGGTGCGCTCTTGCTTGTCTTTGGTCTGATACGCTTCGTTGATCTTGCTGGCGGCGAAATGCGTCACGCGGCCGATCAGTGCTTCGTTCTTGGCAGGTGGAACCCATTCGACTTCCGGCTTGCCGCCGTCGCGCACCAGTTCGTGGATCGCGTCGATGACCGCTTTCATTTCGGTGTGGCCGAAGACGACGGCGCCGAGCATGATTTCTTCGGACAGTTGCTTGGCTTCCGATTCGACCATCAGCACGGCCGTTTCGGTACCGGCGACAACCAGATCCATTTCGGAGGTCTTCAGTTGTTCGACGGTCGGGTTCAGGATGTACTGGCCGTTGGCGTAGCCGACGCGCGCTGCGCCGACCGGGCCGTTGAATGGCACGCCCGACACGCACAGGGCGGCCGATGCGCCGATCATGGCGGCGATGTCCGGATCGATCTCAGGGTTGACCGACAGCACGTGAATGATGACCTGCACTTCGTTCAGGTAGCCTTCAGGGAACAGCGGACGGATAGGACGGTCGATCAGACGCGACGTCAGGGTTTCTTTTTCCGAAGGACGGCCTTCGCGCTTGAAGAAACCGCCCGGGATTTTACCGGCAGCGTAGGTTTTTTCGACGTAATCGACGGTCAGCGGGAAGAAATCCTGACCTGGCTTGGCATCTTTGCGTGCCACAACCGTTGCCAGCACGACGGTGTCTTCGATCGACACCATCACCGCACCGGATGCCTGGCGAGCGATTTCGCCGGTTTCCAGCGTCACGGTGTGTTGGCCGTACTGGAAGGTTTTCGTAACTTTGTTAAACATGGGTAATCCCTTTCTATTTGCCGACAGATTTTCAGGGGCTGTCGTTCACCTCACCACAGACGGCATACCCGCCGTCTTTGCTACACCTACACTTGCTAAAACATTGGTCCACGTAGGGCGGATTAGGCGGAACGCCGTAATCGGCCATCGACGAGCCGCCCACTGCTCAGGCATGGCCGATTACGCTTCGCTAATCCGCCCTACGTGTTACCGGGATTCCATGCTGCGCTGCCAAGATCGCATTCCATTTGGCAAGTTTTTACCCGCAAAAATGACAAAATGCCCGCGACAGACAAACTGGCGCAGGCATTTCGATTAAGCCGGATGACGCAAATATTACTTACGCAGACCCAGTTTAGCGATCAGATCGCGATAACGGGTTGCGTCTTTGCCCTTCAGGTACGACAGCAGGCTCTTACGACGGTTAACCATCATAATCAGACCACGACGGGAGTGGTGATCCTTGCTGTGGGCCTTGAAGTGGCCGTTCAGTTCGTTGATGCGTGCGGTCAGCAGTGCAACTTGCACTTCTGGCGAGCCGGTGTCTTTTTGACCACGGGCGTTGTCCGCGATGATCGCGGCTTTGTTGATGTTTTCTACGGTCATGATATTTACCTTTAACATGCGGTGCGCGGAGTCTGAACCCTGCACACCGTGAACTTCAAAAAAAACCGGTCCGAAGACCAGACCCGAAAGTATAGCGGAAAAAGCGCCGCGTGTATCCCGGCTTGGCTACAATTTGTCCACTTCCCTCCTCTTTTTGGAGCTGCGACATGAAAAGACTGCTTGTTTTGACAACGTTTTGCGGCACGCTGACCGGCTGCGCCAATATGTTCGGGCCGCCACCAGCGCCGGGCGACACCGCCCAGGTGGTCCAATCCAAGCTGGGCCAGCCCACCGGCGTCTATAAAAACGGCCCCGACACGATGCTCGAATACGCCATGGGGCCGCTCGGCCAGTACACGTGGATGGCGCGCATCGGTCCGGACGGGCGCCTGATCTCGTACGAACAGGTGCTGACGAACGCCAAGTTCGGCACCATCAAAATCGGCCGGGACACCAAAGACAGCGTGCTGGGCATCCTCGGGCGGCCGTCCAAGCAGGTGCGTTATTACAGCGTCGACGGCGACGTCTGGCAATACCGCTACAAGGAAAGCGATGTATGGAACTCGCTGATGGACGTGCAGTTCGACCGCAACGGCGTGGTGCAAGCCCTGGTCAATGGGCCCGACGAGGAACGCGAACCGCGCTGGTTGCGCTAACCGGCGCGGTAGGAGCAGTCCCACGCGCAGTTTGGCAGTGCGCCGACGTGAAAGATTTCTCGTGGTTGCTATGATTTCTCTATATCAAAACGCAACTTACTTCGGAGAATTCATGTCTTTACGTACGCCTTCCGCACGCCACGCTATTTATGCAGCCTCGCTTATCGCGCTGACCACCGCGACAGCGATGGCCTGGGCGGAACCATCACCGGCGCTGGACCGCGCCAGCCTGTCCGTCGGCGCCTTCTATACCGAACCGCGCATCAAGGTCGAGGGCGACACCAACTATGGCCGTATCGACACCGGCACCTACAAATCCGACAACGTGACCTTGCCGCGCGCCAAGGCGAGCGTACTGATCGGCGACTCGCACGGTTTTGACTTCGATTACTACCGTTACGATAAAGAGTACAACCCGAGCCTGAGCGGCAGCACCAACATTAATGGCTTGCCGCTGACCGGCACCGGCAAGCTGAATGCGAAGCTGAAGCTCGATCTGGCCAATGTCGCCTACAAGTGGTGGCTGGGCAGCGGCGCGGACGTGTTCGGCGTGGGTGTCGGCGCGGCCTACTACCGCGCGCGCATCGATGGCACCGCGAACGGGGTGTTGAATGGTATTAGCGGCAATGCGCGCTATTCGGAGAATGAGAGCGCCTACGCGCCGCTGGTGGAACTGGGCTGGCGCCATCAGTTCTCGCCGCAGCTGCGCATGTATGCGGATGCTAACGGGATCAAGAAGAATGGCGGCAGCATCAACGGCCATATCTACGGCGGCGCCGTTGGCGTTGAGTGGTATGTGACGCCGATGGTGGGCGTGGTGGCCGAGTACAGCGCGTCGAAGATCAGCCTGCGCCGCGAGCGCGACGATCTGGCGGTGAATATCCGTTTGAATGGACCTGCGGCTTATCTCAAGGTGCGGTTCTAAGGTACTGGATGCGTCGCGCGGATTTACGTAGGGCGGATTAGCGTAGCGTAATCCGCCATGAGCCGCCGACGGCGCGTGCATGGCCGATTACGGCGTTCCGCCTAATCCGCCCTACGTGTCTCCAGAATGGAGCATGGTTTTGTGGACAGCCCGGCCAGGCGGCTTTGCCGCTGGCCGGCATTTTATGCCAGCGCCGCGCGCACTTGCGCGGCGCTCGGTATCGGCGCCACGGCGCCATGGCCTTGCGTCGATAGCGCGGCGCTGACGTTGGCGTACCTTACCGCGTCGCCCAGCGCATCCCCCGCCGCAAGACGCGCCAGCAGGCTGCCGTCGAAACAATCCCCCGCGCCGGTTGCATCCACCGCTTGCACCGGATATCCCTCCGCCAATCGCGGCGCTTCGCCCTCGCCCGCGTACCAGGCGCCCTGGGGTCCCGTCTTCAGCACCACTGAACGCGCGCCTTGCGCGCGGCACCACGCGAACATCGTCTCGACATCGTCGGTACCAGCCAACGCCACCGCTTCGTCCAGACTTGGCATGAACAGATCGGTCATGCCGATGGTGGCGCCCATGACGGCGCGCGCACGCGCCAGGGGCCACAACGACAAGCGCAGGTTCGGATCGAAGCTGACCTTTACCCCGGCGCGGCGCGCGATGTCGATGGCGGCGAACACGGTGTCGCAGGCACTGGCCGATATCGCCTGCGAGATCCCCGACACATGCAGCCAGCGCGCCGATTCGATCAGGCCCAGATCCATCGTGCGCGGCTGCATGCGGCTGGCCGCCGAGCCGGCGCGCAGATAGCTGAACGCGTGGCCATCGGGACCGTGCGTGACGAAATACAGGCCGGTGGGCGCGTCGGCATCGCGCGCGACGGCGCTGACGTCGACACCCTCGGCCCGCCATAAGTCGAGCAGCATTCCGCCGAAAGCATCTTCGCCGACGCGTGTCAGATACGCGGTGCGCGCGCCCTGCCGGCTGGCGGCGATCACCGCGTTGGAGGTGTCGCCGCCAAAGCCCTGGCGGTAGTTCGCTTCGCCAGGCGTGGCCTGGTTGAACTCCACCATGGCCTCGCCCAACGCCACAATATCAAAACTCGTATCAAAACTCGTATCAAAATCTTTTGCCACTCAAAACCTCATGGTTGCGGGTTGACGCGCTCGATCTTCGAGTGCAGTTTATTCAGCGCCGACAAATAAGCCTTGGCCGAGGCGACGATGATGTCCGGATCGGCGCCGACGCCGTTGACGATGCGCCCCTCCTTCGACAGCCGCATCGTCACCTCGCCCTGCGACTGGGTGCCGGTGCTGATGGCGTTGACCGAGAACAGCACCAGTTCGGCGCCGCTGCCGACTTCCGATTCGATGGCGTTGACGGTGGCGTCCACCGGGCCGTCGCCCTTGCCCTCGGAGGTGTGCTCTTCGCCGTCGATGAAGAACACCACCTTGGCGTTCGGCGTCTCGCCGGTGTTCGATTGCTGCGACAGCGAGACGAAGCGATAGAACTCGCTTTCCTGCGACTGCTGCTCGTCCGAGACCAGCGCCAGGATATCCTCGTCGAAGATGTCGGACTTGCGGTCGGCCAGTTCCTTGAAGCGGATGAAGGCGGCGTTGACCTCCGCCTCCGATTCCAGGTCGATGCCCAGCTCCTGCAAGCGCTGCTTGAAGGCGTTGCGGCCGGACAGTTTGCCCAGCACGATCTTGGTGGCCGCCCAGCCGACATCCTCCGCGCGCATGATCTCGTAGGTCTCGCGCGATTTGAGCATGCCGTCCTGGTGGATGCCCGAGGCGTGCGCGAAGGCGTTGGCGCCCACCACGGCCTTGTTGGGCTGCACGGCGAAGCCGGTGATCTGCGACACCATCTTCGACGCCGCCACAATCTGCGTGGTGTCGATGCCGCATTCCAGGTTGTAGTAGCCGCCGCGCGTGCGCAGCGCCATTACCACCTCCTCCAGCGCGGTGTTGCCGGCGCGTTCACCGAGACCGTTGATGGTGCACTCGATCTGGCGCGCGCCGCCTATCATCACGCCCGCCAGCGAATTGGCCACCGCCAGACCAAGATCGTTGTGGCAGTGGACCGACCACACGGCCTTGTCGGAGTTGGGAATGCGCTCGCGCAGGCGGCGGATGGTTTCGCCGAAAATCTCCGGCACCGCGTAGCCGACGGTGTCCGGGAAGTTGATTGTGGTCGCGCCTTCGGCGATCACGCCCTCCAATACGCGGCACAGGAAATCCTCGTCCGAGCGGCTGCCGTCTTCCGGGCTGAATTCGATATCGTCGGTGTGCTGGCGGGCGAAGCGCACGGCGTTGCGGGCCTGCTCCAGCACCTGGTCGGGCAGCATGCGCAGCTTCATCTCCATATGCAGATTGGAGGTGGCGATAAAGGTATGGATGCGTTTGCGCTCGGCCGGCGCCAGCGCCTCGGCGGCGCGCGCGATATCGCGGTCGTTGGCGCGCGAGAGCGAGCAGATGGTCGATTCGCGCACCACCGAGGCGATCGCCTTGATGGATTCGAAGTCGCCCTGGGAGGCGGCGGCGAAACCGGCTTCGATGACATCCACCCGCAGGCGCTCGAGCTGCTTGGCGATGCGGACTTTCTCGTCCTTGGTCATCGATGCGCCGGGCGATTGCTCGCCGTCGCGCAGGGTGGTGTCGAAGATGATCAGGCGGTTGGATGAGTTGTTCATAGTAGCTCCGTTGCTGTGGCTGCGTTGCTTGAAAATGCTCAGGGCCTACCGCCCATGTGTCGAGGACCCGGGTTAGTGACGCTCGCTCGGATCGTCGCTATCGATTTCGGTCTGGATCAGGCTCACCGGCTTGCCCTTCGCAAGCCGCCATACCAGCACCGCGTAGCCGGACAAGCCATAGGCGATAAAGATCGGGAACAGCACCTTTGGCGGATCGATCGACACCAGCGCGAACACCAGCGCGATGAGGAACACGGCGATGAACGGCACCGACTTGCGGAAGTTGACGTCCTTGAAGCTATAGAACGGCACATTGGTCACCATCGACAGGCCGGCGAAGACGGCGATGCCCCACGAGATCCAGCGCAGTTCCAGGCCGGAGACCTCCTGGTCTACCATCAGCAGGATGAAGCCGGCCACCAGCGCGGCGGCCGACGGCGACGGCAAGCCCTGGAAGAAGCGCTTGTCGACCACCTCGATGTTGGTGTTGAAACGGGCCAGGCGCAGCGCGGCGCCGGCGCAGTAGACGAAGGCGGCGATCCAGCCCAGTTTACCGAGGCCGCGCAGCGACCACTCGTAGATCACCAGCGCCGGCGCGGCGCCGAAGGAGACCATGTCCGACAGGCTGTCGTATTGGGCGCCGAATTCGCTTTGGGTGTTGGTCAGGCGGGCCACGCGGCCGTCAAGGCCGTCGAGCACCATGGCGATGAAGATCGCCCAGGCCGAGTGTTCGAACTTCTGGTTCATCGCCATGACGATGGCGTAGAAGCCGCAGAACAGCGCGGCGGTAGTGAAGGCGTTCGGCAGCAGGTAAATCCCACGATGACGCGGCTTGTCGAGGCCCTCGCCCCGGGCGCGGCGCGCAAAACGGCTGAAACGCGACGTCTTGGGCAGTTTGGCTTGGGCGGCGACGTTTTTAGCGCGGCGGCGGGGAAAGTTCGGCATAGGGTTCCATTCTCATTATGTGGTCTTGCTGCGCCATCATTATAGAGGAGCCGACAATAAAAAAGGGGGATGGCGCCCCATCCCCCTATTCTGCACAAGTTTGCTTATTTGAAGCGCACTTTGCCGACAAGACGCATCTGCAAGGTGGTTTCGCCGGGCTCGAAACTGGGTTCGGCAACGGCCGTTTCGCTCCTGCGCAGCATCATCGGCGCCGGAGCGCTCGCATAGGCGGTCGCATTATTGCCCCCGTAATTGCCGGAGCCTTCGAAATCGACGGTGTCGAGCACGGCGTCGCCGACCTTGCGGCCCATCGCTGCGGCGATCGAATTGATCCGTTCGGTCAGGTTGGCGTAGGTGGCGGCAATGCGTTGTTCGTCGAGCTTGCGGGTGGTTTCCGCCGCCAGGCCGAAGCGCACGCCGTTGAGCGACAGCACGCTTTGCGCGGCGGCCACCGTTTTCGGCAAGGTCGCCAGCGTGGTGGTCGTCGCCTGCAGCGACTGGCCGACGCGCCAGGCGGTCGGCACACGCGGTTTGGATGGTTTGAGGGGCTGCCCGGGCGGCACCGGCGGCTCCTCCGGATAGACCGGATAGGTGTAGTAGCCGTGGGTTTTGAGCTTGGCTTGCGGGTCTTCCCGTTTGACGATATCGGTGCCCTGCTTCATCTTCTGGTTGGCCTTGGAGGCGGCCACGGCTTTGTCCTTGTCGACCTCCTCGACGCTGAAGGTGACAATCGCCTGGTCATTGGCGTGAGTGACTTCGCCGGAGGCCGGCACCACCACCAAGGTGCCGGCGGTGGGCAGGGATTCGGGCGCGGCGTGCGCGGCCAGGGTGAAGGCGGCGGCCACGGCGGCGGCGAGGTGTTTCAGGTGGGTCATCGATCGATCTCCGAGGTTGATGGAAAAGCAAGCTCGACTTTACCTGAAACGTTTCGCCATCGCGGACTTACTTGAAGCGCACCTTGCCGACCAGTTGCATCTGCAAGGTGGTCTCGCCCGGCTCGAAACTCGGCTCGGCGACTTCGGCGCTGTCAGCCATCTTGGCGCGCATCATCATCGGTGCCGGCGCCTGGGCGCGCTCCTGCGCGTAATTGCCCGAGCCTTCGAAATCGACCGTGTCGAGCACGGCGTCGCCGACCTTGCGGCCCATGGCGTTGGCGATCGAGTTGATGCGCTCGTTCAGGTTTTTGTAGGTGGCGGCGATGCGCTCGTCGTCCAGCTTCTTGGTGGTTTCCGGCGTCAGGCCGAACTGCAGGCCGTTCAGGGTCAGCACCTTTTGCGCGGCGGCCACGGTTTTCGGCAGCTTGTCGAGATTGGTGGTGGTCACTTCCAGGTACTGGCCCACGCGCCAGGCGGTCGGCACGCGCTGCTTCGGCATCTGGCCGTTCGGCAGCGGACGGTCTTCCGGATAGACGGGATAGGTGTAGTAGCCCTGCGTCTTGAGCTTGGCTTGCGGATCGGCCGCCTTGACGATGTCCAGACCCTGCTTCATCTTCTGGTTGACGCGCGAGGCGGCGGCGGCCTTGTCCTTGTCCTGCTCTTCGATCGCCAAGGTGGCAATGACTTGATCGTTGGCGTGTTTGACTTCGCCGTATGCCGGCACCACCACCAAGGTGCCGGTGGTCGGCAGCGAATCGCCCGGCGCGGCGTGGGCGGCGAGTGCGAAGGAGACGGCAGCGGCTGCGGCGAGATTTTTCATTACGGTCATTGCGGACTCCAAAGTTGAGATTACGACAAGCCGAACTTTACCTGAATTTAACCGGAGCATATGTAAGACATGGTGAGTGTTTGTAACATTTCTGGTGAGCCATAAGTTATGCTAGAGTGATTAGCTAATTGCCATGCATGACATCTCGACAGGATAGTTTCGGGAACCAACGGGACGTTGAAGGACTCTAATGTCGTATCCATTTTTAAGCGATGTGGTGAAAGCCTGGACCGGCTACGACATCCCGCTACCGCTGGCCACGTTCGGCCTGTTCGTCGCGCTCGGCGCGATGGTCGCCGGCGCGTGCTTCCACGCCGAGCTGGGCCGCCTGTACCGCGTCGGCAGGATCGGCGCCGCGTGGGTGCGGGGTGCGGAGGTGCCGCCACAGCAAGTGGTCAGCGACTTCATGGTGGTCGTGATGATCGCAGGCGTGATCGGTGCGCGGCTGTTCCATATCCTTGAACACACCGGCCAGTTCATGGCCGATCCGATGAGCATGATCTTCACGCGCTCGGGGCTGAGTATCTTCGGCGGGCTGATCGCCGGCACCCTCGCCGGCATGGTCTGCGTGCGGCGCTGGCGCCTGCCGGTGCGCCCGCTGCTCGACGCGGCCGCGCCGGCCATGATGATCGGCTATGCGATCGGCCGCATCGGCTGCCAGGTGTCGGGCGACGGCGATTGGGGCACGGTGGCGAACATGGCGCTCAAGCCGGAATGGCTGCCGACGTGGTTTTGGGCGCAAACCTACGACAACAACATCTTCGGAGAAGTGCTCGCCGCGCCGGGCGTGTATCCGGCGCCGATTTATGAAACGGCGATGGCTGCGGTATGCTTCCTGATCTTGTGGGCGCTGCGCCGGCATCCGTTTCGCACGGGTTGGCTGTTTTCCGTGTACCTGATACTGGCCGGCGCCGAGCGTTTGCTGATCGAGCAAATCCGCGTCAACCCGGTGTTCGACGTGCTCGGCGTGCGGGCCACGCAGGCCGAGATGATCGCCGTCGTGCTGATCGTGCTGGGGCTGGTGGGCACGGTGCTGCTCGGTCAACGGCAAACCGATGGCGGCAAGCTGCTCAATCCGAGCTGACACAGAGGAAGCGTATATGTGGTTTAGCCACCCCAAACCCTTCATCACCAAAGCGGTCGCCATGCAGATGGCCGAGCAGAACAAGTTGCCGCCGCCGGAGACGACGACCATCACGGTCGAGCATGAGGAAGTGCCCATTCCCGAGTTAAGTCAGCAAGCAGACGCGGCGGTCGGCGACGCCGCGCCGATCCGCATCAACGTCACGCTGCAGCTGCGTGAATATCTCGATTTCCGATGGGCGAGTAACCAATCGAAGAAAGCCAGAATGCGTTTACCCGATACGGTGGCAGGCGCGTTCTGGTACTACCTGCGCGTGCGCCATGCGGCCGCGAGCGCCATTGACATCGATGAGCAACAGATCAGACGAACCGGCGCCGGCGGCACCTCGGTCTGGAGCTGGCGCGATGTGCGCGAGGTGCGTCCCTACCCCACCGGCTATTTGCTGCGCCTGGCGGACACCTCGATGCCCATCCCCTACCGCCTGTTGAGCGCAGATCAGCGTGCCCGCTTCAGGGCGATGATCCGGAGGTAACCATGGCGCTTGATTTCATCGGCGACTTGCTGGTGCGGATAGGGCTCGAAGTGTTCGCCTACGGCACCGGCCGGGTCGTCATTCCGGTGTTGTCCCTGGGCAGGGCGCGGGTCGATAAATGGAACGCGCGGCGATACCTCACAACGTTCGAATGGTGGTGGCGCGAAGACGGGCAAGTGGTGTTCAGCGGCGAGACCGCCGCATTCGTCGGTATCCTGTTTTGGATCGCGATCGTGGTTGCGTTATCGATTGGACTAAATTAGGGCTGGCATGTCCTACGCGTGGTTCAGATCTAACTGAATCGGCTGCAGTGCAGCCGATTCGAACCACCTCCAAGATGCAGATCAAAACCTGCTGCAGGTGGATGGCTGAAAATCACATCTCCCGCTGCTCCGGCTTCCCCCGCTAACCTCGCTTGAAGTTGGCGCCCCACTTCCCTACAATACCCTTATGTTCATCACGTTCGATCCGGTCAAACGTGACAAAACACTAGATGAGCGCGGACTCGACTTTGCGGATGCGTGGCAAGTATTCGCGGGTCCCATCTTGGAGATTCCGGACAAGCGAAAAAACTATGGCGAGCGGCGAACGATTTGCTACGGCCTTCTGAACAATAGAATGGTCGTCGTGATCTACACGCAACGAGGTTCCCAGCGCCGTATCATCAGTATGAGGAAAGCCAATGAACGTGAAAAATCCCGTATCGCATCGTCCCTTGGGCTCTGATCTGGCCCGCGTCGATGCCCATGAAATTCAACCCCATGAGTATGAGGAAATTCCGGAGTTGACCGAGGAAATGCTTGCTATAGCCGTCATCAAGAAACCCGCCGGCCGCGCGCGCTCCCGCAAGGGCAATTCGCACACGCCTACCGACGAAGTGAAAAGTGACGAACCACTTTAAGATAACTCTCTCGCACTCTGACCGATTTCATTCTGTTGGCGCTCGGCGTCCCCACGCTGGAAAAGCAGCCACCCCGCGATCGCCAGCACCGCCATGACCAGGATGCCGGTCACGTAATCGCGGAACGGCATGGAGGCGCTCTCCGGAAACATCAGCATCATCTCCTCGCTCATCAGCATGCACGCGATCGACACGACCATCACGACATTGCAAACCGTCGCGGAGAGCAGGACGACGCCGGTGTCCCGCTTCCATAGCCGAAAGCGGGTGCACGCCAGCCCGATGACCAGGGCGATAACGCCGGGCAGCGCGGTGCCGCCCACCATCAACAGTTTGGCCATCGCCGGGAGGCCGCTGATAAAGGCCAGCACACAGGCGATGGTCAAGACAAAGCCGGCGACGACGTGGCAGACGACGCTGATCACCTTAAGCATCGTTGGCCGCTTGCGGTGCGGAGAAGAAGGCGTTGGCTTTCGGACGATACAGGAAGAAGACAATGATGCCGAGGACGAGAACGCCGGGCACCAGCATCAGCTTCATCGGCGACGTCGCCAGGCCGATCACAATGCCGAGCACGCTCCAGACGACATACAAGGTGCGCCCCCAGTTCAGACCCTTCAACATGGCGAACCCCGACGCCAGGGAGATCGCCAGGCCGACGTACAACATCGCGTATTGCACTGACATCGGCAACAGGTTTTTCGCCATCAACTCCTGCGCGACCGGATTGTCCAGGCTCGTGTAGCTGGTGATGACGGAGATGAGCGAGGTCGCGATGAGGAACCAGGCAATAATCGAGACGGAGGTGGGACGTTTCATCATGGGCAAACAAAGTTTATGGATCAGCAATCATACTCGGATGAAACACCTCAAAATGCGTACATTCTCACCATTGCTGCCGTAGACGCAAAAAAGCCGGCTCGCGCCGGCTTTTTCGTGACGAAGATAAAACTTAGTTCTTCGACTGGTCGACCATCTTGTTCTTGGCGATCCAAGGCATCATGGCGCGCAGTTTTGCGCCGACTTCTTCGATCGGGTGCTCGGCGGTCAGACGGCGACGCGAGATCAGGGTCGGTGCGCCGGCCTTGTTTTCCAGGATGAAGGACTTGGCGTATTCGCCGGTCTGGATGTCCTTCAGGCACTGACGCATCGCGTCCTTGGTGGCCGACGTCACAACCTTAGGACCGGTCACGTATTCGCCGTATTCGGCGTTGTTCGAGATCGAGTAGTTCATGTTGGCGATGCCGCCTTCATAGATCAGGTCGACGATCAGCTTCAGTTCGTGCAGGCACTCGAAGTACGCCATTTCCGGAGCATAACCAGCTTCGGTCAGGGTTTCGAAACCGGCTTTGATCAGCTCGACGGCGCCGCCGCACAGAACCGCTTGTTCGCCGAACAGGTCGGTCTCGGTTTCTTCGCGGAAGTTGGTTTCGATGATGCCGGCGCGGCCGCCGCCATTGGCCGAAGCGTACGACAGGGCGATGTCACGGGCGATGCCGGACTTGTCCTGGTACACGGCGACCAGGTGCGGCACGCCGCCACCCTGGGTGTAGGTGGCGCGCACGGTGTGGCCAGGGGCCTTCGGTGCGACCATGATCACGTCCAGGTCGGCGCGTGGCACGACTTGGCCGTAGTGCACGTTGAAGCCGTGGGCGAAGGCCAGCACGGCGCCTTGCTTGGCGTTAGGTGCGACGTTTTCGTTGTAGACCTGGGCGATGTTCTCGTCCGGCAGCAAGATCATGATGACGTCGGCGGCCTTGATGGCGTCGTTCACTTCCGCGACTTTCAGGCCGGCTTTTTCAACTTTGTTCCACGAGGCGCCGCCCTTGCGCAGGCCGACGGTGACGTTCACGCCCGAATCGCTCAGGTTCTGTGCGTGCGCGTGACCCTGCGAGCCGTAGCCGATGATGGCAACGTTTTTGCCCTTGATCAGGGAGATGTCGGCGTCTTTGTCGTAGAAAACTTTCATGATAATTCCTTAGTAATAATTTTTAATGTTGGGGTGTCGGCGGGCCTTGCGGCCATGCCAATCAAACTTTGAGGATGCGTTCGCCGCGTCCGATGCCGGAACCGCCGGTACGTACCGTCTCCAGGATGGAGGCGCGGTCGATCGAATCGATGAACGCGTCGAGCTTGCTCTTGGCGCCGGTCAGTTCGATCGTGTAGGTTTTCTCGGTGACGTCGATGATGCGGCCGCGGAAGATGTCCGCCGTCCGTTTCATCTCTTCCCGTTCCTTGCCGACAGCGCGCACCTTGATGAGCATGAGCTCGCGTTCGATGTGCTGACCCTCGGTCAGGTCCACCACTTTCACCACCTCGATCAGGCGGTTCAGGTGCTTGGTGATCTGCTCGATGATGTCGTCCGAGCCGCTGGTGACTATGGTCATGCGCGACAGGGTCGGATCTTCGGTCGGGGCCACGGTCAACGTTTCGATGTTGTAGCCGCGCGCCGAGAACAGCCCGACGACGCGGGACAGCGCGCCGGCTTCGTTTTCCAGCAATACAGAGATAATGTGTCGCATCTTATAAGTCCTCCGAACCCAACAGCATTTCAGAGAGCCCCTTGCCCGCTTTCACCATCGGCCAGACGTTTTCCGATTGATCGGTAATGAAGTTCATGAACACCAGCTTGTCCTTCATGCCGAAGGCGTCGCGCAGCGCGCCGTCGACGTCGCCCGGTTTTTCGATGCGCATGCCGACGTGGCCGTAGGCCTCGGCCAGCTTCTCGAAGTTCGGCAGCGAATCCATATAGGACTCGGAGTAGCGCGAACCGTAGTCGATCTGCTGCCACTGGCGCACCATGCCCAGGAAGCGGTTGTTCAACATGATGATCTTCGGCGTCAGATGGTATTGCTTGCAGGTGGCGAGCTCCTGGATGCACATCTGGATCGAGCCTTCGCCGGTGATGCAGGCGACGGTGGCGTCCGGGTTGGCCATCTGCACGCCCATGGCGTACGGCAGGCCCACGCCCATCGTCCCCAGGCCGCCCGAGTTGACCCAGCGCTTAGGCTTGTCGAACGGGTAGTACTGCGCGGCCCACATCTGGTGCTGGCCGACGTCGGAGGTGATGAAGGCGTCGCCTTTGGTCACTTCCCACAGCTTTTGCACCACCGCTTGCGGCTTGATGACCAGGTCCGACGAGGCAAACTTGAGGCAATCCTTGCCGCGCCATTCGTTGATCTGCTTCCACCAGTCCTTGACGGCGGGCGCGTTCGGCTTGGCGTCGGTCGCGTCCAGCTGCGCCAGGAACTCGATCAGCACGTCCTTGACGTTGCCGACGATCGGGATATCAACTTTCACGCGCTTGGAAATCGACGATGGATCGATGTCCACGTGGATGATCTTGCGCGGGTGCGAAGCGAAGTGTTTCGGGTTGCCGATCACGCGGTCGTCGAAGCGGGCGCCGATGGCGATCAGGACGTCGCAGTGCTGCATCGCCATGTTCGCTTCGTAGGTGCCGTGCATGCCGGGCATGCCGACGAAGTGCTCGCTCGACGCTTTATACGCGCCCAGGCCCATCAGGGTGTTGGTGACCGGGAAGCCGAGCTTGTCGACCAGCTTGTTCAGCTCGGGCGAGGCGTTGGCCAGGATCACGCCGCCGCCGGTGTAGATCATCGGACGTGCGGCTTGCAACAGCAGTTGGACGGCCTTGCGGATCTGGCCCGAGTGGCCCTTGTCGACCGGTTTGTACGAACGCATCTCGACCTCTTTCGGGTACGAGTACGTCGTCTTGTGCATCGAGATATCCTTCGGGATGTCGACCAGCACGGGGCCTGGACGGCCGGTGCGGGCGATGAAGAAGGCTTTCTTGACGGTTTCCGCCAAATCCTTGACGTCTTTGACGAGGAAATTGTGCTTGACCACGGGGCGGGTGATGCCGACCGTGTCGCATTCCTGGAAGGCATCCTGGCCGATGGCGTGGCTAGGCACCTGGCCCGAGATCACGACCATGGGGATGGAGTCCATGTAAGCGGTGGAAAGGCCGGTGACGGCATTGGTGACACCCGGACCGGACGTGACCAGCGCAACGCCTACCTTGTTCGAACTGCGCGAGTACGCATCGGCGGCGTGGACCGCGGCCTGCTCGTGACGCACCAGCACGTGTTGGAATTTGTCTTGCTTGAAGATGGCGTCGTAGATATACAGGACGGCTCCGCCGGGATAGCCGAAGACGTGTTCCACGCCCTCTTCCGCCAGGCAGCGCACGAGTATTTCCGCGCCGGTGAGTTGGCCGTTTTGGCCACCAGATTGTTGTGACGATGCTTCGGTGTTCATGAAACATTCCTTTCAAGGTCCATTGGAGATTGATCGGATGCTCTTTCCTCGCGAAGTATGCCTGCCCCTACAGCTTTGTCCAGCTTCCCTTTGTCATGCGGTCACACCAGCCTCTTCCGCCAACCGTAGTGGCGTGCAAAGCGGCGCTCAACGCAAATATCGTTCTGCCGGATCCTTCTGTAGCGGTTGTGCGTACCTCTCGCGCTTGTGGCACGGGTTAGAGCAAACTGCCTACATATGAAAGCGCGTCGTGTCGATGGCGGCGTTGTGTGCCTGCTGCGACAAGACCATAAAGCTTCGGGGTGTTCAAAGCGTCCCATACGGTACACCTTGGGTACCGGTTTGAGCAAGGACAAATTGGATAAACGGCGGTAAAAAGCTTGTTACCGGTGCAAAAATCCGGGGTTTTGACGTAAAACGGTGCAAGGAATGCCGATTTTTGCTAGCATGCGCTCAGTTCGCAAATCGCCGCCAGCTAGCAATATCAACAACAATCAGCAGCAATTATGCGCCTATCGCCGGTGATCCCGGCAGTACCTCACCCAACGCATGGCCACAGACAAAGAATTATCCGACTTTCTCGAAAACGTCGAGCGGCGCGCCTTCAAACAAGCCGTCTACGCGGTACGCAAGGACGAATCGGCCCTGGACATCGTGCAGGACGCGATGATCAAGCTCGCCGAGAAATACGGCGACAAGCCGGCCGCCGAGCTGCCGATGCTGTTCCAGCGCATCCTGCAAACCACCATCCTCGATTACTTCCGCCGCGAAAAGGTCCGCAACACGTGGGTCAGCCTGTTTTCGGGCATGGCGCCCTCCGGGGAAGGCGGCGACGACTTTGATATACTGGAATCATATGCCGCCGAGGAAGGCACCGAGGCCTCCGAATCGAGCGCCGACAAGGTCGAACGCCAGCAAATGCTCGCCCTGATCGATGCGGAGGTACAAAAGCTTCCGGCACGTCAACGGGAAGCCTTCCTTATGCGTTATTGGCAGGATATGGACGTGGCTGAAACAGCCGAAGCAATGGGATGTTCCGAAGGGAGCGTGAAGACGCATTGCTCACGCGCAACACACACTCTCGCCGAGTCGCTCAAAGCCAAGGGAATTAAACTATGAATACCGATGAACTGAACTTCGCCTACAAGGTGCGTCACGCGCTCAACGAGCGGCTGGACGATTTGCCCGCCTCGACCACGGACCGCCTGGCGCAAGCGCGCAAGATGGCGCTGGCCCGCAAGAAGGCCCATGTCGAGGCGCCGATGAGCGTGCGCGTCAGTAAGACCGAGATGGCCACCGCCGGCGGCTTCATGGGCGGCTTGCTGCCCAAAGGCTTCGGCTGGCTCGGCCGCATGGGCGTGGCTGTGCCAATGCTGGTGCTGGTCGCCGGCCTGGCCGGGATCTACCAATACGAGCAGCAACAGCGCATCGCCGATCTGGCCGAGCTCGATGCGGCCGTCCTGTCCGATGAACTGCCGCTGTCCGCCTACCTGGACCACGGCTTTAACGCGTATCTGTCCCAAAGCGAGCAATAAGTATGGCATTGAGCGGTCGGGCAAAATGGGGCGCTGCTGCGGCGGCGGTGGTAGCGGTAGCAGCGGCCGGCGCGGTATTGGTGGGCAACCAGTCCGGTACGCCCGTGCTCGCTTCCGCCCCGACGACTGTCAACACCGGCGACATCCCGCCTGAAAAAATCCTGTGGAAAGACCTGACGCCGGCGCAAAAGCAGGCGCTCGAGCCGCTGGCCGGCGAGTGGGACACGATGGAACCCATCCGCAAGCAAAAGTGGCTGGGCATCGGCAAGCGCTACGCGTCGATGAAGCCGGACGAGCAGGTCCGCGTGCAGGAACGCATGCGCGAGTGGGTCCGGATGACGCCGGAGGAACGCCGCCAGGTGCGGCAGAACTTCGCGCGCGCGCAAAAACTCGACCCGTCGCAGAAATCGACCCAGTGGGAATCCTACCAGCAGCTGTCCGACGAAGAGAAGAAGGCGCTGGCGGCCAAGTCGCCGACCAAGAAGCAGTTGGCCAACCTGCCGACGCCGACCCAGAGCAAGATGAAGATGCCGGCGCCGATCAAGCCTGGCGGGCCGACCACCGGCACGGCCGCTGGCGCCACCGCGCCCCCCGCGACGGCGCATCCGCCGTGGATCGATCCGGCCACCGGTGGGCCGTTGCCGAACGCCTCGAATATCGCGCCGGTGATTTCTTCGCCCGCCCCGGCACCGGCACCGGCACCGGCGCCGGCGCCCGCCGCCGCGCCAACCCCACCCACCGCGCCAGCGGCCGGCGACAATGCAAAATAGCGTTTCGCCGACCCTGCAGGCTACCACCCGGCCCACCATCAAGCGCCGCCTGGTGTCCATGGTCTACGAGTGCCTGCTGGGGTTCGCGGTGCTGTTCCTCCCCTTCCTGATTTTTGAGATGATCACCGGCGCCAGTCACGCGCCGCTGGTCGAGCACATGCGCCAGGCGCTGGCCTTCCTGGTGCTGGGCGTGTACTTCGTCCACCAGTGGAGCCGCGACGGCCAGACCTTGGCAATGAAGACCTGGCGCCTCAAACTGGTCCGCCCCGGCCACGCGCACGTGTCGCCGAAGGCCGCCGCCATGCGCTACCTGCTGAGCTGGATGTGGGTGCTGCCGGCGCTGGTCGTCAGCCTGGCGCTGGACCTGCACCGCTGGCAGGCGCTGGGCGCGGTCGGCGTCGGCATTCTGCTGTGGTCGCTTACCGCCTTTTTCGACAAGGACCGTCAGTTCCTGCACGACAAACTGAGCGGTACCCGGCTGGTGCAACTGCCGGCGCCGGAAAAGAAAAAGAAGACCGCGCCGGCGGTGTAATTTTCACAATCTTCTGTGGCAGAATAGGTGTTCCGCCACTAGGAGATAAGATGACCAAGTTAGTCCGCCTGATGTACGGGGCCGCCCTTGCCCTGACCGCTACCGCCGCCCTGGCGCAAAAGCCCGTTCCACCCGCCCCCGTCGCCAAAATCGTGCCCGTCACCGACACCTACTTCGGCGAAGCCATCGTCGACCGCTACCGCTGGATGGAGAACGACAAGGACCCCGACTGGCTGCCCTTCCTCAAACAACAGAATGCCCACGCGCGCGGCGTGCTCGACGCGCTGCCCAAGCGCGATGTGCTGCTCAAACGCATCGAGCAGCTGTCGGGCGACGTGGCCGCGCCGGCGCGCGTGCAAAAGGCCGGCAGCCGCATCTTCTACCAACAGCGTCCGGCTGGCGCCAACAACTTCAAGCTGTTCGTGCGGGACGGCATGAGCGGTAAGGAGCGCGTGCTGGTCGACCCGACCAAGCTCGACACGAAAACCAGCCACTACTCGCTGGACTGGTGGCAACCGTCGCCCGACGGCAGCAAGCTGGTGTACGGCCTGTCGAAGGACGGCAGCGAGGATTCGGTGCTGCAGATCATGGACGTGCGCACCGGCGCCGTCCTCAAGGAACGTATCGCCAACACCCAGGGCGCCAATCCCAACTGGCTCGAGGACAGCTCGGGCTTCTTCTACAATCAGTTGACCGGCAAGATCAACACGCCGGAACGCTATCTCGATTCGCAGGTGCGTTTCCACAAGCTGGGCGGCAAGCCGGAACGCGATCCGATCATCATGAAGCGCGACCTCGATCCGTCGGTGAAGTATGAAAAGATCCAGTCGCCGTACGTCGGCACGTCGCCGCACTCGTCCACCGCGCTGCTGATCCTGGCCGATGTGCGGCCGGAGCAGCGCGTGTTCAGCGCGCCGCTGGCCGATGTCATCAAAGGCAAGGCCAAGTGGCAGCCGGTGGCCGGTTTCGAGGATGAGATCACCGGCATCGATCTGCACGGCGACGACCTGTATCTGCTGTCGACCAAAGGCCATCCGCGCGGGCGTTTGCTGAAGACCTCGGCCAAGTCGCCGTCGCTGGAGAAGGCGGTCGAGGTGGTGCCGGAATCGGCGCTGGTGTTGCAGGGCACGGCGCGCGCCAAGGACGGCCTCTACATCCGTTCGATGGACGGCGGCATCAGCAAGCTGCAACGCCTCGGCGACGACGGCAAGCTGGTCGACATCGCCCTGCCCTTCGACGGCACGCTGCGCTCGATCGAAGCCGACGCGGACTCGCCGGGCGCGCTGTCCATCCTGTCGGGCTGGCTCGAACCGGCCGGCATCTGGAGCGTCGGCGCCGACGGCAAGGTGGCCGACACCGGCATCACGCCGAAGCCGGCGATCGACACCAGCGGCTACACGACCGAGCGCCGCTTCGCCAAGGCCAAGGACGGCACGCAAATTCCGTACAGCCTGATCTACAAAAAGGGCCTGAAGATGGATGGCAAGAATCCGGCCTTCATCTCCGCCTACGGCAGCTACGGCGCGGCCGCCTATACGCCGTCGTTCGCCAGCCGCGCGCTGGCGCTGGCCGACCAGGGCGCCGTCATCGGCTACGCCAACGTGCGTGGCGGCGGCGAATTCGGCCGCGAGTGGCATCGCGCCGGCAAGCTGGAAAACAAGCCGAACACCTGGCGCGACCTGATCGCCGTCAGCGAGGACCTGGTGGCCAACAAATACACGGCGCCGGCGCACCTGGCCATCGGCGGCCGCTCGGCCGGCGGCATCCCGATGGGACGCGCGATGGAAGAGCGTCCGGACCTGTTCGCGGCGGTGGTGTCGGGCGTGGGCTGGCACAATCCGCTGCGCTACGTGGCCGAGCAGAACGGCTATGCGGAAGAACCTGAATGGGGCGCGATCTCGGACCCGGCCGGCTTCAAGGCGATCAAGAGCATCGACAGCTATCAGCAGGTGGTCGACGGCACCAAGTATCCGGCGGTGCTGCTGACGACCGGCGTGACCGATCCGCGCGTGGCGCCGTTCCATCCGGCCAAGATGGCGGCGCGGCTGCAAACGGCCACCGCCAGCGGCAAGCCTGTGCTGCTGCGCGTGGACTTCGACGCCGGCCACGGCATGGGCTCGACCCGCGCCCAGCAGGATGCCGAGTCGGCCGATACCTACGCCTTCATCCTGTCGCAAACCGGCGGCGGAGACGGCAAATAAAATAAAGCGACTTTCAATCGAACGGGGCTGTGGTAGTTGCAATATTTGAATTAAGATATTGTTAAGGTAGCTAAAAATTCATCCGTTTTTAACTCCCCCTGCGCGCCGTACCACGGCGTGCAGCTCCCCCACCCTCCTTTCGAAGGAAATTGTCTTGATCTCGACCAAAATGAAATGCATCGCTGCGCTGATCCTCAGCGTCGCGACCCTGCCCGCCCTGGCCGCCACGGCGCCGCAGTTCAGCATGACGTATCTCGGCGCCTTCAGCCCGAAGGCGATGAACAATCTCGGCCAGGTAGTCGGCAATGACGCGACCCAAGCGGTGCTGTACAACGGCAGCGGCTTGAGCTACCTGGGTTCTCCATCGGGCAGAAGTTTCGCCTATGGCATCAACGACTCCGGCCAGATCGTCGGCGAGTACGGCAGCACGCAGGCGTTCAGCTATTCCAACGGCGTCTACACCACCATCGGCCCGGCGAACAGCTCGGCTACCGGCATCAACAACGCCGGCCAAATCACCGGCAATGTGTCAACGGACGACGGCTCCTATGGGTTTGTATATTCGAATGGAAGCGTCACTAAGCTGACGCCGGCCAACGCCACCAATAGCGGGGCAAACGGGATCAACAACAATGGTCAGATCGCCGGCAGCGCAGGCCAATTGCTCAACGAGGCCGTGATCTTCTCGAACGGCGGCACGACCAACCTGTCGGCCACAATCCCGAACGACGGCAGCACCATCTCTTATGCGGCCGCCATCAGCGACAACGGCAATACCGTGATCAACTCGCGCGACTATTCGACGCAGAGCGACCATGCTTACCTCTACGCCGACGGCGTGGCGACGGCTATCGACGGATTCTCACTTTCCGCCAAGGACGTCAACAACGCCGGTACCGTGGTTGGCCGCGATGGCTTCGGCACGGGCTTCCTGTGGCAAGGCGGCGTAATGTACGACATCAACTCGCTGGTTACCGGGTTGGACGGTTGGTTTATCAAGGATGCGATCGCCATCAACGAATTCAACCAGATCGCCGTCTCGGCCTGCCGTGGCACCGACTGCGGCACGCTGCTGCTGTCGAGCGTCTCGGCGGTGCCGGAACCATCTACCTACGCGATGATGGCCGGCGGCCTTGGCCTGCTGGGCTTCATGGCGCGCCGTCGCCGCGCCGCACCGAAGGCGTAACGCCCGTCTAGAAGCGCTCGTGGTCCTGCAGGTAGCGCCACTCGCCTAGCGGCAGGCTGCTCATCGCGATGCGGCCGACGCGGATGCGCTTCATCGACACCACACCCAGGCCGACCAGTTTGCACACGTGTTCAATCTGGCCCGGCTTGGGATTCTTCACCGCGAAGCGCAGACGGTTCTCGTTTTGCCAGCTCACCTTGTTAGGCGCCAGCGGCTTGCCATTGAACGGCAGCCCGTGATTGAGCAGCGCCAATCCGTTTTCCATGATCTTGCCGGTGACTTCGACGATGATCTCCTGCTCCATCTTCGCCTGCTCGTCCACCAGCTTGCGGCTGACGCGGAAGTCCTGCGTGAACACCAGCAGGCCGCTGGCCTTGGTCTCCAAAGGCGTGGTCAAGGTCAGGTTGACCAGGTGGCGCTTGAGGAAGCGCTGGCCGGGCGCGGAGCGCGTGAGCGATTCGGCATTCAGCAGATGCATGGCCGGCGAACCGTCCTTGCCCACGCCGCCGTTGGCGCCGGCGGGCTTGTGCAACAGGATCGTGACCGGGACGATTTCCAGCAAGGTGGCGTCGGGTGCCAGTTCGATCTTCTGCTCTTCGGTGACGCGCGCGCCGGCCTCCTCCACCAATACGCCATCGACGCTAACATAGCCGCCCTCGATATAGAGTTCGGCCTCGCGGCGCGAGCATGGAAGTATCTCGGCCAGGCGCTTGGCCAGGCGAAGGCTGTTATCTGTGGTGCGGTCGGTCATCCGAAAAAATCCCCAAAAACGGTAATGGCGCGATCGATATCGTCGCGCGACGCATCCATGTGCGTGACGATGCGCAGGCGCGGCGCCATCGACACGCGGATGCGGGTCAGTTGTAAAACGTCGTTCAAACCCCGGCACGCATCGGCCGGGATATCGACGTAAAAAATGTTGGTCTGCGGCGCGCTGACCTGGATGCCTTTGAGCTTAGCCAGCTCGCCGGCAAAATATGCGGCGTTGTCGTGGTCCTCCGCCAGGCGGGCGATGTTGTGCTCCAGCGCGTAAAAGCCGCCGGCGGCAATCATGCCGGCTTGGCGCATGCCGCCGCCGAGCATCTTGCGCCAGCGCGTGGCTTCCTTGATCAGCGGCTTGCTGCCGCACAGGATGGAGCCGACCGGCGCGCCAAGTCCCTTGGACAGGCACACCGAGACCGAATCGAAGCCCGCCACCGCCGCGCGCGGGCTCACGCCCAGCTTGACCGCCGCGTTGCAGATGCGCGCGCCGTCCATGTGCGTGGCCAGGCCGCGTTCATGCGCCAGCACGGTCGCCTGCTTCAGGTAATCGAGCGGCAGCACGCGGCCGCCAATGGTGTTTTCCACCGCCAGCAGCTTGGTGCGGGCGAAGTGGATGTCGTCGGGTTTGATGTAGGCCGCGATGTCGGCCAGGGCCAGACTGCCGTCGGCCTGGTTGATGATCGGCTGCGGCTGGATGCTGCCCAACACCGCCGCGCCGCCGCCTTCGTACTTGTAGGTATGCGCTTCCTGCCCGACCAGGTATTCGTCGCCGCGACCGCAGTGGGCCAGCAGCGCCAGCAGATTGCTCTGCGTGCCGGACGGCGCGAACAGCGCCGCCTCGTAGCCGAACAAATCGGCCGCATATTCCTGCAGGCGGTTGACGGTAGGATCGTCGCCGTAGACGTCGTCGCCGACGTCGGCCGCGTTCATCGCCGCACGCATCGCCGCGCTGGGGCGGGTGACGGTGTCGCTGCGAAGATCCAACCAATTTTCTTTCAGATCACTCATCGTTCCGTCACCCTTTCGTTTGTTTATTGTGTTTCTAGCTGCTCGGTGAAGAAGCGGTTGCCCATTTCCTGCAGTCCGACCGTTTCAAGCACCTCGCGCAAACGCTCGGAGGGACGCTGGCGCGGCAGGTTTTTGTAGGTTGCGATGATCAGCTCATTCTTCATCGAGTGCTCCCAGCCCACCAATTCGGTCACGTTGACCTGGTAGCCGTGCGCCTCCAATTGAAGGCAGCGCAGCACGTTGGTGATCTGGCTGCCGAATTCGCGCGTGTGGATCGGGTGGCGCCAGATTTCTGTCAGCGCCGACTTGCCCAGCGACTGGCCCTTGTTCTTCTTCAGCACCGAGGCGACTTCCGCCTGGCAGCAAGGCACCAGCACCATGTACTTGGCCTTCTTCTTCAACGCGAACTGGATGGCGTCGTCGGTGGCCGTGTTGCAGGCGTGGAGCGCGGTGACGATGTCGATCTGGTCCGGCAGTAGCTTGGACTCGGTCGATTCGGCCACCGACAGCGGCAGGAACGACATACCGGGGAAGTTGAACTGCTTGGCCAGCTCCTGCGAGCGTGAGACCAGTTCCTCGCGGGTTTCGATGCCGTAGATGTGCGAATTATCGTTCAGCGCCTTGAAGAACAGGTCGTAAATGATGAAGCCGAGGTAGGACTTGCCAGCGCCGTGGTCGACCAGCGACACTTCGCCCTTCTCGGCCAGCACTTCCTTCAGCAGCGGTTCGATGAACTGGTACAGATGGTAGACCTGTTTGAGCTTGCGGCGGCTGTCCTGGTTCATCTTGCCGTCACGGGTCAGGATGTGCAGTTCCTGCAGCAGCGCGACGGTCTGGCCTTCGCGGATTTCCGGCATGTTGTCGGCGCCGGTGACGGTGGCGCCGATTTTGGCCGGCGCGGCCTTGGCTGGCTTGCTTGGCTTATTTTGCTTCATCGATCCACGCCTGCTGTACCGCTTCGAGAACTTTTTCACCGCCGCGCGTGTGGTCGTCGTCGAACTCTTCGAGTTCCACGATCCAGTTGTGCAAATCGGTGAAGCGGATAGTCAGCGGATCGATGTCCGGGTGCTTATCGTAAAGCGCTTCGGCGATCGCGGTGATGTCCGTCCACTTCATATCAGTGTCCGCCTTCGCTGGCGTGGTTGATGGTGTATTTCGGGATTTCGACGACCAGGTCTTCCTCTGCCACCACGGCCTGGCACGACAGGCGCGACACCGCTTCCAGGCCCCAGGCCTTGTCCAGCAGGTCTTCCTCGGTTTCGCTGGCTTCGCTCAGCGAATTGAAGCCTTCGCGCACCAGCACGTGGCAGGTGGTGCAGGCGCAGGACTTCTCGCACGCGTGCTCGATGTGGATATCATTTTCCAGCATGATGTCGCACAGGGTTTTACCGACTTCGGCTTCGACGACGGCGCCGTCCGGGCACAGTTTTGCGTGGGGCAGGAATACGATTTGTGGCACTTGATACCTCTGTTCTTATGGGTTCTTAAACTACCTGGTCGAGCGTCTTGCCGGCCAGTGCGCTGCGCACGCTGCGATCCATGCGGCGCGACGCGAATTCTTCGGTGCCGTGGGCCAGCGCCTCGACGGCGGCTTTGACGGCCACGTGGTCGGCGGCGCCAGTCTGCGATTGGGCGATCACGTCGCGCACCTTGTTCATCAGGACATCGACCGATGCGCGTTCCTCGTCCGACAGCAGGCCGGCGTCTTCGTCCAGCGCCGATTGCGTGGCCAGGATGATGCGCTCGGCCTCGACCTGCTCTTCGCGCAGCGCGCGGGCGACCATGTCGACATCGGCCGACTTGTACGAATCCTGCAGCATGCGCGCGACGTCGTCGTCGCCCAGGCCGTAAGCCGGCTTGACGGTGATCGACGCCTCGACGCCGGAGCGCAGCTCGCGCGCCGACACGGACAGCAAACCGTCGGCGTCGACCTGGTAAGTGATGCGGATGCGCGCGGCGCCCGCAACCATCGGCGGGATGCCGCGCAGCTCGAAGCGCGCCAGCGAACGGCAGTCAGAGACCAGCTCGCGCTCGCCCTGCAGCACGTGTACCGCGAGCGCCGTCTGGCCGTCTTTAAACGTGGTGAACTCCTGCGCGCGGGCGCAAGGAATCGTCGAATTGCGCGGGATGATCTTCTCGACCAGGCCGCCCATCGTCTCGATACCGAGCGACAGCGGAATCACGTCCAGCAGCAGCCAGTCGTCACCCGGCGCGCGGTTGCCGGCCAACAGATTGGCCTGCACCGCCGCGCCCAGCGCGACGACCTTGTCCGGATCGATGTTCGCGTGCGGGATGGTGTGGAAGTACTCGCTGACGGCGCGCTGCACGTGGGGCATGCGCGTCGCGCCGCCGACCATCACCACGCCGTCGACATCGTCGGCATCGACGCTGGCGTCGCGCAACGCCTTCTTGATGGCGCTCATGGTCTTGGCGATCAGGTGCTTGGTGATCTCCTGGAAGGTCTCGGCGGTGATCTTCAGATGCACCTCCTCGCCCGAGTTCAGGATCGCGTCGACGGTCACTTCGTTCTTGGTCGACAGCAGTTCCTTGGCTTCGCGCGACTTCACCATCAGGATGGCGGTGTCCTCGTCGGACAGCGGCGCCAGTTTCTCCTGCTGGTGGATATAGCAGAACAGGCGGTGATCGAAATCGTCGCCACCCAGCGCGGAATCGCCGCCGGTGGACAGCACTTCGAACACGCCTTTGCTCAATTTAAGGATCGAGATATCGAAGGTCCCGCCACCCAGATCGTAGACCGCGAAGATGCCTTCGGAGCCGTTATCGAGGCCGTAGGCGATCGCTGCGGCAGTCGGCTCGCTCAGCAGGCGCAGCACGTTGATGCCGGCCAGCTGCGCCGCATCCTTGGTGGCCTGGCGCTGGGCATCGTCGAAGTACGCGGGCACGGTGATGACCGCGCCGACCAGATCATCGCCGAGCGAATCTTCCGCGCGCTGGCGCAAGGTGGCCAGGATTTGCGCGGAGATCTCGACGGGGCTCTTGATGCCGGCGATCGTCTTCAGTTGCACCATGCCGGGCGTGTCCTGGAAATCGTAGGGCATGTTCTCAGCGTAGGCGATATCGGCCAGGCCGCGTCCCATGAACCGCTTGACGGAGACGATGGTGTTTTTCGGATCGGTGGTCTGCGCGGCCTGCGCCTTGTAGCCGATGTTGGCGTGGCCGTTCGGCAAATAGCGCACCACGGACGGCAGCAGCGGCCGGCCATCCTCATCGTTCAGCACTTCTGGAATGCTGTTGCGCACGGTGGCGACCAGCGAATTGGTGGTGCCTAGATCGATGCCCACCGCCAGTCGATGCTGGTGCGGCGCGGTCGACATACCCGGTTCGGAAATTTGCAGAAGTGCCATGTGATTCAAGCCTTTAATCCGGGGTCAGGTCCTCCATTGCTACACGGCCTCGGCACTAACGGCCCTTACGGCAGCGTTCGTGTAGCAATGGAGGACCTGACCCCGGAGTTTTGTTAGTTGTCTTCGATCGCTGAGAAGCTGTGTTCTATTTCGTCTTTGAATTTTTCGAGGAACATCAGCGCGCGCACGCCTTGCGCGGCTTGCTCGTAGTCGTCGGCGTCGATCTGCTGCTCGATCTCGGCCAGGCGCTCTTTGCGCGCGGCGCGCAGTTGCTTGTCGAGCGCTTCGAGCGCGTCGGCGTCCTTGCCGGCGCGGGCGTCGCCCAGCTCTTCGCGCCATTCCATCTGCTGCATCAGGAAGGCCATCGGCATCGCCGTGTTGGACTCGGTCTGTAAATCGACGCCGTGCAGCTCGCACATGTACTGCGCGCGCTTCTGCGGATTTTTCAGGGTCTGGTAGGCTTCGTTGGCGCGCGTGGCCCATTGCATCGCGACGCGCTTTTCGGCGTCGGTCGCGTTGACGAACTTGTCGGGGTGGACCCGGCTTTGCACGTCGCGGTAGGCGCTGTCGAGCGCCCCGGTGTCGACGGCGAACTTCTGCGGCAGATTGAACAGCTCAAAGTGGTTTTGCATGTGTTATCAGATGCGGAAGCTCTCGCCGCAACCGCATGCGTCTTTTTCGTTCGGGTTGTGGAACTTGAAGCCTTCGTTCAGCCCCTCGCGCGCGAAATCGAGTTCCGTGCCGTCGATGTACGGCAGGCTTTTCGGATCGACGAACACTTTGACGCCGTGCGATTCGAAGACGCTGTCCTCGTCCGCCACTTCGTCGACATACTCAAGCTTGTACGCCAGGCCCGAACAGCCGGTGGTGCGCACGCCAAAACGCAAGCCGACGCCCTTGCCGCGACGCTCGATGTAGCGGTTGATGTGCTTAGCTGCTTTTTCGGTCAGGGTGATTGCCATGTGGTTCTCCGTAACGGCGGCGGACTTTCATCCGCGCGCCGCTGTAAAACAGTGCTATGAAGCCGATTTAAGCTGCGACCGGGTGCTTGGTCTGGTAATCCAGAACAGCTGCCTTGATCGCGTCTTCCGCCAGGATCGAGCAGTGGATCTTCACCGGCGGCAGCGCCAGTTCTTCGGCGATCTGGGTGTTCTTGATGGCCAGCGCCTGATCCAGCGTTTTGCCCTTGACCCATTCGGTCACCAGCGAGCTCGATGCGATGGCCGAACCGCAGCCGTAGGTCTTGAATTTCGCGTCTTCGATCAGGCCATCGGCGCCGACCTTGATCTGCAGTTTCATGACGTCGCCGCAGGCCGGCGCGCCGACCATGCCGGTACCGACGCTGTCATCGCCCTTTTCGAAGGCGCCGACGTTGCGTGGGTTTTCGTAGTGGTCCAACACTTTTTCCGAGTAAGCCATTTTGATGCTCCTGTAATCTTAAAATTAGTGGGCTGCCCATTGGATCGAGCTGATGTCGATGCCTTCTTTGAACATGTCCCACAGCGGCGACAGTTCACGCAGTTTGTGTACCTTGGACTTCATCAGGTCTATGGCGAAGTCGATATCCTCTTCCGTCGTGAAACGGCCGATGGTGAAACGGATGGAGCTGTGCGCCAGCTCGTCGCTGCGGCCCAGCGCGCGCAGCACGTACGACGGCTCCAGCGAGGCCGACGTGCAAGCGGAACCCGACGACACGGCCAGGTCCTTGACGGCCATGATCAGCGATTCGCCCTCGACGTAGTTGAAGCTGACGTTGAGGTTGTGCGGCACGCGGTGCTCCATGTCGCCGTTGATGTAGGTCTCTTCGATCTCTTGCAGGCCGTTGGCCAGGCGGTCGCGCAGCGACTTGATGCGCGCGATTTCGCTGTCCATCTCGACCTTGGCCAGGCGGAACGCTTCGCCCATGCCGACGATCTGGTGGGTCGGCAAGGTGCCCGAACGCAGGCCGCGCTCGTGACCGCCGCCATGCATTTGCGCTTCGATGCGCACGCGCGGCTTGCGGCAGACGTACAGCGCGCCGATGCCTTTCGGACCGTAGGTCTTGTGGGCGGTGAAGGTCATCAGGTCGACCTTGGTTTTTTGCAGGTCGATGACGATCTTGCCGGTCGCTTGCGCGGCGTCGCAATGGAAGATGATGCCCTTCGAGCGGCACAGGGTGCCGATCTCGTCGATCGGCTGGATGACGCCGATTTCGTTGTTGACCAGCATGACCGACACCAGGATCGTGTCCGGACGGATCGCGGCGGTCAGCTGCTCGATGGTGATCAGGCCGTTGTCCTGCGGTTCCAGGTAGGTCGCCTCGAAGCCGACGCGCTCCAGTTCGCGCACCGTGTCCAGCACCGCCTTGTGCTCGGTCTTGACGGTGATGATGTGCTTGCCCTTGGTCTTGTAGAACTGCGCCGCGCCCTTGATGGCGAGGTTGTTCGACTCGGTGGCGCCG
The DNA here is from genome assembly GCA_024123915.1 of Oxalobacteraceae bacterium OTU3CAMAD1. Taxonomy (NCBI): domain Bacteria; kingdom Pseudomonadati; phylum Pseudomonadota; class Betaproteobacteria; order Burkholderiales; family Oxalobacteraceae; species Oxalobacteraceae bacterium OTU3CAMAD1. Next base: position 2,575,968 of record CP099650.1, on the reverse strand, counting down.
GAGGTCCAGATGATTTCGCGCGGGTCGGCGTTGACCAGGGCGGCGACGTGGCCGCGCGCCTCTTCGACCGCCTTCTCAGCCGTCCAGCCGTACATGTGGCTGCGCGAAGCTGGATTGCCGAACTGCTCGCGCAGGTAAGGAATCATGGCGTCGGCGACGCGCGGATCGATCGGCGTGGTGGCCGAGTAGTCCATGTAGATCGGGAAATGCGGGGCGGTCTGGAACTTCACTGCGGCGAGGTTTTTTTCTGGGGCGTTCATCTGGTAACTCCGGTTTTCTCTGTCTATATTAGTAGCTAAAGCGCTCAACCAAGCGCGGCGTGGTTACGGTGCATCACGACCACGTTTTGTTCAGCATTCTTTTGCTTCTGTTGATCGACCAGATCCTGCAACGAAACGGAATCCAGATAATCAACCATCTTTTCATTCAGCGTGGCCCACAGTTCGTGGGTCATGCAGCGCACGCCGCTGGCGGCGTCGGCGCCGTGGCAATTTTCCTTGCCGCCGCATTGGGTCGCGTCCAGCGGCTCGTCGACGGCGATGATGATGTCGGCCACCGTGACCTTGTCGGCCCGGCGCGCCAGGCTGTAGCCGCCGCCCGGGCCGCGGATCGATTCGACGATTTCGTGGCGGCGCAATTTGCCGAACAGCTGTTCCAGATACGACAGCGAGATCGCCTGCCGCTGGCTGATGCCCGAGAGCGTGACCGGGCCTTTGCCTTGGCGCAAAGCCAGATCGATCATCGCAGTCACAGCAAAACGGCCTTTGGTGGTCAGACGCATCACTACCTCGGTTCAGCTAGGTTAAAATATCGACCCGACTGCTCAACGAAAGCCTGATTAGTTGATCGATTTAGTCAAGTATACCAAACTTTATGAAAGTTTGCCGGGAGGCCCCTCGGCCCCTCGGTCTTGATTACCTTCTACTTGCCTTTTAGCAAGCTCATCGGCTCGAACAGCGCGTGCATGTCCGGGTTGCCGATGAAGCTGAGGTTGTACGGATGCTCGGCCGTGATCTGCGGGAAATCTTTCATTACCGGCAACTTTTTCAGCAACTCCGCGATTTTCCCCCATAGAATCATTGTCGGCTTGGCCGGCGCCTTGGCCGCCAGACCGGCCATGACCGTCTCGAAGAACGGCAGCCAGGCTTTCGCATCCTTGACCGGCGGCACATGGCTGCGGAACACCAGCGAGGCATTCAACAGCAGGAAACCCTGTTCGGTCAGCTTCTTCTGCATCTCGGCCAGGGTTTGAATATGGGTGCCGCTTCCGCTGCGGGCAAGGGCGGAAACCGCCGCCATCGCCGCGCCGCCGGTGTCGGCCAGTGTTAGTTGCCCATCGGCCACCAGCAGCATCTTCATGAAGTTGCGCAGCGACGTGGCCTTGTTGACAGGCTTGGACAGCCCGCCGCCCTCTTCGTTCGACCACAGGCTGCCGACGGCGCCGTCCATGAAGCAGACGCCGGTGGCGCTGTCCTCGCGCGGGTAGGGTCCCTCCCCTACTAATACATAGCGTACTTGGTCGAGCGGCAGCGCGAAGGCGGCGAACAGGCGTTGTTCGGTCGGCAGATAGAGGTCGTCGGCCAGCTGGGCGAGGTAGCCGGGCGTGGCGGCCTGCATCGCGTTGAGTCCGTCGATCAGCAACGGGCGCCATGAGGCATCGGCGCGCGACAGCGCATCAAGGATGGGAGCGGGGATCGTCATACTAATAGTAGCGGGGGCGGGAAAGGCGGAAGTATACCGTAAGACCGTAGGGCGGATTAGCGCAGCGTAATCGGCCATGCATGCGCATCGATGGCGCATGCATGGCCGATTACGGCGTTCCGCCTAATCCGCCCTACGTGCCTCCTCGTCCAGCCAGCCGCCGGCGAATCCGGCGCGGCGCAACCCCGTTTGCAGGTAGGTATTGCCGCGCATGATGTTCCAGGGGAAATCGTGCAGATAGTTTTCCACCATGATCACCGTCGGCCCTTCGTTAATGCCGAAGTGGTATGGCGATACCCAGTGCTGGCATGCAACCCGGCCGTGCGAAAACACGGTCGAGAACGAGGCTTTGAATCCATAGGGATTTGCCTCGCACAACTGCATGCCCTGGTAGTGGATGATGCTGGGCATGACGATTTCCGGCGCGAACGGCAGCGACGCGGCCACCGCCCATGGCGCCAACGTGCCGTCATCCGGCCCGTACGGCACGCCGCGCGCGACGTAGTCCCAGAACTTGCGCTGCACGCCATCAATGCGGCGCGTGACGGGCCCGGGCCCATCGCTGGCGGTGATACCCCAGCACAACGCCCCATACTCCGGAAAGCCGAGCGGATTCTGGATGGCATATTGTTGCTGCACGTAAGTGGCGCGCCGGCTGTTCTCGAAGTAGTCCGAATCGTGCGCGCGCATGAAATCATCGCGGATGCCGCGCAGATCCAGCCACACGTGCGACATCTGATGGATGAACAGCGGCCCGGCATACAGATAGTCGATGCCGTACACCGTCTTCCATTCGTAGGTCCGGCTCCAGGCGTCGTAGCTGTCCCGTTCCACGGGGAAAGTGGGCGAGCCCAACGCCAGTACGTAGAGGATCAGCGCCTCGTCATACCCTTCCCAGTGCCAGCGCAGAAAGCCGCTTTCCGGGTTCCAGCCGTGGCAGATCAGATTGTCGCGCCCGCGCATCCACTGCCAGTCGACGCGGCGGTACAGCATGTCAGCCAGCGCGCGGATTTCGTTTTCCTCGGGCGTATCCTCCACGAAATATTCGGCCGCCGTCAACATGCCTGCGATCAACAGCGCCGTGTCGATACTCGACAGCTCGCATTGCCACGCGCGCGCGCCGCTGTTCATGTCGATGAAGTGATAGTAGAAGCCCTTGTAGCCGGTGGCGCGCGGCGATTCGCTCTGCTCGCTGTTGGCGAAAAACCGCAGGGTGGTCAAGGTGCGGACCACGGCGTCGGCACGCCCCATGAAGCCTTGTTCGACGCCGATCGGATAGCAAGTCAGCGCCATGCCGACGGCGGCGATGCTGGCCGGCCACACCTCGGCGGTCTTGTCGCGGATCAGGCCATTGGCGGGGTTGACCTCGTTGACGAAGTAGTCGAACGAGTCCTTCTGCAATGCGTTCAGCAAGGCAAGCGTGGCCGCATCGACGGAGGCTGGCGGGCGCTGGGCGCGCGGCATGGTGGTCATAAAGCTCCGAACAATTGAAAAAGGCCATGCTGTCACAGCAGTAAGCTTGCAGTATGTACCGGAACACACAGATACGCCTGCCGCTTGCGATTCAATCGCGCTTGCCCCACTATTTGATGGCGAAGTTGGCAATGGCCGACTTATGGAACTTGAGCTGAGGCTACCAATTGGCGACTCCCGATATTTCCCGTCTAAAGATTGACCGCGAGGCCAAGGCGCCGACACCCGGGTCGCGCCCGAAGCGCCGCCGCTGGGGCAGGATGGTGCTGCTGGTACTGGCCCTGGCACTGGTGGCGGCCGCCGCCATGAGCGTGTTCGCCGGCAAGCCGGCCGTGGAGGTGGTCGCGGTCGCGCAGACTTATCCGGCGCAGAACTACACCTTGCTCAACGCCACCGGTTACGTGGTGGCGCAGCGCAAGGCCGCACTGTCGTCCAAGGCCACCGGCCGGCTGGAGTGGCTGGGCGTGCTGGAAGGCTCGCACGTCAAGAAGGACGAGGTGATCGCGCGGCTGGAGAGCCGGGACGTGGCGGCGGCGCTGGGACAGGCGCAGGCCAACGTCAAGGTCGCGCAGGCCAATCTGGAACAGGGCCAGGCCGAGTTGCAGGATGCGCAGTCGGCGTTCCAGCGCGCGGCGGAACTGCTGAACCAGAAATTCATCGCCGCCTCGGCCTACGATACGGCGCAGGCGCGCCTGAATAAGGCCAAGGCCAGCATCTCCGGTTACCAGGCCGCCATCGCGGCGGCGCGCGCCAACGCGCAGGCGGCGCAGGTGGCGGTGGACCAGACGGTGATCCGCGCGCCGTTTGACGGCGTGATCCTGACCAAAAGCGCCAACGTCGGCGATAACATCACGCCCTTCTCCTCCGCTGCGGACAGCAAGGGCGCGGTGGTCACCATCGCCGATATGGACACGCTGGAGGTGGAGGCCGATGTCTCCGAATCGAACCTGAGCAAAATCCGCGTCGACCAGCCGGCAGAAATCCTGCTCGACGCTTTTCCGGAATTGCGGCTGGCCGGCACCGTCTCGCGCATGGTGCCGACCATGGACCGCAGCAAGGCGACCTTGCTGGTCAAGGTGCGGTTCGAGGAGCGCGACCCGCGCGTGCTGCCGGACATGAGCGCCAAAGTCGCCTTCCTCTCGCAGCCGGTGCCGCAGCGGGACAAACTGCCGGTGACCGCCGTGCAGCCGGCGGCGATCGTCACGCGCGGCGGCACGCCGGCGGCGCAGTTTGCATTCCTGCTCGACGCCGATGGCGGCAAGGTCCGCCGCGTTGCCGTCACCCCGGGCCGCAAGATCGGGGAACTGGTCGAAATCAAAGGCCTGAAGCCGGGCGACAAGGTGGTGCTGGCGCCGGACGACAAGCTGCAGGATGGCCAAGCCGTCAAAGTGGCGAAGAAATGACCGCGCCGCTCGTGCTGATCGAACATCTGGTGAAGTCCTATCGCCGAGGGGATCAGGTGGTGGAGGTGCTGCGCGATATCAGCCTGGCGATACCGTCCGGCGCCTTCACCGCGCTGATGGGGCCCTCGGGCTCGGGCAAAAGCACGCTGCTCAATCTGATCGCCGGCATCGACAAGCCCGATAGCGGCGTGCTGCGGATCGCCGGCCTCGATATCGCCGCCATGGGCGAGACTGAGCTGGCCGGCTGGCGCGCGGCCAACGTCGGCTTCATCTTCCAGTTTTATAACCTGATGCCGGTGCTGACGGCGTTCGAGAACGTCGAGCTGCCGCTGCTGCTCACGCCCTTGTCCCGCCGAGAGCGGCGCGAGAGAGTGGCGCTGACCCTGGAGATGGTCAGCCTGGCGGACCGCATGGACCACACGCCGAACGAGCTGTCCGGCGGGCAGCAGCAGCGCGTGGCGATCGCGCGCGCCATCGTCAGCGATCCGACCCTGATCGTGGCCGACGAGCCCACCGGCGACCTTGACCGCCAGTCGGCCGCCGAGATCCTGTCGCTGCTCCAGCAATTGAACCAGCAACTGGGCAAGACCATCATCATGGTCACGCACGACGCCCATGCGGCGGCGCAGGCGCGCAACGTGGTGCACCTGGAAAAAGGCGAACTGCTCGCCGACGAACCGCAGCGCGCATGAAACCGACTTCAATCGCCAGGACGCCACCATGTACACCCTGCGGCTGATCGTCAAAAACTCCCTGCGCCACAAGCTGCGCACGTCGTTGACGATACTCGGCCTGGTGGTGGCGATCTTCGCCTTCGGCCTGCTGCAAACGGTCATCGACGCCTGGTACGCCGGGGCGGAAGGCGCGTCCAACACAACGCTGGTCACGCGCAACAAGACGTCGCTGGTGTTTCCGCTGCCGCTGTCGTACGAGGCGCGCATACGCGCCGTACCCGGCGTGACCGGCGTCGGCTACGCCAACTGGTTCCAGGGGACCTACAAGGACCCGAAAAACTTTTTCGCGCAGTTTGCCATCTCCGGCGAGAGCTATCTGGAGATCTACCCCGACTACCTGCTGCCGCCCGACCAGCGAGCGGCCTTCCTGCGCGACCGCAAGGGCGCCCTCGTCGGCCGCAAGCTGGCGGACCAATTCGGCTTCAAGGTCGGCGATGTCATTCCGCTCAAAGGCACGATTTATCCGGGAGACTGGGAGCTGGTCGTGCGCGGCATCTTCGACGGCCGGCAAAGCACCACCAACACGGCGACCCTGTTCCTCCACTGGGACTACGTGAACGAGTCGCTCAAGAAGACCCTGCCCCGGCGCGCCAACCAGATCGGCGTGTACGTGGTGCGCATCGACGAACCGGAAAACGCGGCCGCCATCTCGGCGGCGATCGACAAGGAATTCAGCAATTCGCTGGCCGAGACGCTGACCGAGACGGAGAAAGCGTTTCAACTCGGCTTCGTCTCGATGTCGGAGGCGATCGTCATGGCGATCCGCGTGGTGTCGTTCGTCGTGATCGTCATCATCGCGGCGGTGATGGCCAACACGATGGCCATGAGCGCGCGCGAACGCCTGGGCGAATACGCCACGCTCAAGGCGCTGGGCTTCGGCCCCGGCTTCCTGACGGCGATGATACTGGGCGAATCGCTGTTGCTGTCGCTGTTCGGCGCGGCGCTGGGGATCGTCATCCTGTTTCCGTTTGCCGCCTTCCTGGGGAGCGTGATGGGAACGATGTTCCCGGTGTTTGAGGTGACGCGATTGACCGTGCTCCAGCAAATCCTCGCGGCGCTGGCGATCGGCCTGGTCGCGGCCATCGCGCCGACCCTGCGGGCGGCCCGCGTCAATATCGTCGAGGGATTGCGGAGCATAGGATGACGATGCGATGAAGATTCCACTCTTCTACGTCGCCCGCAACCTGTGGGCCCGCCGCCTGACCACGGCGCTGACCGCCGCTGGACTGGCGCTGGTGGTGTTCGTGTTCGCGACGGTGCTGATGCTCGATGAAGGCTTGCGCAACACGCTGGTGACCACCGGCGAATACGACAACGTGGTGCTGATACGGCGCAGCGCCGACACCGAGGTGCAAAGCAGCGTCGAACGGGGGCAGGCCAGCATCGTCTCCAGCCACCCTTCCATCGCGCTTGGCGCCGACGGCCAGCCCTTGCTGTCGCGGGAGACGGTGGTGCTTATATCGCTCAACAAACGCGGCTCGGCCAAGCCGTCGAACGTCATCATCCGGGGCATCGGGGCCCGTGGACTGGCGCTGCGGCCGCAAGTGAAGCTGACGGCCGGGCGGATGTTCCGGCCCGGCGCATCCGAGATCATCGCCGGCGCCAGCATCGCGCGCCGCTTCTCCGGCGCCGGCATCGGCGAGACGCTGCGCTTCGGCCAGCGCGAATGGACGGTCGTGGGCTTGTTCGACGCGGGGAACAGCGGCTTCGATTCGGAGGTGTGGGGCGACGCCGATCAGTTGATGCCGGCGTTCCGGCGGGTCGCCTATTCGGCGGTCGTGCTGCGCTTGGCCGACACGTCGCTGTTCGATGGCTTCAAGAAGGATATCGAAGGCGACCAGCGTCTGACGCTCGACGCCAAGCGGGAGCAGACCTTTTATGCCGACCAGTCGAAGGCGCTGTCGACCTTCATCAGCGTGCTGGGGTTGATCTTGTCGGTGATTTTTTCGATCGGCGCCATGATCGGGGCGACGATCACCATGTATGCGTCGGTTGCCAACCGGGTTGGCGAGATCGGCACGCTGCGGGCGCTGGGGTTTCAGCGGCGCAGTATCCTGGCGGCGTTTTTGGCGGAGTCGATGCTGCTGGCGGTGGTGGGCGGCGTGTTGGGGCTGGGGTGTGCTTCGCTGATGCGGTTCATTTCGTTCTCGACCACGAATTTTCAGTCGTTCTCGGAGTTGGCGTTCGGGTTTCGGCTGACGGCCGATATCGTCGTCAAGACGCTGGTGTTTTCGCTGGCGATGGGGTTTATCGGCGGGGTGCTGCCCGCGCTGCGGGCGGCGCGCATGAAGATCGTCGATGCATTGCGGGCGGCTTGAGGTGGTGGTCGTGCATGGGCTGTCGCCGGCTTACACATGGCCGATTACGGCGTTCCGCCTAATCCGCCCTACGTGTCCCCACAGATTTGATCGACATTCCCGGGCCGCATTTCGCCGCGCAAACACGTGGCCATCGGCGGCTCCTCCGGATTTGATCGACATTCCCGGGCCGCTTATCCGCTACGGAAACACGTAGGGCGGATTAGCGAAGCGTAATCCGCCATGCACGCGCCGCCGACGACGCATATATTGTTCCGACCCGCGACTCACTACTCGGCGTCGGGTTGCTGCGCCGGGTGCGCTTGCTGGAACGCGGGCAGCGCGGCGCAGGCGGCGCTGATCCGCATGACCGTGGGATAAGGCGCCGTATCGACCTCGAACCGCTGGGCGTTGAACACTTGCGGCACCAGGCAGCAGTCGGCCAGCGTCGGCGTATCGCCATGCGAATAGACGCCCGTGCGCGCATCCCCGGCCAGCAGCGCTTCCAACGTCGCCAGTCCGCTGCGCAGCCAGTGACGATGCCATTCCAGCTTGACCTCCTCGGTCAAGCCCATCTCGCCCTTGATGTACTTGAGCACCCGCAGATTCCCCAGCGGATGCGTATCGGCCACCACCGTCAACGCCAGCGCGCGCACGCGGGCGCGGCCCGCCGGATCGGCCGGCAGCAACGGCGTTTGCGGCCGCGTCTCCTCCAGATATTCCAGTATCGCCAGCGACTGGCCGATGACGGCGCCGTCGTCGTCCTCCAAGGTTGGCAGCAGCGCGGACGGATTGACCGCGCGATACGCCTCGGCCAGATGCTGGCCGCCGTCGCGCAGCAGATGCACCGGCTGCGCCTCGTATGCCAATCCCTTGAGATTGAGGGCGATCCGCACGCGGTAGGCGGCGGAGCTGCGGAAGTAGGTATAAAGCTTCATCGCCTCCGCTCCCCGTAATGCACGACGGTCTGCTCGATCACGCCGAAGATGCTGGCGCCCTGTTCGTCGAGCATCTCGATCCGCACGCTGTCGCCGAATTTCAGGTAGCCGGTCTGCGGCTTGCCGGTCTCGATGGTTTCGTACATGCGCACCTCGGCAAGGCAGCAGTATCCGACGCCGCCGTTGTCGATGCTCGATCCATTGAGGCCACCCTGCTTGTTGGAAACGGTGCCGGAGCCGATGATGCTGCCGGCCGCCATCTCACGCGTGGCGGCGGCGTGCGCCACGAGCTGCGCGAAGTTGAAGGTCATGTCCTCGCCCGCATTCGGTTTGCCGAACGGCTTGCCGTTGATGTCGACCAGCAGCGGTAAATGCAGTTTGCTGTCGGCCCAGTTGAGGCCCAATTCATCCGGCGTCACCGCCACCGGCGAGAACGCGCTGGCCGCCTTGGACTGGAAGAAGCCGAAGCCCTTGGCCAGTTCATTCGGAATCAGGTTGCGCAGCGAGACGTCGTTGACCAGCATGACGAGGCGGATCGCCTGGCCGGCATCGGCCACGCTCACGCCCATCGGCACGTCGCCGGTGATGACGGCCACCTCGGCCTCCAGATCGATACCCCAATCCTCCGACAGCGCGTAGATCGGGTCGCTCGGGCCGATGAAGCTGTCCGAACCGCCCTGGTACATCAACGGGTCGGTGTAGAACGACGCCGGCACTTCGGCGTTGCGCGCCTTGCGCACCAGCTCTACGTGGTTGATGTATGCGGAGCCGTCCGCCCATTGATAGGCGCGCGGCAGCGGCGAGTGGCAGGCTTGCTGGTCGAACGGCTTGGCGTCGACGGAGTCGCCGGCGTTGAGCAGGGTGTACACCGCTTCCAGCCGGTCCTTGACCAGTTCCCAATGGTCCAGCGCATGCTGCAGCGTGGCCGAGATTTTCGGCACCAGCTGATAGTGGGACAGGTCGCGGCTGACCACGACCAGACGGCCATCGCGGCTGTCGTCCTTCAATGTGGCGAGCTTCATGCCGGTTCTCCCGGGGTGACGTCCGCCGGCGCGTGCATCCACGCCGCGTGCTTGGGCGCCTTGCGCGTTTTGGACCACTCCTCGAGCATCTCCCATTTGACGGCGTCGAGCTTTTGCATCATGTCGGGGGTGCCGGTGTTGACCGCCAATTCGAGACGGTGGCCGTTGGGGTCGAAGAAGTAGATCGATTTGAAGATGGTGTGGTTGACCGGGCCGATGACGTCGATGCCGCCGGCGATCAGCCGCTCCTTGGCGGCCAGCAGGTCGTCCATGCTGTCGACCTCCATCGCCAGATGCTGCACCCAGGCCGGCGTATTGTGGTCGCGGTCCATCGGCGCCTGCGTCGGCAGCTCGAAGAACGCCAGCACGTTGCCCTGGCCGGCGTCGAGGAAGACGTGCATATACGGGTCCGGCGCTTTGGTCGACGGTACTTCATCCTCGGCGATGGCCAGCACGAAGTCCATGTTCAGGTGCTTGACGTACCACTCGACGGTTTCCTTCGCGTCCCGGCAGCGGTACGCGACGTGGTGAATTCGTTTGATCTTCATCCCTGCCTCCATTTCTAGTCTTTCGACATTAGATGCGAATCTCAGATATCATACAAACAGTATTTTTCTCGTGATTTATCAGGTTTTGCCATGAATCCAAGTTTGCGACAAATGCGCGCCCTGGTGGCGCTGGCCAAAACCGGCAGTTTTACCCTGGCGGCGGACCACCTCAACCTGACGCAATCGGCGCTTAGCGGCCAGATCAAGGAGCTCGAGCAGATGCTCGGCGTGCGTGTCGTCGAGCGTACCACGCGCAAGACGCAGTTGTCGGAGCTGGGACGCGAGCTGACGCCGTTGTTCGAGAAGATGCTGCAGGACCTGGACCGGGCGATGGCCGACATCGCCAGCAGAAAGGCGCTCAAGCAAGGGATCGTGCGCATCGCCGCGCCGCAGATGCTGTCGTGTACCTTGCTGCCCGAGGCCATCGCCGCCTATTCCGCGCGCTATCCGGACGTGCAGGTGCGGCTGGCCGACAGCCCGGTCGAGCAGGTGTCGGCGCGCGTGTTCAGCGGCGAAGCCGACTTTGGCATCGGCCCGGAGCGCGACGCCAACGCCGAGATCGAGGCGCAGCAACTGTTCGAGATGCCGTTCGTGGTGGTGTTCCCGCCCGGCCACGCGCTGGAGTCGCGCGAGCGCATCACCTGGGCCGACATCAACGACTTCCCTTTCATTTCCCTGCAAGGACAGTTCACCGAGCGGCTGCTGCGGGACATGCATGTGTCGTTCCGCGAGCTATCGCTCAATCCCTACAACGAGGTGACCTTCATGACCACCGCGCTGGCGATGGTGCACGCGCGGCTGGGGATCACCGTCTGCCTGCCGTACGCGGAAAAAATGGTGGAACTGTATGGGTTGCGGATGCGCGAACTGGTCGATCCAGAGCTCACGCGTCGTTTTTTTGTCTACACGCGCAACGCCCGGGCGCTGTCGCCGGCAGCCGAAAGTTTCGTCGCCTTCCTGCGGGATTACGTCGCCGCGCACCAGTGGAACGTTCCGCTCGGTTAACATATCTTACATTTTTCCCACTACCGCAGCCCATGCGGCGTGTGTATGCTTCGGTTTATGAATATTCTGCATATCGACTCCTGCGCGCTGGGCGACAGTTCGCAATCGCGCCAACATACCGCCGCCGCCGTGGCCCGGCTGGCGTCCGCGCACGAAGGGGCCAGCGTGAACTATCGCGACCTTGCCGCCTCGCCCTTATCGCACGTCAGCGCGCCGCTGCTCCAGGTGATGCGCAAGCAATGGAATAGCGCCATTCCGATGCACGCGGAGTTGCGGGCGGAGTCGCTGCTGAGCGCGTCGCTGTTGCAGGAATTCGTCGACGCTAACATCGTCGTGGTTGGGGCACCGATGCACAACTACTTCACGCCGTCGACCCTGAAAGCCTGGCTGGACCGCTTGCTGCACCTGCACGGCGACACGGCGAACCAGTCCGACTCGCAGCGCGTGATGCTGGTGACGTCCGGCTGGGGAGCGGACGACCCGCAACAGGCCGAGCTGATGCACAATTACGAAGGTCAGTTGACTGCGGCGTTCAAGTCCATCGGCGTCAAGCATCTGGACATCGCCCGCGCGGGCATAAACTGAACTTGACGCGAGCTCCGGCGCATGCCCAAAACACAAACGATCATGACAGCAGACACCATCGCCATCAACCAGATGATGGACCAGTTCGACGGCCACCATAGCGTTTGGCTGTTCGGTTACGGCTCGCTGATCTACAAAGCCGACTTCCCCTACCTGCAACGTCGTCCGGCCAGCATCGCCAACTGGACGCGCCGCTTTTGGCAAGGCTCGCACGACCATCGCGGCACGCCAGAGGCGCCCGGCCGCGTGGTCACCATCATCGAGGAAGCCGGCGCCATTTGCCATGGCATGGCTTACCTGGTCACCCCGGAAGTCTTTGCCCATCTCGACCACCGCGAGAAGAACGGCTATCTGCGGCTGGCGACGGCGATCACGTTCGATGACGGCGGCAAGGACAGCGATAACACCGCCAGCGATGGCGACAGCGACAGCGATAGCAATAACGACAGCGTCGTCGGCCTGGTCTATATCGCCACGCCGGACAACACCGCCTTCCTGGGGGAAGCGTCGGAGCAGGAAATCGCGCGCCACATCGCCCGCTCCATCGGCCCAAGCGGCCCGAACAGCGACTACCTCAATCATCTGGCGCACGCCCTGCGCGAACTGGGCCGCCACGACCAGCACGTCTTCGAGATCGAACGGCACCTGGCCGCGTTGAACAACCCTCCGTCAACGGTTCCGTCAGAATAAATCCAGCTGCCCCGCGTCGGTCGGCTTGGCGCGCGCGCCCAGCGGCGGCACCACCAGCGGCCGCGTGAACTGCGACGCGTCCATGCTGTGGAAGCGGCTGCCCTTGCCCGATAGTCCGAGACGCTCGGTGGCGATCTTGAAGCGTTGCCGTATCAATTCCGCCCATACGCCCTCGCCTTTCATGCGGGAACCGAAGGTGCTGTCGTAGTCCTTGCCGCCGCGCATTTCACGCACGCGGTTCATCACGCGCTGCGCCCGCTCCGGGAAGTGCGCCTGCAGCCATTGCTGGAACAGCGGCGCCACCTCCCACGGCAACCGCAACACCGTGTAGTGCGCGGTAACGGCGCCGGCTTCCTTGACCGCCTCCAGCAAGCGCTCGATATCCGGCTCGGTGACGAACGGAATGATGGGCGCGACGCTGACGGCCACCGGAATGCCGGCGTCGGTGAGGGTGCGAATCGTGCGCAGACGCCGCGCCGGGGCCGCCGCTCGCGGTTCCAGAGTGCGCGAGATGGCCGGGTCCAGGGTCGTCAGCGTGATGGCGACGCCGGCTTGGCGCTTGGCGGCCATCGCCGAGAGAATGTCGATATCCCGCTCGATCAGCGACGATTTGGTGATCAGGCCCACCGGGTGCTGGCATTCCTGCAGCACTTCCAGCACGCGGCGCGTGAGTTTGCGCTCGCGCTCGCAGGGCTGGTAGGCGTCCGTGTTGACGCCGAGCGCGATCGACTCGGGCTCGTAGCCCGCCTTGGCCAGCTCGCGCCGCAGCATTTCCGGCGCGTTGACCTTGGCGAAAATCTTGCTCTCGAAGTCCATGCCCGGCGACAGGCCGAGATAGCTGTGCGTGGGACGGGCGAAGCAATAGATACAGCCATGCTCGCAGCCGCGATACGGGTTCAGCGAAACACTGAACGGCAGGTCCGGCGAGGCGTTGCGGCTCAGGATCGATTTACAGTACTCGTCGGTGACCTGGGTTTTCCACGGCGACGCCTCCTCTTCCTCGCGCTCCCAGCCGTCGTCGTAGGCCTCCCGCGCGTTGACCTCGAAGCGCCCCTGCAGGTTCGATACCGCGCCACGGCCTTTTTGCGCCTTCAGCGAAGGCGGCGGCAGCATCACGTGCTCTTGGTTGTTTTCGTCGTGGTTCATGATAGCTGGGCCCGGGCACCGGGCGGGGATCGCCGGTGCTGCGCCGATACTGTATATATATCCAGTATTCTATGCGCTTCAAATGGCCATATCAAGCGAAAAATCAAAGCTGCGGCCTTCGCGCCTTTGGCGCCCGCGTCCGAACTGGTATCATGCGGGGCTTCCGGGGGAAAGACTTTCCCCGCGCCACGCGCGCCCCCACCCCACATTCCGCCAGGCTGCCGCCCCAGGCAGCGGCCCGGCTCACTCTACGCGAGCTAAACATGAACAATTCGACTCAACCGTTGCCGTCTTTTTTTAGCCGGATATCGATCGCCATCGGCGCCTTCTTCCGCGCGCTGTCCGATGCCGAATATGCCGCGCGCCTGGCGCGCATCGCCGCCGGCGAACCGCAGCCGTCCGCCGCGCCGGTTTCCGCTCCGGCTCCCGCCCCGACACCTGCATCTGCCCCGGCACCTGCGCCTGCACCGGCCCCGGTCACGCTGCGCGTGGCCACGCCGGATGCCGCGCTCCAGCTGCTTGGCCTGTTCCAGCGCGAAGCGCGCCTGATCGACTTCACCCAGGAGAACCTGAGCGCCTATTCGGACGCCGACATCGGCGCCGCCGCGCGCGTGGTGCACGAAGGCTGCGGCAAGGTGCTGCGCGAGCACTTCACCATCGAAGCGGTACGCAGCGAGGCCGAAGGCAGCCGCGTGGTGCTGGAGGAAGGATTCGACGCCAGCGCCGTGCGCCTGACGGGCAATGTGGTCGGCAAGGCGCCGTTCCGTGGCGCCTTGAGCCATCGCGGCTGGCGCGCATCGAACGTGCGCTTGCCTAAACTGGCCGAAAAGCACGACGCGGCGATCCTGGCACCGGCGGAGGTGGAATTATGAGCGACCCACGCTACGCCATCGGCATCGACCTTGGCACCACCCACAGCGCGCTGTCCTATGTCGACCTGACCACCAGCGACGGCGAAAAAACCCAGCACGGCGTGCTGGCGATTCCGCAGTTGACCGCGCCGGGCACGGTGGAAGACCTGGCGCTGCTGCCATCCTTCCTGTATCTGCCGCACGCCGACGAACTGGCGCCCGGCGATTTGAGCCTGCCGTGGCAGCAGTCGGCGGCCGAACAAACCGGCGTGGCCGGCGAGATGGCGCGCAGCCGTGGCGCCACCACGCCGATCCGCCTGGTCTCCAGCGCAAAGAGCTGGTTGAGCCACCCGGGCGTGGACCGCCGCAGCGCCCTGCTGCCGAACGACGCGCCGGAAGAAGTCACGCGCGTCTCGCCGCTGGAGGCGTCGACCCGCTACCTGTCGCACCTGCGCCAGGCGTGGGAACAGGCGCACCCGGAGGCGCCGTTCGGCGAACAGGCGGTGACGGTGACGATTCCCGCCTCCTTCGACCCGGGCGCGCGCGAACTGACCGCCGACGCGGCGCGCGCCGCCGGCTACACCAATCTGACCTTGCTGGAGGAGCCGCAAGCGGCGCTGTATAGCTGGATCCAGGGCAGCGAAGGCCGCTGGCGCAAAGAGGTCAAACCGGGCGACATCATCCTGGTGGTGGACGTCGGTGGCGGCACCAGCGACTTTTCGCTGATCGCCGTGCTGGAACGCGACGGCGTCCTGGAGCCGCACCGCATCGCGGTCGGCGATCACATTCTGCTCGGCGGCGACAATATGGACCTGGCGCTGGCGCATCTGGTTGCGCGCAAGCTGGCCGCCAACGGCACGCAGCTCGACGCATGGCAGATGCGCGCGCTGACTTACGGCTGCCGCACGGCCAAGGAAAAGCTGCTGGCCGATGCCACCGTCGACACCTGGCCTATCGTGGTGCCGAGCCGTGGCTCGAAGCTGATCGGCGGTTCGATCCGCACCGAGCTGACGCGCGACGAAGTGACCACCTTTATTCTCGACGGCTTCTTCCCGGCGGTGGACGCGGCGACGCGTCCCGCCGTGCGTACGCGCGCGGGCCTGACGCAGCTTGGCCTGCCGTATGCGCAGGACGCGGGCATCACGCGCCACCTGGCCGCTTTCCTTGCACGCCAGGTCGGCGCCACCAGCGAACTGGAAGGCTACGCCGGCAAGCACAGTGCCGACGCCACCTTCCTGCATCCGACGGCGGTGCTGTTCAACGGCGGCGTGTTCAAGTCGGAGCTGCTGGCGCAACGCGTCATGGGCACCCTCAACGACTGGCTGTACATGGAAGGCGCGGAGCCGGCGCGCATGCTGGGCGGCGCCGATCTGGATCTGGCGGTGGCGCGCGGCGCGGCTTACTACAGCTACGTGCGTCGCGGCAGCGGCGTGCGGATTCGCGGCGGCACGGCGCGCGCGTACTATGTGGCGATCGAATCGTCGATGCCGGCCATTCCCGGCATGGAACCGCCGATCCAGGCGTTGTGCGTGGCGCCGTTCGGCATGGAGGAAGGCAGCGAGATCGAACTGCCGAACCAGGAGTTCGGTCTGGTCGTCGGCGAGCCGGTGCAGTTCCGCTTCTTCGGCTCCTCGGTGCGCCGGCAGGACCAGATCGGCGACCTGCTGGACTTCTGGGGTCCGGAGGAATTGATCGAGTTGAACGAGATCCAGGCCACGCTGTCGCCGGAAGGCCGTCAGGCCGGCGACGTGGTGCAGGTGCGCTTGCATGCGATGGCGACCGAATCGGGCACGCTCGAGTTGCTGGCCGTGGCCAATGATGGCCAACGCTGGAAGGTGGAGTTCGACGTGCGCTCGGGCGCCACTGAAAGCGCCGCCGCCTGAGCATGAGCCAATACATCGTCAGCATCGACCTTGGCACCACCAACACGGTGCTGGCCTATTCGGCGCCCGGCAAAGCCGACATCCAGCTGTTCGACATCGAGCAGCTGGTGGCGCCGGGCGAGGTTGGCGCTGGCGCGCTGCTGCCGTCGGTGCGCTACCACCCGGCCGAGGGCGAGCTGGCCGACGACGAATTGCAACTGCCATGGCGGCAGGACGACGTAGCGGGTTTGCGGCAGGTGGTCATCGGACGGCTGGCGCGCAACATGGGCGCGCAGGTGCCGGGGCGTCTGGTCTCCAGCGCCAAGAGCTGGCTGTCGCATCCGAATGTGGACCGCACGGCCGCGATCCTGCCATGGGGTTCCGAAGCCGATGTGGCCAAGGTGTCGCCGGTGGCCGCCAGCGCCTCCTATCTTTCGCATCTGCGCTCCGCCTGGAATACGCGCTTTCCTGCGCATCCGCTGGAACGCCAGCAGATCGTCCTGACGATTCCCGCCTCCTTCGACGAGGGCGCGCGGGCGCTGACGCTTGAAGCGGCGCGCATGGCCGGCTTGTCCGGCCTGCGCCTGCTGGAAGAACCGCAGGCGGCCTTCTACGATTGGCTGTACCGCCAGCGCGCGACGCTCGCCGCCGATCTCGCCGAAACGCGCCTGCTGCTGGTGTGCGACGTCGGCGGCGGCACCACCGATTTCAGTCTGATCAAGGTCGGGATGGCCGACGGCCGGCCGGAGATCAGCCGCATCGGCGTCGGCAATCACCTGATCCTTGGCGGCGACAACATGGATCTCGCGTTGGCGCATCTGGTCGAGACGCGCATGGCGGCGGCCCAGGGCGGCGACGCGCCTCCTCCCCGCCTGTCGTCGAGCCGCCTGGCGCAACTGGCGGAGCGCTGCCGCGCGGCGAAGGAGCTGCTGCTGGCGGCAGACGCGCCGCAGCGCGCCACCGTCACCCTTCTCGGTTCCGGCTCGCGCCTGATCGGCGGTTCCCGCTCCGCCGAGCTGACCCGCGACGAGGTGGCCGCGCTGGTGGTGGACGGCTTCTTCCCATTGAATCCGTCGCGCGAACCCGCCACGCGCGGACGCGGCGCGATCATCGAGTTCGGCCTGCCCTACGCCAGCGACGCCGCCATCACCCGCCATCTGGCGGGGTTCCTGCGCCAGCACGCGGCGGCCGCCCGCGAGGCATTGGGCCTGCCAGCCGACGATTACGCGACGATACCGGTTCCCGATGCGTTGCTGCTGAACGGCGGCGTTTTCCGCGCCGACGCCCTGGCCCGCCGCTTGGAGGAGGTACTCTCGAATTGGCGCGGCAAGCCGCTGCGCGTACTGAATAACGACGATCCCGATGTCGCCGTCGCGCGCGGCGGTGTGGCCTATGCCCTGGGACAAGCCGGCCAGGCGCCCGTCATTGGCGGCGGCTCGCCGCGCAGCTACTTCCTGCTGCTGGACGATGAACTGCGTGCCGACAAACCCCGCCGCGCAGTCTGCATCCTGCCGCGCGGCAGCGCCGAGAACCGCGAAATCCTGCTGGCCGAGCGCACCTTCGCGCTGCGGCTTGGCCGGCCAGTGCGTTTCCATCTGGCGTCGTCGACGTCGGACGCCTCCCCGCCGCAGGCCGGGGAACTGGTCGAGCTCCAGCCGGACGATTACGTCCAGCTACCACCGATCGCCACGGTGCTGCGCGACAGCGGCACCGCCGACGCCCGCAAGGAAATTCCGGTGCAACTGGCCACCACGCTCAGTGAGGTCGGCACGCTGGAAGTGCATTGCGTGGCGATTGAAGACACGCAGCGCTGGCTGCTGGAGTTCCAGCTGCGCGGCGACACCGGCATCGCGGAGGCCGACGACGTGGGCACGAACACCTCCCATGACGCGCCAATGCCGGCGGGCCTGAACGCGGCCATCGACAAGATAGACCGCATCTTCGGCAGCCGCGCGCTGCAGGTCGACGTCAAGGAGGTCAAGCAATTGCGCGCGCAGCTCGAGCACCTGTTGGGCAGCCGGGAAAGCTGGGCCACGCCACTGCTGCGCCGCCTGTTCGACGCGCTGATCGAACGCGCCAAGGGCCGTCGCAGGTCGTCGGAACACGAGCGCGCGTGGCTTAACCTGAGCGGCTACTGCCTGCGCCCAGGCTTCGGCCATCCGCTCGACGAGTGGCGCATCGAACAACTTTGGGCGATGTTTGAGGCCGGCGCCCAGCACCACAAGGACAGCCAGGTGTGCGCCGAGTGGTGGACCTTGTGGCGGCGCGTGGCCGGCGGCTTGAGCGTGGAAGCGCAGTTGCGGGTGCTCGACGATTTCGCCTTTAACGTCCAGGCGGACGCGCAGGAGCGCGGACGGCGCCCGCAAACGCTGGTCAATGGCAGCGAAGAGGACATGCTGCGCCTGGGCGCGTCGCTCGAACGCATACCCGGCAACTACAAAGCCGAAATCGGCGCATGGATGCTGTCGCAACTCGACGCGGCAACCCGCGCGGCCGCAAAGGCCGGCGCCAACAAAACCCGCGCCGGCGCGGCGAACGCCGGCAAGGCGGAAGCGGCGCAGGCGCGCTTCCTGTGGGGATTGAGCCGCGTCGGCGCGCGCCAGCCCTTCCACGGTAGCGCGCACGATGTCGTCGACAGCGCGGTCGTCGAGCAGTGGCTCTCCAACATACTGGCGCTGGACTGGAAGAAGGTGGAGCCGGCCGGTTTTGCGGCGGCCCATCTGGCACGCATGACGGGCGACCGTTCGCGCGATATCAACGAGACCTTGCGCGCCGAGATACTGCGGCGCCTTGGCGCGATCGGCGCTCCCGCCAACTGGAGCGCGATGGTGCGGGAAGTGGTGCAGCTCGATCAGGCCGAAGAAAAACGCATGCTGGGCGAGTCGCTGCCGCCCGGCCTGAAACTGATCGCCTGATCAAGGACGCACGTAGCTGGCCTGTTGGGCGACGAAACCATCGAAGGCGTCGATCAGCGGGTTGAATTTATGCGGGTCGTTTTCCAGCTGCGCCAGCGCGTACGCCGTGGCCTCCAGCGTGGACAGCTGGTCCGGCAGATGCGCCTTGCGTATCAGGTAGTGCGATGGCGGCGTGTCGCGCAGCGGTAGCCGGGGCAGCGCCTGCAACGGTGGATTCATATACAACATCTTGCGGCTCTTGCGCCAGGTCCCGTCCAGCACAACCAGGCGCAATCGCTGTGGTTCACCGAGCCAGTCCTGATCGAACATCTGCGGCGTGGCGAGTCCCAGCGATTTGTCGTCTGCCGTCTCTGGATACAGCAGTACGTTGCGGCGATCGCCGGAGAGCAGCTCGCCCAACCGATCCGCCTCGAACGCTTCGCCGCACTCCAGACGGCTGTTGGACAAACTCAGATGCAGCAGCCGCGCGCTACCCTTGGCGTTCGCCACCTCCATCGGATGCTGAAGGATCAGTACCTCCACCTGGCTCGATACCGATGCCACCCAGCGGCAGATGCAGGTTTGCAGCGGCCGCAGACACGCGGGGCATTGCGCCCGGGTGCTGCGCGGCTTGGAGGGTGTGGGGTCGGTACTGATCATATGCCATTGTACCGAAGCGCGTCATTGTACCGAAGCGCGGCCTCGCTTAGAACTCTTCCCAGCCGTCCGCGTCGTTGGTGGTGATCGCCTTGCGCTTGCTGTCCTGGGCAGCCTTGGTAGCCGGCGCGGAAACGGCAGCTACAGCGACTGGCTTGGCACGTCGCGGCGGTAGCGCCGGACGTGTGGGCGTGCGCGGAGCGAGACGGCTGGACGCGGCCACCGGCGCGGGCAACTGCAAGCCATCCAGTTTGAACACGCTCACCACGTCGGCCAGCTTGGCCGACTGCTCCTGCATCGATTCCGCCGCCGCTGCCGCCTGTTCGACCAGCGCCGCGTTCTGCTGCGTCACCTGGTCCATCTGGGTGATGGCGTCGTTGACCTGGGCGATGCCGAGGCTCTGCTCTTCGCTGGCATGGCTGATCTGCGTCATGATCTGGGTTACGCGGTTGATGCTGGTGACGATTTCGCTCATGGTTTCACCGGCCTTGTTGACCAGGTCCGAGCCCTGCGAGACTTTTTCGACGGAGTCGTTGATCAGGCTCTTGATGTCCTTGGCGGCCGACGCCGAGCGCTGCGCCAGGTTGCGCACCTCCGAGGCGACCACCGCGAAGCCGCGCCCTTGCTCGCCGGCGCGCGCGGCTTCCACCGCCGCGTTCAGCGCGAGAATATTGGTCTGGAAGGCGATGCCGTCGATGACAGAGATGATCTCGACGATTTTGCGCGACGAGTCGTTGATGGAGCCCATGGTGTTCACCACCTCGCCCACCACGGCGCCGCCACGGCTGGCAATTTCGGCGGCGCTGATCGCCAACGCGTTGGCCTCGCGCGCGTTCTCCGCGTTGAACTTCACCGTCGACGTCAATTCCTCCATCGACGATGCCGTCTCCTCCAGCGAACTGGCTTGCTCCTCGGTGCGTGACGACAGATCCTGATTGCCGGCGGCGATCTCGGTGGACGCGGTGGCCATCAGGTCGGTGCCATTGCGCACCTGGCCGACGATGCTGACCAGATTGGAGTTCATGATTTTGAGGGCGTTCATCAGCTGCCCGGTTTCGTCGTTGCTGTGAACCCGGATTTCGCTGGTCAAATCGCCGGACGATACGGTTTCCGCGACCTTCACCGCTTCGTTAATAGGCCTGGTGATCGTGCGGGTGATCCACCAGGCCGCGAGGACGCCCATGACGATGGCGGCAAGGCCCAGCATCACCAGCAAGGTGCGGCCGCTGGTGTACTGGTCGTGGATCTGGACGGCGGCGGCATCGAGCAAGTCCGCCTGGCGGTCGGAGAAGGTTTTCAGCGCCGCGAGATAGCTGGTGCGGGTTTGCGCCAAGTCGCCTTCGTAGAGTTTTTTACCCAATTCGAGATCGCCCTTGGCCTTGGCGGCAAAGACGGCCTTGCGCACGTCGGTGTAGGCTTTGCGCGTGTCCAGCACCTGCTTGAACAGCGGCTTGAGTTCTTCTTCCTCGATGGTGGCGCCGATCTGGTCCTGGATCTTGGTCGCGCGCCCGGAGGATCCGGCCATGAGCGTTTCCAGATTTTTCTGATCGGCCGGATCGGCCACCATCCAGGCGCCGGTGGTGCGCGCGGCGTTGACCTCGATGATCTTGCCCCACTCGGCGATCAGCCGCTGGTCGCGGATTTTCACGTCGATCATATGGTCGGTCATCGCGCTGGCGCTACTGAGGCGCATGATGCCGATGATGGTCATCGTCGTCAGTAACAACAGGATGAGCGAGAAGCCGAAGCCGAGACGCGTGCCGATTTTCAGGTTGTTCATGGCGAACCCCTAGCGAAAGGATCAGGAATGTCTGACCCATGCTAGCACTGTTCGCCAGAATCTGTAGCACCGAGAGAAAGATTGAGCGTTGCGCCACAACAACTACTCAGTAAAAATGCGCACCGCGATCACTCGCCGCCCGACTGTGCGCCCAACAATTCCTCAAGGCCGGCGATGGCGCCCGGATCTTTGACGACGGCGCGCAGCCACACGTGCAGCGGCATGTCGCCCCAGCTTGCGGCTTTGTCGGCCAGATAGGCCACCGGGCTATGGGGCTCGGTGCGGCGGAAAAAATCGGCCACAAGACGCAATTGCGACAGGGCCTGGGCCCGGGTTTGTACAGCGCCACCCAGCGCGGCTGCCGCCCCCTGGCCGACAACGCCCGCTGTGGCGTCGCCGCCCATCGACATCGCGAGCGGACTGCCTACAGGCGCGATAGTGGTGATCAAGGCTTGCAAAGCGTCTTTGGCGGCGCTGAAACCTGGACCTTCGGCGCCCAGGCGCCGGTCGACCACGCGTTCCAGCTCACAGAGCATGGCCAGGCAGTATTCGGCATCCGGCAGCAGCGCCGCGCCTCCGTCCAGCGACATCTCCCTGACCAGCACCAGGGTGCGTGTGAGCAGCCAGTACAGATTGCCGATGCGCTGGTCATAGTCGCCGTCATCGGCCAGCGGATGCAGGCCTTCCCAGTAATGTTCGCACAGGCCGGAAAGCACGGCGTAGCCGTCCCCCAGGCCGCGCAGGCCGCGCGTCTTGGCGTGGGCTTCCGCCAGCCAGACGGCCAGCCGCAGGTCCTTGGTCTTCGTTTCGATCATGGCGGCGCAACGGCTGCCGACAAACTGCCAGTCGGCCTCCTTCAGCACCGCGACCCACTCGCCCTGGTCCAGGGTTGGATCGTCGTAGGTGCGCGCGTGCGCGATGGCGTCCACTTCGCTGCTGAACGACAGGTCCTCGCCGCAGATCCGATCGGCGCTAATCGGCAACAGCAGTTGTGCGATGCTGAACATGGTGGCTCCTTGCTATTTGATGGTGTATTTGAACTGCCCTTGCTTGCTGGCGCCGACCTTGATTTTGGCGATCGCCGCGCCCTGCGCCATCTTCTCCAGCACCGCCTCGGCGATCTCCGGCAGCAGGCTGCCGTTCAGAATATGATCGACATTGCGGGCGCCGGAATCGACTTCCGTGCAGCGCGCCAGCACCGCTTCGACCAGCGCCTCGTCGTAGCTGAACTCCGCGTGGTGCTGGTCGCGTATGCGCTGGCCGATGCGGTCCAGTTTGAGCCCGATGATGCGCACCAGTACCTGGTCCGGGATCGGGTAGTACGGCACCACCTTGAGACGCCCGAGGAAGGCCGGTTTGAAGTGTTTGACGAGTTGTGGCCGCAGAAGCTGTTCCAGTTCATCCACCGTCGGCGGGGTTTCCTTGTTAAGACACGCCTGCATGACGGCTGCGGAACCGGCGTTGGAGGTGGCGATGATGATGGTGTTGCGGAAGTCGATCTCGCGCCCTTCCGCGTCGTCCATCACGCCCTTGTCGAAGACCTGGAAGAACAATTCAGTGACGTCGGGATGGGCTTTTTCGATCTCGTCGAGCAGCACCACGCTATACGGATTGCGGCGCACCGCCTCGGTCAGCACGCCGCCCTGGCCGTAACCGACGTAGCCGGGTGGCGAGCCTTTGAGGCCGGAGACGCTGTGCGCCTCCTGGTACTCGCTCATGTTGATCGTCAGGAGCTTGCGTTCGCCGCCGTACAACAGGTCGGCCAGCGCCAGGGCGGTTTCCGTCTTGCCGACACCGGAGGGGCCGACGAACATGAACACGCCTTTCGGTTTGTTCGGATCGTCCAGGTTGGCGCGCGCGGTGCGTACGCGTTGCGCCACGGCGGCGATGGCTGCCGGCTGGCCGAGGATGCGGGCTTCGAGCGCATCCTGTAGTTTGAGCACGGTGCGGATTTCATCCTTGACCATTTTCCCCAGCGGGATGCCGGTCCAGCCGGAGACGATTGCGGCCACCGTGGCGGCATCAACTTCCACCGGCACCATCGGCGTCTCGCCCTGCAGCGCGGCCAGTTCCTCCTTCAGCGCGCGGATTTCTCCTGCGCCGTCGCCGCCGTCGCGCAGACGCGAGATGGCGGCGACGATCGATTGCTCGCGATGCCAACGATCGCCATTCTTCGCGTGCTCCTCGGCCAGCGCCGCGCGGGTGGCGGTCAGCTTCTGCAGGCGCTGTCGGCGCGCCGCATCGACACTCTTCTCGCCGCCCTCTTCGCGCTGCAAGGCATTGATCTCCGCGTCGATGCGCTCCATGCCCTTCGCCGCCGATTCCAGCAGCGCCGGCGTGCCGCTCTGCCCCAGCGCGACGCGGGCGCAGGCCGTATCGAGCACGCTGACGGCCTTGTCGGGCAGCTGGCGGCCGCTGATATAGCGATGCGACAGGCGGACGGCCTCGGTCACCGCTTCATCGCGGATGCGGATGCCGAAGTGCTTCTCCATCAGTGGCGTCATCGCGCGCAGCATGGCGCTGGCGATTTCCTCGCTCGGCTCCTCGACCTTGACGACCTGGAAGCGCCGCGCCAGCGCGGCATCCTTTTCGAAGTACTTTTTGTACTCGCTCCAGGTGGTGGCGGCGATGGTACGCAATTCGCCCCGCGCCAACGCCGGCTTGAGCAGGTTGGCGGCGTCATTCTGCCCGGCCGCGCCGCCGGCGCCGATCATCGTGTGCGCCTCGTCGATGAACAGGATGATCCCGTGCGGACTTTGTTTGACTTCGTCGATGACGTTCTTCAGGCGGTTTTCAAACTCGCCCTTGACGCTGGCGCCGGCCTGCAACAGGCCCATGTCCAGCGTGCGGATCTCCACGCCGCGCAGCACGGCCGGCACGTCGCCGGCGGCGATGCGCAGGGCCAGGCCCTCCACCACCGCCGTCTTGCCCACGCCGGCTTCGCCGGTGAGAATGGGATTGTTCTGGCGGCGGCGCAGCAGGATATCGATCATCTGGCGCACTTCGGTCTCCCGGCCTATCACGGGATCAAGCTTGCCTTCACTGGCGACGCGCGTCAGGCTGGTGGTGTACTGGTCGAGCGCCGGCGTACGGGGGCCGCTCAGGCGCTCGGCATCGGCAAGCGGCGCCACGAGCGGTTCGACGCCGGCCGTGGACGCGGCGATGGTTTCCTCCTGCGAGCCAATGGTGTATTTCTCCAGCCGGTGCTTGACTTCATCGATCGGAATCCGCGCAAACGCGGAGGACGCGCGGTGCGCGATCTGCGACAGTTCCGGGTCGGTCAACAGCGCGATCAGCAGATGCGCGCTGCGAATGCCATTGGGCTGTGGTGTCGCCAGCGATGCGATCAGCCACGCGTTCTCCAGCAGCAGCGGCAAATGGTGCGAAAACACCGGCGTGCGCGTGCTGCCCGTCTTGAACTGGCTAACCTCATGATGTAGATCGGCCTCTAGCGTGTCGATACTGACGCCGCACTGGCGCGCGATCAGCACCACATCGCAGCGCTCCTGCTCGAGCAGGGCCAGGAACAGGTGCTCGACCTCCACTTCATACTGGCCAAGCGCCACGCAGATGCTGGCGGCGCGTGTGGCGGCCAGGCGCGTGGTGTCATTCAATTTTCCGATCAGTGTTTTCAGATTCAGGTTCATGTTTAGACTCCGCGGGCGCTGCGGTTGATTGAATAATGCAGGGATGAGGGTTGCAGCACCGCGTCGAAGTTGACCGACTCTGTCATCGGCAGGCCGGCCAGCGTGGCGCTGATGGCGAAGCTGACGCGGTTGATGGAGCCGCTTTCGCGCTCCAGCCAAGCCTGCACATTGCGCAGGCGCGGCTCGTGACGTTCGATCGCCGTTTTCAGCGCGGCGCAAATGCGGGCGCGATCCTCGCTGCTGCTCAGGCACATGCCGGCGAAGTCGATCAATCCGTAGTTGACGATGGAGCCGGCGCACTCGGGGTAGGCGTCCAACAATTCGTCGGACAGCGCGCAGCGCGTGTTGAGCAGGTCTTCCAGGTCGCGCGCCACGGAATCCTTCAGTTGTTCCAGCGTCAGGCCATGGCCTGGGCGGGAGGCGGCGCTTTGCTCGCCCAGCAGACGGTCAAGCAGGCCAGGTGTAAAGCCATTCATCGGAAGCCCTCATAAAAAAAAGGCCAGGCCAGGCCGGCCTGGCCCAAAAAAGCGCGCCGTCGCAACGCGAAACGACGGGCGCTGGGGGGATCGTCAGACGATACGGTTGCTGGCCAAATCCCAGCCGCCGGAGGTGTTGCCGCCGGCGCCGCCGGTGATTTTTTGCTGCGTGTAGCGCCACTTGATCTTGGAGAATTTCAGTGCGACTTCCTCGGTCAGGATGTCGCCCTCGTGCACCGACGGCGACACGGCGCCGATCAGCACATTTTCGATCTCGATCTCGAAGTACTTAACGCGCTCGCCCTGCGCGTCCGCGCGCAGGAATTCCAGCCGGGCCTTTGGAATGGTGCGGCCGGCGGAACAGGTCTGCAACAGGATCGGCGAGGACAAGTCGGCCAGCTTTGAGAAGACGATATCGCGGTGTTCGCAACGCTCGGCCGTGTGGCCGCCGCCGGTGGACGCGGTGGCCGATTTCGGCTGGTCGACGCCGAAAGTGACCGATTTACATTCGATCCAATCCTTGTGGCGGTCGTCGGTCGACTCGCCTTTGATGCCATCAATGTGAAGATAGACGTCGATTGCCATTGCATGCTCCAGTCTCAGGTGGTGGTGAAAAAAAGATTAACTATTGGTCGACTGCGGAAGCTCCGCGACCAGTCGGAGGGAAACGGACAGCTCGTCGAGCTGGAAGTGCGGCCGCAGGAAGGACACGGCGCGGTACACGCCGGGACGCCCTTGCACCTCGTGCACCTGGACGGACGCCTCGCGCAGCGGGAACTGCGCCTTTTGTTCCTGGCTGGCGTTATCGTCCAACAGAACATATTTCATCAGCCAGCGATTGAGGAAGTCCTCGACGTTGGAGGCCGAGGCGAAGCTGCCGACCTTGTCCCGCATCATGGCTTTCATGTAATGGGCGATGCGCGACACGGCGAAGATGTACTGCAGCTGCGACGACAGCACCGCGTTGGCGTTGGCCGCCTCGGAGCTGTATTTCTTCGCTTTCTGCGCCGACTGGGCGCCGAAGAAGGCCGCATAGGAGGTGTTCTTGCAGTGCACCAGCGAGATGAATCCCAGATCGCTCAGTTCCTTCTCCCGGCGGTCGGTGATGGCGACCTCGGTCGGACACTTGAGCGCCACCTCGCCGTCGTCGGTTTTGAAGGTATGCGTGGGCAGGTCGTCCACCAGCCCTCCACCTTCGACGCCGCGTATCGCCGCGCACCAGCCGAAATCGTCGAAGGCCTTGGTCAGCTTGGCGCCGAAGGCATAGGCGGCGTTACACCACAGGTACTTCTGGTGATCGGTGCCATCGACTTCCTCGACGAAGTTGAAGCCCTCGACCGTGGTGCCGTCGACGGGATTGAATGGCAGGCGTCCCAGGAAGCGCGGCAACGCCAGGCCGACGTAGCGCGAGTCCTCCGATTCGCGGAAGGCCTTCCACTTGGCGTATTCCACGGTGTCGAACACCTTGGACAGATCGCGCGGCTTGCCCAGATCCCCATAGGTTTCCAACCCGAACAACTCGGGCGCGGCGGAGGCGATGAACGGCGCGTGCGACGCCGCCGCAACGTGCGACATCTGCTCGACGAAGTACATGTCTTCCGGCTGGCGCGAGATCTCGAAGTCGCCCAGCAGCGCGGCGTAAGGCGCGCCGCCGAAGGTGCCGAATTCCTCTTCGTAGACCTTCTTGAACATCGAGCTCTGGTCGAACTCCAGCGCGGACTGGAAGTCCTTGACCAGTTCCCGCTTGGTGGCGTTGAGCATGCGGATTTTCAAACCTTGCCCGGTGGCCGAATTCTTGACCAGGTAGTGCAGGCCGGTCCAGCTCTGCTCCAGCTTCTGGAACTCCGGCGCGTGCATGATGGCGCTCAACTGGCTGGAGATCAGCCGATCCAGCTCCGCGACGCGTGCGTCGAGGGTCGCCGACAGGTTGTTCGACATGACCACCGTCCCATCGAGTACCTGGCTGACCAGTTCCGAGATGATGTCCTTCGCGCGCTCGTGTTCCACCGTCGATTTGGCGACTTTGCTTTGCTCGACGATCTGGTCCAGCAGGTTGACGTCCTCGGTGGTGACGGCGGCTTCCTGCAGTTGATTGATTTGTGCCGACATGTCAGTCTCCCTTTACCGGCTTGGCCGATTTCAGCTTGGCCAACTTGTCGGTGCTGCTCAGGACCTCGCTCAGGATGTCCTCCAGCTTGTCGTTGCCGGCCAGTTTGTTACGCAGGTCCGCCAGCTTGCCGCGCGCCTCCAACAGGCGGCTAAGCGGTTCGACCTGGCGCACCACGGCTTCCGGCCGGAAGTCGGACATCGCCTTGAAGTGCAGTTCGACATTGAAGCTGGTATCGTCGCCCGCCAGCTGGTTCGGCACCTTGAAGCGCGCGACCGGTTCGACGCCGCTCATCACTTCATCGAAGTTGTCGCTGTCGATGCCGACGAACTTGCGGTCCTTCAGGCGCTTCTTCCCCACTTCCGAATTGCCGCCGAAATCACCGACCACGCCGACCACGAACGGCAGCTCCTTGTTTTCCATCGCATCGCCGATCTCCACGTCATACGTCATCTGCACACGTGGTGGACGCACTTTGGTCAGGCGCTTTTGGACACTGTCACCATTTGCCATACAAACTCCATCAAAAAGGGAAACAAGGAAAGCGGCTTATTTCAAGCCGCCGAAAGGATCGCTGCTGTTGGTCTGGCTGTTGGTCTTGGCGGGCGCCGTGGCTGTGTTTTTCTTGGCGGGAGCGGGTTTGCGCGCGTCCTTCGACGAGGGCACCAGCACGTCCTCGCCCAAGCTGCCGCGCAGCAGTTTGGCCAGCTCCTGCGCCTCCGAACGCAGCGAACCATTCAAATTATTCTGCCGGCTCAGGTCCGCCAGCGCCTTGGTCGACAGACGCAGTCCGCTGACGGCGACGATGCTGTTGCCAAGCTTGTCGTTCGGGTCGCGCTGCAGCGCCTCCAGCGCGTTGGTGATCGCCTCGCCGTAGCTGGCGCGGTCGAATTTGATTTGCGCCATATGCAGCCAGGGCGCCTTGTCGGCGGGGTAGTTGGTGGCGGCGGCCTTCAGGATGCCCTGCGCCTTGTCGCCTTCGCCGGCGGCCAGCGCGGTGCCGGCCTCGGTCAGCGCCTGCTCCAGCGTGGAAGCCTGCGGCTTTTTGGTGCGGACCATGTCGCCGTCGGTCGCACAGCCGGACAACAGAATCAGACTCGCCACGCAGGGCAACCATGTTCTTGCGATATTCATCACTCTCTCCTTGTTTGCGAAACCAGATACGAGAGAGCCATTATTCATGAACGCCAACAGCACTAGTTGCGTCTAATCAATTATTCGTCCCCTTCCAAATTGCTTGCGCCGCCGCAAATTCGATCGCTGCGGCTTTCGTTCTAATGCATGGATCGTCTGGAGAAAACATGAACGGAACAACTATGATCGTGATAGCGGGACTGCTTGCCCTGCAAGGCTGCGCGGCCGGTTCCATCGCGGGGGCGGCGCTGCAAATCGCCGGCGTCCAAAAGCCGCCGGAGCTGCCCGACGCGCAAAAGCCGCCGCGCAATGTGGCGATCAAGCTGCACGCTGCGCAGAACCTCAACGCCGGCAAGGCGGTGCAACCGATGGCGCTGGCGACGCGGATTTACAAGCTGCGTCAGACCGCCGCATTCCAGCAAATGAACTTCAATGCTTTCCTCAACGCGCAAACCGAACGCGAATTACTCGGTAACGATCTGCTGGAAGTCAAAGAGGTGATGCTGATTCCCGGCCAGCGCTACGAGGTGGTCGAGAAGGTCACGCGTGAAGCCTATTTCATCGGCGTCGTCGCGTTGTTCCAGGCGCCAGCCGAGCAGCGCTGGCGCCTGTCGTTCGCGGCCGCCGACGCGGAAAAATCCGGCATCACCGTTGGCTTGCATGCGTGCGCGATGAGCGTCGGCGCGGGCGCCGTCGCAACAACGGCGGTCAATGAAACCGGCAAGCCTCTGGCGGCAGTGCGCTGCCAATAACCTGAAGGAGTCAACATGAGCATTCCATCGAAGGTCCTGTGGGGCGAAGGCGTGTTCCTGCGTCCACAGCACTTCCAGCAACAGGACCAGTATCATGAGGCGCGCCTGCACCAGACCGCGCAGGCGCTGCATCCCTACCTGTGGGGCGTACGGCGCATCGAATGGGATCACGACGCACTAAAGGCCGATCGTCTGCGCCTGCAGGCGCTGTGCATCATCTTCCAGGATGGCGAGATCGTCGACGCGCCGTCGAGCGAACCGCTGCCGGTGGCGATCGATCTGTCCACCCTGCCCCCGAACCTGCAGGAAGTGACGTGGTACGCCGCCCTGCCCGCGCTGGCGCCCGGCGGCGGCAACGCGGCATCAAACGGCCCGCAAAAAGATGAACAGCAGGCCGGCGCCCGCTATCGCCAAACAACCAGTGAAACACCGGACTTGTACACGCGCGCAGTCAGCGCGGAAGTCAGCTATCTGAAGAAATCGGTGCGGCTGGTATCCGACCAGGAGCCGCTCGGCGCTTACGACTGCGTGCCGGTGATACGCCTGCGCCGCTTGGTCACCGGCGGTTTCGAACCCGATCCTTCGTTTATCCCACCAGGCCTGTCGATCGCCAGCCCCCCTGCGCTGAAGGCCATGCTGGACCGCCTGATGGACGCCCTGCAGGCCAAGGTGCAGTCCTTGCAAGGCCACATGCGTGAGCCCAGCCGCAACGTCATCGAATTCCGTTCCGGCGACGTGTCGTCATTCTGGCTGCTGCACACGGTCAGCACTTCGGCCGCTTCGTTGATGCACTACGTGCGCAATCCCGAGCTGCATCCCGAGCGGTTGTTCGAATCGCTGCTTGGGCTGGCCGGCGCCCTGATGACTTACTCGAAACAATACTCGCTGGTCCACCTGCCCTGCTACCGGCACGACGACATGGCGGCATGCTTCTCCGGCCTCGATGACATCATCCGCGATTTGCTCGACACCGTGATCTCGACCAAGTACTTCTCGATAGCGCTGTCGGAAGAAAAACCGAGCTACCACCTGGGCAAGCTCGATTCCGGAAAAATCGACCAGCGCACCACGCTTTATCTCGCCGTCAGCGCCTCGCTGTCCGCACTGGAGCTGGTGGAGATCGTGCCGCTGCGCGTCAAGGCCGGCGCGCCGGACGACGTGGAAAAATGCGTGCTGACGGCCATGCCGGGCGTAAAAATCACCCACGCGCCCCAGGTGCCGGCGGCGATTCCGGTCCAACCGGATACCTACTACTTTGCGCTGGAAAGCAAAGGCGTGTTGTATGAACAGATGCTCAAAGCGCAGTCGATCTCGATCTATGTACCGAGCGGCATACGCGACCTGCGCATCAACCTGATCGCGGTGACAGCATGACGCCCCAAGTCGAACGCCGCGCGATCCCGACGCTGATGGGCGGCCAGCGCCGGCAGATCCAGCCGGGCTACGGCCATGTACAAACCCTGCTCGATCTGCTGCAGGAAGGCTTCTATCTGCTGTTCATGCTGAAGAACGGCAGCGCCCCGCCGGGCGAAGCGGACTTCCTGGACACCATCACCGCCTACCTGGCGGAATTCGACAGCGAGGCCCGCAAGCTGCGCGCGCAAGGCGAGGATATCGACGACGCCAAGTATGCGTTCTGCGCCGCGCTCGACGAGATCATCCTGGGATCGCAGTTCCCGATGCGCTTCGCGTGGGAGCGCCGTCCGCTGCAACTGGTGATCTTTGGCGACCAACTGGCCGGCGAACACTTCTTCGACCGTCTGGAAGCGCTACGCAGCACCGGTGGCGCCAGGCTGCCGGCGCTACAGGTCTTCCATATGTGTTTGCTGATCGGCTTTCGCGGCAAATACGCGCTCGACGCCGCCGACAAGCTGGCCTACATGACCGCACGCCTCGGCGACGAGATCGCGCACATTCAAGGCAAGAGCAAGGGCTTCGCGCCGCAGGCCGAACGGCCCGACCAGATCGTCAACAAATTGCGCAGCAATACGCCGTTGTGGGCCTTGTGCGCGCTGTTCGCGGTGATCGGCCTGGCGGCCTATATCGGATTGGAGTCCTCGCTGTCGCACGACACGCAGAACACGCTGGCGGGCTACTCGGATCTGGTCAAGCTTGCGCCACGGCCGGCGTATGTGACGATCACGCTGCCGTGATTTAACCCGCACGGCCAAGCGGGGTCGTACCCGGCGGGTACGACCCCTAAGAGGTACGGCTAGCGTATCGCTAAGGGCACAGGGGGTTTGCGTCACTGCGCGATGCGGAATTCGATACGACGGTTGCGCGCGCGGCCGTCGGCGCTGCTGTTCTCGGCCACCGGACGGTCCGGCCCCTGCCCCGAAACCATCACCATCTCCTGGCTGATCCCCCTGTCGGCCAGGTAGCTGCACACCGCCTGCGCGCGCGCGTGGCTCAAGGCCAGGTTGCTGTCGCGCAGCCCGACATTGTCGGTGTGCCCGATCACCTCCACCTTCTTGCCTTTTACCTTCTGCATCGCCGCCGCCATCTCGTCCAGGATACCCTTGCCGGAGTCGGTCAGCGTCGCCTTGCCGCTCTCAAACTCGATGATGCGCTTGGCCAGCGTCTCGTCGAGCAAGTTTTGTTCGGCCGCGCTCACGCGCAGGCCATTGTTGACCGTGTAGCTGGGATTGAGGCTGGTGGCGAAGTCGCTGGCGATCTGCTGGCGCTGCGCCTCGTTGGCCACCTCGCCGCGCAGGGTGACGTTGGTGCCGTCGATCTTGATTTCGCCCTTGCTGATCAACTTCAGATTGGGACCGATCAGTTTTTGCACGTAGCCGTTCCAGTTGGGCGGCAGCGACACCGGCGCGATCGACACTTGGTCGACCACCCGCTCCGCGCCATACAGCTCCCGCACTCGGGCGAGCATGGCCGCCTTGCTGGCCTCGTCCGGCACCGAGCCGCTGACCAGCACCTGGCAAGGTTTGGGTGTGGCTGGCGCCGGGGCCTGTGCCGCACAATAGATCGATGTCGATAACAACGCCGGCATCACCGCCGGCCAGATGGTCCGCTGGCGCATCGAAAAGCTCCTCTTTGGATGGAATCGAAGTGTGTAAATCAGACGAAAGTCTCGTGGAACAGCGCCTGGACGGAACGCAGCGACAAC
Organism: Oxalobacteraceae bacterium OTU3CAMAD1; assembly: GCA_024123915.1. NCBI lineage: Bacteria > Pseudomonadati > Pseudomonadota > Betaproteobacteria > Burkholderiales > Oxalobacteraceae > Oxalobacteraceae bacterium OTU3CAMAD1. The sequence continues at coordinate 2,543,145 of CP099650.1, read as the reverse complement.
TGGCCCTGCTCCAGATAGGCCGACAGCTTTTGCACGCCGGCGTCGTTGGCGATCAATTCATCGACCCAGCCGGAATAATCGAAGTTGATCTGCTGTTCGACGGCGCATGCGGGATCGATGATGGCCTGCAGTGCTTCGGGAGCGGCGCCGCCGAAGCCGATCACCAGCGACGGCTGCTCGCGGATATCGGCCACGAATACACACAGTTCGAAATCCGCCTGGTGCAGGAACGGCGCGATCAGGTCCAGCCAGAACGCGGCGACCAGATAGCGCTGGCGGGCCGATTGCGGCAATGGCAGCGCAAGGCTTTTCTCCAGCCGCGCCTCGGCGCTGCGCCGCACCGGCTGCAGCAGCAGCCCGATGGCCAGTATCATGCGGCGCGCCGAGTCGCGGCCCAGCATCGCCTCCAGGCTGGCGATGTTGTGACGGTCGAGGAAATCGACGAACGCGATTTCGTGCTCGGCGGATCCGGGTTCGACATCGAAAGTGCTGGCGGCCAGGACCTGCAGCGCGGGGTCGGGGTCGGCCGCGTCCAGCACGTCGGCGGACAGTTGTTCCAGCTCGTTCCACAGCGGCGCCAGAACCACGGGGCTGAGCGCGAGGAAGGTGCGCGGCGACTCGACTTCGATGGCCGTCATGCTTAAAAACGGGTAGCGCCTCTGCGAGGCGTCGCTGCTGGCCGCCAGATGGCCGGCGATCGCGCGTCTGCTGCGCGTGCCGACGAAGGCGAACTGCAACGGACGCATGGCGTCGTAATTGATCTTCCAGCGCGGATCGGTGCTCAACAGATTCATCACCTCCGCCAGCCAGCCGTCAAGCAAATTGGCCAGCGCCAGATTATTGGTCGCCTTGATAAAATCACCCCGGGACGGAAGCTTGCCGAAGTAGCCGATGCGTACATTCTGTGGGAGGCGTTTCATTGTGGCGCTCCAGTGACCGCGATAGCGGGTGCTGAGGGGGCGGCTGGTGCGCCGACGATGGTTTCCGGCAGCCGCATGCCGCGGAAGCCCTGTTCCTGCGGCGCGCTGGCGTTGCCGCTGCTTTCCGGGCTGCTGATGATCTTCAGGCCCATGGCCACTGTGATAGCGCCGTTGGTCCAGCGTAGCTCGAACACGCCGCCTTCGCGCCTTTGCTTGGCCGCCGCATCGATCATGCGTTTGAGGCCAAACTGCCCCGGTTCGTTGAACACTTCGACGCTACGGCCATCGAACGACACTGCCGTGATGCGCGCACCCGACGCGCCCTGGGTGCTCGGGTGGACCATATTGGTCCATTGCGCTGGCGTGTTGCGGTAGCGGATCTGCTGGCCGTCGATATCGACCGTGTATTCCAGAGTGCCCGGCGCTGGCATCGGCTGGAGCTGGAATACGGTTTGTGCGGCAGCCGACGACGCAGCCACGCCGCCGGCGCCGATCGGCGCTATCCAGCCGGGGAAGCGTGCCACCGTCTGCGGCGCCAGCTTGATGCCCATGTCGGCCCAGGTACGCGGCGCCAGCACGTCACCCCGGCGCAGCACCAAAGGTCCCATCGCGGTGGTAGCGAACTTGGCGATCAATCCGTCGGGACCGAAGAACTGTGCGATCTCCGTGCTGGCCGCTTCGATGCGGGCGTTGGGCGAGAACGGATACTTATTGGCCAGCGATTGCTGGAACGGTTCGTAGACCTGTGCCAGCCAGGTCTTGTTGATCTCCGTCTCGGCGGGCCCGATCAGCACCGCGAAGGTCTGCATCAGCGGCCGCACCAGGATGGGCCGTATCGCTTGCTTCTGCGAGTCGCTCATCCCGGTCAGCATTTGCTCGTCGACGTAGCGCAGCGCGTCGGCCAGCTCGGAGCCGGTGCCTTCGAGCGTCTGCTGCATGAACTGACGCGCGCCGGGACCTGGATCGCCCTGGTTCTTCAGCTGATTCAAACGGCTGCGCAACTTGGACAAGGTGTCCATGTAGGCGCGCATCAGCGATGCATCCTTGTCCTTGGCGGCGACCAGCTTGCCGACACCGGCAAATTCGCGGCCGATAGGTCCCATCGGCCTGTCGACGCGGCTCTGGTCCAACTGCACATTGACGTTGATTTGCGACGATCCGCGCCGCAGCAAGGTGTTCTTGAGCCAGTTGACGAGACCCGACTGCGCCTCTTTCAACTCGGTGCTCATGACCGCCGGGTTGTCCCACGACGTCTGCTGATAGATTGTGGTCAGCAGCTTCGATATCGGCGACGATTGCGGATCGCCCAAGCGGTTCATGGCGACGACGGCGGCATCGAAACCATTCAAATTGGCGATGGTGACGCCCTGCACGAATTTCTGCCATTCGCGCGCGTAATCGGCCTTGTACAAATCGGTCAGGCCCTTCTCGATTTGTTCCGGGCTGCCCTCCAGCGTCAGGTCGTCGCGCGCGGCGGTCTTCAAGACCCAGTCGGCGCTTTGCAGTTCGCGCGTAGCCGCCTCGCGGAAGGCACCCTGAACATACTTCTCCCACGCTTCACGCGTGTAGGCGCCGGCGATCGCGTGACTGCCGGTAACGAGCGCCTGATCTTGTTCGCCGACCATGCGCGCCACCGTCATCGCCGGGAAGCGGGTATTGGCTCGGGCACGGATGTCGGCGTAGACGCGTTCCCGCGCCGGCATGCCGCGCACCACGCGCTTCAGATTCTCACGCGCCTGGTCGATCAGCGCCAGCTTCGGTTCCACGCGCGGCCACGACGGATCGGCGATCTGCGCCAGGTAGAAGGTCATCAGCCGTTCGGCGCTGTGGATCATCTGCTCGCGCGGCATCGCGCCCCGGTGGTTCTCCAGCCACACGCGCCAGTGACGGGTCAGTTGATCGTTCAGATGGCTGGGCTCCGCGTGCGATTTATCGACCAGCATCAGGTAGCTTTTCAGCGCGTTGTAGGCGTCTTCCACGTTGCCGGCGGAGGCTTGCTGGAACTGGCGGTTGACCGGGGCCATGGGAGCAACGGCGGTGGTTTCGCCCGCAGGCTGCGCGGGGGTGGCGCCCGGCGCCTGCAATTCATCGGCGCGGGAATTCATCTCGGACAGTAGCGTCTCCAGGTTGGCGACGACCGGCTTGATCATCACCTCCCGAACGCCGGAGAAATACTCCTCGCGCAGCTTCTGCTCCAGCAGCCCGCCCTGATAAAGGCCCATGCGCAGCGACCACGGCCGCTCGTCGCGGTACTTGTCCAGTTGTTCGATGCGGTCCTGCAGGATCTCCAGCGCCTCGAGCCGCGACTGCAAATCGAGCCGTTTGTCCTGCAGCTTGATCACCTTATCCAGATCCGCCTGGACGTTGCTGACCAATTGGCGATTGCCCAAGTACGACCAGCTCCATCCGCCCAGCGACGCGCCCAGTAACAGCACCGCGCCGAAGAAGGCGGCATACGTCAGCCGCACCTTATGCTTGCTGGCGTACTGCGACACCAGGTCCTTGTCGGCGAAGATCACCTTGCGGAATAGATTCTGCAGGAAGAAACCGGACTGCCCCGCTCCGGCGACGGCCTGCGCATCCGGCACCGACAGTGCGAAGCGCTTGGCCACCCTGTGCGATTGCTCGCTGACCGGCATACCCTCCTGCAGCGCGCTGGTGAAGTAAAAACCGCGAAACACGGGTTTGAACTGGAACGGATTTTCCTCGAATAGCGTCGCCAGAAACGCCCGCAGCGGCGCCCTGATCGTCGCGAACTCCAGCGGGAAGGTGAACACGCCGGGCTCCATACGCTCGCGGCGCTGCTGGCTCATATTAGCCAGGCTAAGCTCCTTCAAGCCGTCGCACAGCTCCGCGAAACTCTGGTCGAAAAACGCCAGCAGCTGCTGGCTGGTCGCCTTGCGCTTGTAGGGCATGGTCGCGCCCCACACGCGCTCGCGCTCCGCGCGTTCGGCCTTGGCGAAGAACTCGCCGAAGCCTGCGATCAGATCGGCCTTGGTGAACACCACATACACCGGCGCGAAAACTTCCAGCCGCTCGATCAGGTCCTGCACCCGCTTGCGCAAACTGAGCGCGAGCTTGATGCCAGCCTCCGGATCGTCGCCGCGCAGCTCCGCGATGCTGACGGCGATCAGGATGCCGTTGATCGGCGCGCGGCGGCGGTACTTCTTCAACAAATCGAGAAAGCCGAACCACTCGGCGCGGTGTTCGTCCATGACCGAGTAGCGGCCGGCCGTGTCGAGCAGGATGCCGTCCGGCGTGAAGAACCAGTCGCAGTTGCGGGTGCCGCCGACGCCCTGCACCACCTTGCCGTCGGCGAAAGGAAACTGCAAGCCGGAGTTGGTGATCGCCGTGCTTTTGCCGGCGGCCGGATTCCCGATGATCATGTACCAAGGCAGTTCGTACAAGGCGCGCGTGCCGGAGACGATGCCCAACTTGGAGCCCTTGATCGTCTCGATGGCCTTTAGCAGGCTCTCGCGGATGGCCTTGACCTCGGCGCCCGCCTGATCCTTCGGCGGCTCCTCGGCTACGGCCCTGGTGCCGATGGCGTCGGCCAGCTTCTCGGACTCGCGCTTGGCGCGCGACCACCGCCATAGCCACACCAGGCCCGCCAGCGCCAGCATCAGGGCGGTCGCGCCCAGCGCCCAGATCAGCGCCAGCTCCAGCACTTGCGCGCTTAAATAGAATATCGCCGCCATCGCGGCCAAACCAAAAATCGTCAGGTGACGGGTATCGGTCAGGAAGTGCCAAATTTTTCGCATCATGGTTCGGTCAGGGCTTGGACGACAGCGCTTGAAAGGAAGGCGGACCGATCAATGTTGCCACCAATCATGTCTCGAATTCTTGAGCGGGCACAATGATGGCCGCGCCCTGTTCTATTTGCGCACAGTGCCGGGGACGCGCAGTTCCGTGTGGCCGAAATCCATCATCGTCCAGCGTCCGCCCCAAGTCAGGCCGACCGATTCGGCCACTTCGCCGTACAGGCGGTAACCGCGCATCGCCCACGGATCTTTTTCCGAAATGACCAGCTTGCCGTCGCGCAGAAACGCGCAGTCGGCCGCCAGCCCGAACTGGTGATAGCTCTGGAAAGCCTTGGCGTTGGTGACGTTGGAACCGGCCGCCGCCAGCGAGTTCTGCCGCTCCGGGCTGCGGTAGCCTTCCAGGATCGCCATGTCGTAACCGTGGCGCTCCTTCATGATCCGGAACACCAGCAGCATGCGGCGGGAAAAGTCCGGGTCGAGCAATTGCCAGTTGCGGTTGGCGCTGTCGAGCATCGGCCGCACCAATGTCACCTCGGCCGTCGTGAACGTCACTGGCGGCAACGGCGCCGGCGTTACCAGTTGCTCGCCCTTGAGCAGATCGGCCACCTGGTCGTTGGTGACATGGCCGGCGCCGTCATATCCACCCAGCATGTCGCGACCACTGAGCATCAGAGCCAGCAGCGGCGGCACGGTCATCAGCACGGACGCGGCCAGTATCAGCGGATAGCGCCGTTGCACGAATCGCAAGGCGCTACCGGCGCCGCCGCGCGCCTCGCGTCCCAGCGCCGACGCCTGTTGCGTGCCTTGTTGATAATCGCGCCGCAAGCGCTGCTCCAGACGGCGCCCGATCGCGCTGGCCGAATGCGTCATCAGGTCGCGTCCCGCCGGAAACAGCAGCAGCCAGGCACCAACACACGCGAACACGAAAAACATCAACACTGAAAAGAGAAACATGGTGCGCTCCGTCAAAGCAAAGTCTGGCCGCCGGATGGACACTGGCAAGCGACCGGGTCAATAACGTTTCATCGTAGGCCTGATCGGCGATCGGCGTGAAAGACCAGATCAAATTCGAAGGGAATATTGTGGACACATCGAAACGGAAGCCGGACTTGATGGGAACGTCGAGCGCACCAACGGACGGCGCCAAGCGCATCCTCGCGCATCTGGAGCACGGCGCGCGCCTGCCGGCGTCCAAGCCGGCGCGCGCCGCCAGCTGGGCTATCGACGGATGGACCGTGGGCCTGGGCCTGCTGCTGCTGGCGATGTGCGGCATCGCCTGGATAATGCATGAAAGAAGCGCCCCATCGGGCGGTTTCAAGACAAGCTATAGCAGCACGCGCACATCGCCTCGGTATGCGCGAATGGATGAGAAGATACAGGCAAGCACGCGGCTGGAAAATGCCAACGTGGACCCGGGGGAAGTGATCGTGGAGCCGGCTGAACTGCCGGCGGCGATCGTGAACGATCCGGCGTCGCAGCAGGCGCAAAGCAGGAATGAGATTCAAGCAATAGCGGAGACAACGACGGCGCCGCGCGCGATGGAACCGGCGGCCTACACGCTGCCTGCAGCCGTGGCGGGGACGCCAACGCCGGGGCCAGCAACATTGGCCGCCCATGCACCGCGCGTCGCCTCGGTCGGCGCCACGTATCAAAAGCCAGCCAGCACCAGCGCCATCAACAAATATAACGGCGCCACCAACACCAACACCACCGCCGCCAGCGCCGCGACTCCGCGCACCACGGCGGCCCCGGCTGCGGCATCACGCGGCAAGACAGCTGCCCCGCCCGCCAATGACACCGATGTCGCGTTGCTCACCGCACTCGTGGCGCACGCCGGCAAGCCCGCCGTCGTCGCGCCCGAACGCAGCCGCGACATCGTCGAGCGTCGCGAAGGCGACAGCACTGCTGACCTGCTGGCGCGCTGCAAGCAGCTGGGCCTGATCGAGGGCATGCTGTGCCGCTCGCGCATCTGTTCCGGACGCTGGGAATCGGACGCGACCTGCCGCGCGCCGGCAAATTGATTGCCGGCCGGGGGTGATTTGAACTTTATTTAATCTGTTATTGAATCGCCAGCTGTTTGCCGCCAGTGCCGACTTTTTTCGGCAAGGTCAACGTCAGCACACCGTTCTCATACCGAGCACCGGCCTGGTCGTCATCGACCTCCTGCGGCAGCGTAAAGCTGCGATGCAGCTGGCCGTGGTAGCGCTCGCTGCGCAAGGTACCACCGGCGCCGCCACCGTCCGCGCTCTTCTCCTCCTTGATTTCCGCCGTCAGCGAGACCTGGTTGCCATTGACAGCAACCTTGATGTCCTCCTTCTGCACGCCGGGAATCTCGGCCTTGACGGTGTACTCCTTCTCCGTCTCGGTCACATCCATGCGCATGCGCGGGGTTTGCTCCTGGCGCCACACCTGCGGCGAGAAGTCACGGAACAACTCATCCATATCGCGGAAGGGATCGAAGCGGGCGATGTCTCGGAACGGATCGAGACGCATCAGACTGTTAGCCATAATATCCTCCTGTGGCTAGTGGTTGAATATGCCAATATGATAGGAAGCGACCCGGCACCAGGTTTGATCTGCGTCAAATGAAAATTGCCCCATGTGGTATTGCAACGACCAGTAGCGAAGTAGCCTGCCACGGCATCGGTAGCGAAAGTTGATACCAGTCAAGGCCCTCGCAAACCCAGTGCTCCTAAGTTGGGTTATCATTTCCAATATTGCAGATTTGCAATATTTGGAGGGTGTGATGGAATACAAAGTCATCAGTCAGGTCGGTACCGCGGTTCAGGAGACGAGCGACCTGCTCAAGCAAAGCGGACCCCTGTCGAAGGGAGTCGGATTAGCCAGCGGCGTGCTGGCGTTGACGCTGGCGATACTGTCTTTGCTTGGCGTGGCGGCGTTCCACTACCCGCAATACTTGACCACGCCCGAACTGCGCCAGGCCTACTCGCCAGATGTGATACGCCATATCCTGTTTGCCGCGCTGGTGCTGTCCGGCTCGATCAGCCTGCTCAATGTGCTCTTCAAGCGCAGGCGTAGCCTCAACGCGGTGGCGGGCGCGCTCGTGCTGATCAGCGTAGCGGCCGGCGGTTCCCACGTGCCTGTCGCCGATTTCCCCGACCACACGCCGTACATTGGCCTGGACTGGTTCATCCTCGATCTGCTCGGCTCCACCATCATCTTCGCCGCGCTGGAAAAACTCTTCCCGCTCTACAAAGGCCAGCTGCTATTCCGCAAGGAGTGGCAGACCGACATCATTCACTTTGCCTTCAACCACTTCATCGTCGGACTAGCGTTGCTAACGGTGAACTTCGCCATCCACGGGCTGTTCGGCTGGATGCTGAACGATAGCGTGCATGACGCGGTTCAAGCCATTCCATTCATTCCACAGCTGCTGCTATGCATCCTGGTGGCCGACCTGGTTCAATACTGGTTCCACCGCAGCTATCACGAGGTGCCATTCCTGTGGCGGTTCCATGCGGTACATCATTCGGCCAAGACCATGGATTGGCTGGCCGGTTCGCGCCAGCATATGCTCGAACTGATCTGCACCCGTGTGGGTGTCCTGGGCGGGCTGTACGTACTTGGCTTTGAGAAAAGCGTGATGGATGCCTACATCCTCATCGTCGGCTTCCAGGCGGTGTTCAACCATGCGAATGTGCATCTGCCGTGGGGACCATTGAAGTACGTGCTCGTCACGCCGGATTTCCATCACTGGCATCATTCTTCCGACGACGTCGCCATCGACCGTAACTACGCGGCGCACTACGCCTTCCTGGATCACTTGTTCGGCACCGCCATCAAGGGTCAAAAGGGCTTCCCGGAAAAATATGGCGTGCAGGGCGACTACATGCCGGATGGGTTTGTGAACCAGCAGAAGTTCCCGTTCACCCCGCAAAAATAGTTCATCGCGCCCTGGAAAGCAAAAAGCCCAACCTGTAAAGGCTGGGCTTTTTGGATACTACTAAATTCTGGCTCCCCGACCTGGACTCGAACCAGGGACCTGCGGATTAACAGTCCGTCGCTCTACCAACTGAGCTATCAGGGAAAAGAGGCCGCATTATATACGGCCAATTTCTAGCTGTCTAGGCTAGCGGGCAAAAATCAGAAACCGCCCTTGAACTGCACACCGAACTGACGCGGCTCGTTCACCATGCCGGTCAGGTTGTTGAAGTCGATGGCGCCGATGATGCGCTGGGTGTCGGTGATGTTGCGCGCGAAAGCGGCCACTTCGTACTTGCCGCCATCCCAGTTGTAGCCCACGCGCAGGCCGCCTTCAACCATCGACTTGCCGGTGAATTCCTTGGCTTCGTACAGGAAGAAGTTAATCTTGCTGCGATACGACCAGTCGGTCAGCACGAACAGGTTGCCGTTCTCCAGCGCCCAGTTGTAGCGCGCGGTCGCGTTCAGGATGTACTTCGGCGCCTGCGGCAGCGGGTTGCCGTTGATGTCGACGCGGCCGGCCGCGTTGAGCGGATCGGTCACGGTGCACGAACCGCACTTGGCCACGGACAGGCTCGGGTCCTTGATCTTGGTGAAGTTGTACGAACCGCCAGCCGAGACCTTGAACGCCGGCGTGATGAACGCCTCGAAGTCCGCTTCGACGCCGCGACCGTCGGTCTTGGCGGCGTTGATAAGACGGGTGACGTTGGAGTTACCACCGACCACGGTCAGCTGCTGGTTCTTCACTTCGTAGTTGTAGACGCTGAACGAAGCGCGCGCGCGGCGGTTGAACAGGTCGGCCTTGACGCCGGCTTCATACGAAGTGATGGTTTCGGCGTCGGCCACGGTGATTGGCACCGATGCCGAGGCGGCAGCGATACTCGGCGCGCGGAAGCCGGTCGCCACGCGGGCGTACGAGCTCACGTCCGGGCTGATCTTGTAGGTCAGGCTCATATCCCAGCTGGCTTTGCTCTTGCTCTCGTCGATCGACTGCGGGCCGGCCAGCACCACGTTCTGGGCTTCGACGGTGCGGAATTCCTTCTCGTCGTGCGTGTAGCGCAGGCCGCCGCGCAGGATCAAGTCCTTGGACAGATCGTAGGTCACCGAACCGAACACGGCAGCCGCCTTGTTGGTCTGATGGCTGGCCAGGTGCGAAGTTTGCGCGCCGCTGGTGCTGTTGAAGTTGTCGCTGAAGCCGTCGGCGCTTTCCTTGAAGTAGTAGACGCCGGTCTGCCAGTTCAGCGGACCCGCGTTCTTCGATTCGACGCGGAATTCCTGGCTGTACTGGTTCAGGCCGGTCAGGCCGCCACGGGTCTCGACCTGGAACGGGATGAAGCCAGGACCTGCCGGGTTGCCGCCGTCGATGTCGCCACGACTGGCGTAGTTATCCACGCCTTCGTAGCCGGTGATCGAGAACAGCTTGACCGAGCCGAGGTCCCAGGTCAGGCGGGCGTTGGCGCCGTTGGTGGTCAGCTCCTGGCCGTTCTGGCCGTTGGTGGCGATCTGGTTGAAGTTGTAACCATCGGCGAAGTCGTTGGTGCCCTTCTTGATGATGTTGGCGCGGAACAGGCGCGCGCTGCCGCTGGTCGACCGCGCGTGCACGTTGAACAGGGCGTTGAAAGTGGTGCTCGGGCTGTACAGGAACTGCACGCGCTCGGCGTGTTCGTTGTAGCCTTCCAGCGAATCCTTGGCGCCGGTGAAGGTGTTGTCGACGAAGTCGTCGCGGTGCTGGCGCAGGGTCGATACGCGCATCGCCCACTCGCTCGACAGCGGCACGTTGGCGGCCGCCTCGAGGTTGACGGTGTTGTGCGAGGCCCACGACAGGCTGTAGTAGCCTTCGACCTGTTTCAGGTTCGGCTTTGCCGATTCGAACTTGACCACGCCGGCCGGGGTGTTGCGGCCGAACAGGGTGCCCTGCGGGCCGCGCAGCACTTCCACGCCGGCCATGTCAAACATCGGGAAGCCTTTGAGGATGCCGTTTTCCTGCACCACGTCGTCATACACCAGCGAAACCGGCTGCGAGGCGAAGGTGCTGAAGTCGGTGTTGCCGTAGCCGCGAACGTAGAAGCGCGGGAAGGTACGGCCGTTCGACGATTCAACGTTCAGCGATGCCACTTTGCCTGCCAGCAGGCGGATGTCCTGGCCGCCGGACAGCAGCACGTCCAGCTTCTCGTCCTTGAGCAAGGTGACCGACACCGGCACGTCCTTGATGTTCTCGGCGCGGCGCTGGGCCGTCACGACAACGGTTTCCAGTTGCGCATCGGTCGCGGCGGCTTGCGCGAAAGCGGAACCGATAGGCATAACAGCGCTCAACGCCAGTAGGCGCTTGTGCATCTTAGACAATTTGATCATTCAATTTCCCGATTTAAATGTAATGCAAAGAGTAAAAAACAGCGTCTCCTGTTCCCTCTTTCGGTGACACCGCACGGTCATCTGGCGTGACCATTGCAGCGCAAGCGGGCCGCTTGCGGGCCGCTTTCGGCAAAACTGGACCGCCCCGCTACTCCACCGTATGGCGTGAACGGGATCGAATCCGCATCTTGATTGATGTCTAGAATGCACCGACATGCAGAAAGGCGGTATTTTCAGCCATTGATAGCATGTATTGCAAGACGAATATATCGATAGTCGAATTAACTGTTAGAAATTCGGCGGCTACTATGATGAAACTGAATAATAGAAGGCCGCCTTGCGGCGGCCCTGCAACAACGGTGTCGAAAAAACACCAACCATTTACATCTTCTACACACGATAACTGTGTTGAAAATCCCACAAGCTGGCCGTATCGGGCGCCCGCCTGGGTCTCGGCTACTTACATGCCCAACGATTTGAGCAGGTCCGAGTTGTCGTCGGGGTCGTCCACCGGGGACGGTGTCGACGCGTTGTCCTTGTTGTAGGCGTCGTCGATCAGCGTTTGTGGATCGTGCTCGGCCGAATCAAAGTCATACAGCTTGATGAACTCGGTACGGTCGATCGCCAGCTCCAGGTAGAAGATGTTGTTCTTCTCGGTGTAGAAGGTGACGCGGCGCATTTCCGGACGGTCCAGCGGCGTGTCGACGCTCAGCATCACCTGCTTGGTCAGCACCAGCATCTTCGGCTGGTTCTGCGTGATGTTGGTCTGCAGCTCGCGCCGCACCTTGCCGGTGAAGTCGCCGACGATCTGGTTCATCAGCTCGCCCATGATGTTGGACACCTCGTCGGAGGTATGCGAACTGGCCAGCTCGGACTTCGGCATGCCCATGTGCAGCATGTAGCGCTCGTAGATTTCCATCGCGGTATCGGCGGCGAAGTTGAGCACCACTAGGCCGGTGAAGCCGCCGTCGAACATCACGAAGCAACCGATGTCCGGCTTCAGGCCGGTCTTGGTGATCCTTTGCACCATGCCGGAATAATTCACTTTGCTTTGCGTGGCGACATTCAGCACGCGGGCCACCGAGTTACACAAACTCATCAACAAATCTTCTGTACCGTACACGACATCCTTTTCTTCGCTCATGGGGCAACCTCTATTTACTTTTTATCGATGACGGCGCTGCTTCATGGTTCAGCGCCAAACGAAATATGGCCACCTCGCTCAGCAAGCGGGCGACCTCATCTTTCCATTCCTGATTTTGTGCCGTCGAGGGCGGCATGGCGGCCAAGGTGGCGCGCAAGACCGCGACCTCGCGCTCGAGTTCAAGCACCCGCCGCATGCTCTCGACCGTCTGACCGGTAGTGACCATAACGTCCTTTGTGGCCGAAATAAAATCAATAATATTGAGAATACCGAGGTGCAAGATTCCCGTCCACCTGATTCACACATTTGCGTCTGTTTTCGGTGCCGAAATGCAAAACTCTGTGCTGGACGGGGCGGCCAGGGGTTGGAATGGGGCCGGCAAGTAAAAAGCCACGTCGCATCGACGTGGCTTGGTTAGAGAATTGCGGCGGGGCCGGGTGGCGCTACTTGCCGGCGCCGCGTTTCTTCCGCTTTGGCGCCTTGGCCAGCGGGAAGAGCGCCTCGGTCCAGACCTTGCTCATCTGGGTCATATTCTTCGCGGTTTCGCGTTTGACAGCCGCCGTCGCCTGCGCCCTGGCGGACCCGGCAACTTGATTGGCAACACGGTTGGCTTGACTGAGGAACATGCTCATGAAAGGATTTTTCATATCGGCACCTGTTCGTAGGGAGTGAGTGCCAACATTACAACATTGGCACGAAGGTCGCTGTTCGTTACCCCACCGAGCCGATGCATTGCGCAGCCGGACGTCGGCGTACCGGTGCCCAGGGACAGGGCTGCATTAACTAATTCTTGGCCGTAGAATCCGGTCTCTGCCGGGAATCAAAATCCTCCCGCATTTTCTTCAGCAAAGCCGCCGTTTCCTCGACTTGCCTTTTAACCTCGGCTTGCGCGGCCGAGGTATTTTTCCCAGATTCAAATGACGCCACCATGTTGGACAGCACGGTCGCATTGAACGCGGCAACACCAAACACGATGGCAAAAACGGCACTGATAGCCGTGACGATGATCGTTGTCTTTAAACCCGAGATGGCGGACCGTGTCTCCGATCTCAATTCAGATAGTGCCGTCTCCATCCGCTCCATCCTGCCATCGGCATGACGTGACCGCTCATCGACCAGCGCGGTGGAGGTGGCCAGCGCGGCCTCAATGCGTGCGACACGCCCATCCATGCGGCTCTCTACAGCCTCAAACTTGGCATCGACGAAGTCCCTGTCTGGTGAAGTGACCATGGAATTATCTTCGCGCGAGACTTCGGCACTGTCAACCGAAGTCCTTACACTAGCACTTACTCGTCTGACGGAGCTCAACGAACCCGAATAATTCGCTCGATATCATGGCCGATATCTACCAGAAGACCGGAAGGTACCGTTACTTTATCCTCCTCGCCGCCGCGTTCACCACTAGCACCGACTGCCAACGTGTCGGGAATAAACAGGCCCTGAACGCAAAAAGCCCAACCGGTGAAGGCTGGGCTTTTTTTATCTTGCTGTATTCTGGCTCCCCGACCTGGACTCGAACCAGGGACCTGCGGATTAACAGTCCGTCCCGCTTTAGGCCGGAAACCCGCATGGATACTGCCCCTTCACGAAAGTTATCGGGAATATTTCTTTGAATTCTATCAGCTTTTCCCCTAGGGGACGCAGCGAGTATCGAAGAATATTCCCCATCTTGTAATACCATCACATCGTTAATGATCTAAGCTCCCCTAACTCATTCGCTATCCAATGCAAGTTCTTGAGGGATAAATGCGTCCTCAGAATGCAAGACGTTCCTAGTATCTGCTACGGTTGGAGAAACCGGCTACGATCAGTCCTATCGTAAACGCCCCAATCAGCGCTTCGGACCCTGCTAGGTACTTTAGCAGGATCGTTTTCGGCAATATGTCCCCGTAGCCAAGGGTCGTGAACGTCACAATCGAGAAATAGGCGCTATCCCATAGGTCCATGGGGACAGCAATACCCTTGTCGTTCGGCCATTTGAGCACACTGTATACGCCCGCATACGACATGATCACTCCCAATGCAACAAAAACAATTCTTGACGGGCGTTCCCCGTACCCCCAAATCAACCATTCGAATCCTGACGCAAGCCAGCGGAGCCGAGACCTCATCAGTGGCGCGAGGTACTTAGGCATTAGGTGCATCTTCAGCTTCGAAATGGCAGCCTTATAGAGCTCGCGAGGCAGGTCTTCTTGGTTGTAAAGCCCCCTGCGATACGAGTCCATTACCGCAGTCAGCCGTCCTCCGTGCGGTATGCCTCGAAACGCCTTTGTGTCGGCATAGTAAGGATGAAAATACGACTTCCGTTCGAAGACTCGCTCCCTGTAGTAACAATCAGAGGCTTCCTGCCGAAGCCCGCTACTTTGATATGCTGCTCGAAGCAGTCGATAGGTAGTCGCGACTTGCACTGGCGAGCTGACCTTTCTTGGCGAGAATTTCAATTCCCGCAATTCGCAGTTTTGAATGAGGGGCGCCATAGCGGACTCTACGAAACCCATGCGATAGACAAAGGAATCGCTTAGGCGTAGCGCTTGTACGTCCGTCTCTTCGAAGTAGAAATCTTGAAGCTTCGCCCCCTTCGCGATGAACTTGTTAAGCGCACACTTGTAGAACGTGAAGAATGCGATTTCAGTATTTAAGAAGGTGATTTCCCTCAGCGAGCTGTAGCTGATGGTCGTCCAATATGAGCCATGGAAATCTTCCTCTACCGTTAAGTAATCGAGGTCACAAAAATCGAGATTCCGCGACCCAATGACGACAGAGCGCTTTAGCGTTGTCTGACCGAGTTTAAGAACGACGAAGTCCCGAAAAAGGTGGGCCTGCGTAACGCAGCCTTCAACGTTGAGTCCCGACCAGCTGCCGTAGCGGAACTCGTCGGTCACCTGCTGGTTTGCTTTGTCCCAGGTAAAGAAGCGCTTCCGCCCAAGTGTCCTCTTGGCCCATTTAAAATACGGCTCAATTTCTCCAAGAATTTCAATCTCACGGTGACGCTCACGCCACCAGTCTCTGGCAGCATCCATGTCGCCCTCTCTGCATTCGATCACGCTGATATTCGGGAAGTCGCAGGGCCTTCTGAAAACAACCTTGTTCTTCTCACCCTTAAAAAGATCTCCAGTGGGAATTATCCGGAGGGCTACATCCATGCCGAACGGCAACAAGTCGAGCCAATCTCCGAACCCCGGGAGCAGCCCTCGTAAGTACTCAAAGAGCTGGGGCAGGTCATTTTGTGCCCGCCACTCATTGAAACTATGGGGCGGCAAGCTCCAGAGTCGCTCTGGGTCGGGATAGGGTGTATTCATGAGTATTGCTTCGATATTTCAAAAAGAGGGACGCCCTTGGCGAGTCATCATCAGCGCGGTACCTATTCTGTGCGAACCGCCTTACTCCTTCAGCCAAGTTTTCTTGATGGTCTCGAAGGCCGGAGTCATCCACTCTTTCTTCCACAATTCAAAATAGGGGATATCGCTTGATGATGGCTCCGGTGCGCACAGGTTGATTTTCACGAGTGACGGCATGACGACGGATTCACCAATCAGGAGGGCCTCCCCGGCCCCAAGCGTCGGCAGCTTGTCACTGAGGTTTCCAAGGGTGTCAGGGAGCAGACGCGCGACGTAGCTTTGGTCACTCGGGTTCGTTAAGCGCATTGCTAGGAAATTGCTGCACTGGGAGAAGATCGTTTCCGAGATCTCGGACGGACGCTGGCTAGAAAGCAGTAGCGTAACCCCGTACTTACGCCCCTCCTTCGCGATCCGTTCAATGGACATTTTCGACGCGCGGTACTTCGCGAGCTCGCTGTTGGGAACGTACTTGTGAGCTTCCTCATATACGAGGAGGATGGGAGCGTCGTTGTTGATCTTTTCGCCAGCCCCGCTGCGCAGCATTTTGTAGTAATAGCCGTACTCGAAAAGTATGCGGGAAATGAGCGATACCGTGATGCTCAGTACCTCAAATGGCACGCCACTCAGATCGATGACGGTGACGTTCGATTTGGTCGTGCCGTAGCCGAGGAGGGTTTGCAGCGTGCCCTCAAGTGTCGCGGCGTCGGCAGCAGAACCGAAGAGGAAACTCAAGCGGTCTTGGGATACCTTGGACTCGAAGCGCGTAAAGAACTTGTCCAGCGTCCCATCGGCGTAATCCCCCTTTGTAATGCTCTGCGCCTTCGAGGTGTGAAAGTCGAGCCTTGCCCCGAAATACTTTTCGAGTCGCTCTGAGGCAGAAAGCTGCAACCCGTGGGTGGCATCGGTCTTGCCTTCCGCAAGTAGCGTGTAAGAGCCGTCGTTGACCATATAGCGGGACTCGTTTTTCGCGTTTAGGGTCTCGCTCTTTATGTTGTACAGCGCGTTGAGGACCTCCTTGATCTTGAACTGCAAAGGGCTGTCGTAGAATACGGATGCGGCCGTTGGATTGTGCTTCCTTTTATTTTCCGTGACGAGGTTTCGGAAAACAGACGACTGGTTGTAGTTGTCGCGTTCCCCGGTATCGAGCAGGATTTCTTCCAGTTCCTCGCTGTTCAGGAGCCAATATGGAAGATTGAGATTGCCGATATCCAGGAAGTTAGCATTTGGGAAAGCTGTCCGATACTCGGAGTGGATGTCGAAAATTACGACGCGGGAATTGTTGAGCGCGTACCCGCCGTCCTTCGCGGCCACTGCCGTTTGGACGATGCTTGAAATCGTGTGTGACTTGCCTGCGCCGGTCGAGCCGACGACCGCAATGTGCTTGTTGAAGAACCGGTTTCCGTCCACCGGGATGCTGATGCCCGCATTAGCTGCCAGCGTGCAGAAAGTGAATTTCTTGTTCTTGTGAACCGATTCTTCAAAGATCTTCTTGATATCGGCTTCCGTCGCGGGCACTACCCCCGTCGGGGGAATGGTCAGCGTATCACCGCCACGGATGAACTTGCCGTCGCGGATAATGCCCAAGGGCAGAGCCTCTATGACGTGGCGTCGCTTGTCCTGGTCGGTCACTTCGATGCAGAAATTTTCGATGATCGCGATGAGGGCGCAGTCTTCGTTGTCCGTGACCTTTAGATAGGAACCCACCTTGATGGGTTCGCCGCCAGAGAAAGCAGCAATGTCCTCAACCGAGATCCTTACTTTGTCGGGGAAGACTGCGATCACTTCTGCATGGGTCTTGTTTTCGGTTGTCATACTAGATGGCTCCGTTAATAAAATACACCGTATCGATTTTTATTTTGTTGTGGGGGACGCCGGTCGGCACGGTAGCCGCGTCTAGCGCCGATGTCTTGAAGAAGTCGAATATTTCCATCGTCGATCCGCTGACTGCCGCCGCGACTTGTACGAGCTGCGAAGGCAGTCCGATGAACTTGAACTTCGTCAGGTTGTCCTTGGTCGGAGGGCGTGCGAGCCGTGCTGCCGAGAATTGCGCGCCGTCGAAAGCATGGCCGTCAGCCAGTTCCAAGCCGTGCGCAAGCAGGTTCTCTTTCAGCGCGACCAGTTCTCCTGGCGAAATTCCAGATAGCAGGATAAATGGGCAGAACCGGTCGTCGGCAGGAGTGCGTGCGTTCTCGACGTGCGAGAACCGGTTTCCTATCTTGATGAGCAGCTGTGTCAGGTTTGGCAGGTCGAATTCCGACGTGGCATCCAACGCGAAAACGCGCACCGACTTGGGCACTCTCGTTGACGAAGGAAAACGGAAATGCTTCTTCTTGACCGCACGGGCATAGTATTCGTCACCGAATTTTTTACGCAACCAGACGCTGAACACGAGGTCCTTGCGATTCACTGCTTCAATGAACTTGGCTTTCGTGATCTTTCGGTCTTTGGCATCAGCCTGGATAGCCAGGGACTGAATCACGTTAATGGCGTTCGGATAGTAGAATGCCTCGGCATCCTCCTGCTGGCAGCCGGGAATCTGCGATTTCAGGAGCCGCTTCGCTTCATCCTGCTGGTCGTCGTAGGACTTAGCCCGAATGTCAATTTCAAGAAGGGCTTGGAAGCGTGCCAGCTCCTCATCGGTAACGGCAAGCTCGTTGTGCATCTCATGCGTTACGCCCTTGGACGTGTAAGTAAGCAGGTGCTTCTTCATAAACGCAATGTCAAGAACTGCGGGAAGCTTTTCCTGTCCTGCGCTGTAATGGCCGTAGATACGATAGCGGGAGCCTTTGGTAACAGGGCAACCGTCGCCCTTGAAATGCCGCAACATGTGAATCACCGCATCCTTGATGACGGAATGGTTGTAGTCAGTGGCCTCGTAGTATTTGCACTGGGTTAGTACGCTTTCACCGCCCGTTTCAAGATCGACGTCCTCGATGCCTTCGACGGTAATAGCCGAGGTCGGGGAAGTCGCGGAAAGGACCTGTACCACCGTGTGGTCGAACTGGTAAAAGTAACCCTTGATCGTTGCGTTGGCAGAACGGTTGGTCATTGCTAGATTCGGCTCGAAATGATGTCTGGGTCGATTGCCTCTTCGTGCGAGGCAAAGGCTAATCCACGGCAAGGCGCACTGTCCGAAGAAGGATACGGATGAGTGAACCCAATGCAAATCCAGGAGAGAAAGCCTTCCCAAAAAGCAACGTGAATTATTTACTATACTCCATAATTCACCATGGAAATACGCGCTTTCTCACCAGTCTGGCACTTCATCGTGACGCATCGGGCACCGAAGCGGTTGTGACACGGGGGGATCTGAATCGCGAATGAGTGTCTACGGAGAGAGGGAATATTACCCACTTGGGTAATATGTGGGTAATATCCAAACGAAAGCGGCCCAGCGATTTCTCGCTGGGCCGCTTGTATTCTGGCTCCCCGACCTGGACTCGAACCAGGGACCTGCGGATTAACAGTCCGTCGCTCTACCAACTGAGCTATCAGGGAATTGAGGCCAGAATTATAGCCGCTCAACCTGGATTTGCCCAGCCCAAAAAGCAACTATAAGCAACTATTTTCGCCGACGCGCCAGACGGCCCACCATCGCCAGCCCGACCAGCATCATGCCGTAGGTGGCGGGCTCCGGCACCGCCGCCACGACCGAGATGTCGTCCAGCGCGGCGCCGTAGTAGCTATGATAAGGATCGCCCACAAAGCTCAACGTGCTGGTATCCGAGGTGGCGACAAAACTGAAGCTCCTCCTGACCCAGCCCATGTTGGCGGTGGTCTTGCCGTCGATGTCGAACGTATAGGTGATCGGCGTGTTCACGCTGGCGTAGAAGAACTTGTCGCCGCCGCCGACCGGGTTGCCGGCCAGGCTGAAGCTGACGTTGTACGTCTGCCCCACCACCGTCGCGAACGACTGCGAGATCGATCCGGCGCCGCCGCCATTCAAGTCCAGGCTGTAGCTGCCGGAGGCCGGCGTCCAATAGGTGTTGATCAAGTCGACCGTGCCGCCGATGGTCCAGCCATCAAGGCCGGAGCCGATGGTTTCAAAACCACCGCTGAAGCCGCCGGCGGACTCGAAGCCGCCGTTGTGGATCAACTCGACCGACGCATACGCTGCGGGGCTGAGAACGGTGAAGGCTGCGACGACGGCTAAAGCTTTCATTTTGGACATTTCACACCCCGTTATAGTTATCCCGATTAAACGAGAATTTCTTAGTATTAACTCGATAACTATACGCCATAACAAGAGAACATCAAGAATTACATTTTAGAAACAATGTGGAATGTGAACACATGCGGGCGCGCAATGGAAAAAACCCCATGTGACTTTACAACGATTTTCAGCGTTGTAAGTACACATGAGGCTTTAAAATTCTGGCTCCCCGACCTGGACTCGAACCAGGGACCTGCGGATTAACAGTCCGTCGCTCTACCAACTGAGCTATCAGGGATTAGAGGCAACATTTTATACTGTTTCGTTCACGCCATCAAGAAAGATTTCTATCAGCGCAACTTATTTCGGTATTCCGTGTTGCCATTCGGATCAAGCAACTGCTCAACCCGAAGAAGCAAGAGTTTAGAGCACTTTGGCGATGGCGTCAATAACGATGTCGATATTGCGCGAATTCAACGCCGCCACACAGATGCGGCCGGTGTCGACCGCGTAGATCGACTGCTCGCGCAGTTGATCGACCTGCGCCTTGGTCAGGCCCGAGTACGAGAACATGCCGACCTGGTCGCGCACGAACGCGAAGTCGTGCGCTGGCGCCTTGGCCTTCAGCTTCTCGACGAAGGCCTCGCGCATTTCCTTGATGCGCACGCGCATGCCGGCCAGCTCGTCTTCCCACATCTGGCGCAGTTCCGGCGTGGTCAGCACCGTGGCGACGACCTTGCCGCCGTGCACGGGCGGGTTGGAGTAATTGGTGCGCACGACACGCTTCAATTGCGACATCAAACGGCTCGCCTCTTCGCCGCTGGCGGCGACCACGCTCAACGCGCCGACGCGCTCGCCGTACAGCGAGAACGATTTCGAGAACGAGTTCGACACCAGCAGCGGACCGCCGGCGGCGGCGAAGCGGCGCACCACGGCGCCGTCTTCGGCGATACCGGCGCCGAAGCCCTGGTACGCCATGTCGAGGAACGGCACCAGGCCGCCGCCGGTGACGGCCGCGATAACCTCATTCCACTGGGCCGACGTCAGATCGGCGCCGGTCGGGTTGTGGCAGCACGCGTGCAGCAGCACGATGGAGCCGCGCGGCATGGCCTTCAACGCGGCCAGCATGCCGGCGAAATCGACGCCGTGGGTGGCAGGATCGTAGTAGGCGTAGTTATTGACGGTGAAACCGGCGCTTTCGAACAGCGCGCGGTGGTTTTCCCAGCTTGGATCGCTGATGTAGACTTGCGAATCGGGCGCGAAGCGCTTGAGGAAGTCGGCGCCGATTTTCAGCGCGCCGGTGCCGCCGATGGCTTGCACGGTGACCGCACGTTTCTCTTGAATTACCGCGCTGTCGGCGCCAAATACCAACTCTTGCACCGCCTTGTCATAGGCAGCCAGGCCTTCGATCGGCAGGTAGGTGCGCGGGGCCGGGGTCGCGATCAGGATTTCTTCCGCTTTCTGTACGCAAGACAGCAGAGGCACTTTGCCGTTGTCGTCATAATAAACGCCGACGCCCAGATTGATTTTGGCTGGGTTTTGGTCGGCGTTGAAGGCTTCGGTGATACCCAGGATCGGGTCGCGTGGTGCCATGTCGATGGCGCTGAACAAGCTAGGATTCGTCATGATAAGATTGGATTCGATTGGAAGCGTTTCGCAGCGGATGAACGTAGACAGCGCCCCTCAAAAACTACTTCAGGCCGCTGGCAGGCCATTATTTTAACAAAGGTCGGACCACGATGGCTGAATTACCAGTAGTAGATACCCCCACGGCAACGGTTGTTACCTTCCCGGATTCGCCGTTCAAATTGCACCAGCCCTTCCCGCCCGCCGGCGACCAGCCGGCGGCGATCGACAAGCTGTGCGAAGGCATCGACGACGGCCTGTTTTTCCAGACCTTGCTCGGCGTGACCGGCTCCGGCAAGACCTACACGATGGCCAACGTGATCGCCCGCAAGGGCCGTCCGGCGATCGTGTTCGCACCGAATAAAACGCTGGCCGCGCAGTTGTACTCGGAGTTCCGCGAATTCTTCCCGGAGAACGCGGTCGAATACTTCGTCTCGTACTACGATTACTATCAGCCGGAAGCCTACGTGCCGCAACGCGACCTGTTCATCGAAAAGGATTCGTCCATCAATGAGCACATCGAGCAAATGCGCCTGTCGTGCACCAAGTCGCTGATGGAGCGGCGCGACGTCATCATCGTCGCCACCGTGTCGGCCATCTACGGTATCGGTAATCCCACCGAATACCACCAGATGATTTTGACCCTGCGCCAGAAGGACCGCGTCTCCCAGCGCGACATCATCGCGCGCCTGATCCAGATGCAGTACACGCGCAACGAGGTCGATTTCGGCCGCGGCACCTTCCGCGTGCGCGGCGACACGCTCGACATCTTCCCGGCCGAGAATGCGGAGCTGGCGGTGCGCCTCGATCTGTTCGGCGACGAGCTGGAATCGATCCAGCTGTTCGATCCGCTGACGGGCCGCGTCAAGCAAAAGATCCCGCGCTTCACCGTCTATCCCGGCTCGCACTATGTCACGCCGCGTTCGACCGTGCTGCGCGCGGTCGAGAGCATCAAGCTGGAACTGCGCGACCGCCTGGAGTTCTTCCGCAAGGAGAACAAGCTGATAGAGGAACAGCGCATCGAACAGCGCACCCGCTTCGATCTGGAGATGATGGCCGAAATCGGCTTCACCAAGGGCATCGAGAACTACTCGCGCCATCTGAGCGGCGCCATGCCCGGCGAACCGCCACCGACCCTGGTCGACTACCTGCCGAAGGACGCGTTGATGTTCCTCGACGAGTCGCACGTCTTGATCGGGCAATTGAGCGCCATGTACAACGGCGACCGCTCGCGCAAGACCAATCTGGTGGACTACGGCTTCCGCCTGCCATCGGCGCTGGACAACCGACCGTTGAAATTCGAGGAATTCGAACAGAAGATGCGGCAGACGGTTTTCGTCTCCGCCACGCCGGCCGATTACGAGAACTCGCACGCCGACCAGGTGGTCGAGCAGGTGGTGCGGCCGACAGGCCTGGTCGATCCGCTGATCATCGTGCGCCCCGCCCGTTCGCAGGTGGAGGATCTGATGTCCGAGATCACCGACCGCGTCGCCAAGCACGAGCGCGTGCTGGTGACCACGCTGACCAAGCGCATGTCCGAGCAGCTGACCGAGTTCCTGAGCGACCATGGCATCAAGGTGCGCTACCTGCACAGCGATATCGAGACCGTGGAACGGGTCGAACTGCTGCGCGACCTGCGCATCGGCACCTTCGACGTGCTGGTCGGGATCAACCTGCTGCGCGAGGGCCTCGATTTACCGGAGGTGTCGCTGGTGGCGATCCTGGACGCCGACAAGGAAGGCTTCCTGCGTTCCGAGCGTTCGCTGATCCAGACCATCGGCCGCGCCGCGCGTAACCTCAACGGCGTGGCGCTGCTGTACGCGGACCGCATGACCGATTCGATGGAACGCGCCATCGGCGAGACCGAACGCAGGCGCGCCAAGCAGATCGCCTTCAACGCCGCCAACGGCATCGTGCCGCGCGGCGTGAGCAAGACCATCAAGGACATGATCGACGGCGTCTACAGCCCGCAGGACGCGCGCGAGAACCTGCAGGTGGCGCAGGAGGCGGCCAAGTACGAGTCGATGAGCGAGAAGCAGATCAGCAAGGAGATCAAGCGCCTGGAGAAGGCCATGCTCGATCACGCCAAGAACCTGGAGTTCGAAAAAGCCGCGCAGGTGCGCGACCAGCTGCATGGCCTCAAGCAGCAGCTGTTCGGCGCGCCGGGCGCGGACACGCCACCCACCCCGAACTGACCGGCCGCTATGACGAATCCGATTTTAAGCAGCGGCCCGCTGGGCTTCCCGTGGGCCACCATGGACCCGTTCCTGTTTTGCGTTCACCACGTGGACAAGTACCCCAAGGGCGACGGCAAGTTCGGTCCGGCCGCATCGCTGGCGGGGCGTAGCCTGGGGCAGGATTTCAAGAGTATCGACGGCTGGAATATGTACCACGGCGAGCAGGTGCCGGGGTTTCCCGGCCACCCGCATCGCGGCTTCGAGACGGTGACCATCGTGCGCCATGGCCTGATCGATCACGCCGATTCGCTGGGCGCGGCCGCGCGCTTCGGCGCCGGCGACGTGCAGTGGCTGACGGCCGGACGCGGCATCGTCCACTCGGAGATGTTCCCGCTGCTGAAGACGCAGGACGACAATCCGCTCGAACTGTTCCAGATCTGGCTTAACCTGCCGGCCCGCAGCAAGTTCGCCGAGCCGCACTTCACCATGCTGTGGTCGGAGGACGTTCCCAGGGAGACCGTGGTAGACGCCAACGGCGCGCGCACCGAGGTGGTCTGCGTCGCCGGCCGCGTGGGAGGCGCCGAAGCCCTGCCCCCGCCGCCGGACTCCTGGGCCGCCGCCGAGGACAGCGACGTCGCGATCTGGGTGGTGACGATGGAACCCGGCGCGCAATGGACGCTGCCGCCCGCGCGCGGCGCCCACACCAAACGGGCCTTGTACTACTTCGACGGCGAGGGCGCCAGCCTTGGCGGCCAGCCGCTGACATCGCGCAGCGTCAACGATGTGCGCACCGACGCGCCTTTACAGCTGGTGAACGGCGCCGCCGGCAAGGCGCAGTTCCTGATCCTGCAAGGACGGCCGATCGGCGAACCGGTGGTGCAATCGGGTCCGTTCGTGATGAACAATGAGCAGGAGATCCGCCAGGCCCACGCGGACTACCGGCAAACCGGCTTCGGTGGCTGGCCCTGGCCCGATGGCGCCCCGGTGCATGGCGAAGATCCCACGCGCTTCGCGCGCCACACCGACGGCAAGGTCGAACGGCGCGAGGGTTAAGGTCCGTCAGCGCTGTTTGACGAAGGCCGCCACGGCCTCGCTCAGTTGCGGGGCCAGCGGCAGGTTTGGATCGCTATACGACGCCCTTTGCGCAGCGGGATCGGCAGGCACCATCTTCAGTACATGATTCATGCCGTCGATGACCATCAGCTTGGCCGACGGCGCGGCCGCCGACAGGGCCTGCGCCTCTTTCACCGCGACCTGGATGTCGGTCGTCCCCTGCGCGATCAGCACCGGCATTTTCAGCGCGGCGATCGCCTTGCGCGGGTCGGTCTTAAAGGACGATATCAAATAAGGCTGCACCGACGGCCGGTACAACATCATCAGCTCCGGTGGCAGATCTTCCACCGACGTGCCCTGTTCCAGCGCGACCAGTATGCGTTCGTTCGCGCCTGCCAGCGCGGGTGGAAGCTTGGGTTTGAGCTGATCGCGCAGGATGTCGGCCAAAGGATGGCCCGGGCCGGAGATCGACACGCAGGCATCCGCCTTGGCGCGCTGGCATGCCACCAGCGCAATCAGCGCACCTTCACTGTGCCCCGCCATCACCACGCGCGAGAAGCGCTTGTCCGCGCGCAGCTGGCGCATCCAGACCACGGCGTCATCGACATAACTATCGAGGCGCAGATCGGATTCCTCCTTGACCAAACCGGCGCTGGAAGCGACACCGCGCTTATCGTATCGCACCGTCGCGATGCCTTGCTGCGCCAGCGATTCGGCCAGCATGCGCAGCGAATTATTGAGCAGCGAGGCCGCTTCGCTATTGCCGTCGCGGTCCGTTGGCCCGGAACCGGAATGCAGCAACACCACCGGCACCTTGGCGCCGCCCTCGGGTATCAACTCGGTGCCATACAAGGTTCCGCCCGCGACGGCCTGGGTAACCAAACGTTCGGTATAGCTGCCCGCGTGGGCGGCGCTGGACAACGCCAGCATAGCGAATAAGAATTTACAGCGCATGGGCAAACCTCCGGTTAGTGCGATTCGAGTTGATGATTATTCTGCAGCTTCTTATAGTGCAGCAGCGAGTAGAGGACCACGAGCGGCGTCCATGCCAGCCCCAGTAGCAAGATGCCCCACCCCGGCGCATGCATCCACAGCGCCAGCAAGCCGAGCAAACCGCTGGCGACCATCAGCCGCGCCGCCATGCGGTGCGTGGCGTACCACACGCGCTCACTGGCCAACGTCCAGGGCGTGCGGATGCCGACGTAGAAATTGCGGCGGACCTTGCCCAAAGGGTTCCCCATGAGGATAAGCAGCAGGAACAGCCCCGCCGGCAATGCGCGCTGCATCGACACCTCGCCGCCAGTCCCGGCGATCAGCACCAGCGTGAACACATAGCCCAGCATACACACCACCAAGCCGGCGATGTAATAATAGGTCGGCAGGAACTCCGTCATGCCGAAGCGCTTTGGCGACAGCGCCGGTAACGCCAATCCCACCACCGTGAACAACGCCATGCCGCCGGGACCGAGCGCCCACATCACGGCGCGCCCGGCATAGCCGTCCACCTGGCCTTCGATGTTCCAGTGCACAGGCACCTGTTCGGGCAGCAGCGGCCAGCAGTACGCGAGCGCGGCGCAGGCGGCAGCGATCAACAACAGACAGACGACGAGATAACGCGTTCTCACTTTTTTCTCCCTTTTTGCTCTGTTTTCTGTACGGGTTTGGCTTCCGTGTCGGTCAGATCCATCACCCACGCCAACACATCCTGCAGCACCGTGGTATTGAGCCCGTACCAGATGGTCTGGCCATCGCGCCGCCTGGTGATCAGGTCAGCCTCGGCGAGCACCGCGAAATGGTGGGACATCGAAGGCTTGCTCATATCGAAATGCCCCGCCAGATCGCCGGCCGTCATCTCGCCTTGCCGCAGCAGCCGCAGGATTTCGCGCCGCGCCGGGTCGGCGATGGCTTTAAAGGCGTTGTTGGAGGCATTCATTAGTCATTCATCTAATTAGACATTCATCTAACTATAGGCCGATAGAATCTCGCGGTCAAGCGATCTTTAGACGGGAGACTACCTGCGCGCCGGTTGGCGCGCATAGGCGAATTCAATAGAATTTAATAGACGGCCTGTCCGGAATCATCGAAGACGTGCCAACGGGCCTGCTCGACGCGGATCACCGCTGTTTGCCCGGCCTGCCACCGCGCGTCGGCATCCACCCTTGCAATCAGCTGGGTCGTGCCACCGTCGGGCGTCAGGTAAATGTAGCTGGCGTCGCCCAGCAACTCCGCCGCCTGCACCGTGACCGGAATGCCGGCGGCACCGCCACCTGCCGAATCCGGCGGCGCCAGCGCCATGTGCTCGGCGCGCACGCCGAGCGACACCGGCGATCCGGGCGCCAGTCCATCGCGTGCGCCGATCGGCACCAGCGCGCCGCCGGCCAGCCGCACCGCCATCGCCTGCCCTGCCAGCAGCTCCACCACGCCAGTCAGGAAATTCATCGCCGGCGAACCGAGAAAGCCGGCGACGAACATATTGGCCGGCCGCTGATACAAATCCAGCGGCGCCCCCACCTGCTCCACCTGCCCACCGCGCAGCACGACGATGCGGTCGGCCAAGGTCATCGCCTCCACCTGGTCGTGGGTCACATAAATCATCGTGCTGCCCAGGGTGCGGTGCAGGTTTTTCAGCTCGATGCGCATCTGCACCCGCAGCGAGGCGTCGAGATTGGACAGCGGCTCGTCGAACAGGAACACCTGCGGCTGACGCACGATCGCGCGCCCGATCGCCACCCGCTGCCGCTGCCCGCCCGACAGCTCCTTGGGCTTACGCTGTAACAGCGGCTCGATACGCAGCGTGGCCGCCGCCTGCTCCACCTTGGTCCTTATCTCGTCGCGCGACAGTCCCGCCATCTTCAGCGCGAAGCCCATGTTGTCGAATACCGTCATGTGCGGATACAGCGCATAGCTCTGGAACACCATCGCGATGCCCCGCGCGGCGGGCGTCACGTGCGTCATGTCGCGACCGCCGATACTCACCGTGCCTTCGTCGGCGGTTTCCAACCCGCAGATCGTGCGCAGCAAGGTCGATTTGCCGCAACCCGACGGCCCGACGAACACCACGAACTCGCCGTCGGCGATGCTCAGGTCTATACCGCGCAGGATGGGCTGTTGGCCGAACCCCTTGCGTATGCCGCGAATGTCTACTCCTGCCATGGTTTCCCCTCAACCCAACACCAGTTCAACGCGATGGACCGCGCCATCGCGCAGCAGCGGAATGCGCGCCACGCCGTCGTCGGCCGCGAGCGCCGTGCCGTCAAGGGTAACCGATACGACGTCCTTGGCGCTGCGCCCGGGATTGAGTACCTTGATCTCGTAGCTGCCGCCGCCATCGGGCAACTGATGGCGGATGCTGAACTCCGGCCAGTCGTCCGGGATGCGTGGCGCCATCACAATGGTGTCGCCGCCTTCGATGCTGAATCCCAGCACCGACTCAAGCCCCACCCGGTACATCCAGCCGGACGATCCTGTGTACCAGGTCCAGCCGCCGCGCCCCACATGCGGCGCCTCGCCGTAAACATCGGCCGCGATGACATACGGCTCGACCTGATAAACGGCCACCGCCGCCATGTCGCGCGCATGGGTCACTGGGCTGAGCATCTCCAGCAGCGGCGCGGCGCGGTCGCGGCGTCCCGCTTCGGCCATCGCGCGCACCACCCAGCATGCCGCATGGGTGTACTGGCCACCGTTCTCCCGCACGCCCGCCACGTAACCCTTGATGTAGCCCGGATCGTTGGGCGTGTTGACGAAAGCAGGTGTCAGCAGCCGTATCAGGCCATCCTGTTCGGACACCAGCCGTTGCTCCAGCGCGTCGAGCGCCTGTGCCGCCCGTGCCGGTGGCGCCGCCTCGGAGATCACGGCCCACGCCTGCGCCAGCGCGTCGATCTGGCATTCGTCGCTGTCCTTGGAACCGATGACGGCGCCGTTGTCGTAATAAGCGCGGCGATACCATTCTCCGTCCCAGCCGCCATCGTTCAGCGCATGGTCCAGATGATCGTGATATGCGCTGTAAATGGCGACGCGTGCGGTATCGCCACGCCGTTCGCAGATCGGCAGGAAATCCTTGATGATGCGTGACAGGAAAAAGCCCATCCATACGCTTTCGCCGCGCCCTTCGCGGCCGACGCGGTTCATGCCGTCGTTCCAGTCGCCGGTGCCCATCAGCGGCAGGCCGTGCGCGCCCTGGGTCAGCGAGCGGTCCAGCGCGCGGCAGCAATGCTCGTAGACGACGGCGCTTTCGCCCGACAACGACGGTTTCAGATAAACCTCGTCCTCGCCCTCCTCCAGCAACGGCGCCGTCAGGAATGGTTCGACTTCATCGAGCACGCTCCAGTCGCCGGTGGTCTTGATATAGAAGGCGGTAACGTATGGGAGCCAAAGCAGGTCATCGGAGAAACGCGTGCGCAACCCGCGTTCCAGCGGCGCGGTATGCCACCAGTGCAGCACGTCGCCTTCGACAAACTGGTGCGCCGCGTGGATGCGGATCTGCTGACGCGTCAAGTCCGGACGCGCGTAAATCATCGCGCTGGAATCCTGCAACTGGTCGCGATAGCCCAACGCGCCGCCGGATTGGTAGAACGCCGAGCGTCCCCAGATGCGGCAGCTGAGGTTCTGGTAGGCCAGCCAGCCGTTCTGCATCAAGTCGATGGCGGCCACCGGCGTGCGCACCTGCACGGCGCCGACGGTGTCGCGCCAGAAGGCGGTGATTTCTTCGAGCGCCTGCTGAACCGCTCCTGGGGCTGCGTAGCGCCGCACCAGTTCCAGCGCCGTCGCGCGCTCCTGCGTTTCGCCCAGCAGCACAACCCATTCCAGCGTGGCGCCCGGCGCCAGGTCATGCGTCGTCTGGAACGCCGCGCAGGGATCGAGGCCGGCGCCTGTCGCGCCGTTCAATTGTGCGTCAGCCAACGCGACAGGCTTGGCAAGGTCGCCGTGTTGGCCGATGAAGGCTTCGCGATCAGCGCTGTGATGCACCGCCGCGCCATCACCCGGCAAAGCGGCGGCAAACGTGACACCGTCCGCGAACTGGCCGGCGAGTGGATTGGTCGCCAGCAGCGTTCCCGAGGCATCCAGCTCGGTGATGACGAACCGGCTGCTCTCGGCCGGCGTTCCTCCCAACACCAGTCGCTGGTACGAGAACAGCGACACGCGGCGCGCAACCGCGTCGCGATTGGTCACCCGCACACGCACGATCTTGACCGGCTCATGGCGCGGCACGAACATCACCGTATCCTGCTCCAGGCCATGGCTAAAATGATTGAAGCGCGTGTAGCCAAAACCATGCGCCGCCTCGTATCCAGCGCACGCTGGTGCCGGACCGGGCACCGGTGACCAGTACTGGCCAGTGTCCTCGTCGCGCAGATACAGCGCCTCGCCGTGCGGATCGCGTATCGGGTCGTTGGACCATGGCGTCAACCGGTGGACGCGGCTGTTGCGGCTCCAGGTGTAGCCCGCGCCACTTTCACTGACCAAAAAGCCGAATCCCTCGTTCGATATCGCGTTGGTCCAGGCCAGCGGCGGACGGCGCAGCCCATCGGCTGCGCTCCAGTCCATGCGGATCACATACTCGTCGCCGGCATCGGTAAACCCGCCATAGCCATTAAAGTGATGCAGCACGGCGCGGCCGGGCACCGTCGCCGGTCCATCCGCTTGCGCAGTGCGCATGGCAGGCGGCTGGGCGGCGGCGCCGACGTCGACATCCAGCACCGGCATCCGGCCGCGGACAACCAACAGCGCGGTCATTTCGATCAAGGCGAGATCCTGCTTTTTGAACTTTTCCGGTTTGCGCACATGGACGCCTTCCACATCCTTGTAAGCGCCGTCACGATCCAGCAGTAAAAGGTCGACCTTGAAGCCGTGCACGGCCCAGTAAGCGCGAGCACGCAGCAACAAACGGGCGTTGGCATCGTCGGCGCCATCGACCCACAGGACGGCCAACGGCCCGGCCGGAAGAGCGTAGGAAGAAAGGACGGAAGCGATATCGGCGGAAGTTTCGACCTCACGCGCAGTATGCCGCGGTGCGCGTACCGCCGGCTCGCCATACAGCATCGCACCCGCCAAGCGCTGCAAATAAGTCGCATCGTCCGAGCTCAAACCCAGTCGCTGCTCGAGCGCCTGCTGGGCGGCGCGGGCGGCATTGATCGGCGCACGATCCGCCGGGTCCAGGCCTCCGGCTAACGCGAGCGCGTGCTCGCGACTGTCCGCCGCGCCCAGGATAAATGCCACGCTGGCGTGCGCGCCTGGCGCCAGCGTCACCGCGCGGCGCAGGCTGAATGCCGGATCGAGCACATTCCCGGCCGTGCCGGAGAGTTCTCCGTCCATGCCGGCCGGCGAGCGCAGCTCGCGTCCGCGTCCCACAAAGCGCGTGCGATCCGTCTCAAACCCGGCGGCGGCGCCACCGGCGGCGGCATGCACCATCCACAGCGCCGCATCGCCCTCGCCGCGCGGTCTGCGCCGCGCCAGCAAGGCGCCTGTGGCGGCGTCATGCTCGGTCTGCACGAACAATTTGGAGAAAGCCGGATGAGAGGCTTCATCCGCTTGTCGATTCAATACCACCTCCAGATAGCTGGTCACCTCGATATTGCGCTCGGTGGAGCCGGTATTTTTGAGCACCACGCTGCGCAGTTCGAGGTCCCGCGCGGGATCGACGGCGATCTCCATATGCGCCGCGATGCCATGCGCCGAGACGCCAATCCAGAAGCTGCCAGCCTCGCCGCCGGAGGTCCTGACCGCGTCCCCCGGGCCGCCAGGCTGCAAGCCCAGCGACCAGACCTCGCCGCTGACGGTGTCGCGCAGATAGACAAAAGAGCCCTCGCCGTCCTCGACGCGGTCTCCGCTCCAGCGCGACAGGGCCATGTCGCCGACCCGGCTGAAACCCATGCCGGCGCCGGTGATCAATGTGGTGAAGCTGCCGTTGGAGAGCAACCGCGCGCCACGCGCAAAGGTGTTTTCTAAACGATTATTCATGAGGCTTTTCCGGCTACTTGATTGAGACACGCGCCATTGCTGGCGACGATATCGGCGTACAGCATGGCGCTGTCTTTCAGCGTGCGCTGCTGTGTTTCAAAATTAACGTGGATGATGCCGAAGCGTTTGGAAAAGCCCAACGACCACTCCAGATTGTCCAACAGCGACCATACCATGTAGCCCCGCAGATCGACGCCCGCTTCCAGCGCGGCGCTGATGGCGCCCATATTCTTGCGCAGGCAATCGACGCGCAGCGGGTCGTGCACCCGCCCTCCCTCGGCCTGCGGCGGATCGTAGAACGCCGAGCCGTTTTCCATCACATACAGCGGCGTATCGCCGTACAGGCGCTTGAAGTTGACCAGCGTATCCGTCAGCCCCTGCGGGAACACCTCCCATCCCGTCTCCGTGTAGGTCGCCTGGGTCTGGCGGACCGGCGCCACTTTCAACGGCCAGTTGGAGGGCTCATCGCGCACCACGCTGCGGGTGTAGTAGTTAATGCCGACGAAGTCCAGCTTCTGGCCGATCAACTCGAAGTCGGCGGCGGGCCAATCCGGCCAAGCCTCGCCAAACATCTGCTTGAGCTCCGGCGGATAGGCGCCCAGGAAGATCGGATCGAGGTACTGGCGGTTCATGTAGGCGTCGGCGCGCCGGGTGGCATCGAGATCGGCCTGCGACTGGCTGGCGGGATACTTAGGCTCGATATTGACCACGATGCCGATTTGATGCCGACCCACCTCCCGATACGCCTTGACGGCGCTACCGTGCGCGCGCATCAGGTTATGGCTGGCCAGCGCCGCCTCGTGCACGCTGCGGTGTCCCGGCGCCAGGGTGCCGTGCATGTAGCCGCCGTCGGTGACCACCCAGGGTTCGTTAAGCGTCGCCCACGACTTGACCCGTCCATCGAAGGCCTGGAACAGTATCCGCGCATAGTCGGTGAACCAGTCGGCGATGTCCGGATTGAGCCAGCCACCCCGGTCGTCCAGCGCGGCGGGCAAATCCCAGTGGTACAGCGTGAGCATGGGCTCGATACCGTTGGCCAGCAGCTCGTCGATCAGGCGGCTGTAAAAATCCAGGCCCGCCTGATTCACGGCGCCGCGCCCTTGCGGCAGGATGCGGCTCCACGACACGCTGAAACGATAGGCTTTCAACCCCAGCTTCACCATCAGGGCAACATCTTCCTTGTAGCGGTTGTAATGGTCGCAGGCGACGTCGCCGTTGTCGCCATCGCGCACATTACCCGGCACCGCGCAGAAGCGGTGCCAGATGCTCGGGCCAGCGCCGTCGGCCAGCGGCGAGCCTTCGATCTGATACGCAGACGTCGCGCTACCCCACAGGAAGTCGCTGGGAAACTGGATGGATTTACTCATTTGATGATCCTTGTGATCTCGAAGTTATAACGGTGCGCCACTAATTTTCAGTACCGCCGGCAGGCTATCGATCCTGATATGCCGGTTTTGCCATGTCACCGGCTTGCCGTTCAGCGTGGCCGCGCCGGGCTCCGTATCCCACGGCCAGGTGAAGACCACGCCTCCGGGCGGAGTGCGCCGCATCGCCTCCACCTGCAGCGACAGCGAACCATCGCCGGCCGCCAACTTGTAGCTGAGCGGCCCATACGGCGTGCGCAAGCCGTGAAGGCCGATGCCTTCTCCCCGCAGCCAATCCAACGGCACGCCTTCCGCCAGCAGCAGTGCCCGATCCGCCTCGCGTTCGTACGCGAACGAGTCGAGCGCCGCGCGGATATAGTCGGACGATATCCAGCCGTGCGGCATGTCGCCCACGAATCGTGGCTGGCGCATGTCGCGGCCGACGACTTCGGCCCACTGGTTCCACTTGGCGGGACGCTGGTCGGCGTAGAAGTAGTCCAGCAATTGGGCCGCACGTTCCCGCCAGCCCAGGCGCACGAAGGCGCTCACATTGCGCAGCTCATACGGCGTGTAGTCCTCCCACGCCTTGCGGCCGTCGCGGCGGGCCAGGAAGAAATCCCAATACTTGTCGTAGGTGGCCTTCAGCATCGCCGGTGGCAGGAACTGCTGCTCGCCGCCGGGCGTCAGCGCAATCGTCGACGACGTGGGATCGAAGTCGCCCAGTTCCGCCGCGCCGGGCAGGTAGTCAATGCCGTGGACCGCCGTTGCGGCATCCAACGAGGCATAGAGGTCACGCCGGTACTCGTCACGGGCCGCCGCCAGGCGCCGCTCGTCATCGGTCTTCCCAAGCGCCGCGGCGATATGGACGGCGTCCTTGTAGCCGCGCATGGCCCAGAAGTCATCCCAATATGAGTGCATCGGCTTTTCCGAATAGCCCTCGTGACTGATCGAGGCCGGCATCAAACCATAGAAAGCGCGGCGCTCCGGCGTGCGGTTTGCTTCGACACGCTCGGACTGGCGCAACGCCTCCATATACCGCGCGGCGGCGTCGATGCGCGGCCATGCGTCGGCCAGCGAGGTCTTGTCCTGCGTATAGCGATACAGTTCCGCCGCCAGGAAGATCAACTGCCCGTGGCTATCGTTTTCCGGCACCGGATCGGCGCCACGGCGATCGACGCAGCACGGCACCTTGCCGTTGTCGAACTGGTACGGCGCGTACCAGCGCAGGTAGTCGGCCGCGATATCGGCCTGACCAAGTCGCAACAGCGCCTCCGACATCATCGCGCCATCGCGTACCCAGGAGCGCCGGTAGGAGCGCGTACCGGGTTGCAGCGATGCGCCCTCGCGCGTCATGAGCATGTGCGCCAGCGACGAGCGCAATGTATCGGCCATATGCTGGCCCGCCCCGGGCACTTTCAGCGTTACCCGATTCAGCTTGTCGCGCCACTCCGCCGCTACGGCATCCTGCCGGCCCGATAGCCACGCGGCGGCGTCCCGGCCGGAGGGAGAAATATCGCTCATCGCCGATCCGCCCGCCATCGGCAGCACGGCGCCGATTACAACGCTGCCATACGGCGGCAGCATTACGTCGTAAGTCATCGCCGCTGAAGCCATGCCTGTTTCGTCATGCAGGCTACGCGGGCTGGATCGTCCACGATCGGCGCCGGGCAGCATGCCACCGTCGAACGACGACAGCGCCACGCCGGCGGGAGCTTGCAGAGGATAGATCTTGCCATCGCCGTTGACCGTGACCGTCTTGCCATCCCACCGCAGATCGTGAATGGCGCTGAAACCACCCGGCGTATTGAGGAACTGGCGCGGCGCGTTGACCTGGAACGGGCGTACCGCCAGAACCAGTTGCATGCGCCGCGCGGTCGCGCCAAGGTTTTTCAGCTCGTACTTCGCCAGCAATCGCGATGAAGCCGGCGTGCCGTCGGCGGCGGCGGTGACGGACATCGTCCAATCGCGATGGCGCCACGCCACCGTTGGCACCGGCAGATACCCCTCCCGCAAACTCTGGCTCACTTTCACATCGTCCCAAGTGACTAGCCGACCTCCGTCGCGCACGAAAGGTTCAACCGAAAAGCCGCCCTGTTTCGACTCCAACGCGCCATCCTCGGAAATGAGCGCGCTGTGATCGCCGCCGCCATCGACGCCCACCAGCGTCCAGTAAGACTGCTGACCGGAAAAGCCCCGTGGATACAATCCACGCTGGGCGCCCCGCGCCACACCTTCGATAAACTGGTTCGGTGTCGCGCCCCAAGCCAAATTCTTCAGATCGACTTCCGCCAGCGCGTAGGCCGACGACGGCCCGTCGCGTAGCACCAGCCGGATATAGCGCGCTTCGGACTCCGCCAGGCGTAACGGATCGTCGCCGCCATTGCCTGCGACGACACGGCGTGCCATCCGCCATTGTCTGCCATCGGATGACAGTTCGATATCGTAGTTGCTCGCGTAGCGGCGGCCCTGCCAGTGCAGCACAAGGCCACCGAACTCCCGCTCCGCGCCAAGATCGATGGTCAGCCGCTGGACTTTCCCCTTACTGTTCTTGCCTGCCCATGCCGTACCCGCATCGCCATCGACCGCCAGCGCGGCTGCTCCGCCAGGCAGTTGGGACGACGCCTGCGCGACCGGCTTCGGCCAGGCATCCGGTACCGGTGGCAGCGCACGAATCGTCAGTTGTTTAAGGTAGATGGAACCTTTGCCACCTCCGCTGCCGGCGCTGACGACAAACTCGATGCGGTCCGCATGTTTGAGTACGCGGTCCTTCGTCGGTCCCCACGCGAACAGCACCTGACGCTTCTTGATACGCACCAGTTGCCACTCATTCGGAAATGTGTAGTTCTGCTGCGGGAACCACCAGACGTTGTCGCCACTGGCGTCGGTGAGTTTGAACTCGAAATGATTCACCGGAGCGTCGGCGCGCACGTAGAACGAAATCTCGTAGTTGTCCGGCAGGTCCAGCGGCAGCGCGCGGCGCACGAAGGCGTAACCACCTTTGCCCGCGAAATCGAAATCCAGCCGCAAGCCTCCATCGGCGGCGCTTGCGGCGGATTGCACGCCATCCGAGGCCTGCGCCTGCCATGCGTCGATGGACGAAAAGTCATCGAGCACGCGAGTTGGCTCCGCAGCGATAGCCGCCGACATCAGCGCGGCGACCACGCCCGCAGTCAGCATATGTATGAGCCTCATCCTTTTACGCTCCCCACCAGCAGGCCCTGGATGTAGTACCGCTGCAAGCCGAGGAACAGCAGCAGCACCGGCAAAATGGTCAGCACCGAGCCGGCCATCATCAACTCGTTATCCTGGACGTGCTCGCGCGACAGCGATGCCAATGCCACCGGCAAGGTGTAAAGGTCTTTATCGGTCAACACTATCAACGGCCACATAAAGTCGTTCCACGTGCCGAGGAAGGTAAAGATACCCAAGGTGACCAGGATCGGCGTAAGCAGCGGCAGCACGATGACGCGGAAGATGCGGAACTCGCTGGCGCCGTCCATGCGCGCCGCCTCCAGCAGCGCATCCGGTATCGTCAGCGCGTATTGCCGCACAAGGAAGATGCCGAAAATGCCCGCCATCGCCGGCACCAGCACCGCACCATAGGTATTGACCAAGCCGAGATACTTCAGCAGCAGGAACAGCGGCAGCATCGCCACCTGGCTGGGTATCACCAGCGCGCCGAGCATGACCTTGAAAATCCGGTCACGTCCCCGGAACTGCAGCTTGGCGAAGGCGTATCCCGCGCTAACGTTGAACAGCAGCGACAACGCCGTCGCGGCGCACGACAGCAGCAAACTATTGAGCAGATACCGGCCGATGCCGGCATGCGTGAACAGCTCGCGGTAGTTGTGCAGCGTCGCGGCGCGCGGCACCAGCGGCAGCGGGAACGCACTCGATTCGCCGGGCTCCATCAGCGACACCGACAGCATCCATAGCAGCGGGAATAATGTCAGCGCGCCGGCGACAAGCATCACAGCGTTGAGCGCCAGCGCGCGCGGTTTCCAGGAGAAGGCGGTCATGCGTCCGCTCCTTTGGCAAAGCGCAGTTGCAGCAAGGTGACGCAGAACATGATCGCGAACAGAATGAAGGCCACCGCCGACGCCGCGCCCAGATTCCACCATTTGAAACCCTGCTCGTACATGAAATACAGCACGCTGACGGTGCTCTGCACCGGCCCGCCCTGCGTCATCACGTACGGTTCGGCGAACAGTTGGAAGTACGCGGACATGCTCAGGATACTCACCATCAGCATCGTCGGCCCGAGCATCGGCCAGGTGATGAAGCGGAACTGCCCCCATACGCCGGCGCCGTCCAAGCCCGCAGCCTCGTACAGATCATCCGGGATGCTTTGCAGGCCCGCGAGGAAGATGATCATGTTGTAGCCGAAGTTCTTCCAGACGGCGAACAGGATAATCGCCGGCATCGCCCAATCGGGATCGTTCAGCCAATCCACCGGGGATATGCCCAGTTGATCGAGGCCGTGATTGATCATGCCGTAGCGCGTGTGCAGCAGGTAGCGCCAGATCACCGCCACCGCCACCAGCGACGTCACCACCGGCGCGAAGAAAGCCGTGCGGAACAGACCCTTGAACCAGGTTAGCCGGGAATTCAGCAGCAACGCCGCGCCAAGCGAGGCAGCGATCGACAGCGGCACGCCAACGACGACGAAGTACAGGGTATTGCCCAGCGCCTGCCAGAACAGCGGCGTTTGCAGCAGCTCGGCGTAGTTGCGCAGTCCTACGAAACGCAGATTGTCCAGATTCGCCAACGCGTAGATATCGAAGTCGGTAAGGCTCATCACCAGGGCGGCCAGCACCGGCAGGAAGAAGAACACGCTGATCACCAACAGCGCGGGGCCGGCAAAGCACCAAGCGGCGCGGCGCGAGTTCATCGCCCCTCCTTCCGCGCCAGCATCCAGCGGCGCTTTTCCAGGATATGGTCGGCCTTCGCGTCCAGCGCCACCACCGCCTGGTCTACCGTCAGCTCGCCGTGCGTTACACGCTCGGCGACCAGCCGCATTTCGGTGGCGATCCGTTCCCACTCGGGCACCTTGGGCGCCGGCTTCACACGCTCGAACTGCTGGCGGAATGCCTGGGCATAGACATCGTTGGCAAGACGCGGCGCGCTCCAGTTGCTGCGGCGCGGCGGCAAATCTCCCGTCAATTCGTGGAAGCGCGCGGCCGTGTCGGTACGGGACAGGTACTCAATCAACTGCCACGCCTCGCGCGGATGCTTGGAGGACGCCGACAGTACCAGACTGGAACCGCCGGCGATGGAAGCCGCCGGACCGGAAGGCCCGGGCAAGATGGCCGTCATCCAGTGCTCCTGCTGATCGGCGGGCAGACGGCGTTTGAACTCGCCCATGTTCCAGGGCCCGGAAATGTAGAAGGACACGTAGCCCATGCCGAATTCGTGATAGACGTTGGTGATGCGGTTCATCGGCGCCAGCTTCTGCGCGTACATGTCGGCGTATAGCTGCAGGCTGCGGCGGAAACCCGCGCTGCGGAAATTGCCATAGCGGCCGCCGTCACGCAGCAAAGGCTCGTCGTTCTGCAACGCCAATGCCAGCAGGGGCTCGAATTCATCGCTCGGCAGCAGGATCGCGTAGTTGTCCGGGCCCACGCGGCGCTTGATGGCGTTCATCGCCTTCATCCACTCGGCCCAGGTTTGTGGCGGCTTGGCGTAGCCGGCGAGCGCCAACATATCGCGGCGATAGAACAACACGCGGGTGTCGATATACCACGGCGCGCCCCACAACTTGCCGTCAACGATGTTGGTATCCCAGATGCCGGGAAAATAGTCGGCCTGCGTCACCAGCTTCGAGGCGGCGACCTGCGCATCGAGCGGCAGCAGCGCGCCCAGCACGGCAAACTCCGGCACCCAGGTGTTCCCGAGCTGGAAAATGTCGGGCATGACGTCGCCGGCGAATGCGGTCAGCAGCTTTTCGTGCGCGGCGGTCCACGGCAGTTGCTGGACTTCGACGCGCACGCCGGGGTGGGTGCGTTCGAATTCCGGCATCAGCGCGGTGACCACCTCGCCCTCGCGCCCCATGGCCCAAAACTTCAGCACCACGCCCTGCTCTTTGCGCGGCGCGCATGATGCCAGCAGGCCGCAGGCCAGCATCAGCAGCATCGCGCGTGCGAAGCCCCGGCACGTTGACAACCCTCGCGTCATTGGGCGGGCGCCATCTCTGCCGCCGGTTTGACCTTCTCCGGCTGTTTCAACCAACCGCCTGTGAAGCCCGCGCGTTCGAGGCCGCGCCGGATGACCGGGTGGCCGCGCATCACGCGCCACACGAAATCGCTGCGATAGTTTTCCGTCATGGCGATGATCGGCCCCTGGTCGATGCCGAGATAGTCGTTGTCGACCCAGCCCTTGCCCTTGATCGTTTGTCCTTGCGAGACGGGGATATCGTAGTCGAAGCTTGGATTGAAGGCATCCAGGAAGCCGTAGCGGCCATAAATCCAGTCGCCGTAGCGCTTCTTCATCTCCAGCACCGCCGGCACCACGATCTCCGGCGCGAACGGCAGCGACGACGCGGCCGCCGTCGGCGCCAGCGTGCAATCGTCGTAGTGCTTCAAGCCGCCGATGCCGCGCGCCGTGTAAGTGCGGAATGGAAGCTTGATGCCGCCGTAGTCGAGCGTTTTGTCCACCGGACCATCGCTGGCGGTGATACCCCAGACGTTGGCGCCGTAGCCCTTGCAGCGCAGCGGATTGGCGATCGCGTAAGCCTGCTGCGCATAGGTGGCGCGGCGGCTGTTCTCGAAATAGTCGTATCCGCGTTTGCTCATATACTCGTCGCGGATACCTCGAAAGTCGATCCACACATGGCTGTACTGGTGGATGAACAGCGATGGATAAGCGAGGTACTCCTTGTCGCCCTTGCCTTCCAGGCTGTTCGCATAGGTGCTGGTCCAGGCTTTCCAGGCATCCGGTTGCACCGGATGGGTGGGCGATCCAAGCGCCAGCACGTAGACCAGCATCGCCTCGTTGTAGCCTTTCCAATCGTAGGGGATAAAACCGGATTCCGGATGCCAGCCCAGCGCGATCGACGGCTTGCGCGCCTGCGCCCAGGTCCAGTCTACCCGCTCATATATTTCTGCGGCTAGCTTGCGGATCTCCTTCTCGGCCGGATCGTCGCCGTCGAAGTAAGATTGGCAGAACAGCGCGCCGGCCAGGAATAGCGCCGTGTCGACCGTCGAGAGCTCCACCTTGTCGTGCCGCAGGCCCGTCTTCATATCCAGGAAATGATAGAAGAAACCCTTGTAACCACTGGTGGACGTGCCCTTGTCGCCTCCCTGAGGCGCGTTGCGGAAGAAGCGCAAGGTGGCCAGCACGCGGTCGCGCGCCTGCTGGCGCGTGACGTAGCCACGCTCGACGCCAATCGGATACGCGGTCAAGCCGAAGCCGACCGCCGCCACGCTGGAGAACGACGGCGTCGGATACCGGTCCGGCACCAGGCCGTTGGCCGGATTGGCGGTTTCCCAGAAAAAGTCGAAGGTGCGGCGCTGCAGATCGTCGAACATCGGCGGCAGCGCGGCATCGCGCGCCTGCGCGACGCCGGCGCCGGCGAACAAGGCGGAAACGGCGATCGCGAGGCTTGCGGCGGTGTGCAAGGCGCGAGGCTTGGAAAATACGGTCATGAACCCAGGCCTCCTCAGAACGCGTAGCGCGCGCTGAACTTCAAGGTGCGCATCTGGCCGCCCATCGAATTCGGCTTGCCGAGGTTGCGGTTGTCGCCACCAAAACGGTTCTGCGGATTGCCCGGACCACCACCCCAACCATCGTAGCCGCCGTAGTTAATGCTGTTGAACAGATTGAGTACGTCGGCTCGCAACGAGACGCGGCCGAAGCGGAACCCGACTTCCTTAGAGAGGCCGACATCCACTTGGCGGAACCGGTCACCTTCGCCTTTGGCAGACACGCATTGATTGAAACCGGTCGAGCAGTCGGTGATGCGGTAAGGAAGGCCGGACCCCAACGTCACCTTCCCTGACAACATCAGGCCCCATGGCAGCCAGCCATCGGACACCCCAGCGACCACCAGGCGATGGCGCTCGACGTCTGTCGACGGATTCCATGCGGAGGCGAAGCGCCCATAGGTCCAGTTGAAGATCTCGTTGGTCCACTCCTTGTTGGTGGTCTCGGCCTTGCTGTAAGTATAGGTCGCGCCCAGACTCCAGGTCGAAGCCTTGGTATAAGGCTTGTCCATTTTCAAATAGACAGACTCGGTCTTTGCTTGCGAGACGAAATCGCCCAGCACCAGCGTGCCGTAACCTGGCACGGAATTGAACATCGGATCGATCGGGCTGGCCCCGCCCCATCCACCCTGCGGATCGCGGTTGCCACCGAACCAGTTGAACTGGTTGCGGGCGCGCGAATTGGTATAACCCGCCTCCCCGTTCCATACGCCCAGCGCCTGGCGCAGGCCGAAGCTCCACATATCGGTGTAGGCCATCTTGTGATCGTTCTTGATCATCCAGATCTCCCCGCCTGCCTGCGCGTTCTTCTGCGCCTCGTCCAGCGCATGGTTGGCGATGGTGCGGTCGTACGCCCTGCCCCAACCGGCGAACAGCACCGATGCGCGGTCGCCGTTGATATCGTAGGAGAGTCCGAGGCGAGGCGCCAAGGCTTTTTTAAACGCCTTGCGGCTGTTGCCGGTGCTGATGTAGTCATTGATATTGACGCCGCCCTTGGCCAGCGACTGCGCGTATGTCTGGCCGACGGGCGCGCCATCGCGCGGGTCCTGCTTTCCAAACAGGGCGACGCGGTCGGCCGGCGTCGCGTAACTGTCGTTAAGCATGTTGTCTTCGTAGTCGTAGCGCATGCCCAGATTGAGCAGCAGCTTCTCGGTGGCTTGCCAGTCGTCCTGGAAGTAGATGCCGTACTGGTTGTTGGAGAACTCGACGCCGTACGGCGGCACCGAGGCTTCGGAGCGGATCAGGCTTGGCAAGCCGGTGACAGTGTCGATCCGCTCGATGCGCCGCTCGACGGCGAACGCGGTGCCGGACAAATCATAGGTGATGTGCTTGATCTTGAAGCCAGCCTTCATCGTGTGTCCGCTCTTGCCGGTGTAGGTCAGATCGTCCTGGAACAACAAGCCGCTCTGCTGGCGGAACTGATTGTTCGGCGAGCCGCCGACAACCAGCACGTCGACGACGTTGATATCCGTGTTGCTCGGCGAGACCTGATACTTGATATACGGCGTGTTCGCGTTCGAATGCGGATTCCAGCTGTACTTCTCGTAGCCGATACGGGCCTCGTTGAGGAAATCGTCGTTACTCCACTCGTGCTTGAAGTCCAGACGGTCCTCATCGTTGCTGCGATTAAGAACATTCTCGGCCACGCTCAGTTTCACATCCTCTGGAATCATGTCGGTCTCGCGCCGTATCCGCGCGGTCGCTTCGACGCGCTGGTTCTTGGCGATCTGGGCGTCGACCTTCAGCAAAAACAAATCCTCCTTGAACTTCGATACCGCATTCCCCTGCTGCGCCAGCAAAGACGGGACGATGCCGGCATTGGGCAGCAAATCGGTGCGCTGCGCGATCACCTGGCGCGGACTGTCGATCTTCTTGCCCTCGTAGGCGAAGAAGTAATGCGCGACGTCCTTCTTGATCGGGCCACCCAAGGTCATGCCGTATTGATCTTGCGACGACTTCGGACGACCGACACCCCGTTCTTCCGACTCCTTCTGGAACGGATCCTTGGCCGTGAGATTGGTGCCGGTGTGGTCCCAGAACGCGTCGCCATGGAGCTCGTTGCCGCCGGATTTGGTGATGGCCGTGATCGCGGCGCTCGACACCTGATCGAATTCCGCCTTGTAGTTTTGCGCGATCACCTTGTACTCGGCGATCGCCGATTGCGGGAACGGATTGCCGCGGCTCGTATCAAGGCCGGAGACACCGCCGCGAAGGATGTTGTTCTTCTGGCTGACGCCATCGATGAAGACGTTGACGTTGTCCTGGTTCTGCGACCCGGACTGCAGCTTGACGTTGCCGCTGTTGTCGACGCTGAAGCGCACACCGGGCGCCAGATCGGCGAAGGACAGGAAGTTGCGGGTGACCTGCGGCAGCTTCTCGATTTGTTCGCGCGAGACGGAGGTGCCGACCTCGGAACCGGCGACATCGCGCCGCGACGCGGAGCCGGTGATCACCACTTGCTGCACACCGCCTTGCAGCGCCAGGTTGACCTGGCTGGTCTGGCCGACGCTGACGGTCACCAGTTCGGACTTCTGATCGCCGACCTTGATCTGGTAGGTGCCCGGCGCGACGCCGGTCAGCACATAGCTGCCGTCGGCGCGCGTGACGGTGTTGTAGACGTAGCCATTCAACTGGTTGGTGGCGGTGACGGGGCTGCCGGCCGACGGCGCCGCGCCGCTGGTAACCTGGCCCTGGATGGTGGCGCTACTCAGTTGCGCATGCGCCGGGATGGCTGTCAGCAGTGCTGCGGCCAGTGCTGCGGCCATTGCGGACAGGCGTAGGGACGGCGTGTGCCGTAGGGTGTTGTTCATGGTTGTCTCCTGTTTTTGTGTACTTTTTTTGTGTGTACTACCAAGGCATGAAACTACTGCTAACTGTGCTG
The DNA here is from genome assembly GCA_024123915.1 of Oxalobacteraceae bacterium OTU3CAMAD1. Taxonomy (NCBI): domain Bacteria; kingdom Pseudomonadati; phylum Pseudomonadota; class Betaproteobacteria; order Burkholderiales; family Oxalobacteraceae; species Oxalobacteraceae bacterium OTU3CAMAD1. Next base: position 2,499,774 of record CP099650.1, on the reverse strand, counting down.
ACTACCTCCCGTCGAAGCGCGCACCACCAGCTCGGCGGCCAGCGTGTGCGCGGTCACGGGCGTGTTCCCGGGCTGCCCGATTTGGGCATGGAGGCGCTCCAACGCCCGCACACCCAGATCGACGATCGGGACTCGAACGGTCGTCAATGCCGGACTGACGTACCGCGCAATACGAATATCATCGAAGCCGGCCAGCGCGATATCGCGCGGCAGCTCCAGGCCGTGCTGGCGCAGCTCCAGCAACGCGCCGATGGCCATCATGTCATTGGCCGCGAACAGCGCGTCCGGGCGGTCGGCCGCAAGCGCCAGCGCCTGGCCGACGCGCTGCCCCGACTCCTCCGAAAAGTCGCCTTCAAACACTTGCGGGACCGCCTGCGGCGCCAGCGCGGCCAACGCCGCGTGATAGCCGCGCAGCCGCTCCTGCGCCTCGAAGTTACCTGCCGGGCCGGCGAGGAAGGCGATCCGCCTGTAGCCCTGCCCCACCAGATGCGCCACCATCGCGTAGGCGCCGCTGTAGTTATCGAACGAGATGGACGCGTACTGCGTGCCGCCGGCGGCGGTGCTCATCAAAACGATCGGCAGGTCTTCGGGCAGGTTATCGGACAGCAGCGCCGCGTCCACATGGGGTGACATCACCAGCAAGCCGTCGACGCGGCCGCGCATGGCGCGGATCGACAACGCCACTTCGTCGGCGTCGCCGTGCAGGCTCGATACCATCAGGTGCAGGCCACGGGCGCGCGCGGCGACGTCGATGCCGCGAATGATCTCGGAGAAAAACTCGCCGTACAGGTCGGGCAGCAGCACGCCGATGGTGTTGGTGAAGCTGGTGGTCAGGCTGCGGGCGCCGACGTGCGGCATGTAGCGCATCCGTTTGACCACCGCCAGAATGTGTTTGCGGGTGTCGTCGGTGATGCTGGCGTGACCGTTGAGCGCACGCGACACCGACGCCACCGACACGCCAGCCTCTTGCGCCACGTCCTTGATCGTTATCGCCATTCTTGCTGCTTTCAGGAAATGTAACCGGTTACATTTGCGTTAAAAAATATAACCGATTACTTTGATGCGAATGTAACCGGTTACATTAGTGTTTTGAAAAGTCTACTCGCGTTCGCCGCGCACTGTAAAGACTTTTCCACAACTTTTCAATTCAAGCACCCTGGAGGATGGGTGAACGCCCGTCACATCCTCGGCCACCACATCCCCATGGTCGCGACCGCGATGCCGACCGCCATCGCCACCGTCAACGCGACCAGCAGCAGCGCGGTGGCGCCACGCGCGACCGCCCCGCCGCCGGCGCCACATCGCAGATAAATTTCAAGCACGGCCAACGGCAGCAAATATTGGGCGAACGCCAGGAAGCTCAGAAAAGGCCCGGTGAAGGTGTTGATATCGAAGCCGGCCGGGCCGCCGTTCACGGCAAGCCAGAACATCAGCCCGACGCGGAAGAACCACACGCCGCTCACGCACAGGAACAGGCGCAGCGCCCAGCGCCGGTGCGCGGCGAAGTCGCGCGACAGCGCCCGCCGCGCCGCCATGCCGGCGCACGCGACGACCAGCACCGCGTTCAGACTGATGGCGAGGTGCTGCACCATGTCGCCAACGGCGCCCCGGAACCACACCATGTACAAGCCGCTCAACGCCGCCACGACGGCGCCGACAAGGTAGACCCGCCCGTTCCACCGATGGAAGGACGGAGCGCGCGCACGCAGCCGCGGTATGAGCTGCAGCGTTCCGCCAACCATGATCACCGCAGCCAGCAGCAGGTGTACGGCCGTGACGATATTTCCCGCCAGGTCGGCGCGCACGAAGCCATGCGTCATGACCTTGTTCCAACCGTCCAAATTGCCGTCGACGGCGGCGCCGCCGTAAAGCGACGCGATATACGCAGCGAATACCAATTGCCCCGCCACTGTGGCGACGAACCAGAATCGCGCGGCGGCGGATAGCGCGAGCACCGCCCAGGCGTCGGCCGTGCGCCGCCGCGATGGCGCGGAATCGATGGAAAGTGCGGACGTCATGATGTGCTCCCCGGCTGTTATGTAGCCATCAAGATAGCCGGCCTTCGACCGCCCTCCAACGCGCGGGCACGAACGATGCGACCAGCGGCGGTTTTTAGGGCTTGAACGACGACCGGCGAGCGGTTATCGTTAGGCGATGAAGCAGAACGCTCCCCTTCCCCGCCCAGCCACCCTCTTGCCGACCGTGCGGCAGGCGCTCGTGGTCGCCGTGTTCACCTTGCTGCTGTCGCTGCTTCTGCACAAACTGAGCCGCACGCCGTACGCCATCGTGTTCGGCCATATCGGCTTTATCGGCGCGGTGCTGTTGTTCGCCTACTCGGCGGCGGACCGCTTGCGCCCACGCTGGCTCTCGACTGGCAAAGCGCGGCTGATGGCCGTGGTGCTGGCCGCGCCGCTGGCGGCGCTGATGACCGCGATCGGCAAGGAAGGCCGTCACTTCATCTCCTACCTGAGCGATATCAAAACGCTGTCGGGCTACATCATGATGGTGGTACTGGGGGTGCTCTTCGGGGTCACCTTCTCGCTGGTGGCGATGCGCGCCGAACGCAGGGAACGCGAGCGGGCCGACCGCCTGCAGGTCGAACTCGAAAAGAACACGCTCGAGCGTGAACTGGTCGACGCCCGCCTGCGGCTGCTGCAGGCGCAAATCGAGCCGCACTTCCTGTTCAACACCCTGGCCAACGTCGAGGCGCTGGTGGCCGCCGGTTCGCCCAACGCCGGGCCGGTGCTGCGCCACCTGATCGCCTACCTGCGCGCGGCCATGCCGCGACTGGGCGACGCCGACGCCACCCTGGGCGCCGAGCTGCAACTGGTGCGCGCGTATCTGGAGCTGATGCACATGCGGATGCCCGACCGGCTGCGGTTTTCGGTCGCCACGCTGCCGGCGTTGGAGTCGATGCGCTTTCCCGCGATGGCCTTATTGACCCTGGTCGAAAACGCCGTCCGCCATGGGATCGATCCCTCTCCTTCCGGCGGCCATATCGACGTCGGCGGGCGTTACGACAACGCGGCCGGCCAGGTGGTGCTATGGGTCGCCGACAGCGGCGTCGGCATGTCGGAGACGGCGCAGCCGGGCACCGGCTTGTCCAACCTGCGCAGCCGCCTGCATGGCTTTTACGGCGCCAACGCGCGCCTCGATCTGCATGAGGAAACGCCGCATGGCATGCGAGTCGAGCTGCACTTTCAGCCTGGAGAAAGACAATGAATCAACCGACCGCCCTGATCGCCGATGACGAGCCGCTGCTGCGCGAACGCCTGCGCAGCCACCTTGCCACGCTGTGGCCCGAGTTGCGCGTGCTGGACGACGCCCGCAACGGCACCGAGGCGGTGGAACTGTTCGAACTACATCAGCCGCAGGTGGTATTTTTGGACATCCACATGCCGGGCATGAGCGGCATCGAGGCGGCGCGCGCACTGGGCCGGCGCGCGCATCTGGTGTTTGTCACTGCGTATGAGCAGTACGCCTTGCAAGCCTTCGAGCACGGCGCGGTCGACTATCTGGTCAAGCCGATCGATCCGGCGCGACTGAGCGATACGGTACAGCGATTGCGCCGGCAGCTCGATGGCCCGCTGCCGGGAGGCGCGGCGCTGGATGCAATGCTGGACCAGTTGGCCGGACGCCTCGGGCAGCGCGTCGAAGCGCGGCGCTGGCTGCAATGGATCAAGGCGTCGGTGGGGACGAGCGTGAGGCTGATTCCGGTCGAACAGGTTTGTTATGCAAAGGCTGAGGACAAGTACACGCTGGTGGTGTGGGAGGAAGGCGAGGCGCTGATCCGCAAGAGCATCCGCGAACTGGCCGAACAACTCGATCCCGAGCGCTTCGTGCAGACGCACCGCTCGGTAATCGTCAACCTGGCGCACGTCGCCGAAGTGGTCCGGGGCGTCAATGAGACGGCGGAGCTGAAGCTGCGCGGACGTGGGGAGGTGCTGCCGGTCAGCCGCAGCTACCTGCACCACTTCCGGCAGATGTAGGATTTACAGGGTCTTGACGAATTCCCGGATACCGCTCAGGAGCATCTCGACCGACATCGCCGTCAGGATAAGTCCCATCAGGCGTTCGAACGCCGTCATCACCTGCGGGCCAAGCACCTTCTGCAGCTTCTCGGCGCTGAGGAACACCAGCAGCCACACCACCGCCACCGCCGCCAGCGCGGCGACGTGCACCATCACCTCGCCGGTGCTCTCACTCGAGAACAGCAACACCGTGGCCAAGGCCGACGGGCCGGCCAGCGCCGGTATCGCCAGCGGCACGATGAACGGCTCACCGCCGTCCGTGCGGCCCAACACGCCGTCCGGATGCGGGAAGATCATGCGGATCGAAATCAGCAGCAGAATTACCGCGCCGCCGATGCGCAGCGCCACTTCCGACAGATGCAGCGCCGCCAGGAAGTGACGGCCGAAGAACATGAAGATCAACAGCAGCACAAAGGCGATCGCGCATTCGCGAACGACGATGCGCGAACGGCGCGCCGGCGGCACCGGATTGAGCACGCTGGCGAACAGCGGCACGTTGCCGAAAGGGTCGGTCACGAGAACCAGCAAAATGAAGGTCTGGAAGAAGTCTTGGGTCATATGTTTTTTTTATTGAATAAAAAAGGGAGCCGAAGCTCCCTTGGTCGAACAGCTTATTGAGCCGCTTCGCCTTTTTTGATCCATGCCGCCAGTTGATGCGGACGCAGACCGTCGTAGTCCTCGAACGGCTGGTGGATCCACGGATTATGCGGCAGTTCCTCCATCTGGTAGTCCGGCTTGAAGGCCGAGCTGCCCTTGGTCCAGATCACGGCCGATTTCACATCGGTGACGCCTTCGAAGTTGTCCTTCAAATGCTTCATGACCTTGATCAGGGTGACGCCGGAATCGGCCAGGTCGTCGACCAGCAGGATCTTGCCGCTCAACGGACCCTTGGTCATCGTCATGTACTTGGCGATGTCCAGGTCACCGCGCACGGTGCCCGCTTCTTCGCGGTAGCTGCTGGTCGACAGGATCGCCAGCGGCACGTCGAAGATGCGCGAGAAGACGTCGCCGGGACGCACGCCGCCGCGCGCCAGGCACAGGACCATGTCGAACTTCCAGCCCGATTCATGGACCTTCAGCGCCAGGCGCTCGATCAGGCGGTGGTACTCGTCCCAGGACACCCACAGGTGTTTTTCGTTCGATTGCGGATCGCTCATATTGATTCCTTATTATTCGAACGGATGACGCAGAACGATCGTCTCTTCACGATCCGGACCGGTCGATACCATGTCGACCGGCACGCCGACCAACTCTTCGATACGTTTGATGTAGGCGCGGGCGGTGGCCGGCAGCGCGGCCAGCGATTTCGCGCCGACGGTGCTTTCGGTCCAACCCGGCATCTCTTCGTAGACCGGCACGCAGCGCGCGGCTTCCTCGGCGCCCGACGGGAAGATGTCGACGGCCACGCCGTCGATGGTGTAGCCGGTGCACAGCTTGAGCGTTTCCAGGCCGTCCAGCACATCGAGCTTGGTCAGGCACATGCCGGTGACGCCGTTGATCTGGACCGAGCGGCGCAGCAGCGCGGCGTCGAACCAGCCGCAGCGGCGTGCGCGGCCCGTGACGGTGCCGAACTCGTGGCCCACTTGCGCCAGGTGGTGGCCAACGCCTGCATCGGTCGGCAGCTCCGAAGGGAACGGGCCGGAACCGACGCGGGTGGTGTAGGCCTTGGTGATGCCCATGATGTAGTGCAGCATGTTCGGACCGACGCCGGCGCCGGCGGCGGCGTTACCGGCCACGCAGTTCGACGAGGTGACGAACGGATAGGTGCCGTGGTCGACGTCCAGCAGCGAGCCTTGCGCGCCTTCGAACAGCAGGTTGGCGCCGGCCTTGTGCGCGGCGTACAGCGCGCTCGAAACGTCGGTCACCATCGGGCGCAGGCGCGGCACGTAGGCCAGCGCGTCGTCCAGGGTTTTCTGGTATTCGATGCGCGGGGCCTTGAGGTAGTGCTCCAGCACGAAGTTGTGGTAGTCGAGGTTCTCGGCCAGC